>JBEKRU010000085.1:0-26389 GCA_049518435.1 Occallatibacter sp. | reverse complement strand
ACGGCTTGAGCCGGGCCGAAAAAGGCCAATAGAATGAGTCGGGCTTTAGCCCCTGCTACGCTTCATCGACCGAGTCTGCTTCGGTCCAGGGAGTTTTTCCGCAGCCTGTTCAGTCGTGCCGAATAGAGCCAATAACCGAGTCGGACTTCAGCCCTGCGGGTGTCCTCGGCTCCTTGCACCTGGGGACCTTGGACATCGCTCTGCCTATCGTTTAATCACGGCGAATGATATCTGGCTGGGTGGTCGAACGGCTCCTGCTTTTGCGTAAAACTGTAACCTGTAATCTGTAACCTGTAATCTGTCTTCCCCCTACTCCGGGTTAAACGGATTCACATCATGCGCCTTATTCGCCGTCGGGTCCGCCTTGGGGGCCTCATGAGGCTCCTCTTGAACTGCCGACCCCTGCTGTGTTGCGTTCCCCTTTTCGCTGAATGAGCTGAACACCCGATTCGGATCGCCCGGCAGCATATGGTGCTCTTCAAGTGCCAGCCGCACCCGCCGCTGAAACTCCCGCATCGGCCCATACTGTTGCGTCGCCTTGGTCTTGAAGATGACAGGAAAAATCAGCTGCGAGCCCTTCATCGAATCCACGCCCAGTACCTGCGGATCGGCGAGAAAAACACTCTTGAACGCATCGCTGTTCCGTATGTCCGTGGCCACCTTCACCAGGATCTGCTGCACCTTGTCCGGATCGGCCGAAAAGTCCACGCTCACATTGATCGTGGCCACCGAGAAGTCCCTGCTCAGGTTCGCCACAATCGTGATCTGCGAGTTGGGAATGATATAAAGCGTTCCATCTCCGTCCCGCACCGTTGTCTTGCGCAGCGTCATCGCCTCTACCGTCCCGGTCATCCCCGACAGCCGCACCGTGTCTCCCACATCGAACTGATCTTCAATCACGATAATGATGCCGTTCAGCACGTCCTTCACAATGCTTTGCGCCGCCAGGCCCACTGCCACTCCCGCTACTCCGGCAGATGCCAGCAGCGGCGTCAGGTTTACCCCCACAGCCGCCAGAAACTGCAGCGCGGTAATCGTCCCGATGATTGCCAGACCCGTCGCGCTGATTACATTCGCAAGCGTCTTTACCTGCGAGATGCGGCTCCCGCCCGCCGCGTGCTTTTCCGCGATCCGAATCATCCTGTTTGTAATCAGCCGCAGCAGGCGAACAAGAACATACGCAATCAGTACCGCCATCAGCAGGTGCGGCAGCTTGGTGTGGACAAACTCCTGGGCGTCATCGATCCATTCGTCCAGAACCTTGCCCAGAAACCGGCCCTCGGCGAAGATTCCCCATCGCAGCAAGCCCAAAAACCCCACAAAGTAAAAAGGGTGCATCCAATTCTCCTGGTTCTAGACTAGACTGTCCGCAGGATGCCTCGGGTTGCCTATCCGGCTGCCTGTCCGCATACCCGCCCGTTCGCCGGACCGGCACGCACCCGAAACATCCTGGTCACCGGGCCACCCCGGCATCAGGCAGGAGGTCGTCCCATGGAACTCCAGAAGCAAACGGCCAGGGCTACGCGATTCCCGCAGGCGCTTTGGATTGGCGCCTTCGCCCTCGCGGCATTCGTGGTCACCGTCCCCTTGGCCAGTCACGGATTGTGGCAGCAGAACCGCGATCCCCATCTTCCACCGGAGCTGAATCGCGTTCCCGACAGCAACCAGGCGAATGACATCAACAACCAGCAGACCCAGAAACAGAGTTTCGAAGCCGCCAACGCCGAACGCAAGAAGCAGATCGCCGACGACAGCGAAAAGCTGCTCAAACTAGCCACAGACCTTAAATCCGAAGTCGACAAAACCAATAAGGACACGCTTTCTCTCAACGTGATCCGCAAGGCCGACGCGATTGAGAAGCTGGCCCACGACGTAAAAGAAAAAATGAAGCTGACCGTGGGCCCGGGATAGACAAACTGAATCAGGCAACAGAATGTTCCTTGAGGAAGAGGAAGTAAGCGGAAGGTCGCACTTGGATTGAGGATGGTCCGGTATGACTGAGAAACGGCCTGTATCGCTGAGTTTGATCGCGGCCCGGATCACGGGTTCAATTCGCCTCGCACGTCCCACCCGTCTTGCGCCCCTCGCCGCGTGTCTCGTCCTCGTCCTCGCCCTCCTGACTGCCCCAACGGCCCATGCCCAAGCCCCCTCCGCCCCGCACATGCCATATCCCCAGCCCATCGGCCAAAGCGTCGGCGGGGGCCTCGATGACGACCGCAGCGAGCCCGACCAGATTGACGCGGCCCGGCGGGCACGCGCACTCAATGACATGCGACAAAAGGAGATCATTTCCGACACCAACAAGCTCCTCAAGCTGGCCAACGAACTCGACGCGGAAATCCGAAAGGCCGACTCTGATTCGCTCACTCCAGACCAGTTACACAAACTCGCCATCATTGAAAAACTAGCCCGCAACGTCAAGGAACACATGAGCACCCCCGTGGCAAATATGCCCGCATATCGGCCGCCTCCCGCCCCCATGATGCACTGACGCCAACGGTCTGCTCGCTTTGTGATCTTGTTGCTGCAGAGGATATTTGTCCAAGTGTGCAGAGGATATTTGTCTAAAATGAGCGGTAAAAGCGTTAGACACACCAACGCGACCGCCCGGAAACAGGTCCGAACCGTCGCACCTTCGTATTTCTAGATCGCTCTTTGCGGCTACTTTGGCCTCTCAGATTCGATCCTAATGTTTACCAGTTAAGCAACACGGTGAAAGCCCTCAAAAACTCCGTCCAAATCAAGCCCGCGGATGCGCATATTGATCCAGTTGTTTCTCATACTGGGCGCTAACCAAATCAGGGCGCTCCGCGCAAACCTGGGCGAGTGATTGCTTGAAAGTCTCATTCTTCGATCGCGCGCGCGCCCAAGCCATGTCTGCTAACTGCTGACTTAAAACGCCGCCCGCCACGGCTCTATCAGAGCCTTCCTTCTCGGCCTGCCTAAACTCAGGCGTGAGAGTCTGCGTCATGGTCTGCTGCGGCATATCCCAGGCCACGCGCGACACCTGGTCGAGAGCCTCGCCAAAACTCACATCGTGCGTCCGCGCCCAGTATTTTGCACGCATAGACAGGATCGCCGAATTTTGATCCACTTCAGGAGATGCGAGCATCTTGACAAACTTAACTAGATGCCTCGACAACTGAGGATTGGAGACGGCCTCGCTGAACAAAAGAGGCAGTCCCTTGCGGTCATAAAAATCGCACCAATAACCTTGTTTCTTGAGCTGGGCGAGCGCAGGGTTGGTGGCGCTACCCGCAAAAGCACTTTCCGGAAAGACGGGTTGTGAGACCTCGATGTAGTGGCCACGGCCTCCGCCAGAGAAGACGTGTTCCTTGTTACCCACATGCTTTTTCATCAGATTCTCCAGAGACGGTGTCGCATTATCATCCCAAGTGCTGCCGTTATACACAGGCGAAATCAGACCGACGCGTTGTAGTGAATCACCGTCAGGCGAACGCTTCACCTGGGTAGCTAGCTTCGGGAACGCGCCGCGTCCATAGAGGTGCTCGACGCGAGGGTCAATCTTGCTGAATTTCCCCTGGAGAGAGTCGCCCACGCGTCGAAGCGCATCGACTTGACCTACCGGCTCTGAGTCAGTTTTGTCGGCAAGCCCCAACGCAACAGGTGCCTTCTCATCAAAAGCGTCTCTCAGTGTATATTCCCTGACCAAACCATCGAGATCGCCAGGAGTGTAGGTCTCGCCGCCCGATTGATCTGAGCCTACAGCGCCAGCGCGCAGTATCTCTTTCCATTGTCCGTCAAGGCCGTCTACGCCTGCTTCCTCGCCCATTTTCAACACGTATTTATTCATTGGCATCCTTTCCTTCGTTCGTCGCGCCTGCACTGCTATTACTAGCTCCACCTCCGAATTTGTACGTTCGATGAAGTCCCTCTAGAAAGGCCAAAAGGGAGGGAAGAGATATCCAGTGAAGGCGCTCAGCGCGTTTTGGTGGAGCGCATTTTTGAAGCACACCATCATTAACAAGAGCGTTCACGGTGTATTCGCTTGTCTGAAGAATTTCTGCCACGCAATACACAGGAATCGGCAATTCTTTTCTTGCGAGGGTGCCTGGCGACTTCGACAAAGCAGGCATCAGTTCAGCCCTCCCCCAGAATTCTCGCCATAGCTTTGATTGATCGAGTCACGGATGTCATGCTTGTACCTATCGAGGAAGTCCGCGACGCCGCGCGCGTCGATCGTGTGCACATGCAGGTTGACATCTCCGCTCATGCCCTGCTGCACTGGCATTTTGCTCTGGTTCCCCTCCACCACCGCGCGCGTAATCTCGCGATTGTCGACAGAGGAGAAGATGCGTTCGTTCGCATGAACGCGGGCATAGCCGGTCTCAGGGACGTTAGGCGTGCCCGTGGCGAAGCTCGCTCCGGAGGCGGTGTACATGCTGCGACCCGCGCGCTCCTCAGCGGTAAACTTCCCCATCGTCCTCAGCAGCTCGGGCTTGATGGTGTCGCCCCAGTAGGATTCCGCGGCCGGCCCCATCTTCTTCGTTGCTGCCCAGCTCGTGCCGATCATTTGCTGCACGTCGCTATAGGCAGACATATAATCCATTCCGCCCTGCGCATAGCTGTCCTGGTCAGAGGTGAGCTTGGGGCGGACGGTCTTCAGATCGTACACACGAGCCTGCTCCCGGCCGCCGATGCCGATTGCGCCAACGGCAGCGCCAACGCCCATGCCGATGGCCGCGCCCATCGGGCCAGCAAGCGCGCCACCGAGCTGCATGCCACTCATGCCGCCCTTCAACGCGCCGCCAAAGCCGCCCGTCCCTTCAACAGCGGAATACATGCCAAGCGCGCCGCCAACAGCTCCGAGGGTGTTTCCCATGGTGGCTCCCGCACCGGTCAGCATTCCGCCATTGTTGGTGCCCGACGATATGAAATTGCCGTTCTTATCGAATTTGCCGCTAAGGTCCGGAGTCGTCGTATCCAGAGAATCGTTGGCTTTGGCCTTGATGCCCAACATGCCCTTGATGCCGCTCATCAAGCTGCCGCCGCCCGTGGTATCGCCAGAACGGGTGCCGGTGCCGACGCCGTTGAACATGCCCTTGATGCCGCCGCGCAAGCTACCAGTACCCGCCTCGCCTTTGACCTGTTTGAAGATGTCCAGGCCCGATGAAAGGCTGCCAACGATGCTTCCGCTGTGCACTGCGCCCGGAGCGGCGATGCCCGCGAAATTAAATGATGGACCAGGAGCGGATCCGGAGCCACCACCGCCAGGGAACCCAAGAGTGTTGCCGCCGCCGCTATAGCCGCCGACAAAATCACCGGAACCATATGTGCCCGATCCCCATGCTCCTCCGCCGCCACTGGATCCGCCGCTCGCTCCGGAGCTGCCGGCCGCAAGGATGCCCGTGCTGCCACCACCGCCGCCAAAGCTTGCGCCGCCTACATTGATAGTGGCCTGCGACACAGCGAACATAGCCTGCGCGACGGAGTGGCCGCCATGCGCGCCCGCGGCGGTAGATCCAGCGCCAGGCGTCTTACCGCCGCCCAGAGCGAAGCCGCCCATCACCGTATCAAGCAGCGGAATGCCGGAGCTGCCTTGCATGCCCGTCCCGCCGCCCGCGTGCATCTGCAACCGCTGCACCAGACCCGCTGCCGCCTGCCCTGCAACCTTGTCGCCGAGCTGCTCCAACATCTTCATCGGGTGATCGATGCCGCGGAAGAACTGATCGAACTGCTCGGCCATCTTGGTGCGCGCTTCGGTCGCGGCCTGCACCATCTCGGCATTCGCTTCCTGTGCGGCCGCAGCGGCGCGGCGGTTGTAATCATCCTGGCTGATTTCCTGCGCCTGCAGCTCGTCCTGATATTTGCGCAGGCGCTCATCGTACTCGGTTTGAATCGCGGCCGTCTTCTGTTTCTCCGCGTCGTACCACTTCGAGCGGGCTTGCGCTTCAATCTGCTCTGTCTCTTGTTCGTTCTTCCGTGCCAGGTCACCAGCCTGCCCCTGCGCGCCGGCATTGATGCCTGCAACGCCGCGAGCAAGATCCGCAGGGTTGCCGCCGCTCTTGTTGAATTCATCGGTCAACTGCCGGATCTGGTTTTGCGCCTCGGCGCGGATCCGTGCGAAGCCCTGCAGCTCGCGGTTCGCCGATTGGCCCACGATTTCATCCACGCGTTCCTTAAAGCTCTTGTTCAGCTCACCGATCTGCTGCGCCGTCTGGTCATTGACGGCCTTCACTTCCGCCAGCATCTGTCCAGGATTCAGGCCCGCTTCGTTGCGGTAGATATCGGCGGTGCGATTGCGCCCTTCCTGCTGGATCCGCGCCACGCCGGTCAGGCCGCCGAGCTGCGTCTCCTCGCGCATCTTCTGCACCTGGTTGTTCTGCTCTTGCAGGCGCTTCAGCTCTTCCGCGTGGAACTTCGCATGCACGGCGTTGCGCGCGGCGACGGAGTCGAGATCCTTAAACTTCAGTTCGTCGATCGCAGCCGATTCCTGTGATTTATAGAGCGCTGCGCTGCGCAGCCCGGCCTCCAGCGCTTCTTCGCGCATGCGCTGCAGCTCGTGCCCCTGCTCGCGGCGAAGGTTAAAAAGATCGGCGTCGGCCTTCGCATCGGCGATTCTTGCCTTGGTGCCATAAGTGGATTCGCCGGCGTTGGGCGCAACGATGTTGGCCAGGTCCGCATCCTGTTTCTCCCTGGCCTGCTTCTCCTTGCTGCCGGGCGCGGCCGTCATGTTGCTGTCGCGAAGATAATCCTTGTACAGGCCTTCCCGGTTGGCGTCGAAGCGCATGTTTTCCATATCGATCTCGTGCTGCTTCGCTTTCTCCGCCGTGATCTTCTGCTCGCCTCGCAGCCGTCCATCGGCCGCATGCTGCAGCTCGATCGCATCCAGGTTGGTCTGATGCTGCTGCTCGGGCAACCGCTTGTTGCGCAGCTCGTCGGCCTGGCGCTGCGCGTCCACGGACTGTCCTTGCAGATCGTGGGCTGTGGTGCCCTGGTGATATAAGGCCCATGCTTGGCCCAATCCGAAAGGTATCGCTGCTCTTCCAACACTCCCCCATGTAATTGGAGCGTGGGTGATGTGCGCAACCTCCAGTGATTTCGCGTGAAACCGTGCCACCGCTTCGGTCGCTTCATCAATGCGCTGCCTGGTGGTCTCGATCGAGCGCGTGTTGGCAAAGTCGTCGTGCGCAGCTTTCGCCACTTCCGCGTTGTAATCCTTAGCCGCTTGGGTCAGCGAGAGATGCTCTTTCCACAAAGTATTCGCGCCCGCAATTGCAGCCTCAAAGATATGCGCGCCGATCTCAATTGCACCGAAGGCGATGAGTCCAGCCCCGATGCCCTTGATTGCTCCGCTCAACACCTTGCTTGATGCGATCGCCTTTTCCATCGCGCGTGGAATATGAATACCGAAGTCATCGCGCAACAGACGCACATTGTCCAGAGAGCTGAGAGCATGGCCGCCGATTTCACGGACGCCCCTGCCTGCTTTCTGGCCCGCTTCCGCGCCGGCCTCGCCGAGCTTATTCAGATTCTGGGTGACAGAGCCCACCGCCGCTGCCGAGTTTTCATCGGTGACGTTAATCTTGATCGTGACTTCGCTGGTCTCAACCCCCATTGAATCCCCAAATCTGCCCAGGCCGTTTTCTGATCAGCCCCGGATAATACCGCCCTTAAACCACCCGAGAATCGTATTCTTTGCCGCCTCCAAGCCCGCGCCACGCTTTTTGGCCGCCCCTACCCCACAAAAATTCCAGTCGGCGCGCTGTAGGGTGCCCAGCGGGCTTTCTTCGGGTCTCCTATGGACCAATGCCCATCGCCCGCAGTTCCGCGAGCTTCGAATTGATGGCTTCAATTCGCCTACCTTGGATGACCATGCGCCGATCCACGCCCGTCAATTCAGACTCGATGACGATCAGGCGTGCTTTTGCCTCGGCATCCGTCTGGTCGCCAAGCAGCAATTCCCGCTCCTGCTTAAGGTCGATCTGCTCGGACGTGAGCGAATCGATGGCGTCTTTGCAGTGTTCAAGCTCGCGTTGAAGATGGCCGTGCATTTCGATCATCTCGATGCGCCGGCTCAGAACATCACGGCTCGAATACGAACTTGCCATCTCAGTTCTATCCATTCGTTCCTCGGCTACTGTGCGCTGAAACCCGATTTAACACCTACAAATGCCGAAGTGACATTCCCAAAAAAATCGCCCCAGGGCGTCTACGGTCCTGCCTGTCTATGGGGAGCCTAACGCACGGGTTCCAGACGGTCGAGAGCTTCGAGAGCATCCGCGTAGCGGCGTCGATCGTAAAGAGGAACATCCTTGTCTTGCATCCCCACGATGGTTTTGCCTCTTGTGTCAATAGCCAGAACGTTCCTCAATCGGAAACCAATTACTTCCGCCCGAATTTTCTGAAGCTTCCTCAGATCGCCGGCAACTCCGTGCAGGCCTGGCTCAAAGGCGACAATGCGCGCATATATTTCTTGATCCTCGTCCGCCGCCGCCTGAAGTAGCGTCGCCAGTTCAGTCGCGGCCTTTTCCACTGCCTCGGGAACCTCTCCGGAGAGGTGCTTCGCCACACACTCCCGGACCTCTTTGCGCCGAGTTTCCCATTCAGCAACGGAAAGATCGCTTCGCGTAGAGGCGAGTTGAGAAGTCGCCTCGGCGAGCGCGCTCTCGTCGTCTCCCATATCTCGCTTCAAGGAAGCGAGCTGCTCATCGATCTCGTATAAGCGATTCTGCGCCTCAGCGTCCTTCTGCGATCGCGCCAATCGCACAAGGGGCGCGCGCTCAGCTATTAGCTGCTCCTTACGCAGGCGGGAAGCAGTCAAAAAATCTTCGAGCTTTTGGGCTTCGCATTCCAGCTCGCCAATGCGTGCGCGGAGCTTCGCTATTGTGGCTGCGTCTGTCTTGCTGGGCTTCGTAGTCGCTGTCGTTAAGGTCATTCTTTCTCCTGCCCGGATCGTCGATTTCCGGTTGTAATTCAGTTCGCCTCGGGAGGGCGCCGACGATCACGGCGAGAGCGCCCGCCCGAAGCTCTCTTCGCTTTTCCGTGGCAATGGAAAAGCAAAGGTCAATGCATCACTCATCGGCTGCCTCTGGCCGGATCTCATCAACTGACCGTTGAGGCGCGATGGCCGAAGAGCTGATCCAAGTTATAACGGCGCCGACAAGATGGCTTCCGTCTCTGGGATCAGGAATCGATGTCGCCTCGGATGGAAACACCTCTGTGCTCCATTTCGATAACGGCTCCCAATAGTCACCGTATTCAAGGAAGAGACGCCATGGGTGCTCGGGCCCAAGGCTCGACAAATGTTTATTCCATGCGGCGTCAGAGCCAATGCGCAACATTCCAAAAAGAATGCCAGGCGAAGTAGCTTCAGCGAGGAATCGATTCGTCTCTCGCTCCCCCTCTTCTTGCCTCTCCATTTCGTTTCGCCATTTTTCTAACTCAGCAATATTCACGCGCCGCGTGTCCTCGCGCGCCGGTGAGATCCAGGAGACTGGCATCAACATATTCGGACGGCGTTCGAATAGGATGGCAACAAGGCGGTCGCGCAAAAGCGCCAATGGCACCGGTGTGCGCCGAATCAGAGCGAGATCACCAGCGAAGAGCAGCGGCCCCCTCGCCCATTCTGGAACTTGGACGCAGATCGTAGACGCAGGCTCCGGAACAAACAAAGAGGGCAGCGGAATCGAATCGACAGGTTCTAGTTCGTCAGTTTCACCACCACGCAACTCCTTCAAAAGGGCAGCCACGTCTAGCCTCGGGATTCGGACGGCCTTTGCAAGAGTGGACTCATCTGGCATCCTCGTCAACTCTCGTAGAACCGCCTCTTCAACGGCCTGGGTATCCAGACCCGCACGCCGCCAAAACCAGAGGCCCACCGATAGAGGCGAAAGGTTCCCAAGCGCTATCAATTTCTCATTGGAGGGCCACTCCGTTCCTTTTTCCCATCGCGACACCTGCGAGGCGCTCACCCCTAAATACTCGCTGAAGTGGCGCTGCGAAAGACCAAGCGAACCCCTGAGGGCCTTGATTCGCTCCACCAATTTGCCGTCGTAGGCTACCTTAGCCATTTTTCTATTGCCCTCGTATTGCTCTGGTGATACTCTATGCTCTCAGCTTAGAGCAAAATGCAATGGAGGCAATCCGAAAGTGAGACGCTCTATTGGAAACCGACCGCCAGAGACTGATCTTGCTTTCCGACGCGTGCTTTCAGATGCGATGAACGGGCAGGATCGTGAACAAATCGCAAAGGAGCTTTCCCGGTTGACCGGCGCGTCTATCAATGCCTCAAAGCTCAATGATTACACATGCACGACGAAGGAGACGGCGCGTTTTCCAGCTTTCCTCGTGGCACCGTTTTGCGAAGTGACAGGCGACGATCGGCCTTTGCGGATGCTGTTCACTTCCGATGTCCGCGACCTCGTGAAACTAGGTGAATGTGAACGGGAAATGGGCCGCCAGCAACGCGCAAAGGCCACGTTGGTGAGAGAACTCCTCGCGAATGCAAAGGATCGAGGTCTCTGAGTCCTATGGGTCGCTTCTTAGCACATGACGACCGGCTGACGAAGGCGGAAGGCCGCATCGACTCGATCACCCCTCTAATCGAACTCTGCGAACTTCCAATTGATCAGAGATTTCCTTTCCTTCTGCCTGACGGAAAAAGAGCCCGTACTGTGACGGGCATTGTTGACTGGTGCGCGAAGAAAAGCGGGTGCAGCGCAGGTACCATTTGGCGCACGTACGCGCTACTCAGAAGCGACGGCCCAAATGCGATACTCTTGCGGTCACGCAAAGACAAGGGCACCTCCCGTTGGTTCGCGCGGTATGAGAAAGCTGCCGAATTCGCTGCGTATCTTCGCCTTGCGTGGGGGCAGAACTTCACCGAGATTTACAACATCATCCAGCGCGATCACGATCATTTGGAGATTCCGCCCGCTCAAATCCCCAGCTATGAAACCGTGCGTGCATGGCTTCGTTCAAATCCAGTCGGGCTTGTGGCGCTGGCTCTGGAGGGCCAGAAAGCGCACCGGGCGAGGATTGCGCTCGATGCGAAACAAGGCTTTCTAACGGAGCGGAAAGAACGGGAAGCCTGAGAACATAATGATCGACCTTTGGTTAAGTCGCGAGGAACTGACGAGGGCTACGGGGTGGAATGACCGCACCGTGCGACGCAAGGCCGCGAAGGGCCATCTGCGTTCCCGTGATGGAGACGGCCGCGGTCCAAACGGCAAACCGCCTCAGGAGTATTGGGCAGGGGCTCTGTCTGCGATTCACCAGTTTGAGGCTGAGAAAATCGTCGCTCGGCGCGGGCGCTCGCGCAGGACCTCACGGCCCGATGATGACCAGGACACTTCCCAGCTCGAACTCTTTTCAAAGCCATCCTTGATTGTGCGCGCACCGGTGGCCCTGGAACACTTCCAGCGAGTCGAAGACCGCTTCAAAATGATCGCACCACTTATTGAAATTGGCCGCTTGAGGAAAGCTGAGCGCTTCCCCTGCTCGATGCCTGACGGCAAAGAAGTCCGCAATTGGGGCGAAGCGGAGAAGTGGTGCAGCTCGCAGAGCAAACTCAGCACCAAAACGATCCGCCGTGAATACGAGAAATTCAAGAAGAATGGCCAGGGCGCGCTGCTTCGGAAACAGCGAAAAGACCGAGGCTCTGCCGGCTTCTTCCCTGCTCATCCCAAAGCGGCGTGGTTAGTTGCATATCTCTATCTCGAATGCAAACAGAGCTGCCGCGCGGCATTCGAAGCGATGATCCGGGATGCGGACCTGATCGAGGTCTCTTCGGTAGATTTGCCGAGCTACGAGACCGTTAGAAAGTGGCTGAATTCAATGCCTGAGGCTCTCAAAGTTTACGCGAGAGAGGGCCGCAAGCATTACCGGGAGCGCATGGCTCCATATCTGAAACACGGTCATGTAGATGTCTACGCCAATCAGGTCTGGGTTGGAGATCACGGAATCCACGATGTTGAATGCGCCAACGACTGCTTTGACGATGTGGAGAGCGGCGCGCCAATTCGCATACGACTCAGCGCTATGCTTGACTTCAGGTCTCGCATGGTAGTGGGCGCAACCTGGTGCTGGGAAGGAAGCTCCCGTGCGATCGCAGCCTGCATGCGCCGGGGCATTAGCAAATTCGGACCTCCGGAGCATTTGTACGTAGACAACGGGCGCGACTATCGCAAAGTGGCCCGAGGCGCGCGGCCTGGCTACCTTACAGGGCCGTCGCGGTCTCCGGATGAGTGGTTAAAGAAGGAACTCGATTCCATTGAGGCGACGGGTTTCTGCGCTCGCTTGAATATTGCAGTGACACACTGCATCCCCCACCACCCTCAGAGCAAATGTATCGAGCGCTTTTTCCGGACTGTGCATGAGCGTTTCGATAAGGTTTGGCCGACCTACACCTCGGGCGATCCCTTCACTCGGCCTGACTCCACAGGTGTGGCAATGGTGGTCCATCGCCGCCTTCTGAAAGCGGGGCATGCTTCGCAATCGAAACACCCAAAGGCAAGTCAGTTCATTCTCGCCTGTCTCGCATGGATCGAGGAATACAACAACACAGCCCACGATGGTGAAGGAATGGAAGGCGCCACGCCCCGGCAAGTCTTTTATGCGAACCTTAACCCTCGGCAGGGACCAGCACCGGACGCGGGAATTTTGGCCCTGCTGATGGCGGACCATGAAAAGCGCCTGGTCCGCGAGTGCACGGTAACTTTGAATAAACATAGATACGAACCCGTAGATCAGACCGGGTGGGCAGTGATGCATGGTCTGAATGAGCACGAAGTAATGGTGGCCCACGATCCTACAGCTCCTGAGGCCGCCGCCGCGTTCGACCTGGACGGTAATTTTCTAGCTTGGCTGGAATGCGAGAGATTGGCTCGTTTCGCTCCTGGCGATGCCGCAGTGCAGGCTCGGATTGCGGATTCGATGGCCACGCGCCGCCGCCTGGAAAAGGGTACTGGGGAGATCGTGGCGGCGATAAGCAAGGCCGCTCGCGCAAATGGGGCTCGCACACCTCTTGAAGCGATGGCGGAGCGGCTCAGCCTTGGGGCGGGTGAAACTGGGGCAGATGTTGTGACCCAGCGAAATCCGAGGCGCTCAGCAAATGAAAGTTCGTACCGGACTTCGGTAACTCCCGCTGAAGCGGCGCGGATGCTTTTACGGGATTCTAATTGCGCTCCTGAGCCCAGTGGGCCGGTGCCAGGCGAACTCACCGACAAGCTCACTGAAATTCTTCGGCGTCGGGATAAAACAGCGAAGGATGACGAGCGTTTTGAAGATGCCCCCGTTTGCAGTCGGTTGGAGGGATGCGCATGACAATCTTGACAAAGCGAAGACCCCATCTCCAGGCCCTTGGTCTGCCATCTGATGCAGAAATGATTCGTAGGACACGCGCGTTTGTGCTTCGTGCTGGCCTCACGATGCTTGAGATGGCAACTATGGCGAACCTGAATCCGAATTCGCTGCGGGTTTTCCTTTCCGGCCACTACGACAAACATCATCGCACCGATGCGAATACGCTAGCAGTGCGCGCGGCGCTGAAACAGGTGATGGACCTTTATGAGATCGAGAACCTGTCTCCGATTGAAGGACCGCACTACTCAACTGCTGAGTACGAATCCATTCGCCGCTCCATGCTGGCTGCGGTGCGCAACGGCACCGCCTTCTTGGTTGATGGACCTCCCGGAACGCAAAAATCCTACACTTTCTGTCGCGTTGCGGACGAGATCAATCGGTCAAATCAAGGCCGCGCGATCTACATTTATGCCCGTGTGGAACACAGCCCGGCGTCGTTTCTTATCGAGGCATGCACAGAAGCGGGAATTCCAAATCGAGGCAACATTGATCAATTGATCCGGAAGCTACGCTTCTTTCTTGGTAGGCAGCGCACAGTGCTCATCGTGGATGAGGCACAGCATCTGGGCCTCACAGGCCTCGAAGTGCTGCGGCAGCTCCTGGATATCCCGCCTTTCTTTGGCGTTGTTCTTGGTGGCTCGCATGATCTTTCGTTGCGGCTGCGCGACTGGAGAATGGAACAATGGCGATCGCGTCTGCGCCGGACTCATTTATTAAAAGGCCTAACTCCAGAGGAAGCGACTCGGATTCTCATTGGCGAATTGGGAACGATGCATCTGTCCGATATTAAGACCGTGCTTGCCGGCGCGACAGTGGAGGCTGTCCGAGATAAGAAGTCGTTTCGGTACATCTCGGCTCGCAACCTTTTCTTTGCTATTCAGGATGCCCTCCAACAGGTCAGACCGAAGGCCGCGCCGGCGAGGGCGGTAGAACCGGAGGCTGTTCAGAAGTGTTGAGGCGGCGCAGATGAGCGCTAGAGACGCCCATCTACGCCTGGCGCAATGCGCGGGTAGGCACGCAAACGCGTTGCTCTATTATCCATCAATGCGTGTCTCTTTCGGCCGCAGAAAGCCGGCTGGAGAATCACAAAATGACCACGACTGTATCGTCTAAGGAAGCGTCCGTGCATCATGCCGGGATGTTCAACAGTGTAGAAATGGCGATCGTTTCACAACTGATTCACTCCACCAATACGACGTATGAGCTTGTTCGAGAGTGCGAGGGTAGAGGCTTTATATCTGGGGCGATCAAGGAAAGCCTGATCGTCGCCAAGTTTCTGAGCAGGACGGTTCTTGCCGCGCAAGCGGCTCAGCGTCTCTACGGAGTGCCGGCGAGCGTGTTGATTTCAATGGCCCTTTACGAATCAGGCTGGGATGCGGACGGCCTCCTTAAGAACAGAGAGGGCGCGGTAGAGTGGCCGGGGTGCACCTGCTGTTATTCGCCTGAAATCCATGAGTGGTTTCTGGCGAAAGCAAAGCTCCTGGCCGAGTCGTCACCGTACTCTAGTGCTTTGCAACTGGTCGGTGATGTAAAGGCATACCTTTTGAAGGTTTATTCGCTCGGTCTCGGTAGTGAGTTAGACGCGGGGGACATCCTCAGCCCAATAGAGACATATGAACTCAAAGAATGTGATTTCGCTGGGTGGCTCGATCCGGGTCAATACAGAACGAAGTATGATTCGCTTTACAGGAGTGAGAAATCTTCAGTTAGCGAACGCGATGCAATGCTGAAGACACTTAAACTTAACTGATCTGGCCTCGGCCCCGTTCAGAACGGGGCCGACGTTTTGGGATAGTGTCGGGTGAGCAAAATTCTATGCAAATAATTACTACTTGGTTACTAGTATCTAGGTCGGTAGTCAGGAAAACAGATTTGGGCTGCTCAGGTGAGAGATCATGCAACTTCGAAATCAGCGTGTCCGTAGGATGTCCATTGGATTGCGAGATTTACGAGCCGCAAACGCCTCGTAACTGTCTCGTTTTCAAATATTTGCGAAATCCAACGGACATTCCTGATGTCTGGGCGGCCTAATTTACATTAAGTCCTTTATTTCTGTCATCAGCTTGTCCGTAGGATTGCTATTTTAGACAAATATCATCTGTATTTGGGTGATCTAAACCTATGGCCGCCGTCTGCTCGATATCCCACCTTAAAGCGCTGATTTAATTGCCATAAACTCGTTTGTTCCCATGACTTCCCATCGATTCCCATCGTTGGACAAATAAAGTCTGTACTCACAGATCTGGACCCGCTCGGAAACTTGGGCCGAGTTGTTACAATCAGGTTTTGGTTTGCATCCAATTGTTGGTTGGGAGAGTCGGGAATGGAAGTGGCGCTATCCGGAGCTCGTGAGCCCGAGGTGGAAAGGTCCGCTGGCCCATTGAGCCCTCAGCAAATGGTTGAGATCTATCGGCTGATGGTCCTGTCCCGCTGCGTGGACGATCGCGAAATCCTCCTCAAACGGCAGCAGAAAATCTACTTCCAGATTTCCGGCGCAGGCCACGAGGCCCTCCAGGTAGCCGCGGCTCTCGCTCTCCGCTCCGGGTACGACTGGTTTTTCCCCTACTATCGCGACCGCGCCCTATGCCTCGCTCTCGGCGTCACCCCCACTGACATGTTGTTGCAGGCCGTCGGGGCAGCCTCCGATCCCGCCAGCGGCGGCCGGCAAATGCCCACCCACTGGAGCAGCCGCCCGCACCACATCGTCAGCACCTCGTCTTCCACCACCACCCAGCTTCTGCATGCCGTGGGCTGCGCCGAAGCCGGCCGCTACTTCAGCCGCCATCCTGAAGCCGCCGCCAAGCCCGAAGGCGCCGCCGATTACCGCAGATTCCACGACGTCGAGTTCCACGGCGACGAAGTGGTCTTCACTTCGCTCGGCGAAGGTTCCACCTCCCAGGGCGAATTCTGGGAAGCGCTCAGCACCGCCTCCAACCAGAAGCTCCCCGTCATCTTTTGCGTTGAAGACAACGGCTACGCCATCAGCGTGCCGGTTGAAATCAACACCCCCGGCGGCAACATCTCCCGTCTCGTCGCCAACTTCCCCAACTTCTATTTTGCTGAAGTCGACGGAACCGATCCCGAAGCCTCCCTCCGCGCCTTCCAGGCCGCCGCCGCCCATTGCCGCGCCGGCCACGGCCCAGCCTTTATCCACGGCCATTGCGTTCGCCCTTACTCCCACTCGCTCTCTGACGACGACAAGCTCTATCGCTCCGCAGCCGAGCGCGAAGCCGACGCCATGCGCGATCCGCTGGCCAAGATGCAGATGCGTCTCCTGCGCGAGGGCGTTCTCACCGCCGAAGAGATCAATCAGCTTGAAAAGCAGTTGGATCAGGAAGCCGCCGCCGCTGCCGAAGTCGCGCTCGCCGCCGCGTTGCCTGCCATCTCCAGCGTCACGCAGCACGTTTATTCGCACGACCTCGACCCCACCAGTTCAGCTTTCGCCACGGAACTTGCCGAAGCTCCCGGCTCCGCAGGCGGCGGCAAAGCCGGAGGCCAGAAGGGAAGCGATCCGCGCACCATGGCGGACCTCATCAACGCCTGCCTCCACGACGAAATGCGCCGCGATCCCCGCATCGTCCTCTACGGAGAAGATGTGGCCGACGCCAGCCGCGCTACAGCGCTTTCTGAAGTCAAGGGCAAAGGGGGCGTGTTCAAGCTTACCGCCGGCCTGCAAACTGAATTCGGCTCCGAGCGCGTATTCAATTCGCCCCTCGCCGAGGCCAACATCGTCGGCCGTGCCATCGGCTACGCAACCCGCGGCATGAAGCCAGTGGTCGAAATTCAATTCTTCGACTACATCTGGCCTGCCATGCACCAGATTCACAATGAGCTCTCCCTCATGCGCTGGCGCTCCAACGGTGCATGGGCCTCACCCGTCGTCATCCGCGTTCCCATCGGCGGCTATCTCACCGGCGGCTCCATCTATCACTCGCAATCCGGCGAAAGCATCTTCACCCACATCCCCGGCCTGCGCGTCGTGTTTCCATCCAACGCGCTCGACGCCAACGGCCTTCTCCGCACCGCCATCCGCTGCGACGATCCAGTCCTGTTCCTCGAACACAAGCGCCTCTACCGCGAAACCTACGGCCGCGCGCCCTATCCCGGCCAGGAATTCGCCATCCCCTTTGGCAAAGCCAAAATCGTTCGCCCCGGCAAAGACATCACGCTCGTTACGTACGGCGCAGTCGTGCCCCGCGCGCTCCAAGCAGCCCAGCAGGCCCAGCGCCAGGGCATCGAGGTTGAAGTCATCGACCTGCGCACCCTCAACCCCTACGACTGGGAAGCCATCGCCACCTCCATCAAGAAGACCAGCCGCGTCATCGTGGCCCACGAAGACATGATCAGCTGGGGCTACGGCGCAGAGATCGCCGCCCGCATCGCCGACGAGCTGTTCGATTTCCTCGACGCCCCCGTCCGCCGCGTCGGCGCCATCGACACCTTCGTCGCCTATCAGCCCATCTTAGAGGACGTAATCCTCCCCCAACCCGACACCATCCTAAAAGCCATCCAAAGCCTCAAAGCGTATTAGGGAATCTCTGCACAAGTTGCTTTGTAACAGGGCACGACTTCAGTCGTGCCGATAAGAGCGACAAAATCAGTGGGTTTTAACCCCTGCAAAATTCACAGGTCCCGAGATCTCCACTTGTGCAGAGCTTCCTTGGCTTAGGCGAGATAACACCCGCGCATAACGGGCGGCGGCCATACACAGCCTTTCATTTGGGGCTGGAGGATTCAGTAAGGCCTCCACAAAGGCGATCTTGTCGCGTTGCGTCAGTTCCGCCAGCTCGCTTTCATAGCGTGCATCTCTTTCCGGTACATCTAACGGCATCTGCTAATCCTCTCTCCAGCGTCCCTTACTCCCATTCCTGACGAATCCTCTCCTAATACTCCATCCCGTCGACAGAACGTCCAGCCACGAGTCCGAAGGCCGCATCCCTAGCTCTCTTTATCTGGGTTTGCGGTGTGCGGTCAGGCTCTGCGTAATAGCTCGTCGTATAAACTCGGGGCGCGAGATGGACTGAGCCTTGGTGACGGCGTTCATGACGGCCAGATCGTCATCCGGAATGTCGACGAGAATTCGCACAAAGGTCCTTTCCCTAAAATCCAGAAATTCCAGTTGCCATCACGATTGCGGTAGGCCTTCCCTAAGTGAACTAATGGTGTGAAGCCCGAGTCTGTAAAACTGATGCTCCGTGACAAAGTACGCGTTGAACATGAGTCGAAATGGTTCTTCGAGGGAGTTGAATTTGGACGACTCTTCGACAAAATCAGTTCTTTCTAAGAGAGCCTTGAACGCCTCGAGAACTTCGTCGCAGGATCGTTCTACGAAATCCGACCACGCCTCCTCCTCCGACTTGTCGGATGAATTCGCCTCTAGCCAGAAAGGCTCATACAGGGAGTTGTCCGGAAGCATAAACCAGAATTGACCTCCGAGGCAGGCGTACCCTAGATTGGGTGCAACCTTGAGGGCGGCTGGAAGAGCGGACGGCTCCCACGCGTATTCGCCCGAACGCAAGATTGCTCCGTTGGTCAGTTCGGCCGGCAAAACGTTTTCCATAGGATCCCACTCCTCACGCGATTTTAGTCGTTCAGTGGCATTGTTGATGTTTTTCGCCCAAACGGCAGCAATCACTCGACCCCACCCGCCAGATACAATACTAAGATGGAGTTCCACCCCAACCACCACCGGCTCACCCCACCCTCACCGAGCCCCCAGGCGGGCCCAAAAGCATGAAGAGCTTCCTCCGCCTCGTGCGCTATGGGCTGCCCTTCTGGTTTGAGTGGCTCCCCGGGGTGTTGCTGCTGGCGGTGGTCGGCCTCCTTGAAGCTTTGCGGATGGCGCTCTTTGTGCCCATCCTGGGCGTCGTTCTCAAGAACAACCCCTCCAGCGCACTGCCTCTTTTTCCCTTTGCGCCCACAAAATGGCAGTTCGACGTTCACAACCTGGCTCCCCACTGGATGCACAACGCCGGGACTGTCATGGCCTTTGCCCTGGTTGGTTCCACCCTCATCAAGGGCCTGTGCGACTATCTTGGAACCTACCTGGTGAGCTATGCCGGGTACGGCCTCATCACCGACCTGAGAAACGATCTTTACGAAGCAACGCTGCGCCGCTCATCCAGCTTCTTTCACAAGCACGCCACGGGCACTATCCTCTCCACACTCATCAACGATGTGGACAAAGTGCAGACCGCGGTCAGTTCCGTCATCGGCGAATTCCTGCAGCAGTTCTTCACCTTCCTTGCCACCATTGCCCTGGTCATTGCGTTGGGTGGCCGTCTCAGTTGGGCATTGCTGCTCTTTGTTCCGGTCGTCATAACCTCTTCCCGCCGCATCGGCCGCTCCGTCCGTCAGCGCACGCGCACCGGGCAGGACAAGCTTGCAGAGATCCAGAACATCCTGCATGAAACCATGACGGGCAATCGCATCGTCAAGGCCTTCAACACAGAGATATGGGAGATTCTGCGTTTCAAAAAAGCCGCGGGTCGACTGTTCCGCGCCAACCTCCATAGCGTTCGCATTCAGTCCATCAGTTCGCCCCTGATGGATACAATTGGCTCCGTCGCCATTGCGCTGCTGCTCTGGATCGGCCGTAACGAAATTGTGCACAACCGCATGACGGCCGAAGTCTTCATCACCTTCATCATCGCTCTCTTCAAGCTCTACGACCCGGTCCGCAAATTCGCATCCTTCTACAACAGCTTCCAGCAGGCCATGGGCGCTTCATCCACCATCTTCGCCTTCTTCGACACCAAAGACGACGTAAAGGAACGCCCGCGCGCCATCGCGCTGAAAGGATTTGCGCACTCGGTTCAGTTTGAAGACGTGGGCTTCTCTTACTCCACCGAAGAGGGCGAACATCAGATCCTGCACAATGTCGACCTTGAAGTCCGCGCCGGAGAAGTCCTCGCCCTCGTCGGTCCCAGCGGAGCAGGGAAGTCGACCCTCGTCAATCTCATTCCGCGATTCTTCGACGTCACATCGGGACGCATCGTGATCGACGGGCACGACATTCGCGATTGCACCCTCGCCTCTCTCCGCCGCCAGGTCGCACAGGTCACGCAGGAGACCATCCTCTTCAACGACACGGTGCGAAACAACATTGCCTATGGCCAACCCGACGTGAAGATCGCCGTGGTCGAACAGGCCGCGCGCAACGCGCTCGCCCACGACTTCATCCTCCGCATGCCGCAGGGTTATGACACGGTTGTTGGCGAAAAAGGTTTCCGTCTCTCCGGCGGCGAACGCCAGCGCCTCGCTATCGCCCGCGCCATCCTCAAAGACGCGCCCATCCTCGTCCTCGACGAAGCCACATCCGCACTCGACGCCGAAAGCGAATCTCTTGTACAGGCGGCGCTCGCCAACCTCATGGAAGGCCGCACCGTTCTCGTCATCGCGCACCGCCTCGGCACCATTCGCCGCGCCAACCGCATCGCCGTGCTTGAAGACGGCCGCATTACCGCAATCGGTTCCCACGAAGAACTGCTGATCTCTTCGCCAACCTATCTGCGCCTTTATCAACTACAGTTCATGGACATGCAGGAAACACAAACCCCCGACCTGCCCTCGACGGAACTGGCTCCGGCCCTGGCCACCGGCCCTCAGGAGTAGCTTCAGGAGTGGATAGACATATGCCGATCAATTCGATGACGGGGTACGCGCGGGTGCAAGTACGCGTCCAGGATGGGGACCGCGAACAACTCAGCTATACGCTCAGCCTCAAGAGCGTGAATCATCGTTTTCTCGATGTGCAGTTGCGCATCCCCTCGGGCCTTGATGCGCTGGAGATGGAACTGCGCAAGGCCCTCAAAGACCACCTCGTCCGCGGCCATGTCGACCTCACACTTTCCGTTGACCGAACCACGCAGCAGAAGGCCGGTTACAACCGCGAACTGGTCGCCAACTACGTGGCCGCATTCAATTCCGCGCGTGACGAATTCGGCCTGCAAGGCGAGCCCGACCTCAACGCGATTCTCCGTCTTCCCGGCGCCATGCAAATTGAAAACCGCGGCAACGGCGATGAGGACATGACTGCCCTCGCAGCCAGCGTGCAAATCGAAATTGTCCCGCTCATCAAGCAGCTCAACGCCATGCGTGCCCGTGAAGGCGAATCGCTCGCCGCCATCCTCAACGCCACGCTCGATCGCCTCACCGAATCCGTCGAGGGCGTAGCGGTGCTTCGTCCAGAAATCGAGCAGCGCTACCAGGACCGCCTCACCCAGCGTCTTCTCACCGCCACCGGTCCTGAGTTCAATCGCCAACGCCTGCTTGAGGAAGTCGCAGTGCTCGTTGAGCGCAGCGACATATCCGAAGAACTCGCCCGCATGCACACCCACATCGGCCACTTCCGCGAACTGCTTGCTGCCAGCGGCGAAGTAGGCAAGAAGCTTGATTTTCTGCTTCAGGAAATGAACCGCGAAGCCAACACGCTCCTCTCAAAAACCGGCGGCGTGGGAGGCAAAGGAACACAGATCACCGAACTAGGACTGGCCATGAAGGCCGAAATCGAAAAAGCCCGCGAACAAATTCAGAACCTGGAGTGAAAAGGCAGTGGTCAGTTATCAGTGGTCAGTGGTCAGCTTCGGTCAATGCGCCCAAACGGATCTGCGATATGGAGGAAACTCATTGAAGTGCCGATAAAGTGCGAAAGTGCCACTTGCGAACTAGGCACTGACCACTGACCACTGACTACTGACCACTGACCACTGAAAACTGACCACTGACCACTGACCACTGAGAATTGACCACTGATAACTGACAACTGACAACTGTCCAAAGGACACCATGGCAGGCATTCTCTTCATTATTTCGGCGCCCTCCGGTTCGGGCAAAAGCACGCTTGTAAGCGAGTTGCGTAAGCAGGTCAGCGGCGTTGAGTTCGCCATCTCGTGGACCACCCGCGCCCCCCGCGGCTCTGAGGAGCATGGCCGCGAATACAACTTCACCACCCGCGAAGAATTCCAGCAGATGCTTGATGCCGGCGTCTTCCTTGAGCACGCCGAAGTCTTCGGCAACTTCTACGGCACCGCGCGCCAATCCCTTGAAGAAGCCCGCGCCGCCGGACACGACCTGCTCCTCGACATCGATGTGCAAGGCGCAGCGCAGGTTCGCGCCAAAATGCCGGAGGCCGTCAGCATCTTTGTCATGCCTCCCAACCCCCGCGTTCTGCGCACCAGGCTCCGCAATCGCAGCCGCGCGGAAGGCGTTGTAAACGAGGAGGAAGTCTACCGGCGCCTCAACGCCGCCAGCAAGGAGATTGAGAATTATTCCCAGTACACGTATATTTTGGTCAACGACATTCTTGACCGGGCCGTAGCGCAATTGGAGGCTATTGTGCTCGCCGAGCGGTTCTACCGCAATGGTGAGGCAATCGCCTACCGGTCACGACGGGTTCTGGAAGTTGCGGCAGCTTGCCTGCAAACCAACTCCCAGGAACGGCTGAAACCTGTGCTGGAGGCGTTTGGTATCTTTGGCTCCTCCCGCCAGCAACAGTTCGACTTCGACGATGACCCGGATGAAGGGGAATTGGACGAAGAAACCAATGACGATGGAGAGGAAACCGATGATGATTGAAACCAGCTTCGATTCCAATTACCGCAAAGTTCTTGTCGCCGCTCGCCGCGCGCGCCAAATTCAAAGCGGTTCCCACGCTTTAGTCTCCAGCCAGTCCACCAAGGCCTGCCGCATCGCCCAGGAAGAAATCGAAGCCGGCAAAATCGCCTACGTTAAAACCACGGCTGAAGTCATAAAGCCTCTCGTAGAAGGCCCGGCTATACCCATATTGCTTAGTTAGCGCTACGTTGCTGTCTTCTTCATTGCCTTCCTTGTGCTCTGCACTTCGAAACGTTCTACAATCGAGCCATGCGTGTCACCGTGGGTGTCTCCGGCGGAATTGCCGCCTACAAAGCGGCGGAGCTGGTCCGCGCCCTGCAGCGCCAGGCCCTTGAAGTTCATGTCGTCATGACCGCGGCAGCCCTCAAGTTCATCCAGCCGCTCACCTTCGCCTCCCTCACCGGCCATAAAGTCATCACCAGCCTGTGGGAGGATGGGAACGAATCCGAAGCCTCAGCCGAACAGAACGGCATCGAGCACATTGCCGAGGCGCAATGGTGCGATGCTCTCGTTGTCGCGCCCGCGACCGCCAACATCCTCGCCAAATTCGCTCACGGCATTGCGGACGACTTCCTCACCACCATGTATCTCGCCACCCAGGCGCCGGTCCTCGTCGCCCCGGCCATGAACGTCAACATGTGGGGGCATCCAGCCACCCAGGCCAATCTTGAAATCCTCCGCCAGCGTGGCGTCCGCGTCGTCGACCCCGGCTCGGGCGACCTGGCTTGCGGCATGGTCGGTGCGGGCCGCATGGCTGAGCCTGAAGCGATTGCAGATGCAGTCCTCGGCGCACTCGGCCGCCGCCACGACCTCGCCGGAGAAGTCGTCCTCGTCACCGCCGGAGGCACCCGCGAAGCTCTCGACCCGGTCCGCTATCTCGGCAACCGTTCCAGCGGCAAAATGGGCTATGCCCTTGCTGAAGCCGCGCAGAGCCGAGGCGCAAAAGTCATCCTCATCAGCGGCCCGTCCGCCCTGCATCCACCAGCGCACTGCGAACTCGTCAAAATCGTTACCGCCGCCCAAATGCGCGAGTCTGTCCTTGAACGCATGACAGAAGCCACCCTCGTCATCAAGGCCGCCGCCGTGGCCGATTACCGACCCGTCGTCGTCTCCGATCAGAAGCTCAAGCGCACCGGCCCCCTCACGCTCGAGCTTGCGCCTACTGAAGACATCCTGGCCGAAGTTGCGCGCCGCCGTCGCCCCGGCCAGCTCATCATCGGCTTCGCAGCCGAAACCGAAAACCGCCTCGAAAATGGCCGAGCCAAGCTGCTCCGCAAGGGCGCCGACGCTATCGTGGTCAACGACGTTGCCGGAGAAGGCGTAGGCATCGACGCCGATGTCAATGCAGCCACATTCCTCACCACCTCCACGGCCATCGAGCTGCCCGTGATGCCCAAGCGCAACTTGGCCGACCGCATCCTCGACGAGATCCTGACTCTCCGCCGCCCCCGTTCGCTGGTCCTCGAATTCGACGAGCATGTCGACGAAAAGTCCCGCCAGGATCAGGTCCTGCAGCAGGCCGCGCAACAGGCCGTTCCGCAGCCCGCCAACCGCCGCCTCATCATCGAGGAGTAGCGACCTTGGCGCAGCCTCCAGTCTCCTCAAATCTGGACCCAGCAACCCGCGCCGCGCTCATTGAGCGCGTCCGCTTCTACCGCGACCTCGGCCTAACTGAGTTCTACCGTCGCCCCGTCGACCCCGCTCTGCTTGCCCCTCTGGATACGCCACTAACCTGTCATCCTGAGCGACCGCAGGGAGTCGAAGGACCTGCTTCTTCTATCGAGAACGAAACTCTGGGTGCCCCATCCATTCCGCGTCTTTCTGCGGAATGGGTGGGAGACCACGAAACTCAATCGGAAACCGTCCTCCCCAACACATCCCAGGAGACCCCCACCATCGCCCCCCGCAAGCCCATCTTCGCCCCGCCCCAGCAACCCGCCGCAACGCCCCCCGCCGACCGCGCCGCCGCCCTCCAGCTCATCCGCGAAGACATCGGCGACTGCACCCGCTGCGCTCTCCACAAGGGCCGCAACAAGATCGTATTCGCTGACGGCCCACCCGACGCACGCCTCATGTTCGTCGGCGAAGGCCCGGGCGCGGACGAAGACGCGCAGGGCATTCCCTTTGTCGGCAAGGCAGGTCAGTTGCTCAACAACATGATCGTCGCCATGGGTCTTCGGCGCGACCAGGTCTATATCGCCAACGTCGTCAAGTGCCGTCCCCCGGGTAACCGCACGCCGGAGCCGGACGAGGGCAATACCTGCTCGCCGTTTCTCTTCCGCCAGATTGACGTTGTGCGTCCGCAGGTCATCGTCGCGCTGGGCGCAACGGCAGCCACCTATCTCCTCGGCCAGCGCCAGCCCCTTGCCGGCCTCCGCGGACGCGTCCACGCATGGCGCGGCAGCCAGCTCATCGTCACCTATCACCCGGCGTACCTGCTGCGCGATCCACGCCAGAAAAAGGAAGCCTGGGCCGACCTGCAAATCGCCATGCGCGAACTCGGCCTTAAAGCCAAACCAGTGTAAACGCGTCCTTGCAAGCGGTGCGCGATCAAACCTGCGCATCCACAGCATCGGTTTGCCCGCCGTCACCTACTGGAAAGATGGGAGGAAAGAGCTTCCATGAGCTTGGCAGGCTCACCTTTTCTTACGAAGTGTGCGATAAAGGGCGCCACATCGGCCGGGGGCGACCACAGGTCCGATAGCAGGATGATGGGCGCATCAGGGAATTTCAATCGAATCCGCTGGGCGATTTCGGGCGCAGTCGTTACCGAGTTCAGACGGTAATCGAGCAAAACAAGATCGACTCCCGAGTCCGGAATGGGATCCGTGCCGGAGAACCTGACCAATACAGGAATGGGCTCAAACCCGGCCCTCTGCACGATCATTCCATAGATTTCCAGATGTGAAGGATCATCGTCGAAGATCAGAACTCCGGGGACTGTTGGCATGATCGGCCTCTCATCAATCGGCATCGGCAATCCGGTTTGATCGAGTCGACAGATAAAGGGAAATCGACTTTCGATCGTCCGGAACTCGCAGATAGATCGCCACGCTGAGTTTAATATGAGATTCCAAAAAAATGTACCGTTACCCGGGGGAAGCTGCGAACTTGAGGACAGCCCGACGTTTTTTCGAAACGCCAGTGAGGCTCGAGTATACACAATTCCGCAGTTGATTTTCCTTCTGATTGCGGGTGAGATCTTCCGGCCGATTTCATCCGTCCACCCCCGGAGATGCTAAGCTGGGTTGCGGAAAGCGGAGGGAGAACAGAAAGGATTGTTTCCGGCGCTTTCTCTATTTTGAAGATCGATCTACCGTTCCCCGATTCAACGCCTTATGGAGAAGCGCTTCGGAGGCATGACCTCCCTTTCATCAAGAACCGGCGCGTTTCGATTTCCGTTCTTGTCGCGGATCATCGCGAGTCGTGTGTCCCGGGCAAGACGCAT
>JBEKRU010000084.1:0-26502 GCA_049518435.1 Occallatibacter sp. | reverse complement strand
ATGAGCTCGCGCTTGGCCTGCTCGGCGTCCATGTCGCCCTGGATCATTTCGCGCTGCGTGCGCTTGAGCTCGACGATGGAGACACCGGCGTCGCCTTCAATCTTCTCGAGGTCGACACGGCAGTTCTTCTGCTGGCGGCGGTATTCCTTCTTCAGCTCTTCGCTCTTGGAGGCATCGAACTTCTGGTCGAGCGAACGGATCTGGCGCTCGAGCGTGCGCATGGTGTCGACGGTCTTATTGACCTTGTCGAGCAGGCGCTTGCGTTCGAGAGCGGTGTACTTAAGCTCGCGCACGATGCGGGAGATGAGCACCTTTTCGCGGGCAATGAGCCACTTGGCATGACGCTGTTCCTTCACCTTGGTCTTGCTGGGAGCAGCCGCGGTGGCAACCTGCTTCTCTTCGATGGCCGCGATCTTCTTCTGGTGTTTCACGAGCAAGTCAATGCGGACAACGGTGGCCTTGACGCGCGTCTGCACTACTTCTTCGGTGAGTTCTTCTTCGTCGAAGACCACCACTTCCTTGACGTTGCGCACGCCGCGCTTGAGGTCTTCGCCCAGCGCCACGATTTCGCGGATCACAATGGGAGAACGCGAAATGGCCTTGAGGACACGAAGCTGGCCGCGCTCAATGCGCTTGGCGATTTCGACTTCGCCTTCGCGGGTAAGCAGGGGGACTGTGCCCATTTCGCGCAGGTACATGCGGACGGGGTCGTTGGTTTTCTCGAGGGTGCCCGGCGTGAGGTCCAGCTCGACGTCTTCGCCCTCTTCGAGCTCGAAGTCCTTGTCGCTGCCAAATTTTGGCCCGTCGAGGAGGTCGATACCCTGGGTGCCGATGGTGGTAATCAGGTCGTCCAGATCGTCGGCCGAGCCGATCTCTTCAGGCAACATGTCGTTCACATCGCCGTAGGTGAGATAGCCCTTCTCTTTGCCCACTTCGATCAGGCTGTCAATGTCGTGTTCGAATTTATCGTCAATCGCCAAATTGCTCCTACTCTCATGCGCAAAACAGTTTTCAGCGCCGGTTGCGCAAACGGCGTGGGTCGCATCCGCACGCGAAAAAAGATTTCCATGGAGGAACAGTGGAAATCCGAGGCGCATGCAGAGACGAACCTGCGGTCACCCGCATCAAGCGGTTTCAGGTGGTTGCTCGGAGCAGGATGACTAGCGCTTCAGGTTTTCGCCTGGATCGCCCGCGAGCCGTAGCTCATTTTTGGGGCAGAGGGGCGCGCATCCTCACAGAGATGAATAGAATACCACGATCCGAGCCGACTTCAACAAGACATTTTTGGCGTTGCGGCCGCGGCAATCTCAGTTTTTCTGGCAACCGTGCTGGGCAGTTCTGCAACTTGCCCCGCTTAAGCTCCTGTTGATTAGACGCAAGTGGGGGGTGGATTGATGCATGGGTTGAAAGGGCTAACAGCGCGCCGCGACCTACTTCAACGAAGACGCGGTTCTTCAAGAAGCCTTTTAATGTTCCTTTTGCCATGCAGGACTGTAACGATCCTCAGAGGGTCAGTCTCGGGGCGGTAGACTACGATGAAGTTGGGAAACCGAGTCACCGTCCAGAAACGAACCGGCAGTGAGGTAGTATTGATCCGCTTGGAACCCAGCAACGGGTGCCTTGCAAGAGTGTAGCAGGCCGCTAATATGGCTGATTCCACACGGTTTGCTGCTTTTAGATCGTCCACAGCGATGTAGTCCCAGATGTCGCTCAGATCATCGAGCGCCTGAGGACTGAGTTGGTAGGAAGAGGGCATTCTCAGGCGGTTCGCCGCTGTGCATGGCGTTCCTGGAGAATGCGGATCGCTTGCTCGGCGTCGAAGAGTTCTCCCCGTTCCGTCTGCATAAACCCTTTTTCGATCTGGGCGGCAATGGCCTCGCGCTCCGCAAGGAGCCAGTCATCATTCCCAAGCTGTTCGTGAATGACGGCAAAGGCCTGATCTAGAACTTCTTCCGGGCTCATGCCGGACTTGGCGGCTCGCTCGAGAATCTCTTGCTGTTCCGGCTTGAGTTCGATAATCATATCTGCTCCTTCGGAAAGTAGGGGTTTTATCAATTGTTATTTTCTTCGAGGAATATAGCCAATTCCTGGTTGGGTACGCGCACAATCAGGGGCTGTTTCTCGCCCTGTTGCTGGGCTTGATCGAAAACAGTCTGCAGGTCGATCCCATGAGCAAGGGTCCGGTTTTGCTCTTCAGAGATGGCGACCCATGTCCCTGGGGGAAATCCCTTGAGCAGTTCGGGCAGATCTGCAACCGTAGCAGCCATGTTTGCCTCTTTCTTCAAGAATCCCAAGGGACAGGAAGCTCTGTCTCTTCAGATTATGCTCCCGCGACAGACCGTTGCACAGAGCTTCAAACTTACTGGCCTGGGGGAGGCCTGTGGTTGTGCAGGTTGCGCAGCGCGCGGTCCAACTCCAGCTTTTGCTGGGTCAGGAGGGCCAGTTCGGCAAAATCTCCGCGGCGCTCGGCTTCGGCGATGAGGGTACGCAGGTCGCGGAGGCGGGTGGCGATGGCACGCTCCTGGATTTCCTGGATTGCGCTCTGGATTTCGCTCTCTTCCGGCGGCTTTACTTCGGCTAGCAGCGCCTCGGCAAGGAGCGCGCGCTGGCTTTCGTCTTGGACCACGTCCATGGGGTCGGCGGCTTGGCGCGCGGCGAGGGCCTGAAGCGCTGGGAATGTGGCAAGCGGTTCGAACCATGCGGGTTGCGTCAGGATCGCGTCGATGGCCAAGCGGCGGCCGCGCTCGAATTCGGGGTCGGTAATGGCGAGGGCGCGAAGGAGGACGCGCTCGACTTCGGTGAGGACGGCGGGGCGGACTTCGATGTGGTCGCGACGCTTGAGGGCGGCCTGGCGGAGTTCTTCGCGGAGGACGGCGGAATCGATGCCGAGCTTTTGCGCTGCGTCGGCGGCGAACTGGTCGCGGGCCAGCTTTTCCGGCATGCGCCGGATGTGGGGCAGGAGGAAGTTCATGGCCTTCACCTTCTGCTCCGCGCTGGCGCCGGGAAAGGCGGTGCGGGCGCGGTCGATGAGGTAGTCGGCCTGGCGGCGCGCCCCCCGCAGCGCTGCCATGTAGGCCTCCACGCCGCGTTCGCGAATGAAGCGGTCCGGGTCGAGGCCGCCGTCGAGGGTGACAATCTTGATGGTGAATCCCTCCTCGGTGAGCAGGGCGATGGATTTTTCCGCGGCGTTGCTGCCGGCGGCGTCCGGATCGAAGTTGACGACGACTTGGGAAGTGTGGCGCTTGAGGAGGCCGACCTGCTGCTCAGTGAACGCTGTGCCGCTGGTGGCGATCACGTTTTGAATGCCGCGGAGAAAGACGCTGATGCAGTCCATCTGGCCTTCGACCAGCACGGCAAATTCGTGCTTGCGGATGGAGGTTTTTGCTTTGTCGAGATTGAAGAGGACGGTTCCCTTTGTATAGAGCGGGGTTTCCGGGGAGTTGATGTACTTGGCGCCGGCCTTGTCGCCGGTTTCGAGCGTCCTCGCGGTGAAGGCGATGACGCGGCCGCCCTCATTGCAGATGGGAAACGTTACGCGCTTGCGGAAGCGGTCGTAGATGGGACCGAGGGTGCCGTCACCCTGCTCTTTGGCGCTGAAGAGGCCGCTGGCGCGGAGGGTTTCATCGTCGGCCATGGGGCGGAGGCGGTCGCGCAGGGCGTTGAAACTATCGGGGGCGTATCCCATGCGGAAGGCCTTGATGCCTTCGGGGGTGAGGCCGCGGCCGGCGAGATACTCGCGGGCGATGGCGCCTTCGGGGCCGCGCAGCTGCTCTTCGAACCAGGCGGCGGCGGCTTCGTGCAAGTCAAGTAGCTTGCCGCGGAGGCGGGCTTCGGCGGCTTCTTCCGGCGAGGAGAACTCGCGCTTGGGGAGGGGGATGCCGCACTTTTGAGCGACGATTTTGACGGCTTCGGGGAAGCTGACGCTCTCGATCTTGCTGACGAAGCTGAACACATCTCCGGAGGCCTGGCAGCCGAAGCAGTAATAGAACTGCTTGACGGCCTGAACACTGAACGACCCGGATTTTTCCTTGTGGAAGGGGCAAAGGCCGGTGTACCTCTCGGCGCCTGCCTTGCGCAGACGGATGTAGCCCTCGATGACCCGGACGATGTCGGCCTGCTGCTTTACGGATTGGGCGAAGTCGGACAATGGGTTCTCTGTTGAGGATAAGGCCGGGGTGCGGCGCACATTTGTGCAAAAAAGGGCGAGCGGTGATGGAGAGCCGCGAAGCGTTTTATCATGGAAGAGAAATGGCGTTTCCTATTAAAACTTGCGTTGCCTGCGGTGAAGAGTTTGAGTTGAGGCCCGGGAAGCCCGGCTTTGCAAATCGCTGTCCCGAGTGCAGCGAGCCGGAAGCTGCGGGGAGTTCCACCGGGCGCGCCTTGTCCGCCGAGGAGCGGAAGGCCGAGGCGGAAGCGAACGAGGCTCGGCGCAAGGCGATCCGCGACCTGCTTTACCGGAAAGACAGCTAGAGGCTTGCCGTCGGGCTGGGGATGGCCGGAGGATTTTCAAGATACTTGTTGCAACGGATATCCTTCTGCCGCATCCAAGAAGCGAAAGGAGCAACACACCCATGTCCACCACCCCTCCCGCCCCCGGCACCGTTACCACCTGGAAACTCGATCCCGCCCACTCTTCGGCCGAGTTCAAGGTCAAACACATGATGATCTCGAACGTGAAGGGCACCTTCACGGGACTCTCGGGCACCCTGCAGCTTGATGAAACCGATCGCACCCACTCCACCGCCGAGGCCTCCATCAGCGTGGCCACGATCAGTACCGGCGATGCGCAACGCGACGGGCACCTCAAAAGCGCCGAATTCTTCGACGTGGAAAAATTCCCGACTATCACCTTCAAATCCAGCAACATCGACTCCACCGGCGGTCCCGATTACGAGGTTACGGGTGACCTGACAATCCGCGATGTTACCAAACCCGTGACGTTCAAGGTCGAAGACCTCAGTACTCCTGCCAAGGACCCGTGGGGCAACCAGCGGATCGGACTTTCCGCCACCACGAAGATCAATCGCAAGGATTTCGGGCTGGGCTGGAATGCAGCTCTCGAAACCGGCGGTGTGCTGGTGGGCGAGGATGTCACGATCACTCTTGAAGTCCAGTTCATTCAGGCTTAAGAGCAGATTTCAGATGACAGAGGACAGATTACGGTTAAACGCCGGGAGCAGCTTCTCGTCGGTGGGGATTTTTCTGTCATCTGTCATCTGTAATCTGTAACCTGTTGCCGGAAATTACCTGTTGCAACGAATATCTTGCTCGTGCATCCAATTCGTGTAAGACAAAAAGAGCAAAGTTGCAGGTCACAGGAGGTTCACCATGTCCCTTCGTCCAGTGAAGGAAATCATTCAAACCACTCCCACCGTTGAGGGCGCCGGCGTCAAATTACAGCGCGCCTTCGGCTTCGGCAAGACCAAGGAATTCGATCCGTTTCTGTTGCTGGACGACTTCCGCAACGAGAACCCGTCGGATTACATGGCCGGATTCCCGTGGCATCCGCATCGCGGCATCGAGACCATCACCTATGTGCTGGCGGGGGAAGTGGCGCACGGCGACAGCCTGGGCAACAAGGGGCGCATGACGGCAGGTGATGTGCAGTGGATGACGGCGGGAAGCGGCATCCTGCACCAGGAGATGCCGAAGGGCGACGCTAACGGGCGGATGCACGGATTCCAGTTGTGGGCGAACCTGCCCGCGGCGCTGAAGATGACCGACCCGCGCTACCAGGACATTCCGGCCAGCGCCATCCCCGAGGTGACCGAAGACGATGGCACGCATGCACGCGTTATCTGCGGCGAGTTCTGGGGGAAGCAGGGGCCGGTGGAAGGCGTGGCGACTGAATCGAATGTGGCAGCGCGCTATGTCGACATCTCGGTGCCGCCGTTCAAGCGGAAACGGATTAAGGTGGAAACTACGCGGAACGCATTCGCCTACGTGTTTGCGGGCGCGGGAACTTTCCGCGACGCGTCTGATCCACAGGCTGTTCTGACTGAGTCGGGCGCGGACCCCAATGCGGCACCGGTGTACGACGCGAAGAATCATTCGCTAGTGTTGTTCGATCGCGGCGACGAGATTGTGGTGCAGGCGGGGCCGGAGGGAATTAGGTTCCTGCTGGTTTCCGGCAGGCCGCTGGAAGAGCCGGTAGCCTGGTACGGGCCGATTGTGATGAATACGCAGGCGGAATTGCGCCAGGCGGTGAATGAGTTGCAGAGTGGGAAGTTCATCCACCACAGGTAAGGCGGGAGACAGTGATGTCTCTTGAGGAAGTGCGGGCGGCAGCCGATTGAGGTTGGCGCCCGTATTTGTTTCCGAATTGCGGAAGCAACTTCAGAGGAGGATACTGTTGCTATGGCAACGCAGCCCATGGGCGACCGGTTTGTTTCCGTGGAAGAATATCTCTCCACGGGCTACGAACCCGATTGTGAGTATGAAGAAGGCGTGGTCGTGGAGCGCAACTTGGGCGAGTTCGAGCATTCCTTCCTGCAAGTCATCCTGGGCACGATTTTTACCAACAACATGGATAGTTGGGGAGTCTTCGGGCTTACCGAACAACGGGTCCAGATTGCGCCCAATCATTACCTTGTTCCTGACTTGTGCGTGTTACAGGTGGGCTCCCAAGTCGAGTCAATCCTGACTCGGCCACCGCTGATTGCAGTTGAAATTCTGTCGCCCGAAGATACAAAGCGCCGGGCGGATCAGAAGGCTATCAAGTACCATCAGTTTGGCGTTGAGAATGTGTGGGTGATCGATCCCCACGCACGGGTGGCTTATCGAGGCACAGCGACGGGGCTTCAGTTGGTTCCGGGTGGCGAGCTCATGGTGCCAGGGACACCGATCTTTGTTCGGATCGGCGATTTGTTCGCGAAACTCGACCTGATTCGCGCAAAGGGCCAGCGGTAGGCAGGACCGTCCTACACTTCTACCTGCAGGTCCGCGGTGAGAATGTTCATCGGCGTCAGCCCTTGTTCGCGCAATGCACGGAGGCTTAGGGAATCGTGGCGCTTGGCGAGGCGCCGTCCGTTCTGGTCAAGTACCAACCGGCAATGAAACCACTGGGGATTGCGAAAATCCAGCGCGCGATTCAGCAGAATCTGGCGTGCTGTTGATTTGAGCAGGTCGGCCCCGCGCACAACCTCTGTAATCCGCATGGCCGCGTCATCGGCAACACAGGCAAGCTGATAGCTGGGCACCCCGTCGCGCCGCCATACCAGAAAGTCGCCGAAGTCGCGCCCCGCAATAAAACGCTGTGGGCCGAGGTTCCGGTCTTCGAACTCGACCTCCTCGCCGTCGGGCACACGGAATCGCCAGTTGATTCCTTCCGGCATTTCCACTTCGTCGGGGACGGTGCCGTGCAGTTTGCGGCAGGTGCCGGGATAGATGGGTTCGTCCTCCACCTGATCTGCTGCTGGAAGCCCATTGCGGCGCGTTGAAATGTTCTCCTGCGGCGCTGCCAGTGCGGCCTCCAGGTCCTTGCGGGAACAACGGCAGGGGTAGAGATAACCGCGCTCCAGCAGTTTGCGCCAAGCGGCAATGTATACATAGTCCCGCCGGCTCTGCTGGTAAGGACCATACGGTCCACCTTCGCCTGGGCCCTCCTGCCAGCGAATGCCGAGCCAGCGAAGGTCTTCGACCGCGGCGTCGGCAAACATGGCGCGACTGCGATCGGGGTCCAGATCTTCCATGCGGAGGACCAGAGTACCGTCCGCGGCGCGCGCCCGTTGCCAAGCCGTCCAGAAGGTGCGCGCGTGGCCGACATGTAAATAGCCCGTAGGCGAGGGCGCGAGCCTGCCTCTGTACCCGGAGTCAGGCGATGGATGTTGGCTGCCCATACTGCACTTCAGTTTAGCCAGCCGAAGCGGCGTGGTACAGCCAGAGTTTTTGGCTGGTCCGCGGCACTGTCTGAAGCGGGTGTGAGCTAGATGGTTGTGAAACTCAAATCAGTGGGGGAGATGCGATTTCATTTCTGAGCGTAGATGACCTCTCCACCTCGGATGGTGTAGCGAACTTTTGAAAATGCCGAGGTGTCCTGAGCCGGGTCAGCACTGAGGACCACGAGATCGGCATCGAATCCTTTCGCGATGCGTCCGCTATGGGTTGAGTAGCCGAAGCGTTGGGCGGGGTTGGTGGTAAGCGATGCAAGGATCGCCGGGAAACTCATTCCGGCGCGGAACATCCACTTGAATTCTTCGGAGGTATCGAAATGATCGGTGTAGCCAACGTCTGTCCCGAAGAGGACCTGGCCTCCTGCTTGATAGAAGGCGCCAAGCTGCTCGGCTGCCCGGCCTATGAATTTCTCAGTATCGGCGGGAGACGCATTGCCCTTTTGGGCTTCGAAATCCCAGAGGGTGAGCGTGGGGGTGAGGGCCATGTGGGCTGCGACCATGCGTTGGGGGAGAGACGGATCCCAATGATCCTCGGGAGTTGTGTGCGCCAGGATATCGACGCCGCTCCGGATCGCAACTTCGATGCCCTTGTCATTTGAGACGTGTGCAAAAACAGGCTTGCCGGCTCGGTGCCCCTCGGCGGCTATTGTCTGGGCCAGATCCAGGGGCATGGTCAAAATCTCGTTGGACTCGATGGAATTTGCAAAGATTTTAATGCCATCCGCGCCGTCGTGGACCTGCTGGCGCACACGCTCTTTCGCCTGCTCGGAAGATTCCACCTCGGGGATATTGACGTGATTGGTTTCGAGGAAGTCCTTGACGTAAATCGGCGTTCCGCCTTTCATCCAGAATGGCTCGCCTACTGTGAGAATCCGCGGGCCTTTCACTGCACCGCTCTGAATGCGACGGCGGATGAGATTGGTGTTTTGAAGAACGGAGGCGATGTCAAAGACGGTCGTGAATCCCCACTGTGTGAGCATCTCTTGAAGTTGTGAGGTGATCTGTTCAGAGGAGCGGTTTTCGGAATGCAGCAACCCGGGCAAAAAGATATGTACGTGACTGTTCCAGAAACCGGCAGTGACGACGAGGCCCCTGCAGTCGATTACGGTTGTACCGCGCGGGATTTTGACGGCCGCGGCTGGCCCCACTTGAAGAACATGGCCGTCGTGAATGAGGATCGAACCGTTCTCGATTGGCGTGTCTGTTGGGGAGGGATAGATTCTGGCTCCGACCAAAGCAAGGTCGGAGGCACGGACTCGGCTACCGGAAAAGAGGATGCAAAGGATCAGAAATGGGCACAAGAAACCGCGTCTCATGGCGCCAATATACGCTCATGGTGAAGCGGTAGTTCCGTCGTGTGTTTTTCAGGGCTGAGGCTGTGGATGGAGTTTCGCAAAAGTCTCAAACATGCCGCTAGTTCGAAGCACCTTCCGGGGATTCCTTATCGGACGAATCTTCGTCGCGGTCATGATGATGACTGTAGTGTTCGATGTCGTCGTCGAGGTGCTTGGGATCGACGGAGACCTGCACCACATCCATCTCGTTCCCGTCCTTGTCGAGGACAAAAAGGCCCATGCGGTCGCCTTCGGGATGGATGAAGATCAGCGTTTGCTCGTTGCCCTTTTTGCTGGTCTCGCGAATGATGCGTTCCCAGTTTGGACCGAGCTTTTCCTCCACGATTTGATTGAGTTCTTCGCCGTCGACCGGCTCAGTGAACGATTCGATCTCCGCAACGTGGAGGCTGCTTACACCGCCATGTGTCGCTTTGCGCGAAACAAGACTGACCAGGCCAAGAAGCGGAATGCGCGTGGCCTTGACGTGGTATCGGCTTTCGATGGAGTGGACGACGCCGTTAAAGCCGCTCTCGCCGCTGCCGGCCAGCACAGCGACAGGAACCGCAAGCGCGACAAGTCCGATGGGGATCAGCCAGAATCGGTTCATTGCGCACCGTCCTTCTTGTCTTCGGACATTTCCTTCGCTTTGGTTTTGTCTTTGTTCTTTTCCTTATCCTTGTCCTTATCTTTGTCCTTGATGTTCACGCTGATATCGCCGAGCGATCCAAGCCCGCTGAGTCCCTTCAATTTGCTCAGGTCTTCCATCTTGATGGGCCCCAGGATCAGGACGATTGTGAGCTCCTTCGGCTCCGCTGTGAGGATGAACATTCCGTGCGATTCGCCATTGACGAGCTTCACCATCACGTCTGTCGTTTCGCCCGTCTTGCGTTCCCGCTCCCGGACGATCGGAGACCACTCGCTGGTTTCGAAGTACTTGCGCAGTTGCTCGATCTCGTCCATCGAGTACTGGCCTTCCTTGTCGAACTCGTAATCACGGACGTAAATTCCGTCTAGTCCGGTGATGAGTTGACGCGTTGCGGCTTCGTCCTGATCTTTGCCGTTCATGAACTTCGAGGCGAAGGCCAGCATGCTCTTGCCCAGGGTCACCTCGGTCACGTCGGAAGCGCGCGAGGCGAGTTCCTTTTCGACGGCCGGTGGCAGAGGCAAGGGCGGCGTCTGCGTCTGCGCCGCGGCCGCGATTGCCCCAAAGGCCAAAATGATTGCCAAACATTGGTTCTTCATGTTTCTCCTTACTCCCCGTCGCCGCGATGATGTGCTGCGAGTTGTGTCTTCATCTGGTTCAGCGCGTGGCCCGTGATCCGCAGCGCGATCATGACCTGCCGTCGCGCCTCTTCACCCTTGCGCTCCTGTTCCCGTTCACGCCACGCAACCCCGCCGCAGACCACCGCTGCCAGCGCCACGGATGCCGCCAGCCGCTGCCAGATGACTGTCCGGCTGTGCAGCCGTTGCGTACGCAAACGGCCCCGCTCGGCCATCACCTTGCGCTTCAATCCAGGGGGAGCAGGCCTGCGTTCCAGCGCCTGCCGCAGCTTCTGCTCGAATTCGTCTAGTGGTTCCCGTTCCACGTGTTTACCCCTTCACCCGTACAAATTCCTTCAAATGGCTTTGCGCCTTGGCCCGCAGCAGCTTCAGTCCCCGCTGCAGCTGGCTTTTCACGGTGGCCAGCGGAGCATCCAATGTCGCCGCAATTTCTTCGGGCGTCAAGTCTTCCTGGTATCGCAAAACCAGTGTGGCCCGCTGCGGTTCCGGCAGTGTCGCGAGCATTTGTTCGAGACGCGCGCCCAGGGGAGACTCCTTCTGTTCGCCGCTTGCCCCGTGCCCTTCCTCAATCTCGATCCATAAATCCATGCACCGTACCCGCCGCCGTCGCAGAGCGTCTGCCGACCGGCTCATTGTGACCCGGCGAAGCCAGAAGGAGGCATGCGCTGCCGACTCCATCCTGCCCAGGTTCCGGTCCAATTCGAGAAACACATCCTGCGCTATTTCCTCGGCCAGGCCGCGGTCGCCCGTCATTCGGGCGGCCAGCGAAAACACCATGGACTGGTGCTCGTCCACGAGTTGTTCAAAATCCGGGTACCAGTCGTGGGCCATAGGTTTCGCTGCTACTCTCTTATCCGCAGATTCCCCCGCGCGGGGATGCAGAGAGTACGCGATTGGGCAAAAAAAGTTCGGAATGCCAGTAGAACGGAGAGCGAGGCAAATCAGAGAGGCCGGGCGGCTGACTTGAGCGGCTCGAGGGTTACTCCCGCTCTGCGGCGGGATCGCGAGCCAGTTGATCGCTCAGCTTGCGGGCCTTTGCGTTGGCGGGATCGAGGCGAAGCGCCATGGATGCCGCCTCCCGCGCATCGGAGAAATGCGCTTCCACAGCCAGTTCCGCGGCCAAGTCGATCCACGCCTCAACCCAGCCGGGAGCCGCGTAAACAGCCATTTGAAAATGTTCGACGGCCCCGGGGGAATCGCCCATGCGCGCCAATAATAAACCGAGTTGCTGTTGGGCGCCGGCAAGCTTTGGGTCGAGTTTGACCGCCTGTTCCAATTGTGTGCGCTCGCCTTCGACATCGCCTGCCTTGCGCAGCGCTGCGGACAGTTTGAATTTATTCACGGCGCTTCCGGGCGCCAGATCGCAAGCCTGTCGATACTCCGCAATCGCCTCCTGCAGCTTGCCTGCGGCCAGCGCCTCATCGGCCAATGCGGCATGCGACGCGGCCTCTTCCTTGTCATAATCGATTTTCCGCTGTTGCTGATATAGCTGAAATTCCTGGGCCGCGCGGTCGTTCTCCCCCAGCGCATGCAGCGCCTTTCCCAGCTCGTAGTGCACCTTGGCATCGGTGTCTCCAAGGGCGATCGCTTTTTCCAGGTTTTCTCTCGCCTGCTTCCATTCATGCAACGACACAAGAACCACGCCAAGATGGTAGCGAGAGTAGAAGAAATCCGGAACCTGGGCCACTGCTTCTTCCAAATGCGTTTTGGCAGTAGAATCGTCTCCCACCTGGTGGTCAAGAACGCCGTTCAGATACAGGATCTCCGGGTCGTGGGGAGTTTGGGCCAGCAGCTTCAGGCCAAGCGGACGGGCGCGGTCCCGATGCTCCGTCAGCACCAGGATGCGCAGATACGCGAGATCTGCCTCGCGGTTATCAGGATTGTGTTCGTCCGCATACGCCAGCAGCTTCAGGGCTTCATCATAGTTGTGCTGCTTGATCAGGACCACCGATTCCGCACTCGCGAGGTCCACTGACTCCGGCGCCAGTTTCAGAGCTTCATTGAGTACCCGGCTGGCATCGTCAAGATAGTTCAGCTGCCCATAGGCCTGGGCCAGCCGAATCGCCAACGTCTCCGTTCGGGGAGCATGCTGCAACAGGCCGATGACGCTGAGAAAGTCTTTGCGGGAGGCCAGTGACCGGCTAAAGCCATCGAACGCCGTCTCCGAAGTGGGATCGATGGCCAGCGCCGCTTTCCATTGCTCATCGGTCTCGGCCTTCTGGCCCGACTTATCGTAAAGATCGGCAAGCAGCAGATGCGGATCGATAGCGTCCGGCTTGAGGCGGATCGCGTCCTGCAAGGGAGGAATTGCGGCCGCCGGCTGTCCCGCTCCAACAAGCGCGAGCCCTTCAAGATAATGCAGCTCGGCTGATTGAGGATCGGTCTTCTCAGCATCCCGAAACGTGTCAACCGCACACTCATATTGTTTGTTGGCGGCAAACCAGCTGCCCAGAACAATCGCGTTCTCTGTAGTGGGTTCAGTCTTAAGCTTTGCCACCATCGCCGGCGGCCCGATGCAAGCGGCCAAGGCTATCCCGGAACTGCCGATGATGGCAGCCAGCAGGGTGCCGGTTGTTCCTGGGTTCCGTGCGAAGCTCAACCTTGCTTCTCTCCAGGCCGAAAGCTTACATCAACGAATCCGTGCCAGTCTCTATAAATTTTGATCGATGCTGAAACCTGATAAAGCACAGGTACGTCTAATTTGTCCGCGACCCGGAGCTGTCTTCCCTGTTCCCTGTCCTAAAACAGTTCTGGAATGCTATGGAAGGCGATGCGCGTGGGCGCGGACTTGTACGCCGTCAGCATGGTTGCCGGAGCCAGCGTGCTGAGCCCGTACTTGTTGTTTAACTGGTCCATCACCGCCAGCAGGCGGGTGCGTCCCTGCTCGTCTTCCGTCCCGTCAAACAGGTTCAGCGAATGCAGACGATCGGGAACCAGGCCGTTCAAATGCACACCGATAAAGTACGGGTGATCGAACTCGCCACCGCCGGGCTTTGTGGCCCAGAGGCGGGACAACGCTGCGATGAGCGTCTGGTTGTCCTGGCACTCGCTCAGTTTGAGTTCGCCCTTCCAGCCACGCGTGGGGAGGCCGAAGTTGCTGATGGGCTTCATCTCGCTTTTGGGCACCGCAAACCCGATGGCAAGGCCGATGCTGCTGGCCCACAGGCCGCCCGCCCTGAGCCGCATGGCCGCCTTGTGCAGCAGTTTGTGCGCGACGGCCCAGGCTTTCTCAGGCGTGCGCATTTCCGGAGCCAGCACATGCTGGTGGCTAATGGATTTGAGATGCTCGGTGTCCGACATGTCGAAGTCTTCGCCGCGCAGCCAGTGCCAGAGCCGTTCGCCCCACACCGACCCCCAGAGCTCGCCGGACTTGTCGCAGGCCAGCGCCAGCAGCTGATCCATGGTGTGGATGCCTTGCTCGTTGAGCCGCTTCTCGGTCTTCGCGCCGATTCCAGGCAGGTCGCGCAGCGTGAGTTGCCGCAGCGCCTCGGGCAGAATGTCGAGGGTGAGCGCCACGAGCCCGTCGGGCTTCTCCATGTCGCTGGCCACCTTGGCCAGATAGCGATTTGTGGCCAGGCCGACGGAGCTGCGCAGCATGGGACCAACACGTTCCCGAATGCGCGCCTTGACCTGGCGGCCGAGTTCCATGGCTGCCAGCAGTGGCCGCTCCCGGCCCATGAGCCGGCAAGCCATCTCGTCAATTGAGAGCACGGCGGTGACAGGGAGGCAGCTTTCCACCGCTTCCACGATCTTGTGGTGGTATTCAACGTAGAGTTCGTGGCGCGCTTCGAGCAGCACCAGCCCCGGACACATCCGTTTGGCGTCGGCAACAACGGTTCCGGTTCGGACACCGCGGGCCTTGGCCTCATAGCTGGCCGCGATGCATACGGTGGTGTCGGCCATCATGGGAACGACGGCGACCGGGCATCCGCGCAGCTCCGGCCTTGCATCCTGCTCGACCGAGGCAAAGTAGGAGTTCAGGTCGACGAACAGCCAGTTGAGCGTGGGTCCATCGACCTGGCTGCGTTCTCTTAAACGCGAGTCCTGTGGCGGATTGGGTTGGGATCCCATTTGAATCGATTTTCGCCTTTTATTCCCTTAACCACAAGTGGTAGCGCAGAAGAATTCGCCGATGATAGACTTGACTCGTTCAATCCAGACCACCCCGTTCAATGCGGTACAGCCTTTCCCTGGAGTGCGCCGTCTAATTTGATTGGATAGGATCTGATACGGAAGTTGACCATGCCGAAGATGATTCATTGGTTCATGACAAGTGGAAGCCTGCTGGCCGTGCTGGTGACAGCTGGCGTTGCGGTGCTCCTTTTCTGCTGCCTTGGATGCTCGGAAACGCCCTGCCGTGAGAAGGACGATCTGTTCCGCCGCCGCGAGGTCTAGAGCCTATTATTAACTTTCGCGTGGGCTATTCGGCCTTGCCGAGCGAGTGCTCCACATACACTTTTTGAAACAGCGAGAAGGCCTGCTTCTTTTCGCCTTTTTCCGAGATCAGCCCTTTGCGATTGAAGCCATCCTGAAGCCGGGGAATATTGCGTCCGGGTGAGCGGAAATCCATCAGGACCCATGGAATCGTTCCGCGAAGTTGGGGAATTTTTGCGAGCATGGTGAATTGGTGTTGCAGCACGTAGACCTGCTGCTCTTCCGTCCAGCGCTGATCAACGGGCCCGTGGTTTCCGAATTTCGCCTCGGCGCCGAATTCGCTCATCAGCACGGGCTTCTGCGGGAACGTCCAATGAATGCTGTCCGCCTGTTCCGGGGTCATGTCGTACCAGCCGACGTACTCGTTTTGCCCGATCACATCGAGAACGTCGCAGAGCGGATCGTTCTGCGCCATTTCATTGCCGTTGGCTCGCGGGCCGATGAGCGCGGAGGTGATGAGGCGCGTGCCGTCTAGTTTGCGTGCTTCGGCAACAAGGTCGCTGAGGAATTTTGTGCGGGTTGGGTTGTTGAGGGTTTCATTGGAAACGGACCATAGAATCACGGAGGCCTTGTTCCGGTCGCGACGGATCATCTCTCGGAGCATTGCGAGGGCTTTGGCATAGACCTCCGGCTTGTCAAAGGAGATGCGCTGCCAGTTGGGAATCTCGGACCAGATCATGATGCCATCGCGATCGGCTGTGCGTTCCATGCGTTCGTCGTGGGGATAGTGGGCGAGACGAACGAAGTTGGCGTGCAGGTCTTTCAGATAGCCGAAGATGGTATCGGCATCTTGCTGCGACCAGGCGCGGCCGCCGCGGACCGGCGCTTCCGCGTGCATGTTTGCGCCTTGAAGAAAGACTGCGTTGCCGTTGAGCAGAATGCGGGTGCCTTCGACGCGGATATCGCGAAAGCCGATGTCGTCGGTCAGATTGTCCTCGCCGGCGGTGAGATGGACTTTGTAGAGCTTTGGCGAGTCGGGCGACCAGAGGACGAGCTTTGACGCCGGCACGCTGAAGGGCGCGTTGCCTTGCGCGTCCGTATTCACTGTGATTTTGGCGCTCGCTTCCGGGATGTCGATGGTGACAGCAGTTCCGGCTGGGGCGTCGAGCACGTGCACATAGCCGGTGAGTTGTGTTGCGCCGGGATCGAAGGTGGGGCCGTGGGCAAGGTGCACGTCGTAATCGTCAATGAAGGCCTGGGGCACGGTGACGAGAGAGACATCGCGCGTGAGGCCGCCGTAGTTGAACCAGTCGATGCCGACGGATGGAACGCCATCGGCGAGCCGCGTGGAATCGACCGCAATGACAACGAAGTTGGAGCCGGCGTGCAGCACCGCGGTCACTTCGCAATCGAAGGGCGTGTATCCGCCTTCATGGTCGCAGACGCGCTTCTGGTTCACCCACACATGCGAGCGGTAATTCGCTGCGCCGATATGGAGAAACGTGCGCGTGGATGGTTGCGGGCGAAAGTCGAAGTCGCGCTGGTACCAGAGAACGCCTTCAAAGTTGAAGAGTTCGGGAACCTGGGTATTCCAGTCGCCGGGAACTTTGATAGTGGGCGCGGTAGCGAAATCGTATTCCTGGTTGTGCTTTCCGACCAGGTTGGGATGGGTATTCATGGCGTACCCGTGGTCGTTGATCTGGCCGTTGCTCGTATAGAGCTGTCCTGCGGGAGGAGCATCGATGAGGTAGTGCCAGTCCCCGTCAAGACTGGTGACGTTGCGCCGATCGACGCCGACAAGGAGGGTTTGGAGTGGCTGCTGGCTGATAGCAGGAATCATCGAAAGGCCGCATCCAAGGAGGGCGGTCGCTTTGAGAATGGCGGGCAAGAGTTTTGGAAAAAGCGGTGGCAGAATCACAAGCAATGCTCCCAGCAGTCGAGCTTACAGCTTTCAGGCGAACTCTTGAAGGGTCTCAGGATTCGTTTGTGCGCGTCCCCTGATGAAACCTGACGCGCCATGTTCCGGATTCTCTTGTCCACAACGAACTGCGCAGCGTTGCCGCTCTTTCACCAGTATGGGGGTTGGTCCGGACTGTTCTGTACGTGACCAGCGCGACTCCGCGAGCAATCATGGCGCACTTGAAGTCTTCCATCGCTGGTGGCTGGTAATCTTCGGTCTCGAGCAGGTCCAGAATTTGCTCGCGCGTCCACACTCGGCCTGACGAGCCAAACTCGAGAAAATCCTCAGCGAGCAGCTCTGAAACCCTCAGGCGATTTCGCCGCAGAGACGGATCCAGGAGCGCTTCCTCGCAAGCTCGGAGGTGGGCGCAAATGTCGTCGAGGGGTTCGGTGTTCACGTTCATTGCACTGGCGGCTTCAGATACTGCTCAAACTGCGCGAGGATGCGGTTGTAGAGGTGCACGCGCACATCCGGCCCGGCAATAGAGTGGGTCTTGCGCGGATAAAGCTGCAGGTCGTAGGGAATGCCTGCCTCAATCAGTTGCTGGATGAACTGAACGGAATTCTCGATGTGCACATTGTCGTCGCTGGTTCCGTGTACCAGGAGCAGGCGGCCCTTGAGTTTGGCCGCGGAGTTGACTACGGAAAAATCCTTATAGCCGGAAGCAAACTCCGCGGGCTCGCTCATATAGCGTTCGGTATAGATGGAGTCGTAGTTGTGCCAGTCGGTGACCGGCGCGACGGCAACCCCGGCCCGGAAACGGTCAGAGTGGGTGAGCGCGTAGAGCGTAAACGTGCCACCCCAGCTCCATCCCCACCAGCCAAGCCGCTTTGGATCGAGCTGGGGATACTTGGCCAACACGGCATCGACGACTGCCAACTGGTCTTCAAGCTGGACCGGTCCAAAGTTGTGGTATGACGCCTGGGCAAATGCCTGTCCGCGCGCTCCGGCGCCGCGATTGTCGGCATGCATCACGGCAAAGCCATGGTCGGCCAGCAACTCGTCGAAGAGCAGGCCATCGCCCCAGCGATTTGCCACCGTCTGCGGCCCTGGGCCGCCGTAGGGGTTCACGATCAGAGGCACGCTTGCGGCGCTTGCGGCCCCCTCTGGGAGGAGCACGGTGGCGTAGAGCGTGGTTCCATCTTTCGCCTTCACCTGAATCTGCTCGGGCGCGTTGAGCCGGTACGACTCCAGCGCATTGGTCGTCCAGAAGACCGAGCACTTGCCGTCCCCCTGGCAGAGGCGCAACCTGGGGGGACTCATGCGCGTGGAAACCTTATCGACGTACGCCCCGCCCGTGGGTGCGAAGTTGGCGTCGTGGAAGCCGGGTTCGGTGGTCAACTGTTTCTTATCGCCAGCAAAGTCGACTTGCCACAACTGCTGCTCGAGCGGATTGCCCTCGTTGGATACGTAGCGGATCACCTTCGCTGCCGCATCAACACTGGGCATGTTGCCCACTTCGAATTCGCCCCTGGTCAATTGCCGTTCCAGTTTTGCCGTGGCCGCAGTTGGATTGCCCTGATCGTAGCTGTAGAGATAGAGATGGCTGTGTCCATCGGCCCAACTGGTCAACACGATGGAGCCAAGGCCGACAGAGACTTCGTAGTTATCGTCGATGAACTTTTCATCGGTGATGTCCAGGACCGAGCGTGACCTGCCGGTGGCCGCATCGGCAAAGTAGAGACTGCGGTGCTTGTGGTCGCGCGTCAGTGTCTCGACCCATACTGTCTTTTTGTCGACCCACCCGAACCGAGGAATGTAGTCCTGCCCGGCTTTGATTGGGAGCTTCACCCACACCGTCTTGCCGCCTCCCGCGCTGACCACGCCCACGCGCACATCGGGATTGGCGTCACCTGGCTGCGGATACCGTTGTTGCTCAACCGTGGCGTGCGTCGGAATCCAGTCGGTGATTGGATACTCCGGGACCGCACCCTCATCCATCTGCAGATAGGCGAGACTCCTTGAGTCGGGTGACCAGAAGTAGTTGCTCCGGACTTCGAGCTCTTCCTCGTACACCCAATCCACTTCTCCGTTGAGCGTAGACTTGTTGGGCGTTGCGGCGACTACGGTCGGCGGCATCCCCGCGTCTTTGAGGCGCACAACGGAAAGCCCATGGTCGCGAATGTAGGAAACGGATTCCCCGTCGGGTGAGAACTTTGGATCGTCGCCGCTGGCTGCTCCGGTAAAGCCAATTTGCACCCCCGTGCCGTTGTGCAGATCGTAGTTCCAGAGTCGCCCGTTCGCGTCGAACAGCAGGTGCGTCTCATTGGGCGACCACAGGTAAGCAGCCATTTTGTAGCGGCTGCGATGGTCGCGGTCGATCTCCGATCCTTCGGACCCGGAAATTGCGCTGAGCTTGGCTCGACTCACGAGGACGTGGCCTTTGCCGGTTGCGGGGTTCAGTTCCATCAGTTCGCCGCCATCCATATAGGTCAGGTGCCTGGAGTCGGGCGACCATGTGAGCCCTTCAGGAGGGGTTCCAATGAGGGGCCCATTTCCAAAGATCGCGTCCACGGTCAACGGCTTCTGCGCGTCCTGTGCGGCGAGCGCTTGAGAAGTGCAGAAGGTGTTAGCAAGCGAAAATGCAGCAACGACGGTGAACGAGACTTTGACAGCACGGGTCAACGCGATTTCCTCCGGAGGATAAAGCCCAGCCTGCGGGTTTCAGGCTGCGGTGATTTGAAGCGGGACTTGCAAAGAGAAGTGTAAATGAGTGGGTGCTTTGGGTTGCACATACCAGGCAGACCGTATATGGTGCGTGTCATGCAATGGGCAACCGCAGAAGAACGCACTGCGCTCGGGCAGGCGCGCCGCAAGCAGGTCGGCCGCCAGCAGCACAACGAGTGCAACACCAAAACACGGAAGACTTCATCGCTCGTCCTGCTGCAGCGATCCATGCAGGGCCGCATTGCGGGGCTGGTGAAACACAAATACGAGCTGATGGCCGACTCACCTTTCGGCTACTTTCGCGGCGCGGTCCCGGTGATGGCGTTCGACCTTGCCGCGCTGCCCTCGACCGGCATTGTGTCTCAGCTTTGCGGGGACGCACATGTGCGCAACCTGGGCGCCTACGCTGCGCCGGATGGCCGCCTGGTGTTCGACATCAACGATTTCGACGAAACGATCCGCGGCCCGTTCGAGTGGGACCTGAAGCGCATGGCCGCCTCGGTCACACTGGCCGGCCGCGGCGCACGCCAGAAGGAGTCCGCTTGCCGAGAAGCGGTGGTGAAATTCGTTCAGCGCTACGCAACGCAAATGCGCGTGTTCGCACACATGCCCACGATTGAGATTGGGCGCCACCAGGTGCATCGCATCAGCAAGGTTGCGCCCATTCACGATGCCCTGATGAAGGCGGAGCGCGCCACGCCGCAGCATACGTTGGCAGAACTCACGGAGCCAGCTACCGATAAGACGGGCGCCGCGCGGCGCTTCCGCGAGTCGAAACCGCTGCTCACGCGGGTCAACGCGCAACAGGCGGCTGCCGTGTTGGACTCACTGGAGCCATACCGGGAGATGCTGGAGCCGCAGCGGCAGCACCTGCTTTCGTTTTATCGGCCCGTCGATGTTGCTTTCAAGGTGGTGGGGACGGGGTCGGTGGGGCTGCGGGATTACTGCATCTACTTTGAAGGCAACAGTGCTGCCGACCCTCTGTTTCTGCAGATCAAGGAGGAGCCGGCCTCAGACTATGCAGCGTATTTGCCCGATGCTCACGCTCCACACCACAATGGGCAGCGCGTGGCCGAGGGGCAAAAAGCCATGCAGATTCAGTCAGACCCGTTCCTGGGCTGGACGCATATTGGAGGGCGGCAATATCTCGTGCGGCAGCTCAACGATCACAAGGGATCCATCTGTCTTGAAGACCTGGCGGGACCGGCGCTGGCGGCGTTCGCCGAGGTTTGCGGGGAGCTGCTGGCGCGGGGACATGCGCGGTCCGGGGATCCGCTGGTGATTGCGGGGTACCTGGGATCCGGCAATGGCTTTGCGGAGGCGCTGGGAAAATTCGGAGCCGCCTACGCCGACCAGACAGAGAGAGATTGGGAAGAGCTGCGCCGCTCGCGCAAGTTGGGTAAGAAGCCTGTGACAAAAAAGTAGGGCGCGCATGTTTGCTCGGAGGATGGGGAAGACAATTCGAGTGCGCGTGAAGCGACGAGGTCTGAGGAAATGAAAACGCTTTCTCTGTTGAGAATTTTGGCTGCGTTGATTGCTGGTGTGGCTTGCGGCGTGGCGGGACTGGCGCAGACGGCTGCGAACGGAGCGGCGCGGGCGAAGGAGCATCCAATTCCGCGGATCGTGGAAAACGATGGGCGCTACGCGCTGCTGGTGGATTCTGCGCCGTACCTGATGCTGGGGGCGCAGTCGAACAATTCAAGCGACTGGCCTGCGACGCTGGATAAGGTGTGGCCAGCGATTGAGTACTTGCATGCAAACACGCTGGAAACGCCGATTTACTGGGAGCAGTTTGAGCCGGAGCCGGGTAAATTCGACTATTCGCAGGTGGATTTGATTTTGAAGCAGGCGCGGGAGCATCACGCGCACCTGGTGCTGTTGTGGTTTGGGACATGGAAGAACGGCAGCCAGCACTATATGCCGGAGTGGATGAAGCTGAAACCGGAGATCTACGCGCATGTGACGAACAAAAATGGCGAGCTGGTGGATTCGCCTTCGCCGTTTGCGCAGGCGGCACTGGAGGCGGACAAGCGGGCGTTTACGGCGTTTATGAAGCACCTGAAAGAGGTGGATGGGGAACGCACGGTGCTGATGGTGCAGGTGGAGAACGAGACCGGAACGTGGGGTGCGATGCGGGACTATTCTCCGGAAGCAGAAAAGCTGTTTGCAGGGCCGGTGCCTGCGGAAGTGCTGAAGGCTATGGGTAAGGCGGATGCCCGAGCTGCGAGCTGGCGGGAGGCGTTTGGAACCGAGGCGGATGTGAACTTTCATGCGTGGGCGGTGGCGAAGTATGTGGGGGAGATTGCCGCGGCGGGGAAGGCCGCTTACCCGCTGCCGCTATATGTGAATGCGGCGCTGCGTGATCCGTTCAAAGGCGCACCGGGAAGCTATGAGAGCGGGGGGCCGACGGACAACGTGCTGCCGATATGGAAGGCGGAGGCTCCGGCGATTGATGTGCTGGCTCCCGATATTTATTTGCCGGAAACGGCGAGCTATCTGAAGGTGCTGGAGCTTTACCGCCGGGCGGATAATCCGCTGTTTGTTCCGGAGACGATGGGGTCGTCACGAACGCTGGCGCGGTTTATGTTTTCGGCGCTGGGATTGCAGGCGATTGGGTATTCGCCGTTTGGGTTGGACCTGACGCGGGCTCAGCCGGTGCGTCCGGGGGAAAACGAGTCGCCGCTTAGTTTTCTGGATGCTACGGCCGAGAACTACAAGCTGATTGGGCCGATGATGCGGGATGTGGCTCGGCTGAATTTTGATGGGAAGCTCCAGGCGACGGCGGAGGTGGAAGGCGAGACGACGCAGACGCTGCATTTTGGAGAATGGGATGCGGTGATCTCGTATGGGATGAGAAGACGAGGCGGAGCGGCGCAGGGAAATGCGGAGCCGCTGGGCCGTGTGCTGGTGGCGCGGCTAAAGGACAACCAGTTCCTGGTGACGGGATATTTTTGCCGCGTGGACTTTCGGCCTGCGGGGACTGAGGCACAGCGGAAGACGGGACAGATTGTGAATGGGAGCGAGCAGATTCCTTCAGCGCAGATTGATGGGAAGTGGGTGCATCGGCAGTTTTTGAAGGTGGAAGAAGGATCTTATGAAAACGGGGAGTTCAAGTTCGCGCGGATTTTGAATGGCGACCAGACGGACTGGGGCGTGGAGTTGGGGGCGAATCCTGAGGTGGTGCGGGTTTCGGTCGCGACTTATTAGAACGAGGACTGAAGGTCAATGGGACAAAAATACTTCCGCGACGAAGAACATAGCCGATTCATTTTCATTCTTGTATCGTAAGGTGCAATGGGCATCGGCCAATGGCAGAATTTTTTCGTGATGGTTGGAGGCGGAGCGGCGGCTCTCGCGGGTTTGGTGTTTATAGCCATGTCGATGAATCTATCGATCATCACTCGGGATGCGACGCATAAAAATCGTGCCATAGCAACGTTGACCGGCTTCACTGCGGTGTTCATGATTTGTGCATTTGCCCTGATGGGAAATCAAAGCTATCAATGGATCGGGGTCGAATGGTTGGTTGTTACGCTGGTTCCGATGATTACATATATACGAGTTTATGTGCGGGCCACAAAAATTGGCAGAAGCTCCGTAGGTCTCAGCATCAGCCGGTTCATCATGGGCACATCTTGTTACGCAGCTCAGGTGATAGGCTCTTTCTTACTTATATTTGGACATGTTGCGGGACTTTATGTTGCCTCAGCAGCTATGGTGCTCTCCTTCGCCTTTTTCATTTCAGCCGCGTGGCTGCTTATCACTGGCACCCAGGAGAATCGGGCTTAAAGGAGTGTCAATGATCCGGAATTTTGGATAAGTGGATGGAACCCTCCCACTCATCGCGCGAAAAGGCTGCTTGATGAATGGGGCACTGCTGACGCCACATGATCCCTCGGTCGCGCTAGCGTCCGCGTTAATACTGAGGTTCGCGGATGGGGACCTGGCGGTCGATGGTGAACTCGACTTTCAAGGATGCGCGGGCGGTGCCCAAGCAGACCAGCAGCTTTTTGGATGGGCCCTTGAATCCGTAGTTCACATGGGCGACGTTGTTGGAGTCAACACCGGTGACGACGGGCGGGTTTGGACTTACGTCGCGGAGATCGACGGCGTTAATGAAGGAGGCATCCGCCTTGACCACTCTTTCGTGCATGGAGCTGTCAAGAGCGATGGGGACCTGCAGGTCAGTGTTGGCGTTGGTGCGGTCGCAGGCGGCCTGAAGGCCGGCGATGACGTTGTCGCGGGTGACGATCTGTTCTTCGAGGATGGGGTTGGCGCGGTAAACGCGATAGAAAAAGTCGTAGGCAGCGGACTTGCGATCGGCAGGCTCGATCATGTGCACGTGATCGGAGTGGATCTCCTGCGGCGGTGTGGTCACATCACATCCATAAGTTGCGCTGAAGTAGCTGACGACGCGGGCATGGGCGCGGAGATAGTAGGCGAAGCCGCTATCTGGCTTGGTGTCTTCGGTTTCATATGCGCAGAAGCGATGGATACCATTGACGGAGTCGTGACGTCGCCAGTTGTCCTCGAGCTGCGTGAGGAAACCGTTATCGCTTGCATCGCTGAGATCGTTGAGCAGGGGATCCTTGTCGTAGAGGGAGGCGATGCGGGCGAGCGATGAGCCCTCGTGCGGGGTGCCATAGGAGACGATGAACTTGACGCGCACCGCTTCGGCGGGATGCTTCAAGAGCATCTCCTCGGTGAGGATTCCGCCGAGCGAATGGGCGATGATAACGACTTCGCGATGTTCCCAGACGTGGTCCTTTTTGAGGCGGGCGAAGAGGATCTCAGCCAACTGGTCGCTGGACATTTTGCCATTTTTGTCTGGGGTTGGGTACTCGGCAACTTCAACATCGGAATAGGCGAAGCGAGGGTCGGTGCGAACGAGATCGGGCCAATAGGCGCCGTTGGAGGCGCGCCAGGAGTCGCGGCTCCCGTGAAGGCCATGGACGAATACGATGACTCTTGCCTTGGGCGCTGAGGGAGTGCCGCTCTGTTGGACGGCGACCTGAGATATGGATGCCGGAGCCTGGAACAGAAACAACAAAACAACCAAAAAGAGAATGGTCTTGATGCGCATACGAACTTCTTTATTCATTTAATGCCTGGATACAGGATATACCCGGGGCGTGATTGGTTTTTCATGTTGGGGGACTGGGGATGATGTCGGAGATACAACTCTAAAGGAATGAGCGGACAGCGCTGGCGCGGCCTTGCTCGTAGGCGTCGATGAGCTTGTCCCAGGTGGCGTTGGCGGAGTCGTCGATTTGTTGGCGGGCCGGGTCGGCGTCGAACCAGGCGATGGTGCGTCGGATGCCTTCAGCGAACGGGACTTTGGCGTTGTAGGTGGGGACGAAGCGCTTGATCTTGGTGTTATCGAAGACGACGCTGCAGGACTTGTCGCCAGTCAGGCTGCCGAGTTCGTCGGGATGGCAGGCGCTCAGGAAGTCGGAGGCGATGTGGACGACCTGGGACTCCAATTTTGTGGGCTCAATGCCGGCGGCTTCAGCGGTGATGCGGTAGATCTGGTCCCAGGTGAGGACCTCGTCGCTGGTGATGTGGAAGGCGTGTCCGGTAGCTTGCTGGTGACCGAGGAGGCCGACGAAACCGTGGGCGAAATCGCTGTTGTGGGTGATGACCCAGAGTGAGGAACCGTCGCCGGGGACGATGACCTTTTTGCCGCGACGGATGCGAGCGAGAGCAGTGTATGACTTTTGCCAGCTGTTGACGGCGAGAACGATCTGCGTGTCGCCATAGGTGAGCGAGGGGCGGACGATGGTGATGGGAAAACCATGGTCGCGATATGCCTGCATGAGAAGGTCTTCGCAGGCGATCTTGTCGCGGGAGTATTGCCAGTAGGGATTGACGAGAGGGGTGGATTCGGTGATGAGGTAGTTGCCGACGGGGCGTTGATAAGCGCTGGCTGAGCTGATGAAAACAAACTGGCGGGTGCGGTCGCGAAAGAGGCGGATGTCGCGTTCGATCTGGTTGGGCGTGAAGGCGATCCAGTCGACAACGGAGTCCCAGGTTCGATTGGCGAGAGCGGTGGAGACGGCGGACTCATCGGCGATATCGGCGGTGATGGTGTAAACGTTGGCGGGTATGTCGGCTGAGCGCTGGCCGCGGTTGAGAAGAGTAAGGTCGATGCCGCGTTCGGCGGCGAGGCGCGTGACTGCAGTGCTGATGATGCCGGTGCCGCCGATGAAGAGGACTTTCATGGATCTCCTATGGACTGCTATTCGACGGTGACGGACTTGGCGAGATTTCTGGGCTGGTCGACGTCGCAGCCGCGACGGACGGCGATGTAGTAAGCAAGGAGTTGAAGGGGAACGATTTCGATGAGCGGGGAGAGGACTTCAATGGCCGGCGGAATGCAGATGACGTGCTCGACGAGGCCGGCGAGGGTGGTGTCGCCTTCAGTGGCGATGGCGATGACGCGGCCGGAGCGGGCGGTGACTTCCTGAATGTTGGAGAGGGTCTTTTCGTAGCGGAGTTTTGAGGCGGGGTCGTCGTCGTCGCGGGTGGCGATGACGACGACGGGGAGGGTTTCGTCGATGAGGGCGTTGGGGCCATGCTTCATTTCGCCGGCGGGGTAGCCTTCGGCGTGGATGTAGGAGATTTCCTTGAGCTTGAGCGCGCCTTCGAGAGCGATGGGGAAGTGGATGCCGCGCCCGAGGTAAAGGAAGTCGCGGGCCGTGGAGAAGCTTGCGGCGAGCTGCTCGCACTGGGCGGAACGGGAGCGGAGGATCTCTTCGATTTTGCCGGGGATGCGGCTTAGCTGCTCCATGAGTTCAACGGACTGCGCGGGATCGACACGGCCGCGGAGTTGACCGAGTTTAAGTGCAAGCAGGAAGAGCGCGGTGAGCTGCGCGGTGAAGGCCTTGGTGGAGGCGACGCCGATTTCAGGGCCGGCGTGGGTGTAGATGGCGCCGTGGGCTTCGCGGGCGACCATGGCGTCGACGACGTTGCAGATGGCTACGGTTTTGGAGCC
>JBEKRU010000083.1:0-26557 GCA_049518435.1 Occallatibacter sp. | reverse complement strand
CAGTTGAAAATGCACAGAACCCGCTGTTCAAGATGTTGGGGACGGCAGAGGCTGACAAACGGCATGTCCTGCTGGATACTCCTCACGATGTGACAGAAGATCGTGTGCATCTGCGAGAGGCCGTGTTGGACTGGCTGGACAAATATTTTGGACGGGTGGGTGAGTAAGCTAAGGCTCTGATAACGGGAAATCCTTGCGGCGCGCATGGAATAGCTCGGCGCGTTTGTGGCTTGGGGTGAGGGGCGGCACAGCGGGAGCGGCGGCAGACAAGAAAAAGGACCCATCCGGCGATTGCTGCCGGATGGGTCCTTTCTGTTTCATGGTTGTGCGCCGTGGTTATTTTGCTGCGACGGCGATTCCGGCTTGCTCGGCGAGGGCGGCTGCCTTGTCGGTGGCTTCCCAGGTAAAGTCCTTCTCGGTGCGACCGAAGTGGCCGTATGCGGCGGTCTGACGGTAGATGGGCCGACGCAGGTTCAGGCTCTCGATGATGCCCTTGGGGGTGAGCGAGAAGTTCTTGCGGACCAGTTCAGTGAGCTTGGTTTCGCTTACCTTGCCGGTGCCGAAGGTGTCCACGCGCACGCTGACCGGATCGGCTACGCCAATAGCGTAGGCAAGCTGGACTTCGGCGCGATCGGCCAGGCCGGCGGCCACAATGTTCTTGGCGATGTAGCGGGCAACATAGGCCGCGGAACGGTCGACCTTCGTCGGGTCTTTGCCGGAGAAGGCGCCGCCGCCGTGACGGCCCGCGCCGCCGTAGGTGTCCACGATGATCTTGCGTCCGGTGAGGCCGGTGTCGCCCATGGGTCCGCCGATAACGAAGCGGCCGGTGGGGTTGATGTGGTACTTGGTGTGTTCGTCGAGCCAGGCGGCGGGTAAAACGGCCTGGATGACGTGCTTGAGGATGTCGGCGTGCAGCTCCTCGTTGCTGATGCTCTCAGAGTGCTGGCTGCTGATGACCACGGCGTCGATGCGGACGGGCTTGTGGTTTTCGTCGTACTCGACGGTGACCTGGCTCTTGCCGTCGGGACGAAGGTAGGGCAGCTTGCCGGACTTGCGCACCGCGGTCAACTGGCGGGTCAGCTTGTGGGCCAGCGAGATGGGGGCCGGCATGAACTCGGGGGTTTCGTTCGAGGCATAGCCGAACATCATGCCCTGATCGCCCGCGCCGCCAGTATCCACGCCCTGGGAGATGTCGCCCGACTGCTTGTTGATGGATGAAATGACAGCGCAGGTGTTGGAGTCGAAACCGTACAGGGCGTTGTCATAGCCGATGGAGGCGACGACGCCGCGCACCAGGCTCTGAAAGTCGACGTAGGCTTTGGTGGTGATTTCGCCGGCAATGACCACCAGTCCGGTCGCGGTAAGTGTTTCGGCGGCGACGCGGCTGTAGGGGTCCTGCTCGAGGCATGCATCCAGGATTGCGTCAGACACCTGATCGGCAATCTTGTCCGGGTGGCCTTCGGTGACTGACTCAGAGGTAAACAAGAAACGATCGCTCAATTTAGGATTCCTCTCCATTGAAGGGATTTTAAAGTGACGGTCTTCTGCAGGCGCACAGTGGTTTTTGTAAGAGGCAAGGCGGAGAGGAGTCTGACCCTCTCATTGCCCACCCGCTCTCTTGTATCGGCGGGTAGCTCTGCACCGGCAGGCTCTGGCCTGGGGTGTATTTCTCTATGGTAATCCCGGAGGGCGGGCGGCGGCAAAGACTCTCATTGAATGGGGAATCTCCGGGGGTCAAGGGGAATACCCGGCGGGTGGAGTGCGCCTGACTGTTGGCTGCCTGGTGAGCGGGACCTATCGGCCGAGCCAGGCCTGGACGCGGGACACAGCAACGTCGAGATGGGAGGATGCGGTGTGGGAGAGGGCGGCGGCGCGAGGCCAGGGCAGCAGGTTTGACCACCAACCGGCGCGGACGCCGAAGTAGCGGACGGTGAGGAATCCGGCGATGGCGACCACCAGGAGCAGGAGGATGGCGCCAAGCCACCGCAATCGAATTTCGACGGCGTCGTGGCGCAGGATTCGAGCCTTGCCGACGTTGGAGGCAAAGGCCATCCAACTGCGGTCGTCGTCCATCACCTGGCCGGAAGCTACATAGGCTTTCAGGAAGCGCTCGGTCCAGTCGTGCTGGTCGAGGCCGAGGGCTCCGGTGTAGCCGCGGACAATGCCCTTGCTGAGAATGCCTCCGGGCAACAGACGAAAGCGATCCTGCTCCAGCGCAACCAAGTGGTGTTGGCTGATCTTGGTGACGGCCGTAATTTCTTCCAGCGCAACGCCGCGAGACAACCGCTCCATGCGCAGGTCTTCGCCAAAGCTTCCCATCGAGGACCAGAAAACAGGTATAGAACCCGAGATGTTTTCCTCTTTCACAATAAACCGGGCTCGCATCCCCGTCAAAATCATTATCGGATTTTCCTTTGTTTTCATGAATCTGAACCCAGATGGTCACGGGCGGTATTAATTAAGTACTCAACACGCCAGGGTGCACCTTTCTTGGCCGGCTACCGTCCCTGAACTCGGCTGTTACCCTGAATGGGAAGATCTTTCGGCATTTTGCCTCATGGAGTGACGGTCAGGAAATGAACAAGCTCATCTTCGCCAATCTGATCCACAGACCGGTGCGGTCCATCATCAGCGTGTTTGCGGTGGCCATTGAAGTGATCATGATTCTGTCGATCGTTGGGGTGTTCATGGGGATGCTGAATGACCAGAAGCAGCGCACCAACGGGATTGGAGCCGACCTGATGCTGTGGCCCTCCAACGCCAGCTATATGAACGGGGTTGGAGGCGCTCCCATGCCGGCCAAGTTCGCAGACGCCATTCGCACTTTGCCGCATGTGACCGTAGTCTCGCCGGTGATTCAGCACCTGACGACCGACGGCAAGATCGAGGTTCTCTTCGGTATCGATTATCCCAGCTACGATGCGTTGAAGCCGTTTGTCTTTGTGTCGGGCGGGCCGTTCCAGGGACACGATGATGTGATCATCGACGACATCGCCGCCGGCGCCGATGGGGGATACAAGGTGGGCGACAAGATCACCATCATGAATCAGCCCTTCCGCATCTCGGGTATCGTCGAGCACGGTAAAGGCAGCCGCAAGTTATTGCCGATCACGACCATGGGCGAGATGATGGGGGCGGCGGGCAAGGCCTCGGTCTTTTATATCAAATGCGACAACCCGGATAACATGAACGCTGTCATCCAGGAAATTCACGCCACGCGGGGCCTGGAAGACTACAAGACCCTGACGATGGAAGAGTGGAACACAACGATGACGCCGGACAGACTGCCGGGGTTCAACATCGCTTTGAGGGTGGTAACCTTCATCGCAGTTTTAGTTGGCTTTCTGGTCATCTTCCAATCCATGTACACGGCAGTGCTTGAACGCACGCGCGAGATCGGCATCCTCAAATCAATGGGTGCTTCCAAGGGGACCATTGTCGGGGTGGTGCTGCGCGAAACCGCGGTGATGGCGATTGTGGGCGTGATCCTGGGCATCGTGGGCACGTACGGCGTGAGAATCCTGCTGGGCCATATTTTTCCCACCCAGCATTTTGAGATCACGGCTCAGTGGGTTGCTCAGGGGGCGGCAATCGCCTTCGCTGGAGCCATGTGCGGCGCCCTTTATCCAGCCTGGCTCGCTGCGCGTAAAGATCCAATCGAAGCGCTGGCGTACGAATAGGCGGGCAGACGGCGCTTGCGGGTTCTTGGATTCAGCGGGATTCCGAGTTAAAGCTATTTCTTCTCCAGCGCGTATTCCATAGACCAGATAGACCCGGGCCGCATGTACATGCTGGCGCGGAAGAGGCCGTGGATGTCGTATGCCTCAGGGGTGCGGAAGAAATAGCCCCGGTCGCGCCACACCACGTTGTTAACGCCCTTGGCAGTGGCGAAACCTTCGTCATTGAGCCCCTCGGCGATCATGTGGCTGGCGATGGCGAAGGTGCTTCCGGTCCACACCTCTTCAATTTGGCCATTGCTATGCAGAAGCGTGCCGTCGGGCCCAATGCCGTTGATCGCACCCATTTCTCCTTTGGCGAATTTGCGCACATTGGTGTCGTACACCTTGTGGAGCGCGGAGACCCGCATGGATTTGGGAACCAGGTCGCCCAGTCCCGTGAGGTCGGCGTACCACTGGCCGGCTAATTGGTCAGCCATCACAGCTTCCGTGTCCTGGCCTTTGACGGCGTAGCGGAAATAGGTTCCATTCCAAAGCTTCTTTACATAGGTCGCGGAAGCCTTGTCGGCTAAAGCGTCGTACTGCTTCGCGGTGTCCGGCTCGCCCAGCTTGTCTGCCATGCGCGCGGTAGCTCTTAGGGCGGCTATGTAGAGTCCGCCGGAGTACGCGCTCTCGCCGGTGGCGATCCAATCGTCGTAGGTCTGGTCAGGGAACCCGCCGTTTTCAATCAGGCCATCGCCGTTGGTGTCGTATTGCTTCAAATGCTCCATGGACTGCTTCACAGCGTTCCAGCTATAGCGCAGGAACGGTTCGTCCGTGGCGCCGGTCAGCGCATAATCGCGCCACACCATGAGGACGTATTTGGAGTTCAGATCGCGCCAGTTGGAGACGTCCTGGTAGTTGTACTGATTGGCATTGACAATGGGGTCTTCCTGCGGCGATCCCAGGTCGTGCGGAGCCGCTCCGGGCACCTTGCGCGTGTACTCGACCAGTTGATGGTCACGGAGACTCTTCCAGGCCCAGATGTAGCGCTGCGGGTTCGACTCGGGAACGGTATCGGTGTACTCGCGCATCTCCTGTTTCTCGATCTCCGGCCAGAAACGCAGGAGCGCGAACGATCCATAGAAGCGCACATCGAGGCTGCCGTAGTAGGAGTAATCGAAGCACTCCATATACGTGAAGCTGTCTCCCATTTTTGCGGCCGGGTGATCGGGATTGCCGATGCCATCGCGCTCGTGTCCCCAGATAGTGCCGCCGTCGGCCAGGTAGTAGAGCTCATTGAAGAGTTCGCCGCGATACCAGGCAGGCTTCCTCTCGTCGGTAATGATCGGCTTTTGCCATGCGTCGATGGTCTGGCTCCATTCCTGATTGTGCTCAAGTGCGGTGCGCGCAATCGCGAATGCGTGTGTCCCGTCGGTGCCGAAGAATCCGGTGTAGTGGCGAAGCCACTTGCGGCCGCCGGCATATTGCACAATGGGCAGGTCCCAACTGAGGGACATGGGAACCATGCGCTTTTCATGCGGACCCAGCGTGAAGCGAACGGCAAATGCGCCGGCAAGCGGATTGCCGCTGGATGCAACCGGCTGGGCTATGTTCGGCAGGCGGCCATCTTTCGAGAAGGGCTTCCAGACATCGGCGCCGCTGCCTGCGTCGGGGAAGTAGGTGCCCAGGTAAGTGACTTCCGCGTCGTCGCCGGGAAGTGTGGCAATCGCAAACTGGCCGTCCCATTCATCCTGGACAGGGCCGTGGCGCAGGCGATCGAAGACAATGCCGCTGATCTTTCCCTGTTGGCTCTGTTCGCTCACAAAGCTGTTGAAGTTCTGTTCGTTGTGGGCGCCGTCGAAAGTCTTCAGGTTGTCGCGAAACCAGCCAACCATGTTGGTCCACGAAAAGAGGATGGAGACGGTGACGGGCTTGCTGGAAGGGTTTTCCGCGGTCCAGTTATACACCGCTACCGGATAGCTTGTTTCCTTGTAGTTGTTGGGCAGAATGGGCGAATACTGTTCCACGGTGAGCTTCACCGGGAGCGCCTTTGTTCCGTAGGCGAACCAGCTCTTGGGATAGACAGCAGCGTACTCGCCGTCGCCCGCTGGATAGCTCCAGTTCCAACTGCTCAGGGCTCCGTCCTTCGGCTTGCCCACGGCCAGCGCCATGGATACGGGCGCTCCACCTTCCGGCTGCGCGAAGACAGCGAACTGGTTGCTGGGAACATCCTGGTATTTGTGCGTGCCCGCCTTCAGATGCCAGCGTTCAAAGTGGCCGCGATAACTGCGGGAGAAAGTGCCGGCGCCAAATCCGCCAACCGGAGCGCCCTGCCAGTAACCGTCATCGATGTTGGAGCCGTTGTTCTCTGCCCGCTGGGCGCCGGGATTGGCCACGGGCGTTCCGATGGGAATGTGCCAGGCGGCAGACGGAATCGGATTCTGGCAAAGCGCGGCAGACGCGCCTGCCGCCATAAGCGCCAATGTGCAGAATGAAGTTTTGATGTCGATCTCCCGGGGAACCTGATTGTTACGGACACAGCCATGATACAGATCGCAATGCGCCGGGCAAAGCCGGTTGGAGTGTCGCAGCAAAGAAGAGCGCGGCGGCCGAAGCCGCCGCGCCATGTTGCATTCCGCGTTTTTTAGAAGGTGAGGCGGGCCGCGATTTCAATTTGACGAGGCGTGTAAAGGAAACCGCTGCTGTTGGAACTGGTGAATGCGCCATAGGTGGACTGGTAGGTTGCCGTGCCCGTCGTGGAAGTGGAGCCAGACGAAAGCACGTACCCGGTGCTGTTGATGCCGTCGAAATTCTGGTGATTGGCGATGTTGAATACGTTGGCCATCAGCTGAAGCTGATAGTGGTCGGCGAAAGGAATTTCCTTTTGCATGCGAACATCGTCAACCATCTTTCTGCGGATGCGCTTGTTGTCGAGGCCGATGGCGGGCACGAACGACGACGCACCCGATCCATTCCAGCCCGAACCTTCGGCAGCGGAGGAGTTGAAGCCGCTTGTCGCCAATGTGAAGGGCAACCCATCCTGAATCTGGAAGCTGTCATCAAAGCTCCAGTCGTTACTCAGGTACTTGATGAAGCTCTGTGTATGGACGTTGGGAAGCTTCCACAGCGCATACCCTACGAAGCGGTTGGGGATATCCCAAGCGGAGTTCGCATAGTTTGCGCGCGCATTCGAGTACGGGTTGTACCAGTTGTTTGAAGAAGAGGTTGTGGTGGCGTTCTGTGCGAAGTCGAGAGAATGCGACCAGGTGTAGTTGAAGTCGAACTGAATATTCTTCAACGAGCGGTTGGTTACCTCGAACACCATCGCGTTGTAGCTCGAATTGATGTTGCTGATGTACTCGGTAATAGTGGTGAAGTCTGCGGCAGCCGACCCAAAGAGCGCCGTATTGCCATAACCGGTGAAGGTGGGAACCACGAATTGCGTGCCATTCGGGATGGGACCCGCGTTGGCGCTGTCAGCGACCGTGATGGTCACATTCTGGACCGTGGCCGGATTCAGGTTGAGGTCGAGGAAGTTGGGCAATTCGCGTCCCAACCCGCCGAGGTAACTCAACTGAACAGCGGTGCCGTGAGTCATCTGGTGCTGCAGGGCAAGGTCGAACTCCTGGACTTCAGGATTGCGCAGATTGGGAGCCAGGAAGTAAGAGCTTGGCGTGCCTGCCAGACCCGCGCCACCGAAGATATTCGGGAATTGCGGACCTGCCGGAGTTGCACCCTGGGCAGCGGGTTTGAAAGTGGTCGTGAACTGTCCATTGGGGCTTCCGGTGTTGAGCCGAAGATTGAGCAGGTTTCCGTTGTTGATGCGGCCGTAGTAGATGCCATAGCCGCCGCGCAACACCGTGTTGCCGCTGCCGGCAACGTCATAGGCGAACCCGATACGGGGCCCGAAGTTGGCCTTGTCGCTGGGAGTATTGTTCAAACCAGGGTACGGTGTGAAGTTGAGAGTCGCGTTGATAGGCGCCGGGGTAACCAGGTTGGAATACGGGGACGGCAGGACCTCGTAGTCCCAGCGCAGACCAAGCTCCAGGGAGAGCCTTGGTGTAATTTTCCAGTTATCCTGTCCAAAAAAGCCATAATCCATGGTGGAAAGGCCGAATGTTGGAGGCCCGAATCCCTGCGTCATGCTGGTGTAGCAAGGGTAGGTTCCCGTTGCCACGCCTGTAGCGCTGGTTGGAGCCGCGGAGGCGGAACTGTTGCAGGTTGAAGTTTTGCCGGCGCCTTCGTTCAACACATCGTTGATGTAGTTGCCCAGGTAGGTGTAGGAGATGACTCCGTTGCTCTCGTAGGTGTTGCTCATCAAATCGGAGTTGTGAACGTTGTCTGTGCCGAACTTGAAGCTGTGGTTTCCCTTGTTCCAGTAGAGGATGTCGCCGATCTGCCACTTCCGCTCATCGGGAAGAGCCTTGCGGTAGGAGTAGTAGGGCGAGCCGAGATAAAAGCCGCTGGTTGATGTGGCCAGGGCTACTTCAGGTACGTTGGGCGAGAATCCGAATGATCCGGAAGCCGTGGCTCCGTTGTTGCCTTGCAGATATTGCTTGGTGTACGCGCTGAAGGGCTGCTGTCCTTCGTCGTTCAGCTCACGGCCGTACTGGTAAAGCAGTTCGTTGCTGATGTTGGATGTGATGAGGCTGGTGAGCTTGGTTACGCCGTAGTCGAGTTTGACGAAGTCGTTGCCCTGGGTGTCAAAGGCGTAGTGATCGGTGGACGCAGTCTGCACGCCGCCCGGGGAATCCCAGCGCAGGCGGTGAAAGAGGAAACTCACATGCTCTCTCTGGCTGACCTGCCAGTCGAGCTTTGGAGTATTGATCTCCTGGTAGCCTGCGTGCGGTGTGGTGCCAATATCTGTGTTGAGCGCGGCGATGCCGGCCGAGTAGAGAGCAGCGCCCTGTGTGTAGCTGACACTCTGACGTGCCGCCAGGGTGCAGGCGTACAGGTCTTGAGTCGCCGTCGGAGTCGTGTCACCCGATACATAGCCGTTAGGATTGCAGGTTGCGCCGGCCGGCAGCGTTGCAGCAGGCAGAGCGTAGAAAGCTGACGGCGAGTTGGGAACACCGACGATAGGATTGATGCGCGAATGCTGGTCGTAGGTGTAGATCCAGAACAGCTTGTCCTTGATCAGGTGGCCGCCCACGGTGAAGCCGTAGATCTTACGCAGATCCTCAGGCTTGATTGGCGCTGCAACGTAAGTATTCGTTGTGGGGTTCAGGGACGTGAGCTTGGAGAAATCGTTGAACGCATTCCAATTGCTTTCACGATCATAGAAATATGCCTGACCATGAAGCTGGTTGGTGCCACTCTTGGTGACGGAAGTGACTACGCCGCCCGCGGCGCGGCCGTATTCCGCGGAGTAGACGCCGGTGTTCACAGCAAACTCGCGGACGGCGCTGGCCGAAGTGGAATAGGCCTCGCGGGTACGCCCGCGCTCTTCGGCATAGTAGGCCTGGTTGTCGTCGGCGCCATCGATCTCAACGTTGTTGAGAATGGTGCTGATGCCGCGCACGCTGATCAAGCCGAAGCCGCTGGTATCCGCAACGATGCCCGGCGTGGTCATTGCCAGGCTCGACCAGCGGCGGTTGTTGATTGGTATGTCTTCCAATGCTTTCGTGTTCAGAGTGGCGGAAAAGTCCGGCGAATCCAAATTCAGCACCGGCGCGGTCTCGGTAACTTCCACGGACGCAGAAGCGGAGGCAAGCGCAAGACGCGGTTCGAGGGTGGTCACCTGGCCAACCTGTACCAGCACGCCGTCGGCCTTATACGAGGCGAAGCCGGAAGCTGAAAGTGTAACCGTGTAGGTGCCGGGTTCGAGCAATGGAGCCTTGAAGTAGCCGCTGGTGTCGGCGATCAGCGTGAGGTCGGAATTGGTCGCTTCTCGATGGATGGTGACGGTTGCGCCACCGACGATTGCCCCGGATGGGTCCTCGACGGTACCGGCAATTGCGCCCTGTGTACTGGTTTGCGCGATCAAGGCAACGGGAACAAGGCAAAGGGTCAGACTGACCATCGCCAGACAAAGAAGATTCCTGCGTAATTGTTTAAGTGTCATAATGGCTCTCCCTGAAAGTAGTTCTGAATACAGCGTGGAATGCGCCGGTTTGAATTCGTGCTTTACAAATTTGATTTTCGCGCATTCGGTTGCGCGCCTGGCGGGGAAATCTCATCACTGACAAACTCCGCGCGCACTCTGTGCAAAGCGCTGTGAAGTAGGCGACTATCCGCGATTCCCTGATCAAAAGCCTACAATCCTAATGTGAATGTACGGTTAAAATGGGATGATCTTCTGCTCTCTGCGGTGACTGCTGGGCAGGCCGGAGCTTTGGCAGGAGATGCGCCTCCGGCGAGGTATACTCAAGCAAATCCTTCCGATGTGTTTTTCACTGCAATGGCACCGCTTCTTCGCGCCTTTCGCGGAGAATGAGTCTCTGAAACCTCTGATTCCGTTACTCCACTCAAGGGAAACTGCATCGACGATGTCGTCTAAGCGCTGGCTCTACGCTGTCTGGCTGGTATTGATCGGCGGCTTTGCAGTTCTGCACGCCATGCATCTTCGCGCGGATTTTCCAAACCACACTGTTTGGTTTTGCGACTGGGCAAAATACACCGATGAAGGCTGGTATGGAAATGCGGCCATTCGTGCGCATTTATTCGGCAACTGGTACCTGCATGGGGACTTCAATCCCGCGCCGGCGGTTCCCGTATGGCCGTTTCTGGAGTGGGTGCTGTTCTGCTTTACCGGGGTCACCATTCAAGCCGCGCGGGGATTGGCAGTCGCGTTCTTTTTCGTCAACCTGGTGCTGAGTTATGTGTTGCTGCGCAGTCGCGGTTCCCGCTGGATGGCGCTTTTGGCACTTACGCTCATCGCCACGAGCCCTTTCCTTTATTGCTTCAGCAGGCTGGCGATTTTGGAGCCGATGCTGATTTCGTTCACGCTGGCTGCTTTAAACCTGGCCGTACGGCTTCCTGGGACGCGGCGCCCCGGCTGGACCTCCGTTTGCATCGGCGTGATTTTTACCCTGATGATGCTCACCAAGACAACCGCAGTGTTCCTGTTGCCGGCGCTGGGCTGGGCGATGGTGCTGCCGCTTTGGAACAACAGAAAGCTTGCCGTGCGTTGTGCGCTCACAGCGGCCGGGGCATTCGCAACCACGTTTGGCCTTTGGATGGGGCTGGTCGCCGGAAATGGCCTGCTGCGCGATTACAAATACCTTTTCGTGGTGAACAAGTACGACAAGCCGCCGGAGTTTTACTGGCCGCTCGTCAGTCTCTGGTGGTCCTTCCATGGCGGATTGTGGATCGACACCATTCTCATTCCCCTCGCGGGCATCATTGCGCTCGGCGCCGTTCTGGCCTGGCGGACAGCGCCGGGACGCAAGTTGCTGCTGAACCCGGTGTTTGGCGCTTCGGTGTGGGCGGTGGCCGGATACATCCTTTTCATGACCTACCAGAACCATCCGCAACCGCGCTATTTTGCCGTGGTGGCCTTCTTCAGCTTTTTTGTGCTGGCCATTGGAATTGAGGCGCTCCTCGGACAGGGCGCTTCGGGCTGGCCACGGTTTAAGAGGATTGCAGGCTGGGCTGTGGTCGCGCTGACCCTGGCCGCGGCGGGCATGAACGCTGTGCGGACCGCGCGTTTTGCTGCTCGTCCTGAGTACACGCTGGTGAATGCGGTCAACCAGCTCACCCAATATATCGATGCGCATCCCAACGGCAATCGGATGCTGGTTTCAATCAGCGGCGACCAAATCACGCTGATCAGCCATCTGCACGCCATGTGCGACGATTTCGGCACCGAGCACCTGGATGCCCGGCTGTCCGCCTACCAGCCCGGCTGGTATGCCACCTGGAACGACATCGACCCCGGCATCCTCGAGAGCATCCACGAGTCCTACTCGATGGAACAGGTCGCGACCTTCCCGGCTCTGGATGATCCACAGCGTAACCTGCTTGTCCTCTTCAAGTTACATCCGCTTCCCGGCGGCCGGTATCGCGATCCATCGGTCATGGATTTGACCGAGATCATGCCCGAAGACAAGATCGATATCCCCCTGGAATAGTTCGCAGACGCGCATCGCTGGAAGCCTGTGACTGCAATCACTCGACAGAGATGTATGCGGATGATAGCCTTCCCCTTGCTTTTCCCCAGTGTTAAATGAGGTCGCGTTTCCTGGGGTCGTTCGTAATACGGCTTCAAAACTTAACTCGGGAGGACTTGTGACTGTAATGAATGGGGTGGAATTCTTTCTGGCCTTGAGCGCATTGCTCGTTGTCGCATCTGCTTTTGGACGCCAGGTCATCGGATCGGACACCGGAACTCCGGAAACGTTAAAGATCGCTGGAGCTATCAGAGCAGGAGCTAAGGCCTTTCTCAAGCTCCCATACAAGACCGCGGCAGCCTTCGTGGGCCTACTGCTTCCCACGTTCGCTAATGCTCAGCAGACAGGCGGAGGCGAAGCGAACCTGGTTCTGCCGGATTTGCGGTCCGTGAGTTTCTTCGGCTTGGACGGGCACACCCTTCTGTTGATCGGGCTGCTCTTCTGTGCCGGCGGCTTGTTGTTCGGCCTGGCCATCTTTGTGCAATTGAAGAACGCGCCGGTTCATCGCAGCATGCTCGAGATCTCCGAGCTGATCTACGAGACCTGCAAAACCTATCTGATCACGCAGGGCAAATTCATCATGCTGCTCTGGGTTTTCATTGCGGTCATCATTTCCATGTATTTTGGATGGCTGGCGCCGGTGCCGGGAAAATCGATTGCAGTCACGCTGCCCATCATTCTGTTGTTCTCGCTGGTCGGCATCGCGGGCAGTTACGGCGTGGCGTGGTTCGGAATTCGCGTAAACACCTTTGCCAACTCACGCACCGCCTTTGCTGGATTGCGCGGCAAGCCATATCCGATCATGGCGATTCCGCTGAAGGCCGGCATGAGCATCGGCATGCTGTTGATCTCGGTTGAGCTGCTCATCATGCTCTTCATCCTCCTGTTCATCCCGCGCGATTATGCGGGCCCGTGCTTCATCGGTTTCGCTATTGGCGAATCGCTTGGCGCAGCGGCCCTGCGTATCGCAGGCGGAATCTTCACCAAGATCGCCGACATCGGCGCCGACCTGATGAAGATCGTGTTCAAGATCAAGGAAGACGATGCCCGCAACCCTGGTGTCATCGCCGACTGCACGGGTGACAACGCGGGCGATTCCGTTGGACCGAGCGCTGACGGCTTTGAAACCTACGGCGTCACCGGCGTGGCCCTCATCACCTTCATCCTGCTGGCGGTCAAGGATCCGACCATTCAGGCGCAACTGCTGGTTTGGATTTTTGTGATGCGCGTGGGGATGCTGCTTTCAAGCGCGGGTGCGTACTTCCTTAATACGGCCATCGCCAGCGCAAAGTGGAAAGACGCCGACGAAATGGACTTCGAGACGCCCCTTACCTCGCTGGTGTGGATCACGTCCATCGTCTCCATCGCCCTCACCTACGTCGTCTCGTATCTCATGCTCCCGAGTTTGAACGGCGATACGACGCTGTGGTGGAAGCTGGCATCGATCATTTCCTGCGGAACGCTGGCAGGTGCGCTCATTCCTGAACTGGTCAAGGTCTTCACGTCAACCAAGTCCACACACGTCAAGGAAGTGGTTAAGTCCGCGCAGGAAGGCGGCGCATCCCTCGGAATTCTGTCGGGATTCGTGGCAGGCAACTTCTCGGCGTACTGGCTTGGACTGAGCATGGTGGCCCTCATGGGACTGGGCTACTACTTCAGCCTGGGCATCCCGGATTTGCAGAATAATCCAGCCGGAATGATGCTGGCGCCAGCTGTCTTTGCCTTTGGTCTTGTGGCCTTCGGCTTCCTTGGTATGGGGCCGGTCACCATCGCCGTCGATTCCTATGGACCGGTTACCGACAATGCGCAGTCCGTCTATGAGCTTTCGCTGATTGAAGATGTTCCCAACATCGAAGCGGAGTTGAAGAAGGACTTCGGCATCGTCGCGAAGTTCGAGCGCGCAAAACATCTGCTCGAAGCGAATGACGGAGCCGGCAATACATTCAAGGCTACGGCGAAGCCGGTTCTTATTGGCACAGCCGTCGTCGGCGCCACCACCATGACCTTCTCCATCATCATGGCGCTGACCCACGGACTGACGACCGATGTGTATAAACTCTCTCTGCTGCACGCCCCCTTCATGCTCGGGCTCATCTGCGGTGGAGCGGTCATCTTCTGGTTTGCAGGTGCTTCCACACAGGCGGTCTCGACAGGCGCTTACCGCGCGGTTGAATTCATCAAGGCCAACATCCACCTGGAAGGCGCGGAGAAGGCATCCGTGGCGGACAGCAAGAAGGTAGTTGAGATCTGCACAAAGTATGCGCAGAAGGGCATGTTCAATATCTTCCTCGCCGTCTTTTTCTCGACGCTTGCATTCGCGTTCATTGAGCCGTTCCTGTTTATCGGCTACCTGTTTTCGATTGCAATCTTCGGCCTGTACGAAGCCATCTTCATGGCCAATGCCGGCGGCGCCTGGGATAACGCCAAGAAGATTGTCGAAGTCGACATGAAACAGAAGGGCACGCCTCTACACGACGCAACCGTAATCGGAGACACGGTCGGCGATCCATTCAAAGACACTTCGTCAGTGGCCATGAACCCGGTTATCAAGTTCACAACGTTGTTCGGATTACTTGCCGTCGAGCTTGCCGAAACGCTGAGCGCGAACAACCCCATGCTCACGCACGTGCTGGCAGTCGTATTCTTCCTGATCTCCGTATTCTTTGTGCACAAATCGTTCTACGGCATGAGGATTGAGTCCAAGGGATAGCAGATAAGGCCAGTGGTTGGTGAGTAGTGGTTAGTGAAACGCAAACGGCCCGCGCTTGGCGCGGGCCGTTTGCTGTTTGAAATCAGGGACGGTGCTGATCCGATGTTATGATGGCTTCGCAAATCAGAGTATCTGCAGCGCTTCCTGAACAGAAACACCACGCGGAGATGCGCTCGCTGCGAGGATCAAAGATGCGGGGTCGTTTGTTAGCAACCATAGTTCTTGGACTGTCCGCGCTGTCATTGCCGCGAACAGTTATGGCTCAGAAGTTCCAGCAGCCGACCAAGGAAGAGCTGGAGATGACCGCTGATCCAATGGCACCGGGCGCCCCAGCAGTCTTCCTTTATAGAGAGGAGGTAACAAACAACCAAAGCCATTACGTCAGTAGTTATGCACGGATCAAAATCCTCACAGAAAAAGGCAAGGAGTGGGCGACAGTCGAAGTCCCATACTTCACGGTTTTGAGCGGCAGACCGTTTATCGAGGGCCGAACTATCCATCGCGACGGGACTGTCATACCTTTAATTGGAAAGGCTTCTGACCTTCTAATCTTTAAAAGCAAAGTTTCCCATCTGAATGCAGCTGTATTCAACCTTCCTAGTGTAGACGTGGGCAGCATTCTGGAGTACCGATGGACCGTTCCTATGACAGGACGCAAGTATCTCGACGACGGCAAATCCCAGGACGTGGAATTTGACTCTAGCAGAGCCGGCCAAGTTCCTTTTTGGGACGTACAGCAACCGATATTCACACACGAAGAGCATTTTTATTTCAATCCCAACGGAGGGGAGGGCGGCGACCCAACTAATTTGGAGCTTGATGCTCCCGCGCGCTGGATGGCGGTGTGGGTGGGAGGAACATTGGATTACATTGATCATTTGCCCGCAGGAGCAAAGGTCGTCTTGGGTGCGAGAAAAGACTTCACATTGGACGTCTTCAATATCCCAGCATTCGAACATGAGGAGTATTCTCCACCGACCGAGAGCCTGCGTTATCGCGTGCGTTTTTATATAACGCCGTCCCAGGTTCCTGCTTCCTTTTGGGAAAATGAGCATGATCGCTGGTTGAAGGAACTGAATAAGTTTGCCGCCCAGAGCCCCGTGGTCACGAGTGCGGCGAGCCAAATCATCGCCGGCACGGAAACCGCCGAGGCCAAAGCCCGCAAGCTCTATGACGCGGTGCAGGCTCTGGACAACACCAATTTCTCCCGCGAAAAATCAGAGGCTGAACGGAAAGAACTGAAACTTGGGAATCAACCTAAGAATGTCAGCGAGATTTGGAAGGCGAAGAGCGGAGATCGAAATGACATCGCAGCGCTCTATTTGTCGCTTTCCAGAGCTGCGGGGCTCGACGTCCGAGCCATGCAGGTGGCGGATCGAGATGTTCGGCAGTTTGATGCGAACTACCTCTCGCTCCAGCAACTCGATTCGCTACTTGTGGTGTTGAGGATCGACGGGAAAGACATCTATCTCGACCCCGGCGAGAAGCTGTGTCCCTTTGGTCAACTTCATTGGAAACATGCAGAATCTGGCGGCCTTGAGGAGAATTTCAAAGGGTTGGCATTCACTCCTCGGAGCTTGAGCAAGGATGCGATCACCGCCCGCACTGCGGATTTGACCATCGATGCGGCGGGTACAGCCACGGGGACGGTAAAGATCCTGATGAACGGCCCTGGAGCGTTGCACTGGCGCCAGTTGAATCTGACGTCCGATCTGGACGAGGTAAAGAAGCAGTTCAACGAAGACCTGCACAACCTGCTGCCGCAAGGGATCAACGGCGAGGTCGATCACTTTCAGGGGCTGGATACCAGCACCACCAACCTGCTCGTGGTGGTCAAAATCTCTGGTCAACTGGGAACGCTCACTGCCAAACGGCTATTGCTGCCGGGCTTCTTCTTCTCGGCAAACAAACGAGACACGTTCGCATCCAGCGAAAAGCGGACCAACCCGGTCGACTTGCACTATACGGAGCAGGTGATCGACGACGAGGTGTACCACCTTCCGGCGGGCTATTCCCTCGAGAGCGCTCCGCAGGCCTCCCAAGCGGCGTGGCCGGAACACGCGGCCCTGTTGGTGAAGACCACGCCCGCCGCCGCCTCAGTCGAAATCAAGCACATTTTTGCGCGGGCATTTGTCTTGCTGGATGTGAAAGAATACCCGGCGCTTCACGATTTTTATCAGAAGGTCGCAACTAACGATCAGCAACAAGTTGTGCTGGCATCCACCGGCTCCGGGCAAGACAATTGATCTCGTCGTTCGCCTCGATCAGCTTTCGGTAGAAGTCGCTCCCAGCGGTTGTAGCTGTCGCCCATCCACGTCAAGATTTGCCGGATCGAGCCAAGCCTCAAACGCTAACTTCCGCGCAGGCCATTCGCCATCCAGCATAGAGAACCACGCCGTATCCCGGTTCCGCCCCTTCGCCACCATGTGCTGACGGAAGATGCCTTCAAAGGTGAATCCCAGCCGCGCAGCCGCCCGCCTGCTGGGCAAATTCTCCGCATTGCACTTCCACTCGTAGCGCCGGTAACCGAGGTCCTCAAAAACGTGCCTGGCCATCATGTACATGGCCTCGGTGGCGGCGGTGGTGCGTTGCAGGCCGGGAGTCAGCAGGATGTTGCCCACTTCAATCACGCCGTGGGCGGGTTCCGCGCGCATGAAGCTGGCCCAGCCCGCCGCCTGCTCGGTCGCCGCCGGCAAAATCGCCAGGAAAACGGCTGCCGTCGAAGTCTGCTTTTCTCTGACAGCCTGGAGGAAATCGGCTTGAGTTGCATATGGCCCGTCGAAGAGATACGCCCAGATCGGGTCGTGGCCCTGCGCAGCCGCCCACAGCGCTTCGCCATGCCGCAGGGCGTCCAGAGGCTCCAAAGTAGCGTAACGGCCCCGCAGCGTGACAGGGACGGGCGGCAATGCGGGTTTCCAGGCGAGAAGGGATGGGTCAGATTGGGTCACGGATTCAGGCTATCAGCCCCGGCGCCCGCATCTTCGCCTGCGTCCTTATCCCCACCCCGGGCCGGTTCCGGAAATACGTGCCGCTTTCTCCACAATTCGCACAGTTTCGGCACCAAACTGCACCGTTTCTGCGCCTTGTGAGCGGTGTCGTTGAAGACTAGGCTTAAGGCTGAACAGGGAAGCGGAGGACGACCCCATCGCATCTAATGGATAGGGTGTTTTTGGTGGCTAAAATCCGCGTCCCGCAAGGGCGTCCAGCGCTTTCCACAGGCAATTCCCGCCATTCCGGGAAGCAGTGCTGCAAACGACAACAAAATACAAGATATTGTGGTTTGTTGTTGACATGCACCACAGACAGCGCTATTTTTTCATCTGCGGCTGTAAACAGATTGTAACGTTGCCGGGGTGAAGTGACCGCCGGCGGCCGCTCAAGAAGGCCAGGTTTTCGCGGCAGTTTTACATTCCCGTCACCCGTTTGTTGTTAGAGATTCACGTCGCCCCTCCCGAACCCAGGCTGCAATGCGCCGTTCGGCCAGGGGAGTTCCACCGGTATCAATCGATCATTTTTTGACGATCAAGGAGATTTCATGAGCGAGGCCCAGTTTCAGGCATCCACAAGCACAGTCCAAAATACCCATAACCATGGCGGACTGATGTTCAGCCGGCGTTTTTCCAAAGAAGGCGTTTCCCCCTACGACGAATTGCAGTGGGAGAAGCGCACCGCGTCCATCACAGACACCAAAGGCAACTCCATCTTCGAGCAGAAGGATGTTGAGGTGCCCGTTGACTGGTCCATGACCGCCACCAACATTGTGGCCTCGAAGTATCTGCATGGGCAGGTGGGCACGCCGGAGCGGGAAACGGGGGTGCGGCAGCTCGTGAGCCGCGTGGCCGAGACAATTCGCGACTGGGGCATGGCCGGCGGCTACTTTGCCACGCCCGTGGATGCGGCCATTTTTCACGACGAACTGGCGCACATGCTGCTGACCCAGAAAGTCGCGTTCAACTCGCCGGTATGGTTCAACGTGGGCTGCGACCGGCTGGAACCGGATTCCGACGGCCAGAACTGGCACTGGGACCCGGCTTCTGGCGGCGTAAAGTATTCGGCGACGGGTTACAGGAATCCGCAGTGCTCGGCCTGCTTCATCAACTCTGTCGACGACTCGCTCGAATCGATCCTGACCCTGGCCAAGACCGAGGGCATGTTGTTCAAGTGGGGCTCGGGCACGGGAACCAACCTGTCCAGCATCCGCGGATCGAAAGAGCTGCTTTCAGGCGGCGGCGAGGCCAGCGGCCCGCTTAGCTTCATGCGTGGTTTTGACGCTTTCGCCGGCGTGATCAAGTCCGGCGGCAAAACCCGTCGCGCCGCCAAGATGGTGATCCTCAACGCCGATCATCCAGACATCCTGGACTTCATCGACTGCAAGGCGAAGGAAGAGGCCAAGGCCTTCACGCTCATCAAGGCGGGCTACGACGGCTCCGGTCCAGACTCCGAGGCATACTCGTCCATCTTCTTCCAGAACGCCAACAACTCCGTTCGCGTGAGCGACGAGTTCATGCGCGCCTATGAGAACGACGGCGAGTACACCACCTATACGGTGAAGAGCCACGAGCCGGTAAGCACCTACAAGGCCCGCGACGTTATGCGCAAGATTGCCGAAGCCACCTGGCTTTGCGGCGATCCCGGCATGCAGTTCGATACCACCATCAACAAGTGGCACACCAGCAAGAACACGGCGCGCATCAATGCGTCGAACCCCTGCTCGGAGTACATGTTCCTCGATAACTCGGCCTGCAACCTGGCCAGCTTCAACCTGCTCAAATATCAAACCGCCGCAGGCAGCTTCGATATTTCCGCCTACCGGCATTCCATCTCCGTCATCATCACGGCCATGGAGATACTGGTCGATAACTCGGGTTATCCCACTGAGGCCATTGCGCGCAACTCGCACGATTACCGCCCGCTCGGCCTCGGCTATGCTAACCTGGGCGCGCTGTTGATGGCGATGGGCCTGCCCTACGACTCAGCTGCCGGACGCGACTTTGCGGCTGCGCTTACCGCCATCATGTGCGGCCAGGCTTATCTGCAGTCGGCCATCGTAGCTTCCAACTGCCAGCCCATCGCTTCGGCCACGCCGCTGACTGCAAGCGTCGAGCGGCCCGGCGGCGCTTGCCCCGGTTTCTATGTCAACCGCGAGCCGTTCCTTGACGTCATCCGCATGCACCGTGCCGAGGTCAACAACATCGGCAAGTCGCGCATGAGCGGCGAACCCTTCAGCGTTCCCCAACTCGATGCGCTCATCGACGCGAGCCGCGAGTGCTGGGACATGGCACTCATTTATGGTGAGCGTCACGGCTATCGCAACTCGCAAATGACTGTTCTCGCGCCCACCGGCACCATCGGCTTCATGATGGACTGCGACACCACGGGTATTGAGCCTGACCTGGCGCTTGTGAAGTACAAGAAGCTGGTCGGCGGGGGCATGATCAAGATCGTCAACAACACCGTGCCCGCGGCCCTCTTCAAACTCGGATACGACAACGAGGCCGTCAACGCCATCGTCAGCTACATCGACGCGACCGGCACCATTGAAGGCGCGCCCGGCCTCAAGCCGGAGCATCTCGCCGTGTTCGATTGCAGCTTCAAGCCGGCCAAGGGTACTCGCTCCATCCAATACATGGGGCACATCAAGATGATGGCAGCCACGCAGCCGTTCCTATCCGGCGCTATCTCGAAGACCGTGAACCTGCCCCACGAGGCCAGCGTAGAAGACGTTGCCGAGGCCTACGCTGAAAGCTGGCGGCAGGGCATCAAGGCCGTAGCTATCTACCGTGATGGCTCCAAAGGCACGCAGCCGCTGAACACCAGCATGGATGAGAAGAAGAAGGAGCCATCGGCGCTGGATGCCGCGGGCAGCCGCGTGTTTGCCAGCTTGGGAGCAGGCCAAACGCCGTCTGAGGCCGACGTCAAGGCACTCGAAGCCAAGATCGGGGAGAAGCTGGAGATCAGCGCCAAGCAGGTCATCGCCGCCGCTACTGCCTTCCAGGTTGCGCTCGAGCAAATTGCCAAGGCAGCGGCCGTTCCGGTTCTTAAGCCCGCACCCGTGGCCGCACCGGAACCCGTCAAGGATCCAGCCCAGGATCTCAACGGTCCGCCGCGCGCCATCCGTCACCGTCTGCCTGAAGAGCGCGCTTCCATCACTCACAAGTTTTCCATTGGCGGGCATGAGGGTTACGTTACCGTGGGGCTCTATCCTACCGGCCAGGTTGGCGAAATCTTCATCAAGATGGCCAAGGAGGGCTCCACAGTTTCGGGCATGATGGATGCCTTCGCCACTTCCATCTCACTCGCCCTGCAGCATGGCGTTCCGCTGAAGGTGCTCTGCGAAAAGTTCGCTCACACCCGCTTCGAGCCTTCAGGCTGGACCGGCAATGAGCAGATTGGCTATGCCAAGAGCCTCATGGATTACATCTTCCGTTGGCTCAGCCTGCGCTTTTTATCCGGTACGCAGTTAACTCTGTTTGCGGGACTCGGTCCCCAGGTGCAGCAACTGCCCGCCTCGCCCAGCCTGCTTCCGGAAACGGAACCGGAGGACGACTCAATGGCGTCGCAACAGAATCTGGCGCGTCTTGCTGAGGAGGTTGCCAAGCGGCTTGGCCAGGTCAGCGGCCAATTCGGCGGTCAGTTAGCCAGCCCGACCGGCGGCCCCGTTGCCGGTGGCGGCATTGCCCCCGAAGCAACGGCCCATTATGCAGCGCCGGCCAGCCCCACACACAACCTCAGCATGCAGGACCGCGGTATTTACCACGCCGCCGACGCCATGCGCGAAATGTACGACATGGGCGATGCACCCAGCTGCGGAACTTGCGGAGCCATCATGGTCCGTAACGGCAGTTGCTATCGCTGCATGAGCTGCGGATCTACCAGTGGATGCAGCTAATCCACGTTGCAATTCACTGGCCCCAATGTGTGTGCGGGGACACTTAAAATGCAAGTCGCGATCACAAAAATGCAAGTTCGACTTAATTTGCAAGTTTCATCCAACTTTGGTTGCTAATTACTAACGCGGTTCTGAATTGTTCTCTTATATGAGTTCGATTCCGGGGCCAACAATTGAGAGTGATGGGTGAGGTCATAAAGAGGAGACTCTTTATGACCTCACCCATCTCCACTTTCTAGGATTGCTGATTTGGAGATGAGAAAAGCCCATCAGAATCACCGATGGGCTCCAAGGTATCGTCCTGCGCACCGAAATGTCTCTGCGGTGTGCTCGTGTTCGAACAGGCTGCAACCTATTCGAACGATTTGTGCTGATGCACCCAAGAGCCAGATCACGCTTCATCGCAGCCGGACTTCATGCATGTGCACGACCAAAGCGTAGTTTGCTAGGACTGATTGTGTCAAGCATTTTTTGCCACGGTTCTTCGATCGAGAGTGGCGGCTTCTGGTCACATAACAGGAGCAGTCATGAACTGGAATTTTCAAAGAAGCAAGGAACGTCTTGCAAGCGAACGGGCCCGTATTCAGCAAGCCGGACTGAATATTCAGCGATTAACCCGAGAGATGGATCTGGCGAATCTCTCCCCAACCGATGCACGAATCGTCCACGGCGCACATATTTATTGCCACATTGCGAACTTTTCAGAAGTTCTCAATTCTCCTCTCATGCGACGAGATGATTTCAAGCGTCTCCATCGCCTGCTCCATATACTTCGCATTGAGCAAAGGTATACGCTTCAACAGGTATTTGACGGCGACAAGATCCAAGTACAAGGCCCCAAGTTTCACGGACTTTTGTATAAGCCATACGACGATGATCCGGCGCTGGCGTGGAAATCAGTCCTGGCGGCCATAGCTCTCAAGCTGGCAATATCTGACGCTCTTCCGATTGTTTTTCCTGAGTACCCGAAGCTACTGCCTTCGCTGGGTCTATCGATCGGCGATTGCCTTGTGGCGAACATTGGGGCGCGCGGTGAGCGCGAGTTGATAAGCGTAGGTGGGGCTGCCAATCATGCAGCGAAAATCATGAATGATATTCGGCCAATTACAATCACTCGTGATCTCTACTCAAACCTTGATGACGAGCGCAAGGAGCTATTCACCGCGTCCGGGACGGTCTATACGCTCGATCTCCCATCTATTTCTGACGCGAATCTGCTCTTGAAAGACGAGGGATACGCGTGGAATGCCGAGCGCTCTTCGGAGCGAATGGCAAGGACACGGGATGATCTGCCTTTGGATGACATCAATAGCAGCGTGGCACAGGTCCGCATTGATTTCGATCTGCTAGGACCGAAGAATATGAAAACCTGCTCGGCGGCATCAGTATTCGTCGACATTGATGGCTACACTGCAACAATCGATGGGTTGTTCGAAGACCAAGAAGACCTCGGCAAGGCTTCACAGTGGCTGCATTTGTTTCGATATGAGATGCGTCACGTCACTGTGGACAGAGATGCAGTTGCCGTCCAGCATCAAGGTGACAGGCTGCAGGCTCTAACCCACATGCCCTCAGATGACGAAGCTTCCGCTATGCGTCGCGCAATAGAGTTGTGCATTGATTGCAACTCCTCGATGGAAGAGGTGCTGAACGAGTATCACGCCGATCTTGGGAAACTTCATGTCGCAATCGGCGCAGACTTTGGGAAGACAGTCGCGATACGCTCAGGCGTTCGAGGTGACCTTGATGCGGGCTGTCTCGGCCATGCGGTTGGTCGAGCCGAACATTTGCAGTTTCGCAGCGCCGGAGGACAGATCACGATCAGCAAGGCGCTATACGACATCCTGGACGATGAAGTCATTCGGCAAGAATTCGCGCTTAGTGCCGATGGCAATAGCTACGCCGCGAAAGGGCTAACTTGGACAAAGATTGAGGATCTGCGTAAGAAGCGAAGCTATGAGTCCAAAGCAAGCGTGGGGTTCGACGCGCGCAGTTCGGGGATTGTTTTTGGAATCTCCGGCGGCAAATCTCCCGACGTTATCCCTCTAAAGCAAACTCGTCCATGGGGAACGGAGTGAGCTCTGGGCCAAATCCTCTCGTGTGGACGGCCTCGCGCGGGACGGTTTGGTGTCCCGCGCGCGTACAGAGAGAGCTCGATTACTTGCGAGCACAGCCTTTCTTTCGACTCGCTAATCAGTCGGTTCAGCAGGGGCGCCTTCAAGTGGAGGGCAAACTTGCTTATACGCTGTTAGAGACCGGAAGAATCCAAAGCCTTGCAATTCGCATGGAGTATCCGACAGAGTACCCATGGGATGTTCCGAAGATCTTTGATTGCGAAAATCACTTCCAGCCTTCAGCAAAGGGGCATCAATTCCCCGACCATCGGCTTTGCCTTTCGTTCCCGCCGCGTTCAGAGTTCACGCTTGGATCTGAGTCATTGTCTGGTGAAGTGCTCGGGGCATCGTTGATTTGGCTCGATAAGCGATTCATCTTCGAAAGAACTGCCGAGTGGCCAGGGGAGGCAGAAGAACACGGGTGGGCGAGACCGCTGCGGCAACTTCTGATTGAGGAGGCCAACAGGTCGGCAGCCCCTTCCTTGAAAGCGTGGACCGACTGGGTTGTGGAAGAGTTGGTGACACCGAATTACGATGGCGGGTGTCCGTGTTGCAGTGGAAAAGCATTCCGGCTTTGTCACCGCAAGCTTGCCATGCTTGTGTTTCTTTACGGTTTTAGTGCTCAAGAGGAGAGAGAATTGCATGGACGAGGGACAGCTTTGGAAACTGCTTGATTCACTACAAGCGCAAATCCGAGCATTCGATACCAAGGCTCAAGTTGCTCTTGGCCTCGACAGTCTGATGGCAGGACTTATGGGGACTGAGATTGTAAGAGCTGTTGATCTATCGTCTTGGCATATCGATGGCAGTACAGCGTGGTTTTGTGCTTTTGCAGGAAGCTCCGTCATTTCGCTGCTTGTTTCTGTGGTATTTGCAATCAGAACGGCGCTTCCGCGGCTTCACCTTAAGCAGCCAAGGTCTCATTTCTTTTTTTGTCACTTAGTGGAGCTATATGGCCGTAGGTTCGGGGAAGCGGCCAAATCCCTAATTGCTCTCAGTGACAAACAGATGGTCCAGGAACTCGCAACGCAAGTACAGGCAAATGCAATTATCTGTGATGCAAAGTCGAGCGGGTCAGCGGCTCCTCCGAACGTGTGCTGCAGAGCGCGTGTTCGACCCCAAAGGTGGTCCCGAACCTTTTCTCCCCAGTTTTCGCCAATTCGCGGATTCTGTTCTTGGTTGGAGCTTTTCGCCCAAGGGCTATGCAGGCACAACCGAATGTCCAATCCCAGCAGAACTGGAAGTCCAGCTACCGGATTACGGTGAAACTCTCCAGCCTGACTTCGCCGTCCGTGAGCTTGAGCCGAAAGAAGGCTCATCGCCTTGGCAGCTCCTTGTGCGGGTCCTCGACCCCGGAGAGGACTTTGACCGCGTTGTTCGCGGCCATGGCCAGCTTGAGGCTTCGGCTCAAGGCCGGATGGAGCGATTGCTGCGTCAGACTGGCGTTTCAGCTGGCCTTCTGTTCAATGGGCGCGCGCTGCGCCTCGTCTCTGCGCCTCGCGGTGAAAGCTCAGGCTGGCTCGATTTTCGCGTCGCAGACATGATCCAGACGGCGGGCCGGCCAATCTCGACGGCAATGCGTCTGCTTCTCAGCCAGGCGCGACTTCTCTCACTTCCGCGCTCGCAGCGCCTCAGCGCTTTGCTTGATGACAGTCGAAAGTTCCAGAACGAAGTTAGTGAGAAGCTCGCCGAGCAGGTTTTGCACGCACTCTACGAACTCTTGCGCGGATTCCAGGCGGCTCACGATCGGTCGAAGGGCGAACTCCTTCGCAAGCCGTTGGCGGAGCACCCCGACGAAGTTTACCGCGCCCTGCTTACAGTGATCTTGCGTCTTGTGTTCCTCCTCTTTGCAGAGGAGCGCGACATGCTGCCCGAAGACGAAGTGTTCGGGCGATACTACTCACTCGCGGGCCTCTACGATCGCCTTCGCGAGGATGCAGCGCTCTACCCGGACGCGATGGACGACCGCTATAGTGCCTGGGCACAGCTTCTCGTCCTCTTCCGCATGATCTATGACGGCGCCGTATCCGGCTCGATGCGCCTGCCCAAGCGTCACGGTGTGCTCTTCGACCCAGATCGCTTCCCATTCCTCGAAGGACGCGAGTCCGCCACTCCGCTCCAAGATGGCGAACGCATCGAGCCGCCGCTGGTCCCTGACGGAACAATCTACCGCGCGCTTGAAAAACTCCTGGTCCTTGACGGCGAGCGCATCTCTTACCGCGCGCTGGATGTGGAGCAGATCGGCTCGGTCTACGAGACGATGATGGGCTTCCGGCTGGAGACAGCGACTGGGCGCTCGGTAGCGGTCAAGGCGGACAAGAAGCAAGGCGCACCCACCGCGGTGAATCTTGAGGCATTGCTCGCCGAGGCTGCGGACAAGCGCGAAAAATTTCTACAGGACCATGCTGACCGAAAGCTCAGCGACACCATCAAGAAGAATGTGGTGGCCGCCACTACACTGGAAGACCTTCACGCAGCGCTCCTGCCAGTCATCGACCTGGCTGCTTCGCCTGACCTCGTGTCCAAGGGCGCGATGGTCCTGCAGCCGAGCGAAGAGCGTCGGCGGTCGGGTTCCCACTATACTCCACGTTCGCTCACCGAGCCGATTGTGCGTACCACGCTTGAACCGATTCTTGCGCGGCTGCGTGGTGAAGACGGACACCCACCCCTGCCTGGGCAGATCCTCGACCTCAAGGTCTGCGACCCGGCTATGGGTTCGGGCGCATTTCTCGTGGAGACCTGCCGCCAGCTTGGCGATGCGCTGGTTGAGGCTTGGCACGTTCATGGCGATATGCCGGCAATCCCTGCCGACGAGGATGAAGTTATTTTCGCACGTAGAATGATCGCGCAGCGTTGCCTTTATGGCGTTGACAAGAATCCGGTGGCAGTCGATCTGGCCAAGATGTCGCTCTGGTTGATCACGCTGGCAAAGGATCATGCGCTTACCTTTGTAGACCATGCACTGCAGCACGGTGATTCGCTTGTCGGGCTTTCTCGCAAGCAGATCGCAGCCTTCCACTGGAATCCCGCGGCGCAGATGAGCCTAATCGAGGAGCGGATTAGAAAAACTATCG
>JBEKRU010000082.1:0-26633 GCA_049518435.1 Occallatibacter sp. | reverse complement strand
CTTGCATCGGAGGAAAATCCTCGATCAACGTTGGAGCTTTCAAGAACTGCGCGAGCCAGACGTAGGTGCTTTTGGCGATGAGCACCGTGTTGGGCATCCAGGCGGTGTCAGCCGAGAACTTTTCGTATTCGAGGGCCGGATCGTTGATTTCGAAATGAGGAACGTCAGCGTGGCTGGCGATGGAGGGCCATTGCTGGGTCCCGGTTTCGCGTCGCCGACGGGCAGCGGCCTGGGCGGCGGCGTGGGCCTGCGCGGCGTCAGGATTGAACTGCATCCAGATGGCGACTTCCTCTTCGTGGAGGATTCCCTTTGCGACGATTAGAAAGCGGTCGAGGCTTTCGCCGAGAAGCGGCTTCCAGAGCTTGAGGATGAGATCGAGCTGCTCACTGAGGGAGCGGGGTGCGCCGACGGCGGGGGCGCGGAGCAGATCGAGGAGATTGACGGGGGCTGCGCCGGCGAGCGGAATGAGCGGGCGGGTGGCGAAGTAGTCCGGCAACTGCTGGGTGACTTCGCGATAGACGGTTTTTTCGGCGAGGGTCCTGTCGCGAAAGAGCTCTTCGAAGGGCTGAAAAGCTTCGTTGCGGTTGGCGGTCCAGAGGAGGAGGAGTTCTTCGAGGGCGGCGGCGCGGTGCGGGGTTCCGTCGGTTGAGCCTTCGAGCCATTTGCGGGGCGTTTCTTTGCCGGCGATGATACTGGCGCCGGGAAAGTGCTCGACGAAGGTGAGGAGCATGGTGTCGAGCGCATCAGGGCCGACTTGCGCGGAAAAGAAGTCGAGCGCGGAGGTCATGACCTCGGGATCGAACTGCTGGCGATAGCCCGCCAGGAGGGCGTGGCTGGCTTCATCGATGAGGCCCATGGCATAGAGTGCGCCGGCATGGACGGCAAGCTCGGGATGCTTTTCGGCATCGCGCACCTGGTTCATGCGATGGGCAAATTCGCGGCAGGCAGCCATGTTGGCGAAGATGACGTTGCCCGTGTAAGAGAAGAGCGACGCCTTGAAGGAATACCGCTGCCGCGCGTCCTTCGAAATGTGGAATTCCATCATGAGAATCGTAGCTCCAAATGCGTACAGCGGTTCATGGGCCCGGCACGAAGCACGACCGCGCCCGATTCGGAACCTTCAGTTCCCTACCCCGGTTTGATGCACGTTGCCGGTACGGCTCAAATTGGCGGCTGGAACGAGGTCAAAAGGTAAAGTAACACCTCGGGGGCTGGGGGCGCTGGAAGCAGCGATTTTATCTTGTGGGGAATGGGGTTGGCTGCGGATCGGGCTGGTCGGGCTGAATTAGATCAGGTTGGGCAAGATCAGGCTGGATTAGCCAGACTTTGCGGCCCTTGTAGTGGTTCATCAGTTCGAGATTGCTTTGGGGGTCCATTTCTCTGGCCCAGATGACTTTGGAGCTGTCGATGTCGGCGGCGTTATAGACCCATTCATCGAATGGGACGTGAGTGGATGAGTAGCGCACGATGGCCAATTGGTAGCCGGGTTGATTTTCAAGGGTGCGTTCGACAGTGTCTCGCTGAGTGCCGAAATGATTGGGGCCGAACCAACTGACGTTCCAGGTGGGCGGCCACTCGTTGACCTGGAAATGGTAAGGGCCGGAGTAGAGGCGCAGGGCAGCCATGACGAGGCAGGTGGTGACCATGAGGCGGACGAGAGCTCGTCCTACTGGGCGGTCACCGGGGCTCCAGAGGCGCATGTGGCGCATGGCCTGCAGGCCGATGGCGTAGAAGGCGGCGGTGAAGGGTGCAAGGTAGTGGAGGACGAGGAAGTTCTCAATCAGCATGCCGGCGATGAGGACTGCGACACAGATGATGAGGATGCGGATGCGGCGGTCGTGGAGGACGCGAGGCAGCATGAAGATGAGAGGGAGAAATGCTATGCCGCCGAAGAACAGAACCGCGGCGAGGGATTTGACGAGGGTGCCGAAGAGGAAGCCGGGGATGGAATGGAAGCGGTGGTACACGTCCATCTCAGTGGCGTAGTAGTAGGCGCGCATGGCCGGATGGCGGTAGGCGGGCTCGGGACGGGGCTTCTGCCAGATGTAGTAGGGCGCCATGGCGTAGGTGGCGCGATTGATGGTGTAGGGAAGCGTGGTGGGCGATCCGTTAACCCGGGTGTCGTAATAGCCGAGCCAGGCGGCGCTGGTGATGACGAGGAGCAGCGGGAGGGCGGAGAGGCGGAACAGTTGAAGGGGCGCGGGGCGGTTGCGGCCGGCGATGAGCCAGCGGATCAGGATGATGGTGACGGGGATGCAAAGGAGCAGGCACTCGTAGGGGCGGGTGATGCCGAGGATGGCGATGCCTGCGCCGAGTGGAAGGGTGTTGCGGAGACGCGGCTTGCGCAGGATGCGTGGCAGGGCACCGAGGATGAGCGCGCCGCCGGCAGCGCCGATGCAGCCGGCGGCGTGGTAGGTGTTGATCCAATAACTGAAGAGGCCGAGGTGGACGATGGCGATGATGCCTCCGAGGAGGGCCCAGCGCGCGGTAAGCCAGGCTTGCAGCATCCAGCAGATGGCGGCGCACATGCAGGCGCTCGAGATGAGCAGGCCGAACCAGGGTTGTCCGAAGAGAAGCTTTCCGGCGGCGAGGACGAGGCCTTGCGCGGGAAAGTACATGGACATGTAGGTGGGCTGCATGGTGATGTGGATGCTTTCAAAGTGGGTCCAGAGGGCGGGGGTGGGGTTGGTGAGGCGGAAGTGGGAAAAGGTGTCGGCGGCGAGGAGGAAGCTGAAGTCGTCTGGGACGAAGGGGAGCGGGATGGGGAAGGCGGGAAGGATGGCGAGGCGCAGCAGGACCGCGGCGACGGCGATGGAGAGAACGGCGAGGAAGCGGCGACGGGCGAAGGTCGTGAAAATGCGTTCGATGCGGGCGAAGGCCGATGCGCCGAGACGGGGAGCTGCGAAGGCTACGACGATGGCGATGATGGTGAGGACGAATTCGACTCCCATGGCTGAGGTGGTGGGTGCGGGGCTGGGAGTCGCGATCATGATTAGCCGTTGGCCTCTTCTGCGATGTGAGTAAACAGCCGGTGCGGGTTGAATTAGCCTGCGCGGTTTGTAAAGAGGATAAAGGGTGATTACTGCGGCGGGCGATAGACGCCGAGGCGAATGGACTCAGCCAGTATGGGACGGGCGAGGAGATTGAATTCATCGGTGAGTGGATCGGGGTTTCGGTTGATGAGGTGGGGGGACGGGCCAGTTTTGGGTTGCGATGGCGTTGGGTGCTGGTAGGCGGACATGGCCTGCTGAAGATGCTGGGTGCGGCTGGAGATCTCGAGGTAGCCGTAGAAGTCCATGGAGAGCGAGAAGAGGATGGAGAGGGCGACGACGGCGAGATAGAGGTTGTTGTTGAGGAACGGAATGCGTTTGTGCTGCAGGAATTCTTCGACGATGGCGAACCAGGCAAAGGTGAGAAAGAGCGCGGAATAGACGGTATAGCGCGAGGACATGGCCTGGGCGAGTCCGAATTCAGAGCGGAGGCCGGCGACACCGATGGCCGTGAGGAGGAGAAACAGAACGCAATACGAGACGAGAGGTTTGCGGCGAATGTAGCCGCGGCGGGCGATCCAGATAAAGAAGAGGCAGAGGAGTGTTCCCAGGACGAGGCTTACGAGCTTGAACGGGAAACCGGCGGCGCTTCCGATGAAGGCGATTACATAAGCGGGCGCCAGTGGGTGGAAGGTGGAGAAGATGGAGTGATGCTGCTGGACCTGCGAGGAATTGATGTTGAAGCGGTAGGCGTAGGCGGCTATGCATCCTGCTGTGACGGCGAGCCAGAGGGCGATGCGAAGGTAACTGCGGTTGAGAAAGAGAATCAGCAGCGCGATAGGGATGAGGAGGAAGCCATTTCCCGAGGTGGCGATGGCAAGGACGAAGAAGACTAGCGCTCCCGAGAACGCGGGACGCGAGCCGTTGACGAGGAGATAGATGGTGGCGATGGAGAAGAAGAGGATGGGGGTGTTTTGCAGCGAGGCCATGGGCCAGTTGAGCGATTCCCAGTAGGAAAGCTGGAAGAGGAGCCAGGAGATGGGAACGAACCAGGCGAGGCGCTCGGCGAGGGAGTGGTGATGGGGCAGAAACATTTTCCAGAGCAGGAGGACGAGGAGCAGGACGAAGGCATCGCCGATGAGGGCGAGGGAGCGGAACTCGAGATGGCCGATGAGAGCGTATTGCAGGCAGGCGATGGCGTGGTCGAAAAAGAGCTTGTATTCATTGCTCTGTGCGGCGAGGAAATACATGATCCGCGCGGAGACGCTGCGGAGCGGGATGAGTTGATTCATGAATTGGAGGAGGGTGATGTAGTCGTCGTAGTAGGGGATGGTGGAGACGTTGCGAATGAGAATCCAGTAGAAAAGGATGGCGGGAATCGCGACGAAGAGCAACGGAACAGTGATGCCGAGAGGTTTCGCTGATGGGCCGGTGGCGGGTTTGGCCGGTTGAGGCGGCGGTGCGGTGGCGCTCATGCTTCTCCTTTCTTTCAGTATCGGCGAGTTGACGGGGGCGATGCGGATTTGTTTCCGATGCGGGATTCAGAGCGGCGGCGGACGGTAGATGCCTTGCTGGATGGAGTCAGCAAGGATGGGGCGCACGCGGTGATTGAAGTCGTCGGTGAGGGGGTCGGAGGCGACTTTGAGGTTGAGGAGGGGTGGGGATGGTCCGGTCTGCGTGTCGGGGGAGTTTGGATGCTCATAGGCTCTCATGGCCATGATGAGGGCGTGATCGCGGCGCTCGAGTTGTATCCAGCCGAGGAAGTCCATGGCTAGCGAATATGGAATGGATGCGAGGACTGCGCAGAGAAGGATATCGTTTTTGAAGAGAGAGGCGGGCCGGTGCTGAAGGAACTCCTCTGCGAGGGCGAACCAGGCAAAGATGAGCAGCAGCGCGGAATAGATGGTGTAGCGGGAGACGACGGCCTGCTCCACGCCATAGCGAGAGCGAAGCGCGGCGACTCCGGCGGCGGTGAGAAGCAGGAACAGAACGGACCAGGAGACGAAGGGATTTTTGCGGATGTAGCCGCGGCCCGCGAGCCAGAGGAAGAAGGCTATGAGGAGTGAGCCGAGAACGATGCTGCCAACAAAGAATGGGAAACTGGCGGCGCTGCCGATGAAGGCGATGGCATAGAGCGGGGCCAGCAGATGGGGATGCGCGACGACGGGGATGGCGAATCCGACCTGGGGTGGACGCATGGTGTAGCCACACGCGTAGGCAGCGATGCAGACGGCGGAGACAACGAGCCACGCTGCGAGGCGGCGATAGTGATGGGCTATCACAAGGATCGCGGCGCCGATGGGAATCATGAGGAGCCCATTGCCATCAGAACCGATGGCGAGGATGAGAGCGAGCGACGCCGTGAAAAACGCAACGCGGCCGTTGCGAAGGAGCAGGTAGATTGCACCGATAGAAAACGGAAGGACGGCGAGGTGCTGCAGACCGGAAGCGGCCCAGTTGAGGTTCTCCCAGTTTTGAAATTGAAAGAGCAGCCAGGAGACGGGGATAAACAAGGTGAGGCGTGCGGCGAGGTTTTTGTGGTCGGGCAGGAAGGTCTTCCAGAGAAGGATGGCGAGGAGGAGGATGAAGCTGTCGCCGATGGCGGAGTCGATGCGGAAGTCGAGATGGCCAAAAAGAGCTAATTGCAGCCAGGCAAGGCCGTGGAGGAGGAAGAGCTTGTACTCGTTATGTTGCGCGGTGAGGAAGCAGGAGAGTTTCGCGGCGACGCCATGGAGAGGGGCTAACTGGTTGAGGAAGTCGAGGAAGGCATAGTAGTCGTCGTAGAACGGAATGTTGGAAACGTTGCGAAAGAGAAGCGTGTAGAAGAGGACTGGCGGGAACAGAACGAACAGGAGCGGAAACGCCAGGCTGAGCGGAGTGGCGCGCAGGGAGTGAGGTTGCGACGTTGCTTCCGACTGCCGGGCGGTCTCGCTCAATCTGCTCCTTTCCTGTAATCTCCGCGGCTGAGATGTTTTTCGAGCCAGAGATAGAGGCAGATGAAGAGATAGCGGCTCCCCATCTCCTGAATTTTGAGCTTGGCTACACCGGTTCTGCGATTGCGCCAGGTGATGGGGATGACGGTCCACGAGTAACCGCGGATGATGGCTTTGAGGGGCAACTCGACGGTGAGATTGAAGTGCGCGGCGAGCATGGGACGGGAGCCTTCAATGACGGTGCGGCGGTAGGCCTTGAACGCATTGGTGGTGTCTTTGAGTGAGATGCCGAAGAGGAGGCGGATGAACAGGTTCGCGATGCGATTGAGGCGGAGTTTGAGCCACGGGTAGTCGATGACGCCGCCGCCCTTCATGAAGCGGGAGCCGAAGACCGCATCCCAACCCTCATTGAGCTTGTTCCAATAGCGAACGACGTCGCGGCAATCGTCGGATTCGTCGGCCATCATGACGACAACAGCGTCGCCGTTCATCTGGTTGAGGCCGGCGATGATGGCACGGCCAAAACCGTGGGGCGGGCGGTTCTGGATGAGACGCGCTTCAGGCATGCGGTTGCCGAGCGCGGTCATGATGGCCGCTGTGCCGTCGCTGCTTCCGTCGTCGACAACGAGTATTTCGTGAGGGATGTTGTGAAGGGTCAGTTCGAGATGAAGATGCTCCACGGTTGAGGCGATGCAGCCTTCTTCATCGCGGGCGGGAATGACGATGGATAGGAGCTTGAGGGGCTGAGCTGTGGGGGATGGCTGATTCATGCTCCGCACCGTGCCAGCCAGTCAGGATGGGCGGCTGCGTGGGCTGCGATTTCGTCGAGGATCTGAGGCAGGCTAATTTGCGGCTTCCATGGGGTGGTTGCAATGGCGTTGCTGGAGTCGAGGATGAGCCAGGGAATGTCGTAGGGGCGATCAGAGCCATCGGCGAGGGGCTGATGGGGCCCGAAGCGATGGTCGCACCATGCGGTCAATTGGGCGAGGGACATAGAGTTGGCGAGTCCGCCGGAAACATTCATGAGGCGGCCGGGCAAGCCGGAGTGCAACTGGTAGTCGACCATGCGGGCGAGGTCGCGGGGATGGAGAGCGTCGCGCACCTGAAAGCCGTGGCCGCCGAAGCCAAGGTATTTGAGCGGGCGGCGCGTGGAGTGGGCGTGCAGCCAATAGGAGAAGATTCCCTGCTCCGCGGTGCCGAACTGGCCAGCGCCGGCGAGAACGCCGCAACGATTGATCCAGACTGGGACTTGGAAGCCGGCGGCGTACTCCTGTGCAAGGCGTTCGGAGGCGAGCTTGGTGACGCCGTAGAGAGAGATGGGGGCCTCGGTGCTGAAGTCTTCAGTAACGCCGGCGGCGGTGATTGCGGGCGACAAGGGCTGGCTTTCGTCGATCATGTATGCGGACGAGTCAACGCGGAGGGGCAACTGCGACAAAACAGGAATGGAGTAGACGCGGCTGGTGCTGAGCAGGATGAGGCCGGCGTGAGAGGCACGGCAGTACTCCAGCAGATTGATGGTGCCGAGGAGGTTGTGCTCAAGAAGCTGACGGGCGCTGGTTTTGCCATCGCGACCGGCGAGAACGCTGGGCTGGGCTGCGGCGTCGATGACCCAGTCCGCGACGGGGAGGGTTTCGAGATCGCTGGCCATGCGGATGTCGCCGTGGAATAACTGCACGCCGAGGCTCTTCAACGCGAGACGGTTGGTTTCGCTGCCGAGGCGGGCGAGGTTGTCGATTCCGATGAGGTCGACCCCGGGATGGGACTCGATGAGATAACGTGCGATGTGACTGCCGACAAATCCGCATACGCCTGAGATGAGGATCTTCATGCTATTTTTCGACGGCCAGCCGCGACTCCCAGGAATTGGCAATTTCAGCCACGGTCTGCTTGAGGGTCTTGGTGACGGTCCAGTCGGGATAGTGGGTTTTCATCTTCGTCAGGTCGCTGTAGTAACAGATGTGGTCGCCGATGCGATTGGTTTCGACGTATGTCCATACCTGCTCACGGCCGGAGAAGCGGGAAGCTAACTCGAAGGCTTCGAGGATAGAACAGGAGTTATCTTTGCCGCCGCCCAGGTTATAAACCTCGCCACAACGGGGGTTGCGCGCGAAGGCAAGCATAAAGCGGGCTACATCTTCAGAATGCAGGTTGTCGCGGACCTGCTTCCCTTTGTAGCCGAATACCTTGTATTCCTTGCCGGTAAGATTGCAGCGCACGAGATAACTGAGAAAGCCATGAAGCTCGACGCCGGAATGATTGGGTCCCGTGAGGCATCCGCCGCGCAGAGCGCAGGTGGGCATGTTGAAGTAACGGCCATACTCCTGCACCAGAACGTCGGACGCGACCTTGGACGCACCGAAAAGCGAGTGGAGGGACTGGTCGATGGAAAAGGTTTCGGGGATGCCCTGGCTATATTCCGGATCGGCGTAGTCCCAGCGGGTTTCGAGCTCTAGGAGGGCCAGTGTGTTGGGGCGGTCGCCGTAGACCTTGTTGGTGGACATGTGAATGAAGGGCGACTCGGGGCAGGAGCGGCGCGCGGCTTCAAGGAGGTTGAGGGTACCGACGGCGTTTGTATCAAAATCGTCGAAGGCGATTTGCGCGGCTCGATCGTGAGATGGCTGCGAAGCGGTGTGGACTATGACGGCAGGCTTGATTTCAGCGATTAGGGCGAGAATGCCTTCGCGGTTGCGAATATCGATTTCACGATGCTGATAGCCGGGGATGGTGCTGCGGAGTCGCTCAAGGGTCCAGGAAGTATCGCCGTCGGGGCCGAAGAAGACTTTGCGCTGGTTGTTGTCGACACCCAGAACGGAGTATCCAGCTTGATAAAAGTGCAGGCATACCTCGGAGCCGATGAGACCGCAAGATCCGGTTACAAGGACGGTTGGCTTTCCCATGCAATTCGCCTCTCTTGCCATGCGATCCAGTGCCCTGCCTCTGAAGTTCCCTGTGAGAGTCGCGAAAGGAAAAATGCAGATCCTTCGACTTACCACCCCCAAACTGAAATGCGTTTGGGGCCCCTTTCGCTCAGGATGACAAGTCATTTTGTGTTATGGACTTTAGAGAAAGGACACTAAAGCCCGATTGATGATCTCACGAGCGGTGAACGCTAGGGGAGTAGTAGCGCTGAGTCACTTTTCTGCCGGAAGCGTCGAATCGTGCTCTGTGGACGATTCCCCATTTATGCGCGACAAAGCTGAAGGATGTAGCCAGCACGCCGAGGCCGTATTGGACGCTGCGTTTGAAGTTGATGGAAGAGGCTTCTTCAAAATACTTGGTGGGGCAGGATATTTCGCCGATGCTGAAGCCGAACATCACGGCCTGGGCGATCATCTGGTTGTCGAAGACGAAATCGTCAGAGTTCTCAAGCAGAGGCAGTGTCTCAAGCAATTGGCGCGAGAAGGCGCGGAAGCCGGTGTGGTACTCGGAGAGCTTGACGCCAAGAAGAATATTCTGAAAAGCGGTAAGGAAGCGGTTGGAGATGTATTTATAGAGCGGCATTCCGCCCTTGAGCGCGCCCGTGCCGAGGATGCGCGAACCGAGGACCATGTCGTAGACACCGCTGGCGACCATGCCGGCCATGGCGGGGACGAGGGAAGGCGTGTACTGGTAGTCAGGATGGACCATCACCACGATGTCAGCGCCTGCGGCGAGGGCTTCGCGGTAGCAGGTTTGCTGATTGCGGCCATAACCGTAGTTGGAATCGTGCACGAAGGTTTCGACGCCGAGCTCGCGGGAGAGAGCGGCGGTTTGATCCTTGCTGGAATCGTCGACGAGGATCTTGATGTCGACGACATCAGACAGTTCACGGACCGTCATTTCGAGGGTTCTTTCGGCGTTGTACGCCGGCATGACAACCGCAATTTTCTTCCCGTTAATCATGGATCCAGCTCCTGTCGCACTCTAAATTTTCATGCCAGAGACCAGCGCTCGACTCAATGCGTGGCGGGGTTTGGCTGCGCCGTGAAAGGGTAAGGAAATACTGTGGGCGGCTGCGAATCCGGTTGGACCAGCCAGACCTTCCTATCCTTGTAGTAGTCAATCAGCTCCTTATTATCAGCGGGTTCCATCTCTCTTGCCCATACGACTTTGGAGTTATCGATGTCCGCTCCATTGTAGACCCATTCATCAAGAGGGTAGTGGTTTGGCGTGTAGCGGACGATGACCATCTGCTTGCCGGGAAGCTGTTCGAGGCTGGTGAGAATTTGCGCGCGCTGAGTGCCCCAGTGCTCGGGGCCATACCATTGCCAGACCCACTGATTCACGGGCCATTGCGCGGGGGCGAGATGGAGAGGGGCGTCGCAGAGCCGGAAAACAGCCATGATGACGCAGACGGTGATCGTGAATCGGACTATCGCCTTGCCGACTGGTTTGTCTTTCCCGCCCCAGGCGTAAAGGTGGCGCATGGCCTGCAGGCCGAAGGCATAAAACAGGACGGTAAAAGTGGCGACGTAGTGAGGAATGAAGTAGATCTCAATGCCGAGGCCGATGACGACAACGAGCAAACAGACCGCCAGGAAGCGGATGCGGCGATCGAGCAGAACCCGGCGCATCATGAAGAGTGGGGGGAGCAAAGCGATGCCGGCAAAAAATGAGAGAGCCTCGATGATTTTGAAGGATGTCTGCTTGAAAAAGCCGGGGAGTGAATGGATTTTTGTATATTGAGTGACTTCGAAATTGGTGTAGAAGCTGCGCAGCACCTGGTGGCGGTAGTTGGGCTCGGGACGCCGGGATTGCCAAACAAAATAAGGGGCGACTGCGTAGGTGGCGCGATTGACGGTATAGGGCAGAGTTGTGGGGCTTCCGAACGCGCGGTAATCGTAGTAGCCCATCCAGGCGCCGGCCGCGACAACGATCGCCAGAGGAAGGACGGCGCGGCGGACAAGGACAGCGGGGCGGGGGCGATTTTTTCCGAAGAGGGCCCAGTGCAGGAGGACGGCCGCGACAGGGAGACAAAGCAGCAGGCCCTCGTAAGGCCGGGTGATACCGAGCAGGGCGATACCGATGGCCAGGAGCAGGCCACAGCGGGTGCGGGCTGTCTTTATGAGGCGCGGCAGGGCGCCGAGGATGAGCGCTCCTCCCAAAGCGGTAATCAAGGCGCCGCCGGTGTAGGAGTTGACCCAATAGCTGAAGAGGCCGAGGCGCAGCATGGCGAGAATTCCGCCGAGCAGCGCCCACCTGGGCGGTAGCCATGCTTGCAGCATCCAGCAGATTGCTGCACACATGAGGGCACTGCACAGGACAACAGCGAACCATGGGTTTCCGAAGAGGACTTTTCCTGCGGCGAGGAGCAGGCCCTGCCCGGGAAAATACATGGTTATGTACGTGGGCTGCATGGTGATGTGGAAGCTTTCGAAATGAGTCCACATGGCGGGAGTGGGGTTAGTGAGGCGGCCGTGGGCGAAGGTATCGGCCGCGAGAAGGAAGCTGAAATCGTCAGGAACAAAGGGCAAAGGGATGGGGATGATGGGCAGAATTGCGAGGCGCAGAAGCAGGGTGGCAAGGCCAACGGAGGCAACTGCGGTTCCCTGCTTACGGGCCAAGCGGCCAAACACGCGCTCGATGCCGGAAAACCAGCCTGAGCCGAGACGGGGCCACGCAAATGCCATCGCGATCGCAATGGTAGTGAGGCCACCTTCGATCAGCATTAACGAAGGGCCTTCGTGCGAGGCAGGAGTCATGAGCATTTAGCTATTATGCGGCAGGGTTCATGGCGAAGTCGCCGGGGGGAGGAAGGAAGAGAGTGCGGCGCTTAAGAATTGCTTCGGTCGAATTGAGACAGCAAACCGGGAGCCATGCGGCCGGGATGTCCTTGCGGGTTCAGGCTAGATTTGGCTGTCGAAGGCGTTCGCAATGCTGGTATACGATTGGAGGACCAGCCTGGCGAATGCATTGGTAGACGCTACGCAGACGAGGGCGATGAGGGCAACGATCAGGCAATACTCAACCAAGTCCTGACCGTCTTCTGCAGCGGCCAGCAACTGGAACCTCAGGATCAGATACCGGATTCCTAGCCGCATGGTACAGCCTCCCCGTCAATTAACAGACTGTGATTACTTATGGCAGATTACGCGATGTTCTGCGATTTTGTCGTGAAGCTTTTAGAGCCAGGGAAAGCTCAAGTACAAGACCAATAACGCAAATGCCGAACTAGATGTCGGTGGCAAGGGCTACGCTGACACTGTTGAAAGCCTTGTTGATGCCGCCGGCCAATTGCTTCATACCTATGGCTGCGCCGAGTGCGATCAGCGCGACCACTAATGCGTATTCGACCAGGTCCTGACCTGTTTCTTCTTTGATCAGCAGACGCAGACGACCGACGAGATGAAGGAACGCAAGCTGCATTGTCCTAGGGCCCTTTTCCTAAACAAAAATATCCTATGCCTTTGCCGGGAGAGTACGGTTGTTTTCACCGTAACCGGTGAACGTATCTCTCCCGCAGAGAGCAAAGGGGCTGGGGTTGTGAAGAGCGGTTTTGAGTTAAGACTAGATGTCGGTTGCGAGGGCGGTGCTGACGGAATTGAAAGCCTTGTTGATGCCGCCGGCCAGTGCGCTCATGCCAGCGGTAGCACCGAGGGCGATCAGAGCGACAACCAAAGCGTACTCGACCAGATCCTGACCTTCTTCGCTGCTCTTCAGGTCCTGGAACTTCACGTAAAGCTTCAAAAGGATGGTGTTCATGTGTTTTCTCTCCGTAGATTGGTTTCCCCAGCCTCAGGCCAGGCACCCTCTATAAAGCAACTGGTGTGCCATACTCGGATTTGCCGCTTTATCTATATAAATCAATCACTTAGCTACTGTGCATTTTCTGATGCAGGAACTTGCATGTAAACAGCAGTATACAGCGGGCAAAAGATGGCCCGGTTAGGCGTATACATGACCTGAAAGTGTATTACCTCTACCCCGACTAGCTCTTGACGGCTGATTCTGCGTATGCTTAGCTTATATCTCTGTGTCGAATCCCCCGCCGTCATCTCCTTTGACCATTCGAAATCCACAATGTCACTAGCACGTTAGCTGCCAAACTCCCCTTTTGGTAATCGAGGCTCCTGCGTTCAAGTCGTGATGGGAGTTACTGATGGTATATCGTATCGACAGAAGACAACCCTTTTCCGCTAATCGAAAAGCCGGATCCGGCTGGGACCCGAAGTTCCCGTACGAGCCTGACCTATGGATTGCCAAGCGAGGTCTTCCTCGCCATCCCGGGAGCGCAGACAGGAAACTGGGCAGATAGAGGAGATTGCATGGCGGTGAAGCGCAGGGCGGCCGACGGGGCGATTCAGAGAACGCAGCGCCTGCGGTGGCCTTCCGAAGTCCTGGGGCCCATGCCAGGGCTGAACGAGCTCCACTTGGCGTGCTGGACGCTGGCGATCGTGTTTTTCATCCTGCGGTTTTGTATTCCGGTCTGGATTCAATTCAAGGCCGGCAAGGGTTCGATCCCCCTGGTTCCGAACGATTTTATCTACTTCTATGGCATCGGCCACATTGTGAACCACTATCCGGCTGCGCGGCTTTATGACTATGGGCTGCAACTGCAGGAGTTCAACGCTATATATATGCCGCCGACGCGCGCTTATGGGCCGAGCCCCTATCCGCCTTTTGTAGCCATGTTTTTCAGTTTGTTTGCGCGGGTCGGGTTCAGGCTGGCCTTCTTTCTTTGGATCGGGGTCTCACTTCTTCTTTATGGAGTGGGGGTTGTAGCTGCGGTGAGGGATTTCTTCCCTGACGAGCGCATCAAGATCTCTTTGATCCTTTGCTTTGCCGTGGCATTTTACCCATTCTTCTGGGGCATCTTCGTTAACGGACAGATTACTTCCGTGGCGGTTTGCGCGGTGGGGATTGGGGTTTACCTGGAGCGGCGATCAAGACTATTTGAGAGCGGTCTGGCTCTTTCGATTCTGGCTTACAAGCCGACCTTACTGGTGTTGCTGATTCCAATGCTGCTGGTGACCCGAAGGTTCAGGACGCTGGCCGGCTTCACTTCCGGCGTGGCAGCACTGGCGCTGGTGAGTACTGGATTTGGAGGCATTCAGATCTGGCCGGAGTATGCGCAATTCCTGCGGCTGTTTGGACAGCTCACCGGGATGAACGGGCAATCGGCGCTGCTGTTGTACAAATACGTCGACCTGAACTCCTTCCTGCAGGCGATTGCGGGCGGCCGCACCACGGCTGTAACGGTGATCCTGGTTGCCATTACGGCTGCAGTGACCGGCACAGCGGCGGTGTTGCTCTGGAAGTCGGCAAGGGGCGGCAAGGCAGCGCAATCGCTTGTGTGGGCAGCGACGATAACCTGGACGCTGCTATTGAATGTGTACGTTCCCATGTATGACTCCGTGCTGGTGGTGATTGGAGCGATGCTGACGCTTGGTGCGGTCAAAGAATTGAAGTGGGATGGGGCGGTGCGTTGGGTTATGGCGGTGTTGGTTCTGGTCTTTGTGGTTTCGTGGGTAACTTATGACTTTGCTCAAGCGCATCGGATCCAGCTTATGTCGGTGGCGTTTGCGGTTCTCGGACTAACGCAGTTGTATCTGCTGGCTCGAGTCATGGCGCGTGACAATACGGACAAAGGAGCGGCGCTTGCTGCGGCATGAGTCGAGAATCGCAAGAGGCAAGCAATGCACGGGATAGAATGATTCCCATGGCGAGCAATTCGGTGACTCCCGCCTCTCCGCCAAAAGCGGATTACGCAGACCTATCGATCGCACTTGTCGGCGGGCTTGCACTGGCACTTATAGCGCTCTTCCTGTGCGTTGTGCCACTGGCGGGAAAGGTGGCCAGCGGGCGGGACTTTGTGGTTTACTGGGCCACCGGGCAACAGCTTACTCACCATGCGAATCCGTATGACGCGGACGCCATGATGCGCATTGAGCGCTCGGCGGGATTTCCGGCTCAATACGGCGCCCTCTATATGCGGAATCCACCGCTCTACCTGCTGCTTGCCTACCCGCTGGGTCTGATCGGAGTCAGGATAGCGGCGGTGATCTGGTCGCTTATCCTCACGGGCTGCCTTGCAGTTTCAGTGCGTATGTTATGGGTGATGCACGGACGCCAGAAGAATCGGCTGCACTGGTTAGGTTATTCGTTTGCGCCTGCGATGATCTGCCTTTTTGCGGGCCAGACTTCCCTGTTCGCGCTGGTGGGGCTGGTGCTTTTTCTGCGCTATCATTTGACCCGCCCGTTTATGGCTGGACTGTCACTCTGGTTATGCGCTTTGAAGCCACACTTGTTTCTTCCATTCGGGATAGCTTTGCTGGCCTGGATCGCAGTTACACGGAGTTACAAGATGGTGGCCGGCATGGCGGTTGCGATAGCCGCCAGTTGCGGGCTTGTTTACTGCATCGACCCGAGGGCATGGGCCGAGTATCTGACAATGATTCGCACATCCGGAGTCATTCAGGAATACATTCCCTGCATCAGTGTGGCGCTGCGGGTTTGGATAAGTCCGCATGCAACGTGGATTGCCTATGTGCCGTCGGCGCTGGGCTGTGCGTGGGCGCTGGGCTACTTCGTGATGAGGCGGCATAGATGGGATTGGATGAGGGATGGCAGCCTTCTTATGCTGGTATCCATCCTGGTGGCGCCTTATTGCTGGATGTTCGACCAGGCGCTGGCAATGCCGGCGCTGTTACATGGAGCTTATGTTACTAAGTCACGCATTCTGCTGACGGTGCTGGCCTTGGCGAGCGTTCTGATTGACGCCGAGCTGGTGGGCCAGATCAAGATGGCTTCCATCCTGTTTCTGTGGACCGCGCCGGCATGGCTGGTTTGGTACTTGCTTGCGAGCCGGGGCAAGGTCGCGACGAAGGTTGGAGTTACTTCACCGCAGTGAGACTCGTTCGTCAATCATCAGGCTGCAGTTGTCACTTGGCCACAGTGCCAGCGGTTGCGCCGGTTCCCGACGTCGAATCTCCACCGGGCGCTGAATTGAAACTGTGCGTGGCCGCAAAAACTACCGCAACTTTGTCCTCGTAGACAAGCTTGAAATGCGGGCTCAAGCGAAGCAACTGGGTCAATGGCGCGTTGACCGGGCCTATGACCAAAGCCGACTTCAGTAGTTCGGGATCGGAATCCCAATCAGGCACTCCGCCCCAGGTAGCCACTGAGCGGGCGATCCGTGCATCGCCATACACGTTCTGGCGGCTATCGATGATGACCGGCCATCCGGGGTCCCAGATAAAATATCCGCCCCAGCTATAGTCGTCGTAAATGGGCCCGCTTAGCCCACTTTTCTTTACAAACTCCACCGCGTGGACGGGCAGGCTCTTTGCCAATTCTCCGGCAAGGAATTGGTTGTTCACGCCTAGCAACCGAAAACCAAGGACGGTCACAAGGACGGTGGCGGCCGCAATGATGGGAGCAGCCCATGCCTTCACCTGAAACTGGTTCCTGGCATCTCCCTGAACGCCTGAAGCAATGATCGCGCTTGCGACGACCACCACTACCCAAATGTCGCGCAACGAGCGAAATGAGACGAGGACGGCAAAACCGAGCAACGCAATCTCGAAGAACTGCAGCCGTCGCGCTCGCGCTACTACCCCAGCAGCAGCAAGCGCAAGAAAGAGCACACCGTAGTCTTGAAGCCCGCGAAATGGAATCGCCTTTAGTTCAGAGACCTTGTCCATGACCCCGTGCTGCGAAGCCAGGTCACGCGCTACGGCGTAGATTCTCCAGCCATAGGGATTGATCAGGGTGGCCAGAATACAGGCCAGGGAAATCGCGCCAAGACGGATCGGGTTGATCCGCTTTTCCATTCCGCTCAAGAGATAAGCGAGAAGAGACTCGCCGAGCGAAATCGCCATCACCAGCAATCCGACCACAAACTGAATGTGAAGATTAGCCCATAACGCAAAGAGCAGTGGAAGCCAGAAAAGTTCATCGGTTCGGCCGCTCTTCCGAGCTTGCATGAGTATGTCGAGTTCCACCACAAAAAACAGAATCGTAAACATCCATGGGCGCGGGGTCCATAAGCTAATCAGGCAAAAACTGCATGCGAATGTGAGCAGGACAGCGACTGTGAAATCCGCCTGAAGACGCCGGTTCATCCGATGGAGGGCCACTGTGATGGCGACTAACATTCCGACGGTGTAGGCCACCAGCCCGGTCATGCCCAGCCATTGGAAGAGTCTAAAAATCAGCACTTCGAAAAGCCAGCTATATGCGACCCAGGGTTTACCGGCTCCGAAGATGGAGAACGGCTCGGTGCGGGGCACGCTGCCATGTTGCATAACCCATTGTCCTGTCCGCAAGTGCCACCAGACATCCGGGTCGGCAACGGTGGCAAGATGAACGCACACCAGCGCCGGGGCCGAAAAGAGCGCTGCGAGTATCACTGTCTGGGCCCATCTTTGCTGGTTTGCGGTTTGCGATCCGGCCGGACCGCTCGGTGTTTTTGCCACATTCATACCCGCTGATTCAGGTCGCGGTTTTTTCGCGACGGCTCGGCTTTCCTCCGGCACATTATCTGGCATGGACCCTGCGGGCTTCATCTGAAAACTCCTAATTCGGCTTTGAATCGCTAAGTCTTGCCGCTCCCGGTTTGAGTTACTGCGCCGCAGGTGTGGGATGTGCGGAACAGCGCCTGACATAGATGACCAGATAAAAAACTCCCACGAAAAGCAGGATAACTGGGACTGAGAAGAGCTCTACCCCAAGGAGCAGCTTCCCGATAACGCCTCCAGCGGAAAGGTGAAACTTGTTACTGAGTCCGAGAAAGAGCGCCCAGGGGATATCTCCGGTGAATAGCAAGCCCACGGAAGTTACCAGGACCGCAATCCACCCCGTCAAGCCGCCCTCAACCCAAAGCATGGTGCATGCGGGAATGGTAAGCAACAAGAGCTTTGTATCCTGCTGCCGGTGATAGACGGGAAGCATGGAAAGCGCTGCCATTGCAGCGAGTGCGAGCCAAGTCCTGGCCGGCGTTCGAACGGATTTCATTGTGTACCACACCCAGACCAGCAGCAGCGGAGCAAAGGTGAGATAGCTGGCTGGATTGTAGATGCGGGGATCGTCCCAGAAGACCCCGAAGACAGATTGCAGGCTAACCAGCATGCCAAGTCCGTGGGCGCCCGTCGAATTCATCCCGGGGTCATTCATTCCGCCGGGCGCCGAAAACGCGAGGATGTTGGTGTGCAATTCCTGCAACCAATGCGGGGCAACGTGCCAGACCCAAAGAATGGCAGGAAGACTAAAGACGACCAAGGCAAGAAGGGCCTGCCATGCGCGCTTGGTGTAGGCTCCGCCCGCCAGCAGGAAATAGAGCCAGACAAGACCCGCATCGTGCGGCTTGATTGCGAGACTCACTGCGAGACAGAGGACACCAACGAGGACGTACCGATCCCGAAGAAAGCACCAGACGGCCACTACGCAAAGGCTGATGGCGATTCCACACATGTTGCCGGTGGCTACAAGCATCTCACTGTTGGCCAGCAAGAATCCTGCCAGGAATCCAGCGAGAACTGGAGCATGGTTTGCCCCGAGAGACCAAACCAGGATCGAGGCAAAAATGAGGCTCCCCATTGTGAGGATCATCCACACGATCCGTGCCGGTTCCCATGGGAGTAAGGCGAAGGGAACTGTAAAGGAGAATGCAGTGGGCGGATACATGTACTGCGTAACAACCTGTCGAACCTTATCGCCATCAGAGGGACGATTTGACCCTTCTGCCTGGGATATGCGCTGCACCTCATTCATGTTGTATGGATCAGCCTGTGCTATCAAGCATCGCGCGGGTTGATATAGAACTCTGAAGTCCACCATCGGAACCGGAAATGAAGTTTCGAGGACGGTGCCCAACAGGATAAAAACCGCAGCTCCCAGGAGGAGAAAAGTGAGACCGTCGCGGCGCGGATTTGTCATTCCGGCAGTCTCACCGTTTGCAGATCGGGAACCCAGGGAGAAAACTCGAGGATATCTCCAACTCGAGTTAACGTGCTTCGGATGGTGCCTGCGGGTAACTCGATGATGGAATGTGCGGAGAGGCAAGCGGAGAGGCGCCAGGGCGGCACATTGCTCCTCGCCTTTTTGACTCGCATCCGGCGGTCAATGTAGACGAGGTCGATGGGGAACTGCATCCAGAAGGTGTGGACCGATTCGCAGGGCACGATCCAAAGGCCTCCGCCTGGAGGCAGGCTCTTGCGCCCGAGAAGTCCCTTGCTTCTTTTGGCGCCCGTGTCTGCCTTCTCGAGGCAGGTTGCGAGCACAGTTTTGCGGGTAAGGTTTGTCACTCGCAGAAGGTCTTCCGGGGTTGGCTGGGAATCGAGAGTCACTTTACCCGTTATCCCTTCCTGTTGGATTGGCGACACGATCGACAGTCTTTGCGGCTTTTCCACGGATGCGGAGCTAACTCATAAAACCGAGTTATGCAAACAAAGCTTGAAGGGCGCAATCCGCGCGCCCTTCAAGCCATGACTACCATCAAGAACGTTCCTGCTCCCAAGGACTCCAGCTTCCTGGAACGGTAGCTGGGAAGCCTATGGTTCGGTGGGTGAAGTTGAACCGCCGGGCAATGGAGCGCTTGATGAGGCCGGGGCTGACGTACCGCCCGCGCCGAAAGAACCTGATGCACTTTGGATGACCAGCGGCTTTTCAGGCTTCATGCTGTCAATCAACCTCTCCACAGGAATGACCGAAGGCGCGGGCGCCGGACTATTTGCGGCTGTCTTCGCGTCAGGATTGTTCATTGGTATGCCGCTGTTTGGAGGCAGGAATTTCTTGGGGAACTTTGGCTCAGGCAGGACACTGCCCGCTTCGATAGGAGCGATGATCTCCGGGGTGACAATCACGATCAGTTCGGTGTTGACCTTGGTTTTCTGCATGGACTGGAAGAACTTGCCGATAATCGGAATGTCTCCCAGGAAGGGGATCTTCTGGTAGGTTTCGTTGTCCGTGTTGTTGAGCAATCCACCGATAGCGAAGCTCTGCCCGTCGGCCAGTTCGACTTCGGTGTCCACCTTCCGCACGTCGAGGCCGGGCACATCAAATCCCCCGATCTCGATGCCATTCGTGAAATCCAGCGTACTGACCTCCGGTGCCACCTGGAGTCGAATGGTTCCGCGGGGGGTGACGGTGGGGATGAAGTTGAGGCGAACGCCGTACTCCTGGAACTGGATGGTAACCGCTCCGACTCCACCTGCGCCGGCGCCTTGAACACTGGGATAGGGGAACTGACCGCCGGCGAGGAAGCTGGCTTGCTTCCCGTTGGCCGCAACGATGTTGGGCTGTGCGAGAACCTGTGCGATCTGATTCCCCTCAAGTGCTTCAAGGGTCGCGCCCACGTTCAGTCCAGGCAGGAAGGCGAAGAGATTGAGCTGGTTGGTGAGGGTGACAGATTCTGCCGCTCCGCCAGTGGGGAGGGTGAGAACAGGTGGCGAGTATTGCCCGGTTGAGATACCGCTGACCACATTTCCAAAGCCGCTGCTGAAGAGGTTGATGCCCAGCTGCAGTTCCTTGGTTCGATCGACACTCTCAAAGCGAACCTTGAGGAGAATCTGGGGCTGGGAGGGCGGGACATCGATGTTGAGAAGGTTGACGATCTTACCGCCGGTGGAGGCAATCTTCACTGCACGGTCGTTGGCGTTGAGGTTCTTTACCGTGCCGCGCATAAAGATGGTGCCGTTCTCAACGGTGAGCTTGATGGGCTGGCCGGGCAGCTCAAGCCGGAGTTCACGGCGAATCCCCTCGAGGCTGTCGTCAGAAACCGCAGAGCTTTGTCTTACCGTTACATTGAAGAACTGGCGACCGCCTTTTGCGTCCCAGATGATCAGGCTGGTTTCCCCAGGGGCTTTCCCGCTGATCATAACTTCAGTGGGGCTTGTGGCGTGGACTTCCGCTATTTCACCGAGACCGAGAGCAACGCGCTTGATGGGGAGTGCGGTATCGACGAGCACCGTCTTGCCGACTGCGACTGACAATTCATTTGCTTCGTCCTGCATGGAAGCAGCGGGCTGTGGTGCAGGCGGTGCAGTTTGAGCCGAGAGGCCCGATTCAGCGCAGAGGACCACGGCCAATGCGCACAAAAACGCGAGAGAAGATAGAACCTTCCGTCTCACTTCTGCCCCCCGGGAGTGCTGAATTTTTCTTCGCTTGCCTTGTTACCGTTGATGACTTCAATGGAGAAAGCCGGTGGGGCGGCCTTGGGAGCTGCAGCCTTGACAGGGTGCGCCTTGGCAATCGGGGCAAGCTGATCCGAGAAGAGGTTGACCTGAGCTGTGCCGGGAACCGCATCGGTTTTGGTATCGAGCGGGTTACGCAGCACTAACTGGATCTGGGCTTGTTTGGTGGCCAGATCGACAGTCTCGGCTTGTTCTGGAGTTACAAGGAGATTGACAACCTGGACTGGATGAGCCTTGCCTTCGGCATCCTTTTGAATATCTTGACCGGCAGATAACACTTGTATGTTTTGCAGGAGGGTCTTGACCAAGGTGCCTTTTTCAGCCTGAATGGATTGCCCTTCAACACCGGGCGGAAGCCCCGAGATAAGAACGTCGACGCGCATACCCGGAGTAGCGAAACCGGAAACGCCGATGATATCGTCGACCCTGACGGCCACCGCTCTCATACCTTGCGGAATTGTTGCAGCCAATCCACCACCCGAGCCGACGGGGGCCAAACGGCTGTCGATGATGGGCTCACCCTGATATAGATCGGAGAGAACGCCCCGTCCAACCACGTTACCCTTGTCCTTCTCGAGAATGGCACCTTTGGGAAGAGCACCTGAGATCTCAATCGTCGTCAAGTCGGCAGAGTTAAGCACCACTCCAAGTTTGATGTCGGTGGCTGCAGCAACCACGCGAGTGGTAGCGACTGTCTTAGTCGCCGTCATCCGGCCGACGACCAGATGATAGACCACGAAGGCGCATCCGCCGGCAATGACGAATGCGAGGAGAAGAATGGTCAATACTCTTCGATTCATATGTGTGCCTGTGTGAACTGGCTATCGGACCAATTCCGCCTCACTGCCCCCTTGGCCTGGTGCTGCTCCCAAGGAAACAAGTTTTCGAAAACCCGCCGAGCACGGGGGGGTGCGTAGACTGCAAGAAGGTCCAGTTCAGGCGTGAAATAAGTGTACACTGTTTCTCCATTCGAGCTTCACAAATTGGGCTCTGGGCACACTACAACGAAAGTGTTACAAATCGAGGTATCAAGGATGCAATGAGACAAACCAACAATAAGCGATTCTGAAACGGATTACAATTAGATTCTAAAGCCAGTCAACAAGGTCTCCCCCAGTGTTCAGTCAAGGTGTGAGTATCAGACAAGCACTGTCGATTCTGTAAGAAAGAACTGGTAATGCGTGGGTCGGAGTGCATCAAACTCATGAGTTCTTCTGATACGATCACGCTGTTCTCTGACCGGCCGAATGCGGGCCAGCGGTCGTCTTCATTTATAGTCTCTGTTCTTCTCCACGGCGCAGTCATAGGCGTAGTTACTTATGTGGTACTGTATGGGCCGCACGTGAGAAAGAAACCGGTGCTAGAACGGATGACAATGCGGCATCTGGATATACAGATGCCTGATCCGCTAACTCGCCGCTCCGATAACAGCGGGACTCAGTATCCAGGGCCAAAGAAAGCAGCCAAAGCTTCACAACCTGCGGGAAAACCCGCCGCGGAGCAGGCGACATTACGCGAGGCTACGCCTGCGCCCCAGGGACTGCAAACGCTGATGCAGCCAAACAAGCCCGCACTGCCCCAGGACACTCCGATCCCGACAGTGGTTCTGCTTGCTCCGGAAGCGGCACCGGTGAAGAAGATCACTCCTCCCAAACCTGCGCCGCCAACATCCGCAGAAGCGCAGCCTGTACTGCAACGACCCAATGCGGAAACGCAGCTAGCAGACATTCCCTTGCCCTCGACCGCCCTGCCCACAGCAAAGCTGCCGCTGATGCCCAGCACAACATCGCCGGTGGTTGTGCATGAACCGGATGCACCGCCGAAGGCACCGCAGACCAGTTCGACATCGAATGCGGAGCCCACGCCAGCCACTGTTGTTTCGCTCTCCGATCTTCAGATGAAGCAGGGCACGGTGGTGCTGCCGCCATCCAGCGAATCCGCACCCGCCAATTCACAGGGCGCGTTGAAACAAGGCCCCGGACAGGCGCAGAATCCTGCGATGGTTGCACCGCGCAACACGGACGGCAGAGGGGGAACAGCAGCGGGAGCGGGCACCGGCAACGCGAAAGACAAAGCTAACTCAGCGAGCGTTTCCAATGGATCGGCGAACGGTCCCGGCACCAAGACCTCGCCCGGATCCGACACTGGATCGGGGTTAGGCAATGAGCCTCCTACGCAGCGGATAGTGCTGCCGAAGACAGGCGTTTTTGGATCGGTCGTGGTGGGCTCTTCGCTGGCTGAGAAATATCCCGAGGCAGCCGCGATGTGGCGCGGAAGGCTGGCTTACACGGTGTATCTTCATGTGGGTTTGAGCAGAAGCTGGATTATGCAATACTCGCTTCCGCGCAGCGACGATGCGGCCGAAGCCGGAAGTGTTTTGCAGCTGAATGCGCCATGGCCGTACAACATTGTGCGACCCACGAATGGCGCAGGCGAAATGGAAGCCGACGCCCTGATGGTGCATGGCTTTGTAAACACCACGGGGCACTTTGAAGGGCTGAGGATTGTGGTTCCGCCGGATTATCCCGCAGCAAAACTGATGCTGGAGTCACTGCAGCAATGGGAATTCCGACCAGCGGTGCAAAATGGCCAGAATATTAGGGTGGAAGTGCTGCTGATTATTCCGGATGAAGCACAATAAGATAACTTACCGGCGAGCTTCATCGAGCCTTCCGACTGTATCGCAGTTTGACCTATCGATAATCACTTAGTCTTCAGGTGCAGAATTCCTGTTAAGCTCGTCGGGAGACTGCTTCCAACATGCTTCGCCGGGAGTGCTCTGCATTTCTTACTGCCGGTACTCTATCTGGCCATGGTCTCATTTTCATTCCAACCGGCCTTTGCGGCTGCATCGGTGGTGGATGTTGCCAGGCATAGGTACAATCTCATTTCCCAGGACAAGAAGAAGCCAGTGTTGTTCTTCATAACAGACAATAACCGGGCCGGATGTTCTATTTATCCTAACTAGTAATGTCTGAAAGCAAGACGCGCCAACATCGTTCCAGAGTGGCCTCTGAGGGTTTGAATGCATTTTCTAAAATCACCGGTGAAGAATGCCCGCTGGTTTGTGGCCGGCGGCATTCTGCTGGCTTTCTGTCTTCTGGTTGCCGCTGGAATCTACCTCACACGAGGACGGTCAAGGCCTAAATCTGAAGCATCGAACCATGCGCTCAAGACTCCTAACTCGGATGTTGCAGAGAGCAAAGCTGCAGTGTCGAGGGGCAGTTTGCCGTCCAACCCATTGGGAGCAGGCTCCGCACCGGCAGGACCTATAACGTACTACCGGCAAATCGCCCCTATCATTTATAAGTCGTGCGCGCCATGCCACCGCGCGGGCGAGCCGGGACCATTCCCGCTTCTGACTTACAACGACGTCCGCAAGCATGGGGAACAGATTGTCTCAGTGACCAAGCGGCGTTACATGCCGCCCTGGTTGCCGGAAGCAGGCCACGGAGATTTTTTTGGTGAGCGAAGACTGAGCAACGAACAGATCGCCACCATCGAAGAATGGGTGCTGCAGGGCACCCCAGCCGGTTCGCCGTCCGACGCCCCTACGCTGCCAAACTTCGTTCCCGGATGGCAACTGGGTAAGCCGGACCTTGTGATTGAGGCATCCGCACCCTACCATCTCCCTGCCGAGGGACCGGATCAATATTGGAACTTCGTGCTCCCGCTGAAGGTTCCGGGCGTGCGCTGGGTGAAGGCGATCGAAATCCGTCCCGGCAATCTGAGCGCGGTGCACCACGCGAATGTGGTGGTGAATGTGCAGATCGACCACAGCCGTATGCCTGCCCATCCGGGACAAGGGTTCGACGGTTTTGCCGGGATGGATATGAGCGACGCCCCCCTCACCTTCGAACCCGACTCCGACAGCCATTTCCTGTTTTGGAAACCGGGGGACACGGCATGGGTGGAACCTGCCGGCATAGCATGGCGGGCAGACCCAGGCACGAATCTGCTGCTGAATGTTCACATGCGGACGACGGGTAAGCCAGAACTGGTGCAGCCTTCCATCGGGTTGTATTTCACGTCCGACCCACCGACGAAGTTTCCCATGATGCTGCCGCTGGAGCACGATGGCGCGCTCGATATTCCTCCGGGAAATTCAGACTTCCAAGTGAGTGATGACTTCACGGTACCGGTGGATCTGGATCTTCTCGCCGTATACCCGCATGCGCACTACCTTGGGCACGTGCTTGAGGGCTATGCGACGTTGCCCGACGGAACCCGCAAGTGGCTGGTTCGCATTACGGACTGGGATCCAAGCTGGCAAGCCGTCTACCACTACGCGGCGCCGGTGTTTCTGCCCAGTGGAACTGTGATTTCGATGCGATACCACTACGATAATTCGGCGGCGAATGTGCGCAATCCCAATCAGCCTCCGAAGCGGGTACGCAACGGGAACCAGGCGACCGATGAGATGGCGCACCTTTCGCTGCAGGTTCTGCCGCATGGAGGTCAAGAGCAACGCACGGAGTTAGAGGAAGCCATCATGCGTCATCGATTGGAAAAGTATCCGGGAGATTTCGCGGCGCAGTTCAACCTGGGCATCCTGCTGCTAAACCGCCAGCGTAGTGCGGACGCAATCGGTTACCTGCGGGGCGCGGTCGCGGCGCGGCCTGGGAATCCGGAGGCGTTGAATACATTGGGGGCGGCACTGTTTTCCGCGGGAAATGTGAACGAAGGGGCTGGACTTTTCGAACGGGCGGTGGAGGCGAATCCGCATTTCACGAGCGCGCGATCGAACCTGGCGAGCGCGCTCATCAAAGAGCAGCGCTGGGAACCGGCAGCGGACGAGTTGCGCCAAGTGCTCGGCGACACTCCGAACGACGCGGGAACACGGCAGAAACTGGGCGATGTGTTGCGGTTGCTGGGCTACGTCAGTGCGCAGAAAGGCCTTCTGGATCAAGCGGTTGCGAACTGGCGCGAGTCCTTGAAGTACCGGCAGAACGACGCGGGGATGCACAACGATCTTGGTGAGGTATTGGCGCGTATGGGCCGTGCGCGGGAAGCGGTGCCGGAGTTCGAAGCTGCGCTGCGCATTGACCCGAACCAGGAGAAGGCGAGGCGCAACCTGCAGGCGGCACGGGCGCGATTGGGTCGCTAAAGCAGCGGTCAAGGGTCATTCGACCCGTGAAAATGTTCAATCGGAGGGTGAGCTATATAGGGTAAAAGTCTGCCTATGAGGTGAGCAAACGGGCCGAAACATCACCCTTTGAGGTGAGATTTCGTTCAAAAACTTACCTCATAAGGTGAGAGAAAACGCGTTTTTTCTGCCTGGAAGTGGTCATTTGGAGGCTCAAGTTTGTCCCCAACTGGGGTGCTTTCTTTAAAAACGCACTGATTCTGCTCGAGATGGAGGTTTAACTTATTGATAATGTGTTAGTTATTTCGATTTTGTGGTTGTGCAATTGCGCATCGAGATGGGTGGGGCGATCGGAAAACAATCGGAAGCGGGCCCCACGCTGCTATCTGAGGCCGGAAACCGAAATCCCGCCGGAGCGGGATTTTGGGGATGCTGGAGTTGGTGATGAACCGCGGTGATTCTTCGCCGCTGTTTACGTGGTGCCGAGGGGGATCAGTTTGGGACTCCCGAGACT
>JBEKRU010000081.1:0-27599 GCA_049518435.1 Occallatibacter sp. | reverse complement strand
CATCCTTGGCCCCTTGACCGCTTCGCCGCCACTCATCCGAGATAGGAGCCGCATGCGCTAATGAGCGCTCGTGCGGATCTGTGCGGGGGGCGATCAGCAATGATCGTCCCTACCGCGACCTCACTGAGAGCAGCTGGAACTAGCAATCTGCGGCTCCGGTCGAATGACCGCCAACCCGGAAGTAACCGACTCCTAAAGTGGTAATGTTCTTCAGACCGCCCGTCGAGCGACCGTCTCGCCCGCATCGCAACCGCCGGCACCTTCCTCGCAACACTCCTGTTGTCGTCGATTAACTTGTCCATCCTTAGACCCCCACCCCCAAGTTTCCGCAAGCAAATCCCCTCCTCATCCGTCCAAACAGACACCGGCTCACCCACAAGGCTCCGGCAGGTGGTTTAATACCTAAGGGGGGAGCACCGCCTAAGTGGGCTTCCGTACTCCCGTGGAGGTAACCCGAAACCGATGTATTCTTTTCGCCGTCTTGCCATTTTGCTGGCGCTGATTTTGCCGGCTATGAACGTCCTTGATGCTCAAAGTTCGAGCAGCACTCCAGCTTCGCCAAGCCCAGGTCAGGACCAGACAGCGGCTCCGCTCACCCAGCAGCAGCTCAGCGTGCAGGCGCGCATCAAGGCTCGCCGCGAGCAGCGCAGGGCGGCCGCAATCCACGATGTCTACGACCATCTCTATGACATTTACATCGGCGCGGGCTACCTCCGCTTTACGCCCGGCTCCAGCCTGCAGCGCGTAAACGAGTACAACTGGAACGTCGGGTTCACTCGCTACTTCAGCGAGCGCCTGGGTGTCGCAATCGATGGACGCGGCTATTACGGCACGCCGTTCATCCCTCCGCTGCAGAGCCCCAGCGGCGAAACCAAGCCGGCCATCAGTCAATACGCCGCCCTCGCCGGACCCGCCTACCGGTTCTACGTGCAGCCCAAATACTCCATCTCCGGACGGGTGCTCGCGGGCTACACGTACGGCAATTTCTCGGGAGATATCAACGGTTTCAATCCAACTTCGTTTGGCCTCTGGGCCGACAGCTCCACATTTGCCGCCAGCGGCGCAATTATCGGCGAATACAACATCGCGCCAAATCTCGGCATACGTCTCGCGCCCGAGTACTACGCCACCGGATTCGGCTCGACGATCCAGGGCGGCGCCGGCTTCACCGGCGGCATCGTCTACCGCTTCGGCAAGCAATAAGAACCGTGGTCAGTTTTCAGTGGTCAGTTGTCAGTCACCGGGTCTCGCTTTTGCGGTCAGAGCTTCCTTCAAGCTGTGTCCCATTCATCGCACAGTCGTTTCGTGCGATGAGTGGGAAGCGACGCAGCCCACACCCAAAACCCTTCCCATCCGCCTCGCGCCGATTTTCGTGCAACTGCACAGTGAACAGAATCCAAATAAATAACAAATAATCAACGACTTACACCAATAAACCGTGCAGAATCCGCGCGTTTCTCGAACACGTGGGTAATTGCAAGCAAAAAACATACCTCATTTCACGGAGTTCCAGGCAGAAAAAACATCGAATGTATGTAATTCTGTGGTCCGTTTCTGCAAGAAACCTCACCTCAAAGGGTGAGCTTCCGCCTGTTTTGTCACCTCACAGGCAGACTTTACCCTATGGATTTCACCCTCCAGGGTGAAATTCCGCAGCCGGTAAAGTCCCGTGAACCGTCTGCAATTCACTGCAGAATCGGTATGCCCGCGATGCGCTGCTGCCACTCCGCAGGCCCTGTCTGGTGCACGCTCGTGCCCTTCGAATCCACCGCAACTGTCACCGGCATATCCCGCACATCGAACTCGTAAATCGCTTCCATTCCCAGGTCCTCAAACGCGATCAGGCGCGAGCCATGTATAGCTTTTGAAACAAGATAGGCCGCGCCGCCCACCGCCATCAGGTACACCGCGCCAAACTCGCGAATGGCCTCGATAGCCACCGGGCCGCGCTCCGCCTTACCCACCATTCCCAGCAATCCCGTCTCCGCCAGCATCTGCCGCGTGAACTTATCCATGCGCGTTGCCGTCGTCGGCCCGGCCGGCCCAACCACTTCCTCCCGCACCGGGTCCACCGGCCCCACGTAATAGATGAACCGGTCCCTGAAATCCACCGGCAACTTCTCTCCTTTGTTCAACATATCCGTCATGCGCTTGTGCGCCGCATCGCGCCCTGTCAGCAGCTTGCCCGTCAGCAGAAGCACCTCGCCCGGCTTCCATGTTGCAGCTTCTGCACGAGTTACCGTATCCAGGTTCACGCGGCGCGCTCCGCTAACGTCATAAGTAAGCTTCGGCCAGTCCTCCAGGTTCGGCGGATCAAGATACACCGGCCCCGACCCATCCAGCACAATATGCGCGTGCCGTGTCGCCGCGCAGTTTGGAATCATAGCGATAGGCAGGTTAGCCGCGTGCGCCGGCGTGTCCAATACCTTCACATCCAGCACAGTGGTCAGCCCTCCCAATCCCTGCGCCCCAATGCCCAGGCGATTCACTTTGTCGTAAAGCTCCACGCGCAGCTTCTCCGCGGTCGTCTGCGGACCCCTGGAGATAAGATCTTGTATATCAATCGGATCCATCAAAGACTGCTTGGCCAGCAGCATCGCCTTCTCTGCCGTCCCGCCAATCCCGATGCCCAGCATACCCGGCGGACACCAGCCCGCGCCCATCGTGGGCACAGTCTTCAGCACCCACTCCACCACCGAGTCGGACGGGTTGAGCATGGCAAATTTGCTTTTTGCCTCCGACCCTCCCCCCTTTGCCGCGACCGTTACTTCAACCCTGGAACTACTCTCGGCCCCACGCACCAGTTCCACATTAACCACGGCGGGCGTGTTGTCCTTTGTATTCAAGCGCTTGCCCGCGGGGTCCGCCTGCAGCGAAGCGCGCAGTTTATTGTCGGGATCAAGATAGGCGCGGCGAACACCCGCATCCACCATCTCCTGTAGATCCAACGGCTTCTCGCCCGGCGCCGCTTCAAAGTGCACATCCATTCCCAGTTTCACGAAAGCATTCACAATGCCCGTGTCCTGGCAGATTGGCCGATGGCCCTCGAAGCACATGCGGCTGTTGATGAGGATCTGCGCCATGGCGTCCTTGGCCGCTGGCGACTGTTCGCGCTCGTAGGCTTTGGCCAGGCTCGTGATGTAGTCCACCGGATGGTAGAAGCTGATGTATTGCAATGCGCCGGCGATGCTGGCAATAAAGTCTTCCTGCTTGATGACGGTCATGGTTGCACCCTCGAACTCTTTAGGGTAATGGATGCGGCGAAGATTTGTTCAGAGCCGCTGGGGCGCGCGTCCAAATCCGCCCCATGCCCTAATCTAGAACTATGGACGATCCGACTCTAAACGTTGGGCAAGACGAGTTCTTCGATTTTCTAGTGGTGGGTGCAGGCCCGACCGGGCTCGCTTGCGCCATTGAGGCGCAAAAGGCCGGGTTTCGAACAGTGGTGGTCGACAAGGGATGCATCTGCAATTCGCTCTTCCATTACCCGGCGCATATGACTTTTTTCACCACCCCGGAGCTGCTGGAGATCGGCGATATTCCCTTTCCCAGCCCCAATCCGAAGCCGAACCGCAACGAAGCGCTGCAGTACTACCGGCTGGTTGCTGCTCACTACAAACTCGATGTGCGCCAGTATCATCGGGTGGAGCGGGTGACGGGCTCGGTGGGCGGGTTTATTGTCCATACGGAGGACCGATTCGGGCGGTCAGGCACCATCAAGGCACGAAAGCTCGCAATTTCCACCGGCTATTACGACCTGCCCAACTACATGGATATACCCGGTGAGACGCTGAGCAAAGTCCACCACTACTACAACGATCCCCACCCATACTTCGAGATGGATGTGGTGGTGATCGGGGGCAAGAATTCAGCAGCGATTGCAGCCCTCGAGTTGTGGCGCAGCGGCGCGCGGGTCACGCTGGTTTATCGTGGGCCGGGAGTTCAGCCCCATGTGAAGTATTGGATCAAGCCGGACATCGAGAACCGCATCAAGAACGGCGAAATCAAGGCATACTTCGAATCGAATGTGGTGGAGATTCATCAGGATGCAGTTGTCCTTGAGACTCCCAAGGGACTAGTCACCCTGAAGAATGATTTTGTTTTCGCCATGACCGGCTACCACCCCGACTTCGATTTCCTTGAGGCGCTCGGGGTCCGCTTTGAGGGCGCGGACCGGCTGCCGGTCTGCGATCCGGAGACGCTGGAGAGCAATGTAGCCGGCATTTATCTTGCCGGGGTGATCGTGGCCGGCTCGCGAACCAATGAGATTTTCATCGAGAACGGCCGCTTTCACGGGCGGCAGATTGCGGCGGCACTGGCATCTAACGCGAAGACACTATGGTAAAGACGAAGGCTACTGAACAGGGAATCCGCTAAACTCAATTATGTTTTGATCGGAGGTTTGGGGCTTGCCTGTGCACTGGTGGCCGCGATCGATTCGTTGGCAGATGCTGGCAGGGCTGCTGCTGCTTGAGGCGCTCTCGCTTGCGCTTTTTGCTGCGCTGGTGATTCACCAGCAGACGCGGGACGTGTTCGAGCGCGCACAGCACCGGTTGGCCCATCAGGCAACTTCCATGGCGCTGCAGGCCAAGGAAGCCCTTCTGCAGGAGCGCCCCCAGTGGGTGGGATTATCAGTGAAGATGATGGGCGAGGCTCCCAGTGTGGCCTTTGCCAAGGTCACCGATCCGGCGGGGAACGTGCTTTTTGTAAGCGCGGGAGACGCGGAGCATTACACACTGGAGCCTTTGGAGCGGGCGCAGATTCCCCTCATGACCCAGGATGAGCCAAGGGTCTTCAACCTGGGCAAGGATCGATGGGCGGGTGTGAAGCCGATCTATACCGGCTCTGACTTGCGTGGATTTGCCTGGGTAGAAACGGATCGCAACTGGGATCACGAAGAGCTGACCTCCCTATTGAGAGGCACGGCGATTTTCGGCGCGGTGTGGATCGTGGCTTCGTCTCTGCTGGTTCTGCTGATGGCCCGTTCCATCTCCGGACCGCTGGCCACGCTGCATCGCGGGACGCGCGCGCTGATGGATTCTCCGGAACACGGCGGCAACTTTCCCCTTCCGATTGCGGTGCACAACGAAATCGGGGATCTGATTGAGGCCTTCAATCGAATGGTTGCGTCGATTGCCGAGCAACGGGCAGGTCTCAACGATACGCTTTCTTTGCTGGATTCGATGCTGGCCAACGCGCCCATTGGTCTGGCCTTTTTTGATCGCCGCTGCAGAATTGTTCGCGTGAACCAGGTCTTTGCCGACATGACCGGCGTCGCCTTGAGCCGGCACCTGGGGAGAACGCTTCCTGAGCTGCTGCCGCAACGGGTGGCCCGGGAACTGGAAGATACGGTGCTGCGTGTCTTCTCCCAGGAAGGGCCAGTGCGCGACCTGGAATTGACAGGTCAGGGTGGAAAGCCGGGCCGGCCGTGGACCTGGTTGGCCAGCGCCTACCCGGTGCGGACCAATCCGACGCAGGTGCGGTGGGTGGGCGTGATTGTGCTGGATGCCAGCGACCGCAAGCGCAGCGAAGATGCTTTGCGGAAGACCGAGAAACTGGCTGCCACAGGACGGCTTGCCGCTTCCATCGCCCACGAGATCAACAATCCGCTGGAGGCAATCACCAACCTGTTATTCCTGCTTCACAACTTCTGTGAACTGAAAGATCCGGCGCTGAACTACGTGGTGATGGCTCAACACGAAGCCCGCCGCATTTCAGAGATCACGCAGCAGACTTTGCGTTTCTACCGGCAATCCACTCTGCCGGCGCGCGCCAATATGAGTGAGTTGCTGGATTCCGTTTTAAGCCTTTACCAGGGGCGCCTCAACACACTCAGTATCAAGGTAGAGCGCGACTACGACTCGGCGATGGACTTATTCTGTTTTGCTGGGGAGATCCGCCAGGTGTTCGCCAACTTGGTGGGCAACGCAATTGACGCAACCTCGGCAGGTGGCCGTTTGGTGATTCGCGCGCGCCGCTCAAGCAATTGGAAGGACCCCATTGAGAAAGGGGTTCGGTTTGCGGTGGCCGATACGGGTTCGGGGATGGAGCCTGAAGTTGTCGAGCGCGTCTTCGAGGCCTTTTTTACCACCAAGGAAGTAACGGGAACTGGATTGGGTTTGTGGGTCAGTCACGAAATCATCATGAAGCACAAAGGCCTGGTGCGAGTGCGGTCGCGCACGATCTCGAACGGTTCAGAGCAGCAGGCAAGGCCTTCTGGGACGATATTCATGCTCTTCTTCCCGGACGATCCCAAACTGACAATTGAGCCGACCCACCCCATCGCATTGGCGGTCTGAGGACAAGCCCCAAGAATTTTTTAAATAGTGTTTGCATGCTCACGTTATTTATGTGCTACAGTCAGTAACACTATGAGCAGTAACATTCATTCGGCGCATGATCCATCGGAGCTGGGAGAACTGGAGCGGGGCATTCTCTCCATTGTCTGGGGTCAGGGACAGATCACGGCGGAACAGGTGCGGGAGCGGCTAGGCCGTCCGCTGAAGGACTCAACCATTCGCACCGTTTTGAGACGGCTTGAAGAGAAGGGCTACCTGGCGCATGCGGTCGAGAACCGGACATTTGTCTATCGGCCCGCAGAGACACGGCAGCGCGTGGCCGGGCGCGCGGTGAGGCGCATTGTGGACTGGTTCTGTGAAGGATCAGTGGAGGCGCTTCTGGTGGGGATGGTGGACTCGAAGGTTCTTGATCCGGCGGGATTGCAGCGGCTCGCGGAGCGGATCGCGGCAGTGCAGAAGGGAACTGAACCTCAGGGGAATGGTGTTGGCCACGGCAAGGAGGCGAAACGATGATTTCATCGCTGGTAGAAGCTGCAATCCGGTCGATCGGAGTTGCGTTCATCGTAGGCATGGGCTTGCGCCTTTTCCGGGTGCGCAATGTGCTGGCACAGAAGGCCGCCTGGAGCTTGGTCCTTGCCGCGGCTCTGGCTATGCCCATCGTCCAGACATTGCCGAGGAGCTGGCGTGGCCTGCCTGTTTCGATGACGGTGCATTTGCCGGCTGCGGTTTGGCCGCCGGCGCAGGCGCTTCCGGCTGCTTCACTGACGGCGCCCCTGCACCCACGAGCCGCAGCTCAGCAATTCCAGGTCGAACCTGCGGTCACAGGTGGAAATCACTTTCCCGAGCCGCTCGTGTCTCAATCGGCGTTCAATCCTCCGGCTCAGGCTCAGGATATCCGTGCGGCGGCAGAAGCTCCGCACAAAGCGGAATGGCTTGCCATTCTCTGGAGCGCGTTGCGGCAGATCAGACCGCAGATTTTTGCATGGTTTTTGTATTGTGCGGTGTCTCTGGCGCTGCTGCTGCGGTTGTGCTGGGGGCTGATGCTCGTATCCCGGATCTGGCTGGGTGCGGAGCCTGTCGCGCTTCGGACGGAATTGGCAGATCGAGGGCTGGGATTCGATTCCGGACTTGCAGTGCGTTCCAGTTCCGCCGTTTACTCACCAGTTACCGTTGGATCGGGTGTGCTGCTGCCTGCGGACTTTAGACAGTGGGACGTGGAGAAGCTGCGCATTGTTCTGGCGCATGAGGAATCCCATATCCGGCATGCGGATTTTTATCTCCAGGTGGTGGCGGGGCTGTATGGCGCGCTGTTTTGGTTCAGTCCGCTTGGCTGGTGGCTGAAACGCAAGCTCTCCGAATTGAGCGAGGCGATCAGCGATCTCGCTGGCATGGAAGAAGCCGCCAGCCGCATCTCTTACGCGCAGCTTCTCGTCGAATTCGCGGCGTTGCCGCGCCCAACCCTCATAGGAGTAGCCATGGCACGTACCAGCAGTCTCTCCGTTCGTATCGATCGTCTCCTGGACGACTCTATTTTCCGCCAGGCTTTTGCGGGCAAGCCCCGCGTGCTGCTCGCCGTGCTCCTGGTACCGGTGGCCTTTTTTGCAGCCACGGCGGTCAGTCGCGTGGAAGCCGCCGGCCAGGCCGTTCCGCTGCCTGCGCAATCTCCAGTCGCTGCTTCAGCGCACGACTCCGCCCAAGCTCCCGAACCCGCTCCAGCGCCCCAGGAGCCCCTATCCGGCGTGTCCAACCCTGATGCGGCATCAGCTCCCACTGCGGCTGTACCTGCGCCGCCTCCGTTGCCCGACGTTGCGCCGCCCGCACCTCCTGCGCCTTATCCCCATTCTTACGGGGAGATTCACGACAGCGCGGACAACAATTCCTACAGTCAGTCCTCGTCTACCAGTGGAGCGGGAAACAATGTCTTCACCAGCAGCCAGACCGATGTAAATGGGAAGCACGTACTCGGGAGCTCTAGTGGTCACGGCTATTCCTATTCGTATTCTTCCAACGGCGACTCATGGGCGGTGGTGACGGGTCCCAACGAGCACATCAGTTTTAACGGCGAATGGAACGACGGAACGCGCGAAGCAATCGAGAAGGCGCGCAAACTGTCCAACGGCAAATTCCTCTGGTTCACCCACGCAGGCAAGTCCTACCTCATCGACGATGCCGCGGTGGTAGCGCAAATTCAGGCGATGTACAAGCCGATGGAGGAACTGGGCCGCCAGCAGGAGGAACTCGGTCGCCAGCAGGAGAAGCTGGGCCAGGAACAGGCGGCGTTAGCCAACGAACAGTCGCAGGCCCGCGTGCCCACGCCCGACATGTCCCGTGAAATTGCCCAGGTGGAGGCCGCCATGGCCAAGCTCAAGGCAGAGCAAAATGCGAAAGTGAGCGAGGAAGAGCTGGACGAAGTACAGGCCAAACTCGGTGAGCTCCAAGGCAAGTTGGGCGAGATTCAGGGGCGCATTGGCGACAGGGAGGGCGTCTATGGTGAAAAGCAGGGTCATCTCGGCGAACTGCAGGGTAAGTTGGGAGAACAGCAGGGCCGATTGGGCGAACAGGAAGGCAGATTGGCACAGGAGGCAGATCGCACGGTGAAATCGATCATCGACCAGAGCCTGAGCAATGGCAAGGCAAGGCCTGTTCAGTAAGGTCAACCCGCGCTGCGGATCATTCGAAAGTGATAAGAGACGAGGCAGCCCAATGCCCCGCGTCTCTTGCTTTTGGTGCAGTCAAAGCCGGAGTGCGAATGGAGTAATCAGGCCCTGAAGTTATGGCGAAGGGATCAATTCGAATTCAAACTAAGCGGCTTGAGCAGATGGGCAGGGTCGAACACGTTACCTCTGAAACGGAATGCGGGGCTCTTTGCTGGCGTGGGCATGCAACGGCTCCTCGATTCAATCGGCGACGCGTAAGAGCGTGTGACATGCATCCTGTCCATGACCACATAACGGGTGCGAAGGCCATCCACAGTCTGCGGCAGGTGCACCGGAACGTTCTTGCGGTCCACATATATGACAACCGCAGCTTCTTTTGGGTTGTCGAGGCTTTGGCCCACCCCGACGCCGAAGAATGCCGGATTCTGTTTCATCAGCCGCTGTGCGAGCTGCTGCTTGATGCTCAAGGCTTGGTTCAGCGCCACGTTCGGCAGCGCAGAGACGCTCGTATCGAGCGGAGTGAGGGGCGCCGAACCGGCGGCAACCGCACGCGCGTTGGTGGGAATGACCAAGGTGCGGACGCCGTTCACTGCCTGCGGTGCAGCAACCGGCATGTTTTCGTCCACATAAAGAATCACTGCCGCTTCGCCGGCATGGTCACTGCTCTTACCGGTGGCCACGCCGAGAATACCGGTGGCGGAGTTGACCAGTGTGCGCGCCTGCGCAATTGCCTGCTGAGCTCGTGCATTTTCCGTTCCCGCCAGGGTAAGGCTTTGCGCCACGCTGACGGTGCTGTCGCCGTAGTTGAGGCAACTTACCGCGTGGTCGGCACCGCCGACAAAGGAGTAAGTTGCACCGCCGCCGAGCTGAGTGCTCAGTTCGCTCAGCACGTCGGGAGCGGGGTTGGCGACGCCCTGGCTCACGCCGGATGCATCGATTCCGCCCGCAAAGAACAGTCCGATGGGCTCTGCGTCTCCGGCATCCACCACCAGCGATCCAGAGTCGCCCGCATCGCTGAACTCGTTGCCGCTGATGGCTACCTGGTTGGTGTAGCTTTTGGTCAGATAAGGCTTCGTCTCAGCGCAGTCCAGGTAGTAGTCCACATTGAGGTCAACAGAGAGCGCGGAAATGCTCGCGCAAGTCAGCCCTGTGGTCCGTCCGCTCTTGGCGACGGTAAGGTTCAGCGTAGCTGCTTCGCCCTTGCCACCGGTCGACGAGACTCCAGGAGGCGCGGCGGCGAGAGTGCCATCCGCCTGGCGACTGCCGAGTTCAAGAATGTTTCCCGTAGTGCTGACCGCCCCGGAGTTTACCTGCGCGATGGCCGCATCCGCGTTGGTTGCGCTTAAGGTGAGTGGAAGCCAGCCGGTCAGCGAGCCGACGAGCGAGGTTCCTGCGCCTTCACCGTTGGGTGTGCAGTTGTTGTCGATGAGGCCAGGCTGGATGATGGCGTCACCCACACTTGCCTGATCGCTCCGGGCCAAGACGTGATTATTGCTCAGGAGATATTGGTGGTTGTTGGTGTCCTGAATTAGCGAACCGAGCGTGCCCCCGCAGCAGTCGGCAATCTGGTTGCCATGCGTGTCATAGTCGTTGTTGTTTCCGCCTGAGGTACCCAGCGAAACGGGTGTGGCCAACTGGGATTGGTGGGCCGATGGATTGCTGGCGACTCCCGCAGTGTTCAGCAGAACCTGGGCCGCGGTCTTGGATGCCGAGTTGCCCACCGTGGCCACAACGAAGGTCAATCCCGTGGTGCTTACCGTGGCGGGTGCGGAATAAGTGACTGTGCAGTAGGTGAATGCCTCGGTGCTGGATTGGCAGTTGGATGTGCCGAGCGTGCCTTGTCCGCCGCTCGTTCCCGTGGGCGAGGAAGCCAGGTTGTAGTTGATGGTGACTGCTCCCCCAGCTTCAGCAATGTAGCCGGTGAGGGTCAGTTGCCCGTTTGCGCCGAGAGCGGCGTTTTCCGGGGTGAGCGGCTGCAGGAATCCCGGTGTTACGGTCAAGATGGATGTGGCTGTGGCGCCGCTGAGGGTCGCGGTCACCATGACTTGCACCCGATCGGCGGTGAGGTAGCTGGGAGGGGTGTATTGGCCTGCAGGGGTGATGCTGCCCGGCCCGCTGTTGCTGTCACCGCCTGAAACGGACCAGGTGACGTTGGCCGCGCCTCCGCCGGTGAGGGTCGTGCTGAACTGTTCCACCGACTTGCCTTGCGCGTTGGTGGTGTTGCAACCGGTGCAGTTGGTATCGATTTCGCTGCTGCCCGGTGCAACGGAGAATGTGGCATTGGAGGAATCGGCCGTGACGCGCCCAACCCCGCAACCCGCAAGGAGAAGCAGGGCCGGCGCCAGACTCATCGAGAGATTCCTGAACAACAGCCGCATGGTCCAAAACCCAATGACTATTCTATCGACTCAGCCCGGAACGAAAGATGAGCGTTCACTTAGGCTGACAACTTCGATCGCGCGCCGATGCCCATCTCGATGCTAAGAGTTGTGGGTTCTACTCGATGATTGGGCGTGCGCCGGCTCGCGATCTTGTGAGGATCTTGTAAATGGGATGCACGCCGGGGACAACGCGGATGCTTTCAGCTCAGGCAACAGCGGAGACTGCGGCAGTTTCAATCGTAGCGGCAATGCTGGCCAAACGGCGGTACGACTCGAGCCTGTCTTTATGATCGTAGGTGTCGGTTACCACAATCAGCTCATTGGCTTTGGTGTCGTCCACCAACTTCTTCACACCCGCTCGCACTGTGGCATCCGATCCCACAATCGCTGCGCCCAGTTTGCTCTCGACAGCTGCGCGCTCCCATGGTGTCCAAATCGGCTCCATGGAATCGACAGGGGGCAACAGTTCCACCGGCTGATTGCGAATCAGGCGCAGAAAGCGCTGCTGCGGAGTTGTAAACAGCCGCTGGGCCAAAGCATCGGTCTCCGCAGCAATCACCTGCACTGCAACCATCAGGTATGGCTTCTGCAACACCGCGCTTGGCTTGAACTGTCCAAGGTAAAGCTCGCTTGCGGCATAAAGATACTCAGGGGCAAAATGCGCAGCGAAGGCGAACGGCAGCCCAAGATGCGCCGCCAATTGGGCGCTGAAGCCGCTCGATCCGAGAAGCGTGATCGGCACGTTGCTGCCCTGGCCCGGAAAAGCCTTGACGGCTTGACCCGGTTGCTCGGGACCGAGGTAGGTTCGCAGTTCCTCGAGCAACTCAGGAAAATCGTCGCCGCTCTGTTTTGAATCGCGTCGGAGGGCGCGCATGGTTTGAAAGTCGCCGCCGGGAGCGCGTCCCAGTCCCAGATCGATGCGCCCCGGATAGAGCGCATCCAGCGTGCCAAACTGCTCGGCGACCACCAGGGGTGCGTGGTTGGGCAGCATGATGCCGCCGCTCCCGACGCGGATGGTGCTGGTGGCGCCTGCAACGTGGCCGATGAGAATGGCGGTGGCGGAACAGGCCAGACCGTTGATGGAATGATGCTCCGCCAGCCAGAATCGCTTGTATCCGAGTTTCTCAACATGTTGCGCGAGGTCTACCGACCTCTCTATCGCACTGCCTGCCGGTTCGCCGGTGTGCATACCGACCAGATCGAGGACCGAAACTGCCAACCCATTGCCCATGGGCTTTGGATGATTGAGGGGGAAGTAGCGATGCGGATCTTCGAGGCTCGTGTGAGATGGCAGGCTGGATCTCTGTTCGAATTCGGACGGAGAAATGCGAATCCGCACGGATTGACGACTTAACCAGTGCGGCCATTGGTCCTATCTTGTTGAAAATGAATAGTTGGCATTTCAGATGATTTTGGAAGGGTACGTGCCCTTACAAGCGTATTCCGAAGTGTGCATGGAGGCTTGATATGGGGACCTTGCTTCTGGATCTTCGCTTTGCTTTCCGTCAACTGGGCCGGGCGCCGAGCTTTGCTTTTACGGCTGTGCTGACGTTAGCGCTCGGCATTGGCGCGAATACCGCGATCTTCAGCCTGGTGAATTCATTCCTACTGAAGCCCCTGCCGGTGCCGCATGCCGAAGAGATTTCCACGCTGACCCCACGGGAGAACAACGGACCGCTGCAGCAGTCGTTTTCGTGGCCGGAGTTCAAGGCAATCCGGAGCCAGAGCGGAGGAGCTTTCAGCGACATATTTACCTACGCTCTGGGTCTCGATGGATTGGCGGTGCAGGGGAAACAGCCGGAGCGCATTCTGACGTCGTATGTAAGCGGCAATTACTTTGAGGGGCTTGGCCTGCAGCCAGCGGTGGGACGACTTTTCCTGCGCAGCGAAGGAGAAGTTCTGGGTCAGGACCCGGTAATTGTGCTGGGATACGAATATTGGAAAGAGAAATTCAACGGCGATGCCAGCGTTGTGGGACGGCAGGTGACCGTGGACGGACATGCCTTCACGGTTGTGGGTGTGGCCCCGAAGGGTTTTCACGGAGTTCAGAGCTTTGTAACTGCTGCGGCATATTTGCCGTTATCGGCGCTGCCTATCGAAGGGACGCCCGCCGATCAAGTTGATAACTGGACGAACCGGGGATTCATTGTGAACGCACGGCTCAAGCCTGGAGTGAGCCTGAAGCAGGCAAACGCCGAGCTGAAGGTGGTTGCGCAGAGTCTGATGCGGCAACATCCGGATGTTGAAAAGCAACTTGGCATTGAGGTGTATTCCGAGCCGAGCCTTCGCATTTCTACCGGCGATCCGAAGGCGATCTATTTGATCTCAGCGCTGTTTCTATCGCTTGCCGTAATGGTGCTGCTGCTGGCCTGCGTTAACGTGGCGAACCTGGTGCTGGTGCGGGCGACCGTGCGGGAACGCGAGATGGCGATTCGGACTGCGCTTGGCGCAAAGCGGGGCCGGCTCATCCGCCAGATGATCACCGAGAGCATTACGCTGGCGCTGATTGGCGGAGTGATGGGGGTGGTGCTTGGCATGTGGGCGAGTTCAGCGCTCGGTCATCTGGACTTGCACGCGGATATTCCAGTGAACTTATCGTTCAATTTTGACTGGCGGATTCTCCTTTATTCGTTCTCGATTGCAACGATGGGCGGAATTGTGGTGGGCCTGGTTCCGGCGCTCCGCATTGCGAAGGCAAATGTGAACACGGTTCTGCATGAGGGCAGCCGCGGCGTGACGCGCGGACGGCATTGGCTGCGCGATGGGCTGGTGGCGCTGCAGATAGCCGGCTCGCTGGTGTTGCTGGTGGTGGCGGGGTTGTTTGTGCGCAGCCTGTCTGCCATGCAGACGGTGGATTTTGGTTTTAAGCCGGATCATGTGCTTAACCTGACCGTCGATGCGAACGAGATTGGCATGAACGACGCACAGACGCGCGACCTGACGGCGAACATTCTGACGCACCTGCATGAACTTGCCGGTGTAGATTATGTGAGCCACGCAAACTCTGCACCTATGGGCTACTTCAACAGCGGCGGCGACAAGATGCTGATTGATGGAGTTCCGGTTCCCGCCAATCCATCCGATCAGAACGCGAACTCGAGTGTGGTTTCCCCTGAATACTTCAGTGTGATGGGAATCAATCTGCTTCGCGGCCGCTCGTTTACCGATGCGGATAACGAGCATGGCAGAGATGTTGCCATGGTGAGCGAGAGCACGGCCAAGAAGTTCTGGCCCAACCAGGACGCCATCGGTCACACCTTCAGGATGGCCAGTGCCAAGGATCGCAAGCTGGAGGTTGTGGGAATTGTCCGGGACGCACAGTTTCAGATCATTGCGTCTTCGAAAACGCAGCCTTATTTTTACATCCCTTATGCGCAGCACGTAGCCGGAAACTCCCTGATGGTTTTTCAACTAAGGACGCAGGGTGATCCGCTATCGCTGGCGCCCACCGTGGTAAAGGCGATCCACGAACTTTCTCCCCAACTGCCGGTGTTCCAGGTCCAGACCATGCACCAGGGGCTTTATACGCTGAATGGGCTGCTGCTGTTTCAGATCGGGGCCTCGCTTGCGGCAATCATGGGTGGGCTTGGGCTGACGCTGGCGGTGATTGGGCTGTACGGTGTTGTCTCCTACGCGGTAAGTCAGCGGTCGCATGAGATTGGCCTGCGCATGGCATTGGGCGCCAGCCGGGGCACGGTTTTTCGCATGATTTACCGTCAATCGATCTTGATTGTCGCTCTCGGCCTCGCGATTGGCATGGCTGTCGCCCTCGCGGCTTCTCGGGCGGTCGGCGGATTCGTGGTAGTCAGCACATGGGACCCTGCGACGTACGCATTCGTAGGGATCGTGTTGACGCTTGCGACGCTCGCATCCTGCTATCTGCCTGCGCACCGCGCCATGGCACTAGAACCAATGACCGCGCTGCGGCAAGATTGAGGGCTGAATGGCGTTCTCACGCTAGCTAGAGTAGTCGGCGTTGATGTGGATGTATTCGACTGTGAGGTCGGTGGTCCAGAAGACGCACGAGCCTGTACCCTGATTCAAACGGATGGCGATGGAGAATTCAGGCTGGGAGATGTGGTCGTGCGCTGCTGATTCGTCGAACCCGGATGCGCGGCCACCGTTGCGGCAGATGGGCAGATCGCCGAAATCGATGTCGATGCGGTTGGGGTCGATTTCCGCTCCGGAGTAGCCGATGGCGGCGACGAGGCGTCCCCAGTTAGGATCGCAACCAGCCCAGGCGGTCTTCACCAGCGGAGAATGAGCGATGGCTTTGGCGATCCTCAAGGCGTCAGCGTCTGTCGCCGCACCTTCAATCCTGAGCTCGACGACATGCGTGATTCCTTCGCCATCAGCGACAACCTGGCGTGCAAGGGAAGTGCAGACTTGCGTCAGTGCCGCGGAGAATTCAGTGTGTCCCGTTTCTATGACTGCGCCGCTTGCGCCGGAAGCCAGCAGCAGCACAGTGTCGTTGGTTGATGTGTCCCCGTCCACCGATATGCGGTTGAAGCTGACCTCGATCGCCTGCCGCAAATAACCATCTAGTACGGCAGGCTCAACCACCGCGTCCGTCAGGATATAAACCAACATGGTGGCGTGGGGCACGAGCTGAGGGTGGATCATGCCTGAGCCCTTGCAGACGCCGACGATGCGCACCTCGCGCGAAGTTCCGTCCGCAGTTTCAACTTCGAGCCGGGCAAAGGCGGTCTTCTCCACGGTATCTGTGGTAAGTATGGCCTGCGCTACCTGCTGAAAATGGTCGAACTCAGGGCCGAGTAAGACGGAAAGCGCAGGCAAAGCCGCGATGAGCTTTTCCGCCGGGAGCGGAACTCCGATGATTCCGGTGGACGAGGGGAACACCTGATCTGTTGGGCAGCCGAAGGTATCTGCCGCAGCCGCGCAAGTGGCGCGTGCGGCTGCCATACCCGGCTCTCCTGCCGCACAGTTGGCGTTTCCGGCGTTGATGGCAACTACGCGGACGCGGCTGCCGGAGGCGCGGAGATTCTCCTTGTCCAGGATCAGCGGGGCCGCAATGACGCGGTTGGCAGTGAATGCAGCGGCTGCGCTGGCTGGAGCGTCTGCAACGATGAGAGCAAAGTCGGTTCGGCCGCTCTTCTTGAGTCCGGCCTGGGTCGCGCCGAATCGGAAGCCGCGTGGGATAAGAAATTGGGAGTGGTCGGACATGGTGGTTGCCCCATTTAATCTAGCAGGTTGGGGGTGGGATGGCAGAGAGCGGCGCGGACCAAAAAAAGTTAGCGGGCCGGAGTGAGTTTCTGCGATTGCGACATGTGAATGTAGCGCGGGGGGATAGCGTTGTGCTGCACGACGTGAACCTGACGGTGAGAACCGGCGAGCATGTTGCGATTTTGGGGCCGAACGGGTGCGGAAAATCGACACTGATTATGGCCATGACTTGCCAGGTTTATCCGATCGTGCGACCGGACATGGTGGTGCGGATTTTTGGCCGCGAGCGCTGGGATCTGACGCAGTTGCGTCAGCATTTCGGAGTGGTTGCCGCGGAGCTTCCGGGGGAGCGCACAGCGGTGACGACAGGCCTGGATGCGGTCATTGCAGGGTTCTTTTCGGCCTCGACGCTGTGGCCCAATCTGCATGTTTCGGACGAGATGCGGGAGCGGGGACGGGAGGCGCTGGAGCGAATTGAGGCGGCGCATCTTTCGGGGCGATTGGTGGGGGAGATGTCGGCCGGGGAGAAGCGGCGAATTCTGATCGCGCGCGCGCTGGTGCATCGGCCGCAACAACTGCTGCTGGATGAACCCTCGAATGCGTTGGACCTCGCGGCGCAGCGCGACCTGCGCGAGACGTTGCGCCGGCTCGCGCGTGAGGGAACCGGGCTGGTGCTGGTGACGCATCACCTGGGCGATATTCTGCCGGAAATCGAACGGGTGATCTTGATGCGGGGTGGACGCATTGTAGGAGATGGTCCACGCGAAAACTTACTGACTGAGGACCGTCTGAGCGAGCTGTTCAATGCGCCGGTGCGCATTGGGCGCGACGAGGAGTGGCTGCATAGCTGGTAGCGCAGCGGAAACAGACCTCGGAGTACGTTAAACATTCTGTGGATCATCTCGGCATGATTCTGTATGCTTGCCCATGCGTTTGGAAATGGAACTTGCCGGACTCAGTGATGTATCCCCGAAGGTTTTCCGAATCACGACTCAGACAATCAGGAGATATCGACATGCGCTCCGTTACAATTTCCCGCTTTGTGCGGCAGGTTCTCCCCTTGACGATCTCTGCTTTGTGCGTCCTGCATGGCGCCTTGGCCCAGTCGCTCGATCCTCACAAACCGGCGCCGCTGCAGCCGGGCGACAACACTGGAACGGTGGACAACTTTGTCGGCGCCAACTACTTCTATTTCACTTCCGGTCCTGGGCCGGCGACAATCATAGTGAGCTTCAAGTCCATGGGCTTGCTGGGCAATGCGCAGCGTTCGTCGCTCAACGTTGAACTTTCAGACGACAAACACTCGTGGGTGGAGAAGAGAACGATTTCGTCGGTAGCGCAGTCGAGTTCGACAAAGATGGTGGGAAATCTTAAAGTTCCCACCAAGCTGATTCTGTCAATAATTCCACCGAGTGGCGGGCTGGTGCGCGCAGGCGGAGATTACGTGGTTAGCGCAACAGGCGCGGTCAAGTTTGACCCGCCACTCAGCCCGGTGGAATTGATCGTGGGCACATACACGCCCATGGTGATTCAGAACAACGAAGATTCCGCGGTTAAATTCGAGCCCAACGGAGTGTTGGAATTCGCCAGCGGGACAATGGGAAGGTGGAAGCTCTTCGATGCCGCGAGCCATACGTATACGGTGACCTACGGCCCTGTTCGGCAAAGCTTGAAGCTCATTCCGGGGCGAGGACTTGTAGACGCGCATGACCCCACCACGATTGTTCTGCAGCGGACTCACTAACTGCGCGGGAAGATGTGAACAGACCGCCAGGAATTGTTGCGGAGATCAACAACCACCCTTGACGCCGTGTCTCGACTGCGTTACTTTGTGCTTACACGGGAAAGGAGGTTGATCCAGCTGATGCAAAGTGAATATTCCAGTTGTTTCGTACGTGAGGTGACTGAGGCCTAGGGCATCGCGCCCCAGACCCCATGTAAGCCCCCTGCGGAGATCAACCGCACGGGCCAATGGCACTCGCGGCAGCGCGATGGCCTTAGTCCAATCCCAACAGTCCACCGGCAGCGGCATGAGCGGAATTGCTCATGCCGCTGTTGTTTTTGCCCAATTAACAAGTTCCCAATTAACAAGTTAGGGTGCTTGCGCTGAGAGCACCGGTGCCAGGCCCCACCCGCGGGCTCTCCTTGTGCTATAGTCTCGGGTTAGACCCCCCAAGGAGATGCACGTGACTCTCGGACAGTTTCTGGGGAAGCAGTTCATCCACGTCATTGAGTGGAATGAGCCGGAAGAAGGTATTCTGGCGTATCGCTTTCCGATGCGAGATGAAGAGATTGAGAACGGCGGCAGGCTCACCGTAAACGAGTCGCAGATGGCCGCCTTCGTGAATGAAGGCAAGATCGCGGATATTTTTGGGCCGGGCCTTCATACCCTGAGCACCCGCAACCTGCCCTTGCTCACCGACCTGATGAACTGGGACAAAGAGTTTCAGTCCCCGTTCAAATCGGAAGTCTACTTCTTTTCCACGCGTCTCGAAATCGATCAAAAATGGGGCACGGCAACCCCCATTACCATCCGCGACAAGGAGTTTGGCGCTGTGCGCCTGCGCTGCTACGGAATCTACTCCTATCGCATCGTGGATCCGCGGACTTTCTTTACGCAAATCAGCGGCACGCGTGCGACTTATTATGTGGGTGACCTCGAGGGCCAGCTTCGGGACACTATTGTTGGCCGCATGAGCGAGATTTTTGCGTCAAGCGATCTGTCGTTTCTGGATATGACGGCCAAGCAGGGATTGCTCGGCAACAAGATTATCGAGCAGATCAAGCCCGCCTTCACCGCACTGGGCTTGGAACTGAATCAGTTTGTCGTTCAGAATATCTCTCTTCCCGATGAATTGCAGAAGATCCTGGACCAGCGAATCGGCATGAATATGGTTGGCGACCTGGGCCGCTTTACGCAGTTCGAAGCAGCCGAGTCGCTGGATATTGCTGCGGCCAACCAGGGGGGTGCCGCAGGCATGGGCATGGGCCTCGGCGCCGGTGCGGCTGTTGCGCAAACGCTGTCCGCTTCTCTCCGGCCAACGTTCTCTGTGCCCGTTAGCGTTGCTGCAGCAACCGCTTCCAGCGTTCCGGATGCGGACGCGGGTGCAGCTGCCGCCGGTTCAAAGTTCTGCATCGAATGCGGGAAGTCGATCCCTCAACGCGCAAAGTTCTGCGCAGAATGCGGGAAGCCACAATGAATTGTCCTTCGTGCGGCGCTCCCATGCGCCTTAAAGCGGATATGACCAGCTTCCGCTGTGAATATTGTCAGAGGGTCTTTCTTCCCGAAGCAAATGCGGACGACGGCGTGCGCGTGTTGGGCGAGCCCTCGGGTCAGGATTGTCCCGTCTGCGCCACCGGCCTTGTGCATGCCACTCTCAATAACAACCGCATCTGCTACTGCACCAAGTGCCGCGGTATGCTGGTTCCAATGGGTACTCTGCAGGGACTGGTGGATGAAGTGAAGAGTCAAAAACAAGGGGGCACGATTCAGCCGCCTGCCGATGCCGCCGATTTGCAACGCAAGATGAACTGCCCCGCATGCCATCACCGCATGGACACTCACTTCTATGCCGGACCCGGCAACGTGGTCATCGACTCCTGCGAAAACTGCTGTTTGACCTGGCTGGATGGCGGTGAACTAACGCGCATAGCCCAGGCCCCCGAGGAACAATTCGCCACGACCGAGACGTTGCTATCCTCGCCGATAGTGGACCCATCTCCAATGATGGGCTCATCTTTGGGCTGCGACACCGGGACGAACTTGGCTATGGATGTTGCCGCGGACACCCTTTTCAACGTCGTCGATTCCTTGTTTCGCGGGTAGTTAAATGCCGCATCGGTCCTGACGAGCCTACCCCCAGGAAGTCCAATTCAACCCAGTGCAAGCGCGGCCCAGTCCAATTCGATCAACTCAAGACCAACCAAGGGTTGAACGATTCATCGGGGGCATGCGTGCGTCGCCCGATCGAACTTCTTTTGCACACATGTGACCCTGCCTCGCTATTGTTCTTGAAGATTCCTGAAGTTATATCCATCGGAAATGCGGAAAGAAAAGGGAGTTACTCCACGGTTAAGATGAAGTAACCGTTAAGGAGTGTAATCAATGTCCGCTGTCCTTCAGATACCCGTTGTTTTTGAAGAGGAGCATCTGACCGCCGAGGAATCCAACCTTCTCACCCCGGATGAGAAGGAGGAGTGCGAGACCTTTCTTCGCACCGTGATTCAGAGCGGAGATTGCGAGCACCTCATGAAGGGGATGCTGGCGGGTTCATTCAAGCGCGGTGTTGTTTCAGCATGCATGATGGGCCGGGCCCGGCGCTTTATGCTCCAGGCGGCATCCCGAGCAGCGGACGAGTCGTTTGGGCGATGGAAACATGAAGACTGGGATGTAAGCGAGCCCGATTTGGAAGAGATGGCTTACCTTGCGGCGGAGAAAGCATGTGACATTTTTCCCGTCTCCATCAATTTTTACGACTTCGCCTGCGTGCTGCAAGACCAGGGAAGACACGGGAAAGCCAGGGTCGCTTTCAAGGAATTCCTGCGACGCACCCATGTGATGGAAATTGATCCAATTGCGCGCGCCGCACTGAGCAGGCGGGATATGGCTGGCGCAATCGAACATGCGCGCCAGTCGTTATAGAGGCAAACTCGTCAGCTTGGCTCGTTCAATCGCATGGCCGCTACAGTGATGGATGCGGGCCCCGGATCAACCGTTCCGAAGACCCCGCCGATGGTATGCAAAACCGCCTGAATCAACGTAAGAACTGTTGCGATAGGGAGGAATAAGGCAGTCCTCGTTACAAGCGTTCTGCCTCTGCCGCTTTTGCAAAGAGCGCGAGTATGCCAGCCCATGCACCCGGTCCGTCGAAGACTGCTCGCAGTTGCTCGTAACCCTCGCCATGGCGCTCCAACTTGCTGTGCTCGAGTTCGACCACCGTAACTCCCGGCGTCTCGGCAGTGAATCGAATCTGCACTTCACTGGCCTTTGACATGTCTGGGTCGCACACCCAGTCCGGCGAGTCGTGGCCTGGGCCCACGTGCCATGAAAATGTCACAAGATGCGGCGGATCCCATGCGAGCACGGTGCCCCAGTCGCTGTGTTTGCCTTCAACATCTCTCTCGTACCATCTTCCCCCGACCCGGGGTTCTACGAAGATTGCTTCGAAAGGGGTCTTCCCAATGTGATGGGTCGCGGGCCACCAGGTCTCCATTTGTTCCACGAAGACCGAGAAGGCGCGCTCAATGGGCGCATTTACGCGCAGGCTCTTACTGACGACGGCTTCTTCTACGAGTTTTGTCATGACTTTCTCCACTTGGAATTTGTTCGACAGTTGTTTGAAACGCGCTCATGGCTTGCTCCCAAACCTCGTCGAAGTGAGCGCGCAGGCGGGTAATGCCTTCGGGGTTCAGTTGGTAAAGGCGACGGGTACCCGACTTCGAATCCGTAACCAGGCCCGCATCCTTCAGGACGCGCAGGTGCTGCGAGACCGCGGGACGGCTCACGGGGAGGGATCTGGCCAGTTCGTTGACGGCAATCGGGCCTCCCGAGAGCTTTTGGAAGATCGCCATTCGGGTGGAATCTCCGAGGGCATCGAGTCCGGCTTGTAGGTAAGTATCCACTTACGGTAAGTGATAACGCACATAAGACTCCCTGTCAAGATGAAAAATCGTGCGAGTGAGATTTCGATGAATACATGGCCGGGGAATGAATCGAAGGCTTGTGAAGCATGTGCAAGTCTGCGCCTGCCGGCTTTGCGGTAAACTTGGACCCGATGCGTGTTTTTGGGATCGATTGCGGGACCGAGATCACGGGGTTTGGAGTTGTGGAGTCGTGCGACTCCGCGCGCGAGCCCCGGCTGCTGATGATGGCGATGGGGGCGATCCGGCTTGCGAAGACCAAGACCACAGCGGAACGGCTGGAACAGGTATTTCGCGAGTTGACTGCCGCGCTGGAGCTATGGGAGCCGGACGCGGTAGCGATCGAGGGGGTTTTCTATTCAGTGAACGCCAAGTCTGCGCTGAAGCTGGGCCAGGTGCGCGGGGTGGCGCTGCTGGCGGCCGCCTGCCGCAAACTGCCCGTGGCCGAGTACGCTCCCCTCAAGATCAAGTCAAGCGTGGTGGGCTACGGGCTTGCGAAAAAGGAACAAGTGCAGTTTATGGTGGCTCGTCTGTTGGGACTCGATGCAGTGCCGGAGCCGGCCGACGCCGCGGATGCACTGGCTATCGCCATTTGCCACATTCACACCGCGCAGACTATGGCGCTGCAGGGAGTTTCACGATGAAGTGGGCCTGGCTGTTCGCGGCCGTTCCGGCACTGGTGCTGACTGCGTCTGGACAGGTGGCAACTACCGGCGCACCGGTTATTCAGGTGGACTTCTCAAACCCCGATCTTTCGCCGTCCCATTGGACTTTGATCATTCATCCGGATGGGAGCGGGCATTTTCAATCGGAGCGGAATGTCGCACCGGCAACTCGGTCACAAGGAATCGAGGCTCCCAACGTGGATCGCGACGTTCAGGTGAGCGCTGAATTTGCAGGACGCGTCTTTCAGATGGCACAATCCCACAGGCTGTTCCAGATGGAATGCGAGAGCCATATGAAGGTGGCGTTCCAGGGATGGAAGAAGCTGAGCTATCGCGGGCCCGGCGGCGAAGGAAGCTGCGAATTCAACTTCTCGCGGGATAAAGAGATCGAAGCACTCGGTGAATCACTGGTGGCGGTTGCGGAAACCATCGTGGAGGGCGCTCGCCTGGAGACGCTTCTACAGCACGATCCGCTGGGTCTGGACCATGAGACCGAATATCTTGTGGAGGCTGCAGGGGATGGGCGGGTGCAGCAGATTTGCGCGATTCGCGGGATCCTGGAGCGCCTTGCCAGTGACGATGCAGTGATGGAGCGGGTGAGGAAACGGGCGCGGATGCTGCTCGCGCGTGCGGAAGGGTAGCCGGGAGCGGCTGATTGCAGGCAAGATTTTGAAGTAACTTTCCCGCAGACTGGGTGTCCTATGTACGTAGGTTTCCAGGCCGCGAGCGCAGTTTTTGCTCGGGCGGAGCCACAGGGAGGCAGCGCACCATGAAAAGCAGAATGTTGAATGCCAGTGGGCTGAGGGCATGGGTGCTGGGAACGTTGGGACTGTCGCTCTTGTGCGCCATATCATCTCAGCCGGTTAAAGCAGACGACGCGGCCCCGGCCGCGCGCGCCGTCAGGCTGAGTAGCGTGGCAGGGCAGGTACAGCTTGCCCAGGGTAAACTGCCGCTTGCCAATCCTGCGGTAGAAAATACGCCGCTTTTTGAGGGCTCGCTGCTGACCACCGGCGACGATGGGCGTGCGGAGATTCAGTTTGAAGATGGCAGCGTGGTGCGGATTTCGCCAAACAGTTCACTCACGTTGGCCGTGCTTCGCGGGCAGGGCAGCAGTGCTGAGGCGGAGATTGCGCTGGAATCCGGGTTGGCCTACTTCGAGTTGCAGGGCGAGGGGCTGGCTGGAACTGTCAAAGTCAAGTTTGCCGACGCCGCGGTGACTGCCAGCGGTCTCGCGGTCCTGCGCGTCAACCTGGATAATGCCCCAGGCGAACTGGCGGTTTTCTCGGGCAATGCTCATCTGGAACGGGGCAATGCACTGTCCCTTGATCTGCATGGAGGAGAAAGCGTGGCGCTGAATGGAAACGATGCCTCCCGCTATAACCTGTCCGAATCCATCGAACCGGACTCGTGGGATACGTGGAACTCTGACCGCGACGAAGCATTGTCTGCCGCGGACGCGACGAAGACCGGGGCATCCAAGAGTTTTCCCGACGCCGGCAATCCCGCGTGGAGCGATCTTGACGCCAATGGGAGTTGGTACAACGTTCCGGATCAGGGGTATATCTGGTCGCCGACCGAAGCTGCCAGCGCAGGTTTTGATCCCTATGGGAATGGGAATTGGATGTGGACGCCGGGATATGGCTACATCTGGGTTTCGGGCTACGCCTGGGGCTACACGCCCTTCCAGTGCGGAACCTGGAACTATTACGACGCCTTCGGTTGGGGGTGGGCGCCGGGCCTGAACGGATGCCAACCCTGGTGGGGCGGCGGCGGCTACGGAGCCAACGTGGGACTATTCCCCCCTGGATATCGTGGTCCGATTCGCCCCATCCACCCGCCCCGGCCACTGCCAGGGCATCCGGGCGGCGGTGACGGGCTTCACCATCCGTTCCCAATGGTTGCGGTCAACCGGCATGGCACGGGCGGGGGCGCAACGCTTCCCGCGCGCGACAGAGCGAGCGTGGTTTCGATTGGCGGATATACTGTGCAGGCGCTGCATCCCTTGAGCCCGCGTCCGCAATACGACCATTCAGCCTCGACATTATCGGTCAACCACTATTCAAACGGGACTTCTGTTCACGGAATCGGATCGAACGGCAGCGGCGGTGGGCCTATTCGACCAGCGACGTCGCCGTCGGCGGCACGCAGTGCGCCCTCAGTCAGCCACGCGGCGCCTGCCCCTAGCCACGTTTCGAGCGGTGGCGGCGGTGGTGGCCATGCTGCACCGAGCGCACCGAGCGGCGGCGGGCACCACTAAATCAAGGCCAGGCGCGGCGTATCTCGATGCACCGTAACCGGTCTGCGGATTATTACCCTCACAGGGCGCACCATGGATGCAGGAGAATCCATGTACTCCATTTCGCCCACCCACGCCAAACTCAGGATCCATCCAAACGTTCTAATCAAACGAACATGGACTTGTGCAGTGGCAGGTATCTCCCCGGTCTGTTTAGTAGGAGATGCCCCCGGTTTATACCACCAAATACCCCACCCCCCTCCCCCCGGGAACACATGTTTTTCTTCGTAGAATCTTCGCCTCGTAATTTCGGATAACACTCTTTGAATCAAGGAGTTATCGTCGCAAATTGACGGCGGCCAATGTTATCCATATGGTAACATTGGCCCTCAGAAACAGGGCGTTTTCGCATCGATTTGGGTCAGAAAACAAGGGTTTTTCGCATCAAATCGAATCTTTTCTTCGCTATTTCATGCGATTGGCTCAGGGAATGCGCCGGCAGTAAGAATCCCGAATCAGGCAGCGTCTTCTGCTGCCCGGGCGTGCTCCGATTCTTCTTCAGTAACGACGAAAAACCGGGTCAGGCTGGCTGTTCCGAACGAGGTCGTAATGGCGACGTCCGAGGCATCCCGGCCGGTAGCCATCAGCACGCGGCCGATGCGCGGCTGATTGTTGCGGGCATCGAAGGCCCACCAGCGGTCGTCGAGCCACACCTCGAACCAGGCACTGAAGTCCATGGGCAGACGCACGGGGACGCCGATATCCCCGAGGTAGCCGGTGGCATAGCGCGCGGGGATGTTCAGCGCGCGGCAGAAAGTAATGGCGAGATGCTGGTAATCGCGGCAGACGCCGACCCGTTCCGTATATACGTCTAGAGCGGTTTTGGTAGGCCGGGCATGCTGGTAATTGAATTGAACCTTCTGCCAGACCCAATCGCAGATGGCCTGCACACGACTCCAGCCGGGTTTGAGCTGTCCGAACAGCTCATATGCGATGGCCGCGAAGCGATCAACCTCGCAGTACCGGCTATTCAGCAGGTACATGAGAACTTCATTGGGCAGCTCGCCGACAGGGACTTCGCGGGCCGCCAGGTTCACGATATCGGTTTCGCCGGAGTCCTGAATGAGAGAGGAGTTGGTCAGTCGGAGTGGGCCCGGAGGCGCAACAAAGCGAGCGCAGCGGTTCCCGAAGCTGTCAATGTAATTGGTGATTGGCAGGATCGGCACCGTCTGAAGCTCATCCGGCTCAAGCAAATCACCGGTGCGGGAGGGGTGGACATTGAGAAGCGCAACCATGGCGACTTCAGAGGGTGCATAGAATTCAAGTTCGTAACCCAAACGGATGCGCATGCGAACAAAAACCTCTCCAAGGGAGCATAACGGGTTTTTCGGTCAGTTGACCGGTCAATTGTGTACACATTGAGCGACCCGCGGGGGCCCCACCGGCCCCCGCCCACCCAGTGCCGAGTCGTTGTGGTATCAGGCGACTTGCTGGTGTACGATCGGCGCCTTGATCTGAAGGAGTTCATCAAGAAGCGCTCGGTAGTGAATCATGGCGGTGCGCAATTCTTCTGTGGTGGCCTCGTTTTTGGCGGCGCTCACCGTGATGGCATGTGCTCCGCGGTATGAGTCGACCAGCGGACCGTGATGCACCGATATGTCGGCAGCGCGCTGCACAAAGCCGCTCGCGGGAAAACCACGTGCCTGCAGGACTGCATTCACGAGCTCGTCAGCTTCCGTGACGGAGCCCCGAGGATGATCGATGAACCGGGATTGTACGGCGTCCCACTCGGCGACGAACCGTGCGCGCTCCGCCCCGGTTAATTCCCGAATCTTGAGTTGGTTGACGCGGTGAATCCTTCCCTGCAGAATCCTTCCCTGCAGGTCGGCCTCGGCTTTGTCCCTTGCTTTGAATTCGCGAAGGCAGTAGTCGTATTCCGAACCGAAGCGGTTACGCAGGGTCAGTGTGGTTTTTCTGCGCCGGTCGACGACTAGAGCGATGACGACTGCTATGGCGAGGAGGATGACGACGGCGCCAATAATAAAGGCTGGGCTTTGGTAGTTAATGTTCAGGTTGCTCAAGTTCATGGGAATCTCCTGGGTGCCTGTACGAATGGACAAAAAGGAGCCTGAGCGGATTTCCGGAATACCGCACCAATGCCGCTCAAGCAGTCCCCGCAACTGTGGCGGGTGTCTAACGGTGGGATGAGATTTGGGTTCGGGCTGTTGCCCGTGGCCGCAGCGCCTTTTCCCTTACGCAAACACCAGGGGCGCGACCGATGGCCGCGCCCCTGGTGTTTGCGTAAGGTGAATGGGTTAGCAGGTGCCGCTGTGGATGTCAGGCGACTGAATCTCCTGGAGCGCGGCTTGTGCGGCGGCCAATCTTGCGGTAAGCAGCCGGAAGGGCGAGCAGGAGACGTAATTGAGCCCGATTTTGTGGCAGAACTTGACGGTTTCCGGATCGCCGCCATGCTCGCCGCAGATGCCGACCTTGAGGTGGGGCCGGGTGTTGCGTCCCTTGGCCGTGGCCATTTTGAC
>JBEKRU010000080.1:0-27184 GCA_049518435.1 Occallatibacter sp. | reverse complement strand
CGGCACCCACCCACAGTCTCACTGCGGCAACCGGTAGGGCCGGCCGCGGTACATGCCCACCTGCTCTACCGAGCGGACTCGAATCACCTGGGCGGTCGTATTGTCCCCGCCATCAATCTCAACCGCGCGCCTTACAAGTTCACGCGCAATCTCGTCCACACTCTTGCTCCCCGCGACAATACTGGCGATCTCCCGAGGACTCATTTCGTCATGCAAGCCGTCGGTCGAAAGAACCAGCACATCTCCAGCCTGCAGCGTGATCGCCGTTGTATCCGGGGCAACAAACATCTGCGGTCCCAGTGAACGTGTCAGCACGTGTCGCGATTCGGATGCAGCCATCTCACTGGCGGAAATCAGTCCCATCTTCCTTTGCTCATTCACAAAAGTGTGGTCCTGCGTAATTTGTTTTGGCTGGCCATCGCGAACAAGATAGCAGCGCGAGTCGCCAACATGCGAAACAATCGCCTGATCGTGCCTCACCGCACACGCCACCAGGGTCGTGGCCATGTTCTTTCCCCGGTATTCCATCGTCAATGTGCAATCATGCACCGCCGCATTGGCGTGCTGAATCAGGCGCGGCAACAGGCTGATAAGCATCGTGCCGGATTGAGCAGTTGCAAATTCCTCAGTGACAACGGATATTGCTTTCGCCGAGGCAACCTCACCCAGATCCATCCCCCCCACACCATCGGCAACGGCAAACAGATATCCGTGGGTCCGGGCCTGTTGACGCGAAGCTGGAATGAACGAACCCATTGCGTCTTCGTTATTGGTGCGCACCTTTCCAAAATCGCTTGCCTGTCCAAACTGCAATTCCAACATGGGCGCCGCCGCCTCAGACACACATCACATTTCCTGTGGATGAATGCCTCTTTTGATAGTGATAAAAAGAATTCATTTCAAACAATCGCTGGGTGGTTCTCTGCTCGTCGTCCTCATTAAAGAAGATCGAAAGGCGGATGCCACCCAGCACGGTTGAGGTTAGGTTGACGTGCTCTTAGACAGATGTCTTCGAAACCAGAAGCACTGCCTTGCCTTTCTTCTGCGAAGAGCGGAGGAAGTAAATCGCCCCGTAAATGCCCCAGACAGCAGCTATACCCACTGCCAGCAGCGGTTCTTTGAACGTGCCCAAACCGAATGCCGGGCTGATGATGTAGAACGCCATGCATACCAGGTTCGCCAGCAAACCGAAGCCAGGAATAAGCGTGTGCTTGACGAAGCTATAGTCGGGGCGCCCATGGAAGGCCACAATGCACAGGAAGCAACTCAGCGCGTAAAGAATGAATGTGCCAAAGTTCGAGGTCAGTGTGATGGTCAGCAGTGAGTTCGGCAGCGCCGCCAGTTGATCATGCGAGAGGTAGCCAAAGCTGGAGAAAATTCCATGAGGCAGAGCGGCTATGGCTGCATCGGTAGGTGCGCCGGCGTCGCCAAATACCAGGCTGACCGCGATGACCCCGATGACCGCTGAAATCGCAACCAGCGTCCAGATTGCCTTGCGTGGCGACAGAGACTCGGCATGAAGGATGCCGAAGTGCTCGGGCGCTTCGTCGTCCTTGCCCATCGCGTATGTGACGCGAGCGCCGGTGTTCATGCAGCTTAGCGTAGTCCCGATAAGCGCGAAGAACACGGTGACGGCCTCAGCCAGCATGAAGTACTTGCCATGGCCCTGCCCCAGCAACCCGTCGCCGACAATTATCATCATGTCGCCGATGGGAGCTGCGGAACCGGCGGCGCTCGCCATTGTGTACCCTGAGTTCAGAAAGTAGTTTGCCGCAAAATACTCGATTAGATAGCAGACCAATCCCTGGATTAGCAGCGAAGCAATAACCGCAATCGGTATATGTTTGGTCGGATTCTTTGCCTCGCCTCCCATCGAAGTAACCGATTCAAAGCCCACCAGGATGAGAATCGCAACCGTGGCCTGGATGAACAGGTAACTGAACTGGTGCGGCTTAATCACCGACATCGCGTTCGGGTGCGTCAGGAACGCTCCGGTGGCATCCTTCTCCGGATAGTCGATCGTAAAGGGAACCGGCTTGCCCGCGGAGTCCAGAAGGGGAAGAGGATTTCCAGTCGCGTCGCGCATGGTCGTGCCATCTTTGGCCGTCGCAAATTGATAGGTGTAAGTCGCCAGTGACTGCCCATCATACTGGAAGGCCGCTGTGCCCGCCGGATGGCTCACGCGATAGCCGATTGCCAGAATGCTGAAGACAATCAGCGCTGAAATCTGAATAACATTGATGGCCAGGTTGACAGCCGTCGATGCGCCCGCGCCCTTCGAGGCGATCCAGCCAACGAAAATCGAGAACACTACCGCAACCAATGCCATGAATACTGGCCCTGGGTTCGATCCGCTCATGATGTTGGGATAAAGGAAGCCGACCACATAGCCGCAGAAGATGCCGGTGGTGGCAACCATCACGCCCGGATACACCCAGTAATAGAGGTGCGAGCCCCAGCCGACAACAAACTTGGCGATGCGGGCATACTTGAACATCTTGTCCTGCGAAAGCAGCGCCTGTTCCGCGTAGTAGTAGCTCGACCCGGTGCCGGGATAAAGCTTGGAGATTTCTGCGTAGGCCACCGCCGTAGCCAGACAGAGCAGTAGGGCGCCGAAGATGCCCAGCCACATGGCTGGCGCGGTGGTGCCGGTGGTGGCCTGGATGAAGAAGGTGAGCCACAAGAAGGCTCCAGGGGCGATAAGAGCCATTGCATTGCTGGTTAGCCCGGTAAGGCCCAGCGTGGCTTGCATCTGAGGTGCTTTCTGTTCTGCCATGAGCATTCTCCTGGAATTGAGGTTCGGGTTGCGGGTCCCGGCGGTTGGCCCCCGGGAATCTCGTAGTTTGCCGGTCTTTCCGTTCTGCCGGCCGGATAGTTGTGAGCAAGCTCAGTGAGTTCCCTGAAGGCCGGCTCTGCGGTAATTTGGATGAAATGAGGAATCCGCAATCGGTTTCCTCATTTCAGAAGCAAGAACTTGAGCTATCGCCGGAGGACAAAGAGCTTCATAACCCGATGGTTATCGTCGAATGAGTTCTCGGCGCACGCAGCAGGCGCAAAGCGCTGACGACGATTCAGCTTGCCGCCGCTTTGCTATTTCTCGACGGTGTTTTTTCCGAAGATGAAGCCGAATTCAAGGACGCCTCGGAATTGGCTCGCGTCCGTCCCCGTCTTGCCAAAGACAGAGCCCGTCTGGTAGTCCGTTGCATGCACCAACGCGAGATCGCTGCGAAGGTACATGCCTCCCTTTTGGTAGGTGGGCGTCGCGGTAAAAGTAACGCCTCCGCTGCCCGCTCCAAAGCCCACCAGGTTGAACGATCCGTCGGTAGCACTCCCCGAACTCGTCAGGTATTCCACGCGCACAGGAAGCGAGAAGCCGCTCTTGAAGGCGTAGCTGGCGTTGATCGCGCCTCCGGTTGTGGATGTGCCCTTGAACACGCCGGCCCTCGGGAAGATGGGCACTTTGCCGTACTGGAAGTAGGGCGAAATGATCCATGGTCCCTTCGTGTATGTATAGATCACCGCATGCATGTAGCCATTGTTCTGTACCGGAGTCGACGCCGTTTGATAGACGGTCTGTCCGAGGTTCCCCATCCCGTCGTACACCAGCACATGAGGTCCCTTCGAAAGGGTCACCGAGCCCGAAAGCCAGGAGTAGCGGTTGGAATAGTAACCGTCGTTCCAACTGACTGCGCCGGACAAGTACTTACCCAGCGTCTGGTTCACTTGGATTCCGCGATTGACGGCGTTTTCCTGGTTCCAGACGATGCCGCGCTCGATGTTGAAGTTTTGGTACGTAAAGGTAGACTCGGCGCCCATCAGAGTGGGTAGAGAACCGAGAAGGAACTGCGTGCTCGGAGTCGCCTGCAACTTCAGGTAGGCGACCGGAACCGGCCCGTAGAAGTTATTCACGGTATTTTGGGCGTTGGCAAACGGCACGCCGAGAGTTGGCATCGTGTAGACGCCCGCCTGAATGTAGTACTGAAGCTTACCGCTCGCTTTTTGAATGAAAATCTGTCCGTTGCTTAAAGTAGCCTGCGCACTGTCATCTCCCGGCACGGAGTTGTTCTGGAATGCTGAAAAGCCGGTCAAGATGCCGTTGACTGAAATCTTGCCAAATGGTCCGGCATCCAAGGTCGCCGGAGGTAGCCATATCAGCGGACCCGTGAGAACGAAGGTGGAAAGTGGTGCGGGTGCAGCCTGATCGGCAGCTGCTGGTACGGCAGCCGCTGCAGGCGCCGGAGTCTGTTCGGCCGGAGCTGTTGCTGGTGGTGCCGGCGATTGAGCGCCGGCGATCAAGGCCACGGACATCGTTGCGCAGGCCGTTATTCTTAGAATGCGGTCAAGATTTGAATACATTGGCACGTTCCTCCCGAAAAATGTCTTGTTGGGCAAGGTGAAGGTGTATTGCGTCGGATACCCGTTAAAGTCCGTATCGGCTGAGCAGACCACCCATCCCTGCTGGCACGGGTAATTTTGCCTTCAGAGCGCACTGATCCTGCCGAATCCCATGAGGGATTCACGGGGCCCGCGAGCCGGTCAGGTCGTTTCGGATTAACTCTAGTTACACAAAGATTCCATAAAGAAGCTATTAAAAATATCCAAAGATATTTTCACGGCATTCATATACAATCCGTGATATCGATGAATTCTCGAGGTCGAATTGGATTCCTTCCTTACCGGTTTTGCCTCTGTGCCAGCTCAGGAACATCTATCGATGCTCGTACTATCCGCAGCATTCTGAGTCCAAAGCTATGTCAGTTTGAGAGATGGTGGCTGAATGTCTGAAAGCCTTGATCTATTGCGCCCCGAACCTGTTAGGGGCGACACTCAAAGAAGCAGTGCCGAGCGGCTTCGCTCTTCAGTGCTCGACGGTCTCGCCCAGGTCTACAAGACCCCTCTGACTGCAATACTGGCCGCCAGCGCGGGCCTCAGCGAAATGGGCAAGCTGTCAGAGACTCAGGCCGATTTGGTGGCGATCATCGACGATCAGGCTCGTCTGTTGAGCAACCTCACCTCGCGCCTTCTGGCCACCGCACGCCTCGACGCGAAGGAAATCGAGCTTCATCCCAAACCTGTAGGCGTGGAACCCATCATCGATGATGCCGTGGCTGCGATTCGGCCGCGCTTGGAAAACAGGAAAGTCGTAATCGAGCTTGAAGATGAAAGCCTCGTTTTCTATTGCGATCGCCAATTGATTCTCATGCTTCTCAGCCAGTTCCTCGACAACGCATGCAGGTATGCCGATCCCGGCACGTCGATCACAATTCGCGCCACCGATCAGAATTCGAAAGTTGTCTTTTCCGTGAATAATTTCGGGCCTATCATTGCAGAAGCGGATCTCGAAGCGATCTTTGAGCACTACCAACTCCCATCGTCCCTTGTCGCTCGAACTGAGAACAAGGGATTCGGCCTTTCGGTGGCCAAAAGAATTGCCACTTTTCATGGCGGAACTGTACGGGCAACCAGCAGCGCGGTCGAAGGCACCACATTCTTCGCCGAGATTCCGATGCCGCAGAGGAGGTCGAACTGATGACTCAACGTCCCATTCGCGTACTCATCGTCGATGACGAACCAGCTATCCGCAGAGCGTTGCGTCCGCCCCTCACCGAACTCGGGTTTGCAGTCACTGAAGCAATTCGCGGAGAAGAAGCGTTGCAAATGCTCCGCACTGCTTCCTTCGACGTCATCCTGCTCGACATCAACATGCCTGGCATCGGCGGCATCGAAACCCTGCGCCGCGTCCGTTCGCTTCATCCCAGGCTTCCCATTCTCATGCTCACCGTCCTCGATGGAGAAAACGAGAAAGTGCAAGCCCTCGAGCTCGGTGCCGATGATTATGTAACCAAGCCCTTCAGTACCAGGGAATTGGTTGCGCGCATCCGCACCGCCGTTCGCCGCATCCAGGCGCCGGTTCGTGCCGAAACCGCTCCCATTGAAATTGGCGAGTTCCGCCTCGACCCAGTGAAGCGCACTGTCGCCAAACAGGGTATTCCTTTGCACCTCACCCGCAAGGAATTCGACATCCTGCACTGCCTCATGAGCCGCGTCGGTCGCGTCGTAACCAACTCCAAGCTGCTCACCGCGGTATGGGGCGCAAACTGCAGCGAGGAGATTCAGTACATTCGCGTCTACGTCAATCAATTGCGCAAAAAGATTGAAGACGATCCCGCCAATCCGGTTTATCTCCTCACCGATATTTACGTTGGATATCGATTTGTGGATCCTCGGGCGGAGATCGGCGACGATGCCAAAATGGGCGTCAGAGTGAACTCCGTGCCTGCCGAAGCAAGAGATGCACTTGCGGTTTAATGACACCTCCGCCCGCATCTGAAGACCATTCAGTTCGAGCAGCTGCTCATGGAAACTCTCGTTATTTTGCCGCCTGCTGTTCGCTGAAACGATAGCCGATGTAAGGATCGGTCAGCAGGTACTGCGGATTCGACGGATCGTCCTCAATCTTCTTGCGCAGCAACCGGACAAAGGTTCGCAGATACTCCAGTTCGCGTCCATATTCCGGCCCCCACACCGACTTCAACAGCCGCGCATGAGGAATCGGTTCGCCGGCGTGCATCATCAGGTAATGCAGCACCTCGAACTCCTTCGGCGTCAGGTGAATTGAGCGCCCATCTTTCTGCACCCTGTATTTCACTGGATCCAGCTCAAGCTGCCCATGCCGTATCGGCGCATCGCGGTTCACGTCCTGCGTGTTCCGCCTTCGTACCGCGGAACGTAGCCGTGCAGTCAGCTCGCGCAATTGAAAGGGCTTTGTAATGTAATCGTCCGCCCCCGCGTCCAGCGCCTGCACCTTGTCTTCTTCGCCGTCCATCACAGTCAGCATAAGGATCGGCAGCCGCGGGACAGCGCGGCGAATCGCTCGGCAGGCTTCTACTCCGCCCATCCCCGGCATATCCACGTCCAGCAGCACCGCGTCAAAATGCGTCGCGCGCACCAGTGAAAGCGCTTCTTCTCCGCGGCCCGCTTCCACCACAACAAAACCCATGCCGGAAAGCGTCACCCTCAAGGCTCGCCGCGTCGGTGCGTCATCGTCGACGACGAGTATCCTGCCTCCATCTGCCGGCGGGGTTTGCGTGGTCAATCCTTCCTCCTTAAGCTCGCCGGAAGGGAGAAAGAAGATTCTTCTCCTCGCGGTCGCACTTCACCCACACAAAGCTTGCCGAATCCCTGCGCAACTGGCTCTGTAACACGGCACGACTTCAGTCGTGCCGCTCCGTCCATCAGAATGCGTGGGCTTTAGCCCCCGAAAAAAGCACTTGGCAGCACCATGGAAATTCTCCAAGGCTTCCCTAGAGCAGGAGAAGCAAACCCGGCGCAGCAATGCACCCATGAACACGACGTCCAAGAAAAGAATGCGCGACCCGCGATACGGCGATCGATGCGGAATCGCGTTTTACTTTGTCAGTGTTCCAGGCTGCTGGATTGAGCCTAGCCGCGCATACATAAATAAGCCATAAAAATCACGTGTAGAACAAAGAAGGCGCAGAAGAGAACCGATGCCGGGTCTCTCCTGCGCCTTCGCTTGCTTTATTTCAGCACCTGCTCAGTCTCTTACATCTGCTGCTGGGTCGCGTTGCCCGCCGGCTCCGCCAACTGCGCGTACTTTTGGGAAAGCGCTCCAGCTCTTGAAGCCTTCTCGACATCGCACTCGTAAAGGTTCTTTGCAGAGTCCGCGGGCCTTGGATACTTGGCGTACAAGCTCCCTGTAATCGGGGTGAGCCGAATCCACTCCTGCTTCGCTTCGGCTGCTTGTTTCAGGTAATCCTTCTGCGCCACCTCATAAGAAACAGCAAGAGCCTTGTACTGCTCCGGCGTATGCGCTTCGCGGGCCATCCTCTTCAGTTGACCCTGGCTGACATGCGAGTCGTCCCCGCCTGCGCCAACCGCGCCTTGTGCCGTTCCAACGCCCACAAATGCAAAAGTCAAAATGCCTGCTACAACGATCCGTCCGTTCATTTGCTTACCCTCCATTACCGAGTATTGGCCGGTCGCCGTAAAGGAGGCATGAAGAGAAAGAAAGATGATTGTAAGCATGGAAGTGCGCAAGCTTGAGACGAAGCCGCATCGCGATCAACTAGATGAACGGCCCGAACTAACTCTTGGCCTCACTAACTTGCGATCGTCAGTGATCGTACTCATCCGCATTAGGAACCAGGTCCATATAAACTTCGCGCGAAACATTCGTCTGCCAATGTCCAGTAACTCGCGCCGCACCAATCAATCCAAAAAAGACAACCGCCAGCACAACCGCGACAACCTGCGGCTTCAATGCGCGCCGCTGCCAGCGGAGCTGCGCCGCCTGCGGAAGTGCACGATCCACCACACTCTGCGGCCACGGCGGCAACGCCATCTGCAGTGCATGATCCGCCGGACACACGGCCACACACTCCATGCATCCCGTGCATTCAACGGACCGAACCTGCACCAGCCTCGCAACAGGCAGAGAGGACGGGCAAGCCTTGTCGCACTTGCCACAATCAATGCACGCTTGCTCATCACGCCGAATCTTCACCGGGCTCAGCGTCGATACCACGCCCATCAGCGCGCCGTAGGGGCAAAGATAGCGGCACCAGAAATTCTGAATAAAGAACGACAGCCCCATCAGAACCGCAACCACCGCCAGTCCCACTCCGCCAATATGCCGGAAGAAATTCAGCATCTTCACATCCGCCACAATGCCGAACGGAGACGCGAGAAACCCGCCAAGGCTCTCAGCAGACATCGTGAACACGATGAACACAAAGAACGCCAGCAGTAGATACTTCAAACTGCGCAGCGCCCAGTCCAGCCATCGCGGCAGCGTCACGCTGCGCCCCATCAGCCGCTGGCCAATCTTCCACAAGTACTCCGACACCGTACCCACCGGGCAAATCCATGCACAGAACGACTTCTTGATCAGCAAACTCGCCAGCAAAAACGCGCAGAAAAGCACCATCGCCGAAGGATGAATCCGCGATATATTCCCGGTGGCCAGCGAGTATCTCAAGTTCATCAGTCCGGCAATTGGCAGCCAGCCATCCACACCCGCGGGCCGTTCCACATAAAAAGACCTGCCCAGGCTCTCATAAAACCGAACCCACAGAATGAACTGAACCCCAATCCACGCATTCAGCGCAAGAAATCCAAACTGCACCACCCAGCGCACCCGTTGCGATCGATCACGCAACAATCTGCGCACCAGCACCTTCTTCTGCTTCACTGTCTGTGTCGTCGAAACATTGCGGGGAGATGCGGAAGCACTGAACACGGGGAACCTTCTACACCCTACAATATCGATCGCAGGTGTTCCGCCCTATGACTCATGTCACAGCACTCAAACCGACTACCGGGAAATCCCGTAGCTCTATGTGACCCTTCGCGCCCCTAATCCGCAACTGCAAAGTCTGAACTGCGAACTCTGAACTGCGAACTGTGAACTGTTTTTTCAAGCTGGGAAAAGCGTGTCTGCGCGTTCCGGCAATCCGCTCAGGCGCGGTCGGCGCCGTGGAGTGAGCGGATTCGGCGAGGCCAGCAGCGCAGCAATCTCCCGCAACTCGGCCCTGGCCTGTCCCACCGCTCGCGACACCGCATCCAGCCGAATCGTGGCTTCGCTCCCCGTCAGCGGAAGCCGCGACTGAGAATCCCGCGAAGGCTCCTGATATCGTGCTTTCTGCGCATCGCCCCGTGGCCGCTTCGCCTGATCCAGCGCCTGCCGCGCTCCTGAAAGCGTGTAGCCCTGTCCGTGAACCAGGTCTTTGATCTCCAGGGCAAGCTCAACATCGCGCCGCCGGTAAAGGCGCTGTCCTGTCCCGCTCTTGTTGGGTTTCAACTGCGGAAACTGCGACTCCCAGAATCGCAACACATACGTTTCCACGTCGCAGATCCGCGCCACATCGCCAATCTTGAAATAGAGGCGGTCCGGAATCGGAGACGAGTCGTGGGCGCGCTTCTGGGAAAGTTGCGTAGCCATGGGTAATCTGAGCCGTATCCACCAACTTACGACGGAAACCGCCTTCTACAGGCAGTATAGGCCACCTTTTGCACCGCACGTGAAGCGGAATCGAAGAATTGGCCGATGCTGTTCTCAAAAGGTAACTGTCGGGCTCTTAACTGTCATCTGCAATCTGTCACCTGTAATCTGTTACTCGCACTCCGGCCGCTTCACCGCAGTCCGCGTTCCTGAGCCATGCGCCGCCGCACGAAGATATTGCGCCGGCCAGCTCGCCCCGTCCCCCAGCGCCGCCGCCGCATGCACCGGCCAATATGGGTCACGCAGAAATTCCCGCGCCAGCAGCACCAGGTCCGCTTCCCCCGCCGCCACAATCGCATTCGCCTGGGCCGCATCTGTAATCATCCCTACCGCAGCCGTCGCAATCCCCGCCTCACGCTTGATCCTCGCCGCAAATCCCACCTGGTATCCCGGCCCAACGGGAATCTCAGCATACGGCGCCATGCCTCCCGAGGAAACATCCACCAGGTCCACCCCATGCTCGCGCAACAGTCCCGCCAGCTCAACCGACTCATCCACCGTCCAACCGCCGTCCGCCCAATCCGTCGCCGAGATGCGCACAAACAGCGGCAAATGCCCCGGCCACGCGGATCGCACCGCGTCCACAACCTCCAGCGTCAAGCGCGCCCGGTTCAGCAGGGTCCCACCATAGTCATCCGTCCGCTTGTTCGCCAGCGGCGACAAAAACTCATGCAGCAAATACCCATGCGCCGCATGAATCTCTACAAAATCGAACCCCGCCGCCACAGCCCGCAGCGTCGCCTGCCGAAACCCCTCAACAACCCCATCAATCCCCGCCTGGTCCAGCGCCCGCGGCACGCCATACTTCTCTGAGAACGCCACCGCACTCGGCCCAACCGGCTCCCAGCCACCCTCGGCGGGCAAAACCAGCGTCTCTCCGGCAAACGGCACAGACATGCTGCCCTTGCGTCCCGCATGCGCCAGTTGAATCCCCGCCCGTGCCCCCTGCCCATGGATAAACTCGACAATCCGCGCCAGCATCGGCACGTGCGCATCCTTCCAGATGCCCAGGTCGCCCGGCGAAATCCGTCCCTCCGGCAACACCGCCGCAGCCTCCGTCGACACCAGACCCGCGCCGCCCACCGCGCGGCTGCCCAGATGAACCAGGTGCCAATCGTTCGCAAACCCGTCCTCAGACGAGTACTCGCACATCGGCGAAACCCCGATGCGGTTCGCAAACTCAACTGAACGCAACTTGAAAGGAGAAAACAGAGGATTGCTCATAGGTCAATCAGATGCCCGCCAACCCTTGCGGATGCAACTGAATTCGCCCCGTCGGATGCAACTCGATTCCGCAGCGACCCGTTCCGCATTTATGCGTTGTAATGCGCCACAACCCGCGCGACTTTGCCGCCCGCGGAAATCTCCATGAACTCCGCCGTACGATTCCCATTTTGATTGGTGTAGTACAGCACCACCGAGCTCAAACCCCACAGCACATCCTGCAACTCAAACCGCAATTGCGGATAAGCCGCAAGTCCCCGCTGAAAGTAAGCCCTCAAGTTTTCCTTACCCACAACCTTCCCGTCGGCCACTCCCAAAAGCCTTGCCGCCACCGGAGAAGTCAACTCCACCCCATCCTCATAGTGCGCAACAATCCGCTCCAGATCATGCGCATTCCAAGCGCCAACCCACTCCTCAGCCAACCCCCAAGCCTCATCCCGCGTCACCGCAAGCTCCCTTCGAGAGCAGATTACAGATGACAGATTACAGATGACAGTTTCTACGACGCCGGAACGGGCCTTTGACTGTCATCTGTAATCTGTAACCTGTAATCTGCTTTAACTGTCATCTGTAACCTGCCTTATCTGATCCCTGATCCCTGACCCCTGCCCCCTGCCTTTAAGCCTTCCGTCCCAAATCATTCCGCCAAACATGCCCCGCGCGTTCCAGCAGCCGGTCACTGCACTCCGGCCCCCACGACCCCGCAAAATAATTCGGAAACACTTCCGGCTTCTTTGCCGCCCACGCCTGCAGAATCGGCGTATAAAGCGCCCACGTCGTCTCCACCCCATCGCGGTGCGAAAACAGCGTCTGGTCCCCCAGCATCGCATCCAGCAGCAGCCGCTCATACCCGTTCGCGCTCGACTTCCCAAACGCCGCCGCATAATCAAAGTCCATATTCACCGGGCACACATCCATGTTTCCGGTAGACGGCACCTTGGCCCCAAACCGCAGTGCAATCCCCTCATCCGGCTGAATCCTGATGGTCAGCAAATTCGGCTGAATCTCCTGGCACGGCCCCGACCCCTGCATCCGGTTGAAGATCAACAACGGCGGCTGTTTGAACGAAATACTGATCTCCGTCGCCTGCTTCCGCAACCGCTTCCCCGCACGTAGATAAAACGGAACCCCCGCCCATCGCCAGTTCTCAATCCCCAGCTTGATTCCCGCGTAGGTCTCCGTGCCACTCTCCGGACTCACCCGCTCCTCGTCGCGGTAACCCACCACATGCTCGCCTTTCACCAACCCCGGCCCATACTGCCCGCGCACCGCGTTCAAAATCGGTATCGGCGGAATCGACTTCCAAACCTTCAGCTTCTCCTGCCGCACGCTCTCCGCCTCAAAGCTTGAAGGCGGCTCCATCGTCACAAAGCTCAGCAGTTCCATCACGTGGTTCTGCACTACGTCCCGCAGCGCGCCGGCCTTCTCATAGAACGGCCCGCGCCCCTCCACGCCCAGTGTCTCCGCCGCCGTAATCTGCACGGAGTCGATGTAATTCCGATTCCATACCGGCTCAAAAATCCCGTTCGCAAACCGGAACACCAATATGTTCTGCACCGTCTCCTTGCCCAGGTAATGGTCGATGCGGAAAACCTGGTACTCGTGAAACACCGCGTTCACCTGTTGGTTCAATTCCTTCGCCGACTCCAGGTCGTGGCCGAATGGCTTTTCAATCACCACTCCCACCTTCCCCTGTTCCGGCTGGGCCATTCCCTGCGCCCCCAGGTTCTCCACAATCCCCGCGAAAAACTCCGGCGCCGTCGCCAGGTAGAACAGCCTGTTCCCGCCAATGCCCTTCTCCGCCGCAAGCCGCTCCAGTTCCGTCTTCAACCCCGCATAGTCATTCGGATCGTCGAACTTCAGCGGAAAATAGCTGATGTGCTTCACAAACTCGTCCAGCTCCGGGTCACTCGCATCGGCCGCGCCAAACTGCACAATGCCGGCCCGCATGTCCGCCGCAAACTCGTCGCCCAGCGGCCGCCGCGCCACGCCCACAATCGCAAATTCCTTGGGCAACAGTTTCTGCTGTCGCAAATGAAACAGCGCCGGAAGCAGCTTTCTCTTCGTCAAATCGCCCGACGCGCCAAAAATCACCAGGATCCCCCCTTCGGGAACCCGCTCCTTGACATGAGAAACCTGCTTCAGGTCCTCCGCACGCACACTAGCCTGTATCGTCGCCATCGCGCCCTCCGGGCGCGAGATTACAGATTACAGATGACAGATGACAGTTTTCCCCAACTGAATCGGGCTCTTAACTATCATCTGCAATCTGTCACCTGGCATCTCGCTCGTTCTGTAAATCTGGTTTTCAGGCTACAGCTGACAATCTGGCTGGTCGAACTCGGGCCCTTAACTGTCATCTGTAATCTGTCATCTGTAACCTGTTCTTCAATCCTTCTTCACCGCATGTCCGCCAAACTCATTCCGCATCACCGCCAGCATCCGGTCCGTAAAGTTGTTCTGCTCCCGCGACCGGATCCGCCGCATCAGCGACTCCGTAATCACCGGCGCCGACACATTCAGGTCGATCGCCTCCATCACCGTCCACCGTCCCTCGCCGGAGTCCTCCACAAACGCCTCAAGCCCCTCAAGCGTCGGGTTCTTGCACAACGCATCCGCCGTCAAATCCAGCAGCCAGCTCCGCACCACGCTCCCATACCGCCAAATCTGCGATATCTGAGGCAGGTCCAGCCCCAACTCCTTCTTGGTCTCCATAATCGTGAAGCCCTCGGCGTAGGCCTGCATCATCCCGTACTCAATCCCGTTGTGAATCATCTTCACAAAATGTCCAGACCCGCCCGGCCCCACATGCCCCCAACCCTTATCCGGTGCCGGAGCCAGCGCCTCGAAGATCGGCCGCAGATACTCAACCGGCTCCTTGTCCCCGCCGATCATCATGCTGTAGCCCTCTTTCAGGCCCCACACCCCGCCCGACGTGCCGCAATCCACAAAGTTGAAGTGCTTGCCGGCAATCTCATCATGCCGCCGCATCGTGTCCTTGTAATTCGAATTCCCGCCATCGATGAGAATATCGCCGGGATTCATCAGCGGTTCCAACTTCGCAATCGTGTCGTCCACAGGCTTCCCCTGCGGCACCATGATCCAGATCGCCTTCCGCCCCTGGAGTTTCGAAGCCATGTCCTCCAGCGTCGACGCCCCCACGTTGCCGGAAGCCGTCAGCTTCGCCACCGCTTCGGCGCTAAAGTCGAAGCCCACCACCTGGTGCCCGGCCAACCGCAGCCGTTCCGCCATATTGCCGCCCATCTTGCCCAGGCCAATCAGTCCTAATTGCATTCCGCCTCCCATTTCTCATCGCGTCTGTTATCTCTCCTCAATTCTTGGGGAAGGGAGAGCAAACAGCCCCTTTTAAAAAGCTATGAGTCATTTCTACACGTCCCACCTCAGCCGCGGGTAAAAATTTAGATGAATGCGATGCCGCAACGATTCCCCCCAAGTCCCACATCATGCCAGATTTCCCGCAGCGCCTGAACTTTGAACTCTGAACTTAGAACTATGAACTGCGAACTGTGAACTGCCTCCCCAGTGCTAAAATCAACCTGCCTCGGGAGACCTTATGCCAGACGCTTCGTGTGATATCGGCCTCATCGGCCTCGCCGTCATGGGACAAAACCTCGTCCTCAACATGAACGACCACGGCTTTAAAGTAGCCGTCTTCAACCGCACCACCTCCAAAGTCGACGACTTCCTCGCCGACGAAGCCAAGGGAACCAACGTTGTCGGCGCGCACTCCGCCCAGGAGCTAGCCAGCCTCCTCAAGCGCCCCCGCCGCGTCATGCTCATGGTCAAAGCCGGCGACTCCGTCGACCAAACCATCGACCACATCCTGCCCTACCTCGAGCCCGGCGACATCGTCATCGATGGCGGCAACTCGCTCTTTACCGACTCCAACCGCCGCACCAAAGATCTTGCGGCCAAAGGCATCCTGTTCGTCGGCACCGGCGTCTCCGGCGGCGAAGAAGGCGCGCGCTTCGGCCCCTCCATCATGCCCGGCGGCAATCCCGCCGCATGGCCGGCCGTTAAAGACATCTTCCAGTCCATCGCCGCCAAGGTTGAAGACGGAACCCCCTGCTGCGACTGGGTCGGCGAAGACGGCGCAGGCCACTACGTCAAAATGGTCCACAACGGCATCGAGTACGGCGATATGCAGCTCATCTGCGAAGCCTACGACCTGCTCCATCGCGGCCTCGGCCTCACCGCCGACGAGCTCGCCACCGTCTTTACCGAGTGGAACAAGGGCGAACTCGACAGCTTCCTCATCGAAATCTCCAGCCACATCTTCGCCAAAAAAGATGAAGACGGCCAGCCCCTCGTCGACAAAATTCTCGACACCGCCGGCCAGAAAGGCACCGGCAAATGGACCGTCATCAGCGCCCTCGACACCGGCCAGCCCGTCACCCTCATCGGCGAATCGGTCTTCGCCCGCTGCCTCTCCGCGCTCAAAGAAGAACGCGTCGCCGCCTCCAAAATCCTCGAAGGCCCCGCGCCCACAACCACCCCCGCCGACCGAGTCACCTTCATTGAAGAAGTCCGCCGCGCCCTCTACTGCTCCAAAATCATCTCCTACACCCAGGGCTACATGCTCCTCCGCGCCGCCGCCAAAGAGAATGGCTGGAACCTCAACATGGGCGGCATCGCCCTCATGTGGCGCGGCGGATGCATCATCCGCAGCCGCTTCCTCGGCAAAATCAAAGAAGCCTTCGACAAGGATCACGCACTGAACAACCTCCTGCTCGACAGCTTCTTCTCCTCCGCCATCAACCTCTATCAGGATTCATGGCGCAAGGCCCTCACGCACGCCATCTCCCTCGGCGTCCCCACCCCCGCATTCTCAACAGCGCTCGCATTCTTTGACGGCTACCGTGCCGAGCGTCTCCCCGCCAACCTGCTCCAGGCCCAGCGCGATTATTTTGGCGCCCACACATACGAGCGCATCGATCAGCCCAGAGGCAAATTCGTCCACACCAACTGGACCGGCACCGGCGGCCGTGTCTCCTCCACCACCTACAACGCCTAAGCCGTTCTCGCCTGTCATCCCGAGCGACCGCAGGGAGTCGAAGGACCTGCTTCTTGCATTTTCCAACTGTGCCCCATTCATCGAGCGTATTTTGCTCGATGAGTGGGAAGCATCCAGCTAATGGTCGAGTCCCCTGAATCCAAGCATGACGGAGGGAGCAGGGGCCTTTTAGACCCCTGAATCCAAGCATGACGGAGGGAGCAGGGGCCTTTTAGACCCCTGAATCCAAGCCCACGATCCGAGTGGCTTCAGCCACGGGCCTCACAGCTGCGCAGAAACTTATTCCAGACAGGCTTTGTAACAGGGCACGACTTTACAGGCTGCTGAAAAACTCGTATGAACTCAAATGCAAGGCTCTGTAACCAGGGCACGGCTTGAGCCGGGCCGAAAAAGACCAATAGAATGAATCGGGCTTTAGCCCCTGCTACGCTTCATCGAGCGAGTCTGCTTCCGTCCAGGGAGTTTTTCCGCAGCCTGTTTAGTCGTGCCGCAAAACTCTCCCCAAAAAAACTTGGGCTTTAGCCCCTGCTACAGATCGCCCATCAAATCTGCTCCAGCACCAGGCAGCCTGTTTAACCCACTCCAACCTCCCCGAATATTTTGGACGACACGAGAACCACCCCCGCCGCAAACACCATCGCTTACACTCAAACCAATGCTCAACCGGGGCTATGCCTACACCACCATCATCGGCAGCCAACACCACGGACAAACCCTGCTCTCCCACCTCGCAAGCCTTTATCCCCACTCCACCCCACAAGCCTGGCAACAAAATCTGAACAACGGCGAAGTCACCCTCAACGGCACAACCGCCACCGGAAGCGAATCGGTCATTGCAGGCCAAACCCTTGTCTGGAACCGTCCACCCTGGATCGAACCGGACGCTCCTCAGCACTTCGAAGTCCTGTTCGATGACCCGGATCTATTGGCCGTCAACAAACCCAGCGGACTGCCCACCCTCCCCGGCGGCGGCTTCCTGGAAAACACCCTCCTTCGTCTCGTGCACAAGCAATTCCCCAACGCCAACCCCGTCCACCGATTAGGCCGAGCCACCTCCGGCATCGTCCTCTTCGCCAAAACACCGCAGGCGGCCGCCAATCTATTCGCAAACTGGAACACACCCAAAATTCAAAAAGTCTACCGCGCGCTCGCCCAAAACATTGCCCAGCACGACACCTACGAAATCCTCACCCCCATCGGCCTCGTACCGCACCCGCGCCTGGGTCAAGTGTGGGCCGCCAAGCCCACTGGCGGGCCAGGCAGCGAGCCAGGCAGCAAACCGTCGAAGTCCGTAGCCAGGGTCATCTCCCGCAGCGCAAGCACAGTAACAAACGAATGCAATACAGCAAGCGCGGACACCACATCAACCCCGGGCACCACAACATTTGAAGTAAGCCTCTATTCCGGCCGCCCTCATCAAATCCGTATCCATCTGGCCTTCATCGGCCATCCCCTGGTAGGCGATCCTCTGTACGGCTTAGGCGGTCAGCCTCATGAAAATCTCCCCGGCCTCCCCGGCGATGGAGGCTATTTGCTGCACGCCCAATTCCTGAAACTCCCCCACCCCATCACCGGCGAACAAATCAATCTTGAGGCACCCTTGCCGGCTGGATTCTCCCCGGCCCCCAACAGCGAACGAACGGCTACGTCGTAGTGTCCTGTCTCTAAAGTCCATAACATAAAATAACCTGTCATCCTGGGCGAACCGGGGCCCCGGCGACAGGTCTTCGTCGCTGGGGTGGGAATGGGGCCCCAAACGCTTTTCAGTTCCGGGGTCCTCAAAGAGCGGTCTTTGCTCTTTGGGGTGGAGGTTGGGGGTGGTGAGTCGAAGGACCTGCATTTGTCCTTCCGCGATTTTCACGACGAACTTCAGAGATAGGACCCTAAGTGTGGTTTGAGGGCATCGAGACCGGGGTAACCGCTGCTTAGGAAGAGACGATTCCGAGGCCCGGAACCATCTGGAAGTCGCGCACATTCGCGGTCGCAACCCGGTAGCCAAGCTCCAGCGCCGTGACGCCGATCAACAGGTCGGAGAGCGCCACTCGGACTCCCTTGGCGGTATTCTCGCCGTCAATCTGACCGGCCCGCAGGGCTACCTGAACCGTCACCGGATGGACCGGCAAAGCGGTCATCAGTTCGTTGAGGAACTGCCGCCGCGTGGCGTTTCTTTCAGGCGTGTTAGCGCGGGCCACTCCGTGCGCCAGTTCCATCAGCGTAACCACCGAGACGGCGACATCTTCGCCGGCCGCGCGGACGGCGATTTCGGACAGAGCCTACCGGGCATTCTGACCCTTGCGTTCTGCCGCGATTAGTATGCTGGAGTCGAGGATCAAGCCCACCGTATCAGTCCCATGCCGGAGGATTCAGCGGCTCGCGATGCGTGGCGACTGCCGCCGCGACATCACTGGCGAAGTCCTCGTCGATGGTTGCCGTGGATTCGGCGGGCAACAGGGCGAGGCATTCCTCGATGGAGCGGCGCGGCGGCGCGGGCGAATGCAGCACCGCAACCGGGCACGCATCGGATTCGATGACGACCTCGGCGCCGGCGCGCACGCGGGCCAGCAGGCCGGCAAAGTCGCGGGCGGCGTCAGCTTCCGAAATGTGGATCGTTGCCATACTCATGATGATACCTCGATTCGAGTTTCTTCTTTTTGGCAGCTAAAGAAGCTACTAAAAGAAGGATTGCGCGCCTATTCTTCGCGGTCTGCTTCGGTCTCCGCCGCAAGGGCCTGGAACAGGTCCTCGGGCAGGTGGCCCCGGTCTCACTCGGAATCACATTACGTTGAGGGTGCCCCCCGGTCCCTCGCGTTGATCATGCGCGCCATCGGAGCAGGGTCACCCGCCAGGGGAGGGGCGAAAAACCGCGTCAGTGTGAACACAATACGCGAGATTCTTCCTCTTGCACTTTATATCAATATATGTATAATGATATATTAGATAAACGATGATGACGTTCTAAAGCCTGTCATCTGGATTGGGACATCGCAAAAAGATATTCGCTCTTTTCCTGAGGCTGTACGCCGGGACATTGGGCAAGCTCTTTACGCGGCCCAGCAAGGAATGACAGACCCCGCAGCTAAGCCGTTAAAGGGATTTGGCGGCCATAGCGTAATGGAGATCGTCGCCCCGTTCGAAGGGAACACCTGGCGCGGCGTATACACTGTCCGTCTTAAGGGCGTCCTTTACGTGCTCCATGTGTTTCAGAAAAAATCGAAGTCTGGCATCGCTACGCCGAAGTCAGAAATTGAGCTGATCCATAAGCGATTGGCCAGTGCCGAACAAGACTACAAAGAAAGGAAGGCATGAACATGGCAACAAAAACCACGCGTCTCAAAGCTGAAAAGGCAATTGCGGGCAGCGGAAACATCTTTGCGGATATGGGGCTGCCTAATCCAGCTCAAGAGCTCTTGAAAGCACGATTGACTCTACAGATTTACTCGATCATCAAAGATCGCGGATTGACACAGGCTGAAGCTGCAAAAATCCTCGGCATTCAACAACCGCGGGTCTCCTCGCTCGCCCGCAACCGCTCCGGTGACTTCTCCGTGGGCCGACTGATCGAATTTCTTACAGCACTTGGCCAGGATGTCGAAATTACCGTCACCCCCACAACCAAAGAGCATGGGGAAGTGTCGCTCATCTTGGCTTAACCGGCTTCACATATTGCACGAAACCGAATATCCGCAACTAGAGGGAATGCCCTCCAAGGTGAAAAGGCAGGCGCCCACGATCTCACACGAAATCAAATCAAGTTGAGGGCACCGCCGGCCCCCCGCTCTTGGGGACCGGCGAAGTCAAACCCCACGCTCCCGCATCAATCGCATACATGCAAACCTCGATCGCTTTCGGCCCCCACAGAATGTTGTGCGTATACGCAAACCCCACCCGCTCCAGCAGCTTCTTCGAGTTCTCGTGTCCCAGTCCATGTCCCGCGACAATCTTGGGCAGCCTCAGCGTGTCGAATCCATACCCGAGCACCGCGCGCAAAGACTCCTCGCCCAGCCGCAGCCCCCAGGCAAATCGCATGATGTTGACGCCCACCTCGATTGTGTTTGCATCCATCTGCCACGGCCGCAACCCGGCACATCCCGCGAACTCCCCCGTCTCCCGCAAAAACATCGGCCAGTATTGCATGCCGAGGCTGCTCTCACGTTCCAGTTCCAGATCGAGCCGCGCACGCACCTGTTCTCTGCTCATAGCGCCGCCGAAGTAGTGAGTCACCTCCGGATCGCACCACAGCGCTTCGGCAAGGGCAGTGTCCTCGTCCGTCCAGCTTCGAAATGTCAACCGAGCAGAAGAAGGAGGAGGCACGCGCAGCAAGCTCCCGCACTTTGGATAAATCTATCGTATTAGAGAATTACCGCCCGGCATTCGCCCTGTGTTTTTTGAAATCGACCACCATCGAGACCCGTATGGCATCCATCATTGCGTAGGATCAATCATCCCCTGGTACGCAGAGATCCCCTCATGAGAACAAAAGACATGAGAACAAATGACAGAGGCCTGCTCCGCCTGATCGCCGTCTTCAAGCTGATCAAGGCCTTGACTCTCATCGTGGTGGGCATTGGCGCCCTGCGGTTGGCTCACGACCCCAACGCCTCCGATGCATTGACTCAAATGGCCGCACATTTCGGCTTTAATCCTGGAGGCCGCTATCTCGATCAGGCCCTCGCCAAAATCGCGAATCTTCCTCCAAGGGACTTCAAGGATCTCGGCATCGGCAGCTTCATCTACGCAGCCCTCTTTCTAACCGAAGGTCTGGGACTCTGGCTCGCGAAACCCTGGGCCGAATGGTTTACTGCAATCATCACCGGCTCCCTGATTCCGCTCGAGATCTTCGAGATTTATCGCCATCCCACCATCGTCAAGGTCATCGTGCTCCTCCTCAATATCGCCATCGTTGCGTATCTCCTCATGCGCATTCGCAACGAGCGTTCCAGCAGCAAATCCCCGCCAAATCCCCACCCCGTTTAAACTAAAGGCTGGTCGAACACGCGTACCTGCCACGAGCCCTATGCCAGCCGAAATCATCCTTCAGCCCAACCCCAACGCCGCAAACATCGCCGAAAAGCGCCAGCGCCTTGCCGCCGTCCGCGCCGCGCTTGCCGACCGCGAAGCCGACATCGCCCAGCTCCGCTCCCAGTTGAAGATGTTCGAAGTCCGCTATCTCCAGCGCGTCGGCGTTCTCTATGCCGAGCTCGACGAGATCGCCGCCCTTATCACCGAGCGTGAAGTCGACCTCTACGACTCCGACGCCGCCCGCCGCCGCGCGCAGCAAGCCCTTCAGCGTGCGCAGGATACCCACGAAGCCGCATTTGGCGCCGACCAGGACCCCGACGAGTTCGATCCCTCGCCCAGTCTCAAGACGCTGTTTCGCGAAGTCGCAAGGCGCATCCACCCCGACTTCGCCACTGACGAGGCGGAACGCAAGCACTTCACCCTGCTCATGACCCGCGCCAACCATGCCTACAGTTGCGGCGACGCCGACACCCTGCAGCGCCTTCTCGACGACCATCTCGAGCTCAACGCCGCAACGCCCGATGCCCCAGCATCCGATGCAAGCTACGCCTCAGCATTACTCCGTCTCCTCCGCCAGATTCAACATGCCGAGCGAGACATCGCCTCCCTCGATCGCGAACACCAAACCCTGCTTGCCAGCGAGATCGGTCAACTCCACACCAACGCCGAAGCCGCCTCCCACGAAGACCGCGATCTACTCGCCGAACTCGCCGCCAGCCTGCGCGAGCGCATCGCCGACGCCCAGTACCGGCTGGAGTTTGTCACCCGCCAGGTCAGTGCCCTTGGAAGATAAACCTCAATCCGGCCTGCAGCACATCCCCACCGGCGGCGCTTTGGCGCTCCATTCCGTGCGCTCCAGCATCTTCGCCCGTGGCCGGCGCGACGCTGCAAATTCGTCTTCAAACGCTGACTACCAGGGCGCCGTGGCTGCCTACAACGCCGGCCGATTCCCCGAAGCCGCCGCAAGCTTCACCCAGGCCGCCCACCAGGGTCACGCTGAATCACAGTACATCCTCAGCACCATGTACGACGCAGGCAAAGGCCTGCCCAAAGACGACGCGCAGGCCGCACGCTGGGAGCACCAGGCCGCGGACCAGGGCCACCTCTATGCCCAGGCCAATTTCAGCTTCCGGTGTTACACCGCGGGCGACATCGCAGGCGCGTTTGAATGGTGCCGGCGCGCCGCCGACGGGGGACTGGCCTGGGCCCAGTACAACCTCGGCCTCATGGTTCAAAAGGGTGAAGCAGTCGCCCCCAGCGAAGCCGAACCCAGCAATGCCGAATCAAGCTATGCCGAGGCTGCCCACTGGTATCGGCTCGCGGCAGCGCAGGGCTTTGCCGACGCGCAGCAGCGGCTCGCCGACCTTTACTACCTTGGCCAGGGAGTACCGCGCAACTACACCCAGGCCGCGCTGTGGTATCGCCGCGCCGCGGAACAAGGCAACGCCCGGGCTCAATTCCAGCTTGGTCACCTCTATGATGTGGGCCTCGGCATCGAGCACGACTACACGCAGTATCGCTACTGGACCCGCAAGGCCGCAGACCAAGGACACGAAGATGCGGTGCGCGAAGTTAACCGCCGCGACTACCGTGACCCCTAAGCCAAACCCCTCACGCTTGATCGCCGTCCGACCCCCGTTTCATTCCTGCGGCGTCGGCCAGGGGCAAGGAATATCGCGATTGATTCAAAGCAAGAAAACCGAACCCCGCGGCTGCCAGGGGAGTAATCCGCGCAATCGCTGCCGAATCGCTCTCGACAAGCGCATTGGCCTGCTGTCGCCAATTGAGATCCGGGTCAGATGATATGCCAATCGCTTGCCAAGACCCCCGCGACCTCCGGCTGGGCTCGGTAGAGGTCTCCTCGTTACGCTATAGCTGCAGCAAATCGTTAGCGACACGCTTTTGGAGAGATGGAGACAGATTCGCCCGCTTGGCGAACTGGGACCAACTGTCAATGGCGCTGCGAACATCGGATAGGACGTTCTCGGGCCTTCTTACGCTGAAACGATCGGCAACCTCCAGAAGATCCGCCTTGGAGATGTCTTGGAACTTTTGGTTCACGCTCATCAAATGCTGATAGGTCCACTCACCCTTTGGGTTGTAGGCGTGTGTCACATCGTAGGCTGGTGAAAGATTCCACGGCTGTCCCTGTCGAAGAATGAAGCCAAAGTTCTTGGTGTGATCGTCACAATTTCGCCCCATCACATTGAATGCCATGCGACGGAAAATCTGGTTCACCGCATCGTCGTCGAGACCCAGCTCGCTGGCCGTCATAAACAGTTGCGAGTAGTCGTGTGTGCCGCGCTGCCGAAAGTCAAGATGATTCATTGCACACAGCGTCTGGATGTGGTGTTTCAAAGTCTTTCCACCAATCACTTCACGATCAAATCGCCTGGTCATGAAGTGAGCGCGTCCATTCTCCTCGAGCAAACGCGAATCCGACATCCGTATGCCTGCAGCCCTCGCCATCAAATAGTACGCAAATTCAATCCGACCGTAGCCGTTGCCGGTTCCGAGTTCCTCATCTTTCCCTACTCCATCGAATTTCAACAGCCAATGCTCAAATCCCGGGGCCGCATCGAATTGTCCGCTTCGCACTTCGTCCGTTGCCGGATTCCACGCGATAACGGCCTTCGCTCGGGCGCCGCCGGCCGAGGTCCCGACCTTGATGATGTTGGCGAGGGCGGCTTTGGCTTCATGGTCCACTGAGAAGGTTCCCTGCACAAGGCGCCTGGCCTCTTCAACCAGCTCTTTCATTTCCACGGGAGCCGAGCTTTCCTTGTGAGATCCTCTCGCAGGTCGAAACTCCAGCGCCCCCATTCCTCGCTTTCCCATATAGGCAAGTCGGTCAAGAACAGTGACCGCACTCTTCACCATGCCGCGTTGGGCCATCCATGCGTCGATGAGAGCGTTTCCGAAGTCATCTGGCAGTGCGTCAGCCAAAAGAGCAGGGAGACGGAAATATGTGGCTTCCGGAAGCGTCGGAAAAACGTAGACCGGCCGCGACTCCTTCAAAGACATATGAAGGGGAGATAGTTCGACCCCTGTTCTCTTCCAGGTCGGATCGTATTCGAACGCGTAATACGCGAGACTGGGGTCAAGAGCGACAGCCCCCGCGAAACGGCCCCAAACCCACACTTCAATAACCGATACGTCTTTCATCCTTGTTTTCCTGAATTGTCTGCCTGAATTGTTTGCCTGAATTGCCTGCCTGAATGGCCTGCCTCAATTGTTTGCCTCCATGCGTGAACGACGCACACGCCGACGGCCCGCTTCCGAATGGCGCAAAAGCGCCAGCGGGCTGACCGAGGGTTTAGGCGCAAGCAAACGCAAGCCATCGAGAGAATCGAGAGCTTTCAAGACGCGAACGAGCGTTTCGATGCTTGATCCGCGACCGGCCTCGAGATTTCTCAAAGCTTTCTCGGAGATTCCGGCCTTGTCGGCAGTTGTGATTTGATCCAGGTTCTTCGCGATACGCAGTTCTTGGAGCTGCTTTCCCAAGACAACCTGCAGTTCGTCTGGAGACATAAATATCATGTCGATCATATCGGTAGAATATTACCTCCTATACGACAATATCAACCTAACAGGCATTACAACGCCGTTTAAACAACTTTTACGTAATAGGTATAATCATGCCTTTTAAGTGACATAAATGATATAAAAGGTATTATAATACCTATAATTACGACATCATTTATTTAATTTTGGGGTAGTGGGCGGGTGGCGCACCTTGCATTTTTTAAAACCCCGACCATCCCCCGCAACTGAGGGTGCCCCATCCTTCGCGCTTTTCGGCGGGTGGCACCGATCTCACACGGATCTTATCAAGTTGAGGGTGCCCTCGGCCCTCGCTTTTGGGGACCAGGGAAGCATGAAGCCCTCGCGAGTCGTCTCTCAATGCCCAAACGAAAGCTCGCTATAAGTCAAAGAGCCCCATCAGTCTCTCTGCGTTGATCCAGTCATCTTCGCAACAGCCGTTTCTCATGCCGCCATCGCACCAAAGACGATATGCGAGCCGAGCAACTTCTTCATGGGAAGGCATCCACATTTTTCCGCCTCGAAAAATCGCTGATTGTGAAATGAGCCGAGATACACCTTGATTGGCAACAGTCCACGACGCAACCAGCGTAGATCTCAGTCCGACCAGCTTGATAATCCGCTCAAAATCTTCCCTCAGGTTTCTTGTGAAGATCGGTTCGTGATGTGCGATCCGGTTGCGGAGCTTCCTTATCACTTCCAGATCTTGATAGAGCGCCCTTCGAATACTCGCAGTGCTCATCACAGGATCGTGATAGGGAAATACACTTTTCAGGTGAACGTCCCAGAGTCTAACGTCGTGGCGACGTGTAAACATTTCCTGCCAGAATATGAACTTAAGCTCAGGAATGACTTTTCCCGTCGAAGGCTGTTTAGCGGCAACGCCCTTCAAGTCACGACGAGAGCTGTACAGGTGTCCCGGGGAGTTGGGCAAACTTAGAAGGAATGTGGCCTCCCACGGCCAACGAGGACCATAGACAACTTCCAGAGCATCGGCTACCGCGTTCCTGATGACTACCTCACAAATATGGAGGGGAGCTAAGAATGCAGCAGACACCTGTGCATTCCAGGCATAGAGGACGAGAGCTCGCGGATCTTCGTCTCCCAGGAACCCGTCGCGGCCTCATAAGTCCCAATTCTCGCGGAAGATAGAGAGGCCTTGACCGCTTTCAGCACAGCTTTTGTGGTTGACATTTTGCAAGGAAAGTCTACTATGAAGAGACGAGCCGCTGGGAAACGTGGGCCACAAGCCTCCACCTGGGGACGTAAGCATTGAAATGCAGAAGAGCCCGCCCCATGGCGGGCTCTTCTGCATTTCGAGCAAGTGATGCCGGGTGCCCGGCTCCTCGCTGTTGCGGACCGGGGAACCATGAAGCCCGTGCGGGCCTTCCGCGAGCGCCCGCCCATCGCAGGCGGGTTATAATTCCCCCCATGATGGAACCTGCTTCCCCGCGCCATCATTGCCTAATTTACGAAGGTGCCCCCTCGCGCCATCTCACGTCGGTGGCCGCCGTCGTGTTCAAAAAATTAACTCAAAACCACCGATGCCTCTACCTCAACAGCCGCCCCATGGTCGCTGGCATGCGCTCCTACCTCGCTGCGGCGGGAGTCGATGTCACACGCGAAATCGAAAAGGGCAGCCTGGTACTCTCATCCGAACAGGGCCACCTGGTTGACGGTCAGTTTGAGGTCGATCGCATGATGGACACGCTTGCAGGTGCTCTCGATCAGGCATTGAAAGACGGCTATGCCGGCCTCTGGGCAAGTGGCGACATGACCTGGGAGATGGGGCCGGACAAGGACTTCTCAAAGCTCGTTGAATATGAGCACCGGCTCGAAGAGTTCTTTCACCAGCATCCCGAGATGGGCGGCATCTGCCAGTATCACGCGGACACGCTTCCCTTTGATGTCCTTCGCCACGGGTTCCGTTCCCACCCCGCGGTGTTCATCAATGAGACCCTGATTCTGATCAATCCGTATTTCGTTCATTCCGAACCAGGCCGTCAGTATGTCCCGGACCAGAGAGTCGATGCCGCCATCCTTCGCCTCTGTAACTCCGAGGGCCTTGACTAAAGTTTGAACCAGAGCTTGGAATAGCGCCCGCACAGACGCATTCGAAGACGCAACTGCACAGTCAACAACAATCAAAATAACTTTCTCTTTTTCAGTAACTTAAGCCTTAAACCCGTGCAGAATCTGCGCGTTTTTGAAGAAAGCAGGGTGAAGTGACCCCCAAAAGTGAGACAACTTAAAATGAGCGCATTTGCAGGGAATGGAGAACTGCAGATGGGGAAGCGGACATTTGGTTGGCGTCCTGAGTGGTTTCGGACGATGGCGGTTGA
>JBEKRU010000079.1:0-27300 GCA_049518435.1 Occallatibacter sp. | reverse complement strand
CTATCTCGCCAGCTCGTCATGTTCTGCGTCGAACGGCGTAAGGCGTGGCGCATGTTGCAATCGAAGGCGGGCATCGTGAACAAGGAATACGCCGCCCAGAAAGCAATCCTGGCCGACGTGGATGCAGGCAAGATTTCGATGGACGAGTTCCTGAAAAACGCCCGCGAAATCCTGAATGAAAAAGTAAGCGGCGGCGTATTGGCCAAGGCATAAGTTGGCGCGAATATCCCGGACATTTCACGGATAACCATCGAACAAGAACCGAAAGCGCGGACCCTCCGGTTCGCGCTTTTCTCATGTATTCACCCAAGGCTATTAGTTTGGTGTCTTGAGTCATCGCATCCTATTTGTCTTGTCCAACCTGTCGACCCCTGCGAGGATTATGGCGAATAGCAGTTGGCATTCAATGTTTGAATTCAATTGGAAGCGCGGGCGCTCGGTGGACTCCGAATTGATATCGGAGATGAGTATTCTCTACTCCACGCACTATGGAGTTTGGGGACCGAACGGCACAAAGCCGCGGGAGTCAATCCGGCTCTCTGCAGAACACATAAGAAAGTACCTGACACCCGATTCTCTCGTTGTTTGGGCCAGGGCCTTCGGCTCATTGATCGGATACGCGATCGCTATTCATGCGGAGGTACCTGATTGCGGGAAAGTGGCCTGGATTACTCAGTTGGTGGTTCACAGGGACCACCGGCAGGTAGACGTTGGAAAGACGCTCCTTTTTACGATTTGGAAGTTCTCTGACCATTTTGCATGGGGACTATTGAGTGCTAACCCGTATGCGATTCGGGCTCTTGAGAAGGCGACTCGACGGAGATGTCAGCCCGAGCTTATAGCAAAGCATGCGAGCGAACTCTTAATCCTGGGCAAGATGCAAGTTCACTACTTGGATACCTCGAGAGGATTCGTGATCAACGAAAATGAATCGCGTGTTAACTCAGCATTTCATCTTGACCATTCGGAGTTGCCACAGATGATTGAGAGCGCGACAGGGACAATGAAGCCGTGGGTGTTAGGCAGCCTCCAGGAAGGCTGGGAATGGTTCGCTTTCACTTTCCGTGATCAGGAGCAGATTCCGCTCAACGAGAAGGAGCTGGATGAAATGCTGTTAGCCTCAGACAAGATAACAAAGCAAGCCTACTCACGGATGCAATCGGAGTGGGGATCACACCCGTGGGCCCAGTATGCGAGGGAAGAGGTAGAGTTTATTCTGAGAAACTCCGGTGTTCCGAGCGGATCATCAGTGGTCGATTTTGGCTGTGGAGACGGGCGACATGCGCGCGAATTCGCAAAGTGTGGCTTCCAGGTGATCGGAGTCGACTATGTTCAAGCGTCAGCTGGCGATGCGCGAGAGTCACCGGAAGAAGAATCCTTTGAAAATGTCAGATTCCAGATCGGTGATTGCCGCTCGACAGAAATTGGAACGCAGTTTGAACTCGGCATCTCCCTGTACGACGTAATAGGGAGCTACGCAGATGAGGAGAGCAATCTCCAAATCTTGCAGAATCTTGCGCGCCATATCAAGGACGGCGGCTACGTGTTTTTATCGGTTATGAACATGGAATTGACTGAGCGAAAGGCTAAACACTGGTTTTCCCCATTTTCCGACCCAGATAAATTACTTTCGCTTCGGCCCAGCAACATCATGGAAAAATCCGGCAACGTCTTCAATCCCGACTTCTATTTGATCGATAAAGCTAAGAGGATTGTCTATCGAAAGGAGCAATTCCACAAAGGGAGCGAACTATTTGAAGAACTTCTCGTGCGGGATCGAAGATACACACAAGATGAAATAGCGCATATGTGTAGAGGGGTCGGATTGGAAGTGGAATGGACTAGGTTCGTAAGAGCGGGACACTGGGACGAGCCTCTTGATCGTGAAAGCGATAAAGCAAAGGAGATCCTTGTGAAGTGCCGCAAACCGTACCCAAAAGTCTTGCAGCCGAACCTGTTTTAGCATCGGGATGCTCTAGATTCCGCTCCCGGGACTTGGGAGTCCACGAACCTCAACCCCTTATTCCCTGGCGTCGTCCCCCGCGCCGTAGGCGCAACGCTCGTCAGCCCCGCGTTTCAACGTGGGGAAAGCGTTTCCCCCAAAAACCCCACGAGTCCCGTAGCGACGCTGGAAACCTAACCAAACACAATCTTCGGATCAAATTCAACACCGCAAATCCGCAGGAGCGTCGTAAACCCCTCCTCGAAACTCTGTCTACGATGAGGGGCCTCCTGATTCGCGATGTACTTCTTAACCACCGGCAGCTGTGACGGACTGACCCTAAACCCGCCGTATCCCGCGGCAGCTTCATGCCACGGCCAGCACTTCATCGCAATTTCTCTGTCGGCCAAGGCTCGCACCCATCCCAAATCGGACGAGAAACATTCACAAACCGGTGACAAAAGTATGACAACTGCAACGCGCGGCGCGGCCTACCATCAGGCCCGGTAGGTTAGAGAAGGCCGCGCATACTTCTACGCTCCGTCAGTTCGACCTCCTCTTCGCTGCTGACTTCCCCAAGGAGATACCCTATGCAGCTCCGCAGGACCATAGTCGCCGTCTGTCTCGGCGCGCTTCTTGTCATGCTTTCGGCCCCGGCCCAAGCACAATACCACCTCAAAAACCTCGTTTCGAATCAACTGGATTCGCATGCCCCGACCATCGATCCGCTGCTCGCCAATCCCTGGGGATTAGCTCGCAGCGCCACAAGCCCCTGGTGGCTCAGCGATAACGACACCGGCTGGTCGACCCTCTATACAGCAACCGGAACTCAGGAGTCCCTCAAGGTTGTGATTCCCACCGCGGGAAACGGCCCGGTAGAGGCTACAGGCACAAACGGCCCTGGCACACCGACTGGAATCGTGTTCAACGGATCGAAGACTGATTTCCAGGTCTCGGGCGCGTCCTCGTCTTTCATTTTCGCCACACTGGACGGCACCATCAGCGCCTGGCCCGGCTTGAACAAGAACCTTGCAACCCTCGTGGTGGACAACTCCGCCAACAAGGCGAGTTACACCGGTTTGGCCATCACCAGCAACCCTTCGGGGAATTTCCTCTACGCAGCGGATACGACGAACAATGTAATTGATATGTACGACGGCACCTTTACATGGGTGAAGTCCTTCGGAGATCCGGCTGTACCATCAACCTTCTCCGTCTTCGGCGTTCAAGACATCAATGGCCTGGTTTACGTCACGTATGCCGTACCGAACGTTGGCGCCGGAGGCTACGTTGATATTTTCAAGGAGGATGGCACCTTCGTGAAGACGCTGATCAAAGGGGAGATACTCAACCAGGCTTGGGGCGTCGCCGCTGCTCCGCCGAATTTTGGCCCCCTGAGCAACACGTTGCTGATTTCAAATAACTCCGTCGATGGCACCATCAATGCGTTCGATCCAATTACCGGAAGGTTTCTCGGAACGATACGAGACGAGCGCGGGCAGAAGATTATTCTCAACAACCTCTGGGGAATTGCCTTCGGCGGCGGAGCCACGAACAACGGAGCAACCAACGAGTTATTCGTCACCGTGGGTCAAGGGATTGGCAGCAACGAATTGGCCGGTACCTTCGCATCCATCGTCTTCAAACCAGGCCATGATGAATGACCAAAATCACAAGGAGCGTTCATAGCGCGGGCCGCCTGAAACAGGCGGCCCTTTAACATGGCAGCTGCCTGCGAAATTGACGGCGACTCCAGCGCGAAACGCTCAAGCCCAGCTAAACCCGCTCCGTTGCAAAGGCAGCGTGCGAATCCGCTTCCCCGTGGCCGCGAAAATCGCGTTACCCACGGCAGGTAAAATCGGTGGCAACGTGGGCTCGCCCAGCCCGGTGGGTGGGTAGTCCGTCTTGCGCCAATACACCTCAATCGCTGGAATCTGCCGCATGCGCAGAATCGCGTGCTGGTGAAAATTCGTCTGCTGCACCTTACCCTCCACCAGTGTGATCTCCTGCCCCATCTCGCTCATGCCATCGATGACGCCGCCGAAGCCCATGCTCTCGGCCGCTTGCGGATTGATGATCTGGCTTCCCACGTCACCGGCCACCCATACATGGTGGACGGTGACCTTGTTGCTTGCGTCCACGCTGACCTCGGCCACTTCAGCAAAGTAGCCAAGGTGGCAGAACCAGGCCGCCATCCCCATCCCGCGGCCAGGCACTTTCGCGCGCGTTTTCCAGCCGGATTTCTCGGCCACCAACTCAAGCACTCCCTTGAATCGCTCCGGGATCAGAACCTCTTGTCCGTGCGGCTCGTGGTCGCCTACTTCATCCTTGCCGTTTGACTTCCAGGGCGCCTGCTTGTTGCTTAACAACTCCAATTGGAACTCCAACGGATCGCGTCCTGCCTCGTGGGCCATCTCATCCAGAAAAGACTGTGACACCCAGCAATATGCGTTGTCGCCGGGTGCCCGCAGAGCTCCGCAGCGCAACATAAGCGGCTGAGCCGAAGTGTAGAGCGCATAAGCCGGAGCAAATCCCGAAGGATATGTATCCGACCCAATGCCGCCGCCAGACGCATTGTTCTTGTCATCGCCAAAGGTGACCAGGTGATGCCGCCAGGCAGTCAGCTTGCCTTGCGCATCGAGACCGGCCTTCAGGCCAACCGTACCCCCTGGCCGGAAAGGGTCGTGCGTCACATCGTCTTCGCGCGACCAGAGCAGCTTCACCGGCGCGTCAACCCGCTTTGCGATCCACGCGGCTTCAACAGCGTAATCGTTCTGCAGCCGACGGCCAAAGCTTCCGCCTCCGCGCACCATGTGTGTCGTGATATCGCTTTCCTGGATGCCGAGAGTTTTTGCCACTAATTCGCGGCCGTTTCCCGGCAATGTGCTCGTGGTCCACATCTCGAGCTTTCCGTCTTTCCAGTGGGCGGTGCAGCCCTGCGGCTCCATGGTGGCGTGCGCAATGAAAGGATACTCATAAGTAGCCTCAACCACCTTGGCCGAAGACTTGAACGCAGCGTCCACGTCACCATACTTGCGCAGCGTATTTGCCGGCGGAGCCTGCAGCAGTTCAGCGGCGCGCTTCCTGAAACCTTCACTGGTCTGCGCTGCGGCGGGCCCCAAATCCCAATCGATTTTTAGCTGCTTGCGGGCTTGTTGCGCCTGCCACCAGGTATCGGCCACAATGGCGATCCCCGGCTCCATGCCTGGTTCCCAGGGCGTGAAGGCCGCGGGAGTAATTCCGCCATCGATCACGAGTACGTGGCGAACGCCCGGAAGCGCCTTCACCTCGTCGAGATTGGCCGTCTTCACTTTACCGGCGAACACGGGGGACTTCTCGATGGACGCATACAGCATTCCCGGCAACTTCAAATCAATGCCGAAGATCGGCTTGCCGGTGACGATGGAATGCGTGTCCACGCCCGCTTGCGAGTGCCCAATAATGCGGTAGTCCTTCGGGTCTTTGAGCTTCACGCTGCTCAGCGATGGCGGAGGAAGCGCGGCGGCTTTGGCGGCCAGCTCACCGTATCCTGCTGAGCGGCCAGAAGCAGCGTGGATTACCTGGCCGGCGCTCTGCTGGAGCGCGCCACCCGAGGTGGATTGAAGCGCAAGATCAGAGCCCATGTGAAGAACGCGCCCGGGTTGCGTCGTGCATTCGGCCACGGGCACACCCCAGGTTTGCGCGGCAGCGGTCATCAGTAACTGGCGGCCGGCAGCGCCCACGCGGCGCATCGGTTCCCAGCCCTGGGGAGTGTTCGCGGAGCCGCCCGAAAACTGCGATCCATATATTTTCTCGTTCAGTTCCGCCTGCTGCACCCGGACGTTCTTCCACTCGACATCCAGCTCTTCGGCAATCAGCATGGGCAGCATGTTGCGCATGCCCTGTCCAGTCTCCGAGGCGCGTGCCATGATGGTCACAATGCCATCCGGTGCAATCTGAATAAAGGCCTGCGGTGTCAGGTCGGGCGGTTTCCCGGGCCCCTGCGCCGCTGCCAGCGGACCGCGATACAGCTTCAATGCAAATCCGCCGCCCGCAAGGGCGCTCATCTGCAGGAACGATCTACGATTGACGCGCATCGGAGGACCCTCCTTCGCTTCGCGCGGCTGCGCCGGCATTGGCTGCCTCATGAATGGCTTGCCGAATCCGCGGATACGTTCCGCAACGGCAGAGGTTGCCACTCATGGCGGAGTCAATCTCCGCATCGGTGGGATGAGGTGTGTGCGCCAGCAGCGCGGCAGCAGACATGATCTGCCCGGCCTGGCAGTAGCCGCATTGAGGCACATCGATTGCCTCCCACGCCACCTGCACCGGGTGGAGACCATCCGGGGAAAGTCCTTCAATCGTTGTGATCGCCCGACCCGCGGCGCCGCTCACACGCGTCATGCAGGAGCGCACGGCCTTGCCGTCCAAAAGCACGGTGCAGGCGCCGCAGAGTCCCATCCCGCACCCGTACTTTGTGCCTGTGTAGTTCAACACATCGCGCAATACCCAAAGCAGCGGCGTGTCCGGCGAAACGTCAACCGTCGTGGCCACGTTGTTGACCATCAGCGTTAGCGACAAGCATTCACCTCACTGGCTGCGAACAGAATCTCACTCGTGCAGGAGAGCGGTCAAACTCAAACGCAACTGACCGGAACCCCCGGCGTCGTTAGTTGGCGCTCGGAATTCCGGTCAGTGAATGGAATCAGACACCTGCAGTCTGTAAAGTTCCTATCGGTTAAAGATCACATACCGCCGCCCGGAGTAGAGCCTGTAGCCGCCTGCCGGGTCCGCAACGACTTGCAGAGGCGTGGGCCGTTTCAGCCCCGCGTCATCGCCCGTTGCAACGGTGAGCACGTCGTGCGCGCCTACGTCTGTCACCACAAACTTGTTGTCTGCTACAAATCCCACGCCGTAAACGCCCGCCCCAAGGCTCTGTCCGCCAATCTTGATGGGAACCTCGGTAATGAAATAGGCCTGATATTTCGACGCCACGTCCGACGAATAGCCGCTTGTATCCACCATCGTTGCCAGCACCAGGTACCCGTCGGCAAACTTTACGCCGCCGGAGTTCCTCAACTGCGTGGTGGCTGATTGGGCGCGATAAAAAACGCTCGCCGGCAATAGCTTCTGTGTATCCGCAGGCTTCAGAACCGTGTCGCCGCCCTGCGCGATAGCCGCCAAAGGCGCCGCTATCATTGCCACGGCCATCATCCCGGCCGCCGCCATCTTCAAAATTGCATTCTTGCGCATAGTAAAACCTCTACTTTCTCTTGCGAATCGGAGTATATCGCACCCTCTGCCGCTCGCGCTTCAATCAGACTGTGTAGAGATCCACGTACTCATTCACTGGCGTCTCCGCGAGCTTTTCGAGATCGAGCGATGCGGCGAGAATCAACTCCTGCCGTTCGTTGTCATAGCGGCGGCGCAGGTTGGTTTTGAACTTCTCAATCAGCAGCGGCAATCCTTCTTCACGCCGACGCCGGTGGCCAATCGGATATTCGACTGCCGCTTCAAGCACAGAGCCGTCTTCGAGGACGGCACGAAGTGCGTTGGCGATGGAGCGCTTCTCCGGGTCGTGATAATCGGCTGTGAATGCGGGCTCTTCCACACATGTAATGCGCTCGCGAACAGCGTCGATGCGCGGGCCCCAAATTGGATCGGCGGCCACTGTGTCTTCGTAATCGCCTGCTGTAAGGCGGCCGAAGATCAGGGGAATGGCGATCATGTATTGCACGCAATGATCGCGGTCTGCCGGGTTGGCGAGCGGGCCTTTCTTGTCGATGATGCGCAGGCACGCCTCATGCGTGCGCACCGTGATCGCCTTGATTGCCGACGCGTTGAGCCCGCGCTCGGCCAGTTGCCGATGCAGCTTCATCGCGGCTTCTACAGCGGTCTGCGCGTGAAACTCCGCTGGATAACTGATCTTGAAGAGGACGTTCTCCATTACATAACTTCCATAAGGCCGTTGAAAGCTGAACGGGCGGCCTTTGAAGGAGACATCGTAGAAGCCCCACGTCTTTGCCGTCAGTACCGAGGGATAACCCATCTCGCCGGTCTGCGCCATTAATGCGAGACGAACTGCGCGGCTGGTGGCGTCGCCCGCGGCCCAGCTTTTACGCGAGCCGGTATTGGGCGCATGGCGATACGTACGCAGGCTCTGCCCATCCACCCACGCCAGCGAAATTGCATTGATGGTCTGCTCACGAGTCAGGCCAAGCAGCTTGCAAACCACCGCGGTCGAAGCCACCTTGACCAGCACCACGTGATCCAGGCCGATTTTGTTGAAGGAGTTCTCAAGCGCAATGCAGCCTTGAATTTCGTGCGCTTTGATCGTTGCGGTCAGCACGTCGCGCATGGTGAGTGCAGGCTTGTTATTCGCGATAGCCGTACGTGATAGCCAGTCCGCCGTGGCCAGGATTCCGCCCAGGTTGTCAGAGGGATGGCCCCACTCGGCGGCAAGCCAGGTGTCATTGAAATCGAGCCAGCGAATCATGGCGCCGATGTTGAAGGCCGCCTGCACCGGATCAAGCTGGTATGACGTGCCCGGCACCTTCGCGCCATGCGGCACGATTGTGCCTGGCACAACTGGGCCAAGCAATTTGGTGCAAGCCGGATACTCAAGCGCTTCAAGCCCGCAGCCCAGCGTGTCCAGCAGACAATAGTGCGCGGTCGAGTACGCTAACTCGCTATCGATTTCAAATTGGAGCGCATAGTCTGCGATGTCGGTGAGAACCTGATCCGGCGCCGGGCGCTCATTGCTGATGTGCGATGACAAAGGAACTCCTTTACTCCCGCTCTTCAATCGGAACAAACGCCAAATTCTCCGGCCCGGTGTAATTCGCTGACGGCCGAATAATTTTCCCGTCCTGCCGCTGCTCAATCACGTGCGCGCACCACGCCGCCGTCCGCGCAATCACAAACAATGGCGTAAACAAATCGATGGGAATCCCCATCTGGTGATAAGCAACCGCCGAATACCAATCGAGATTGGGGAACATCCGTTTGGCGTCGCTCATTACGTTTTCGATTCGCTCGGCGACATCGAACAGCCGCGAATCTCCAGCAGCAACCGCGAGGCCCCGCGCCACTTCCTTCACAATGTCGCTGCGTGGATCGCTGATGGTGTAGACGGGATGGCCGAATCCGATAATCACTTCGCGCTCGCTCACACGACGGCGAATATCCGCCTCGGCTTCATCGGCGGACTGATAGCGTTGCTGAATCTCCAGCGCGACTTCATTCGCCCCGCCGTGCTTCGGTCCCTTCAGCGCGCCGATGGCCCCGGCGATGCAGGAGTAGATGTCCGACCCCGTTCCTGCAATCACACGCGCGGTAAACGTGGACGCGTTGAACTCGTGCTCAGCATAAAGAATCAGCGAAGCCTGCATGGCCGCAGTCCATTCCGGGCCAGGCTTTCCCCCGTGCAGCAGATGCAGAAAATGCGCAGCGATGGAATCTTCATAGCGCTCCACTTCAATGCGCCGGCCATTGCGCGCGTAGTGATGCCAATAAAGCAGCATGGAGCCGAGCGACGCCAGCAGCATATCAGCAATCCTGCGCGCTCCGGCATCGTTGTGATCCAGAGCCTCGGGAAGCACGCAGCCCAGCACCGACACGCCGGTCCGCAACACGTCCATGGGGTGCGTGGTGGGCGGCAGTAATTCGAGCGCCTCTTTCACCGCCGCAGGCAAACTGCGGAGCGGCTTGAGGCTTGCCTTGTACGCTGCCAGCTCCGCCGTGTTGGGCAGCTTCCCATGAATCAGAAGAAATGCCACCTCCTCATACTCGCAATGCCGCGCCAGGTCCTTGATGTCGTAGCCGCGATAATGCAGATCGTTGCCGCTGTGGCCTACAGTGCACAGCGCCGTATTGCCGGCCGGCGTGCCTGATAGGGCAACCGATTTCTTGGGTTTGAACGCTGCAGGGGAAGCTACTTCTTCACTCATTTTTCATTCTCCGCGAACATCTACCTGATCGAGGAACACAAGGACTTGCTATTCCTTGCCCTTTGCAAACAACTCATCCAGTTTCCGCTCATAGGCGTGGTAGTCAAGATACCTGTAGAGATCCGCGCGCGACTGCATCAGCGGCACCACGCTCTTCTGCGTGCCCTCTGCGCGAATCGCCTCGTACACATTCAGCGCTGCCGCATTCATTGCGCGATAAGCGGCGCAGCAATACAGAATAATGTCCACGCCGGCGGCCTTCAATTCATCCCGCGTAAACAGCGGAGTCTGGCCAAACTCCGTAATGTTGGCGAGAATCGGCACGCCCACAGCGTTGCGAAATTCGGTGTACTGCCCAAGCTCCGTCACCGCCTCCGCAAAGATCATGTCCGCGCCCGCGGCCACATACGCCTGCGCGCGCTCAATCGCCGCCGCCATCCCCTCATTGGCCACGGCATCTGTCCGCGCCATCAGCACAAACTGTTCATCTGTCCGCGCATCCACGGCTGCTTTGATGCGGTCCACCATCTCTTCCGCGGAAACCAGCTCCTTTCCCGGCCGATGTCCGCAGCGTTTCTGCCCCACCTGGTCTTCCATGTGCACTGCGGCGGCACCGGCCTTGATCATCGAGCGAATCGTCCTGGCGATGTTGAACGCCCCGCCCCACCCTGTGTCGATATCGACAAGCAACGGCAGCGAGCTCGCGTCCGTAATCCGGCGGACATCCACGAGCACGTCTTCCATGGTGCTGATGCCAAGGTCCGGCATGCCCAGCGAGTTGGCCGCCACGCCGCCGCCCGAAACATACAGCGCGCGAAACCCCGTCGCCTCTGCCATCCGTGCGGTATAGGCGTTAATCGTCCCGGCCACCTGTAGCGGCTGTTCGTCCTCTACAGCCTCCCGAAAACGCGACCCAGCAGACCCCGATTTCAATTGCTTACCCATGCGTCTTCCTTCCGCCGCATCATAACAGCCGCAACGGCCCAGTTTCCCAACCTGCCCGCGCAGTGCGACAATCATCCGGTTGGCGCGTCCAAATCACCACGCGACATCCCCAAAGGAGAAATATCGTGATGAAATCCCTCCTCGCCTGTACCGGGCTGCTCATGGCAGCAGCAACCATCTCCGCCCAAACGCCCGCACCCAAGCCCCCGCCCAAGAGCCCTGCCGCGATGGAATCCGCCACTATTGCGGGTAAGCCGATCACCATCACCTACAGTTCGCCACGAGTAAACGGCCGAGCCGGCCATCTTTTTGGCAAGGACGGCCAGATTGGCCACGATCCGACCTATCCCGTCTGGCGCGCTGGTGCGAACGCCGCTACAAAGCTGCACACGGATAGCAACCTGACCATCGGGAGCCTTACTGTTCCCGCGGGCGACTACACCCTTTACGCGGACGTCTCCGACCCCGACAACTGGGTTCTCGTCGTCAACACACAGACGGGCCAGTGGGGCACTGTCTATGACAAGACAAAAGACCTGGGACGTGTGCCAATGACGATGACCAAACCGGCGGAGACGATCGAGAACCTGAAATACTCGCTCGCGAGCACCGGCGGCTCCGCGGGAAGCCTGACGCTGGCCTGGGAAAACCACATCGCCACCGTCCGCTTCACTGTCAAGTAAGCTTCAGCGCAACCGCGGCGATATGCGACCGGGCAGCTTTGCGGATGTTTGGCCGCCCGGTCGGTACAATAGGGATGTAGTCACTTCGTCCTGGAGGCGGAAATACCTTGCCGTTGTACGCATATCGCTGCACCCAATGCGGCCATCGTTTTGAAAAAATCCAGAGCTTCGCTGCCACTCCGGAGTCGGTTTGCCCCAAGTGCGGAGGCGTCCTGGAGCGGCCAATCACCGCGCCTGCCCTCAGCTTCAAAGGCGCGGGCTGGTACGTCAACGACTACGCCGGCAAAAGCTCCGCCCCGGCCGCCGAGTCCTCGACCGACTCGAAGAAGGATTCCCCTGCAACGGAATCCAACGCCGATTCCAGCAAGACCGCCGCGCCGGCAGAGACCAAATCGTCCACGAGTTCGAGCGAGAGTTCGTCGTCCGCGCCCGCCTCGACGCCCAGTTCCACGCCAAGCTCAACAACCTAGCTTCGCAGCGCCTCGATAGCGCCCCGCGCCCTGAACTTCGTGGCCGGCGCGTCAGTGTATTTGTTCCCCGAGCCAGCATTTAACAGAACCGCGCGGCCCCGCGGCGTGAGAAATCCTATTCCCGGCAGATGATCATACGCCGCCGAAGCTTCTGCCCCGTCCCGAGACAGTAGCAGTGCTTCGTGCGCAGCGGGAGCAATCACGAAAAGCAACCCTGGGCGTGCTCATAGGATAATGGGAATCTTGAAGCCATCCGTCCCATCTGTGAAACGCAAACCCGAGACGCCCTTGGGCCGCGTTCCCGTTCGCGCGATCTCCGCAGTTGCGGCCCTGCTTTTCGCGGCGGGTCTCGCCGCAAGCCTTCTGCACGGGCCGGCGCAACTCGCAATCTCCCTTCGCTGGATCGCGTTTGGCCTTTTCGTCCCTTACGCTCTTCGCCGCCGTTCCTTGCTGCTCTGGACTTTCTTTGCCATGATTGCCGGTGCTGAGCTCGGTATAGACGCACCGCAATTCGCTACACAAACCCACTTCCTCGGCGATATCTTTCTCCGCCTCATTCGCATGATCGTCGCGCCACTCATCTTCGGCGGTATCGTCACTGGCATTGCCGGCCACAACCAACTCAGCGGTGTGGGGCGTGTGGCCGTAAAGGCCCTTATCTTCTTTGAAGTCGTCACCACTTTCGGCCTCATCCTCGGCGCTGTCGCAATCGACATCACGCAGGCCGGTGCCGGCGTCACGCTGCCGACTGTAATTCAAGCTGCCGCGCCCACCGCACACCCTGAAGGATGGCAGCAGATTCTACTCAACATTTTTCCGGAAAACATTGCCAAAGCCGTTGCCGAAAATCAGATCCTGCAGATCGCCGTCTTTGCGCTGCTGTTTGGGACAGCGCTCGCCACGCTGCCTGAGCCCAAACGCGCTCCAATGCTCAAGGTTCTGCAATCGCTAACGGATACCATGTTCCGCCTCACCCGCATCATCATGGTCATGGCGCCCGTCGCCGCCGGTGCAGCCCTCGCCTACACTGTCGGCAGCATGGGGGTCGCCACGCTGCTGCCGCTCGGCAAGCTTCTCGTCACGTGCTACGCCGCGCTGCTCATCTTCACCGCCGTGCTCGCAGTCATCCTGCTCATCGTCCGCATTCCCGTCGGAAAATTCGTCGTGGCCGTCGCTGAGCCCGCGGCGCTTGGTTTTGCCACCACATCCTCTGAAGCCGCACTGCCACTGGCCATGGAACGCATGGAAGAGTTCGGCGTCCCTCGCTGGATTGTCTCCTTCGTCATCCCCACCGGCTACAGCTTCAACATGACTGGCTCCAGCATTTATCTCTCCATGGCCGCCCTGTTCGCCGCGCAAGCCGCGGGGCTGCATCTCTCCGTGGTCCAGCAGATCGTACTTCTCGCCACGCTCATGCTCACCAGCAAGGGCATCGCCGGCGTTCCCCGCGCCGTGTTGGTGATTCTCATGGCCGTCGCCAGCAGCTTCCAGATTCCCGCCGCAGCCGTGCTCATGCTTCTCGGCATCGACACATTAATGGACATGGGCCGCACCGCGATGAACGTCATCGGTAACTGCCTGGCTGCCGCGGTTGTCGCACGGTGGGAGGGGGAGCTGAAGGCCCCCAACATCGTGCCTTCTTGAAAAAGAATTGAGGGGGGTCGCTAAGATAAGAGAGGCCATGCCTCTCCTCGATCCCATCCCGTCCCCGGTTGACCACGCCGACTACACCACCCTCGAGTGGGAACCGCTCCTGGCGCTCGTTGCCGGCTTCTCCGCTTCGCCCGTCGGGCGCCAGGCAATTCTCAATCTGAAGCCATCCACCGACGAGGGCTGGATCGTACACCAGCATCAGCTGACCGGCGAACTCCGCCTGATCCTGGCCGAGCAAATCTCTGTCCCACTCGGTGGTCTCTTCGACCCCACGCAACATGCCGCCAAGGCGCAAATTCCGGGCGCGGCTCTTGAAGCTGCGGAACTTCAGGCCGTCGCGCGCCTGGCTAACGATGTAGCCTCCTGGCAATCGCTGCTGCAATCGCCACCGGCTCGAATTGTCGGCAAGCTGCCCGGCCTCAGCGTGCTCTCTGCCGCCCTGACCACATCCCTGCGCCCGCTCGCCGAATCCATTGAGCGCACGATTCAGCCCGACGGCTCCCTTGCCGACAACGCCTCGCCGGAATTGCATCGCATCCGCCGCGAGCAGGAGCGTCAGCAGCGGCTGATTGAAGAGTCCCTCCGGGCTGCTTTGCGTAAACTTTCCAGTGACGGCGCAACCCAGGAAGACCTGATCACCATCCGCGGCGACCGATTCGTCATTCCCGTTCGCAGCGAGCTCAAGCGCCGCATCAGCGGCGTCGTCCACGGCGCCAGCTCTTCGGGTCAGACGGTGTATGTCGAGCCCTTGGAAACCATCGAGCAGAATAACGAGCTGGTCCGATTACTGGAAGAAGAGCAAGCCGAAATCCATCGCATCTTTGTCGCCCTCACTCGCCAGGTCGGCGTCTACGCTGCCGGCCTTGTTGAAGGCGCGCGCGTCCTGGCATTGGTCGACAGCCTGCAGGCCCGCGCCCGTTTTGCCCGCGACTACGACTGCGTGTCTCCGGCCATCACGCCCGATCTGCTCCGTCTGGAAGGTGCCCGCCATCCGCTGCTCGAAAAGCGGCTGCGCGCAACCGGGGGACGGATCGTCCCGCTGACCCTGGAGCTGACCGCCGAATCCCGCCAGCTCATCATCAGCGGACCCAACACCGGTGGCAAAACCGTCACCCTGAAGACCACCGCGCTGCTCGCCATGATGGCCCAGGCCGGTCTGCCCATCCCTGCCACTGCCGCCAGCTTCCCCGTCTTCACCGCCTTCCTTGCCGACATCGGCGACGCCCAATCCATCGAAGCCGCGCTCTCCACCTTCTCCGCGCACATTACTAACCTCGACCGCCTCTCTCGCCTCGCCGACGCGAGCTCTCTCGTGCTTCTCGATGAATTGGGATCGTCAACGGACCCCGAAGAAGGCTCAGCACTCGCCGTGGCCATCGCCAGCCACTTCCTCGTCGCAGGAGCCTGGTCGCTCATCTCCACTCACCACACTTCGCTGAAGGTTTACGCGGCTAACACTCCCGGCGTGCTCAATGCCGCAGCGGGCGTCGACGAAATTACTCTCGCGCCCAACTATCAGCTGCGTCTCGGGGTCCCCGGCGCGTCTGCCGGAATTCAGACGGCTGAGCGACTGGGACTCAATCAGAGCATCGTGAGCGCGGCGCGCCAACGCCTTGGTTCGCAGCAAGTCGACATCGCCCGCTTCCTCGACAAGCTCCACAACGATCTCGCCCAACTTGAAGCCGACCGCAAAGCCGCGCGCGAGCAGCAGTACGCGCTCAATCAGGAACGCGCCCGTCTCGCCCGCGAAGGAGATGTCGAGTTGCGCAACCGCACCCGCGACCTCGAAACCAAGCTTGCTTCGCTGCTGAAGGATTTCGAATTTCAGATGCGCGAAACCGTGCGCGCCATCGAAGACCGCGCAGGCCAACAAAAGCTATCGAAGGAAGCCGAACGCCGCATTCTGCGCCTGCGCCGCGAGTTCCAGGAGAGCTTCAACCAGACCGTCGTTGCCCACCGCACCGGCGCCGATCAAGGAGACGCCAACGCCCAGCCGCACCTCCTCAAGCACGTCTCTCCCGGCGACCAGGTCCTCATCAAGTCCATGAACAAAGTCGCCGTCGTGCAGCGCGAAATCGAGAAGGACCTATTCGAAGTTGCGCTTGGTCCAATCAAGATGCGCGTCAAGCGGGACGAGCTCTCCGAGCCTTCGCGCTCGGAAGCATCCGCCGCTAAGGCTGATCCCCTGGCCGCCGCCCGCAAGCAAAAGGGCGTTCATGTCACCGTCACCAGCGCCAACACTGACGACATGCGCATGGAGATCAACCTCATTGGCCGCACCGTTGATGAAGCCACGGAAGAGCTGGAGAAGTATTTAGACCGCGCGTTTCTCGCTGGCCTGCCACGCGTGCGCATCATCCATGGCCACGGCGCGGGTATCCTGCGGCGCGGCGTCCGCGAATTCTTGAAAGGCCATCCTCACGTAGCCACGCTGGCCGAAGCTCCGCAGAACGAAGGCGGGCAAGGGGCGACTCTGGTGGAGTTGAGGCAGTAATTGATTCAATTACATTTCCGTAACAATTCGGCCATCCGCATCCGCTATGATCCAAAAATAGCTACTTGGGGGAGGTCCCATGCGCAAACTGATTCTTGTCCTGATGCTGTGCGTAGCCTGCGCCAGCCTGTCTGCGGAGCCGAAGAGCATTTACGACTTCAACCTGCGATCCATCGACGGCGACCATGTCAGCCTGAATACTTATCATGGCAAGGTCGTCCTGCTCGTCAATGTCGCCAGCAAGTGCGGCTTTACCCCGCAGTACGCCGCGCTCGAGTCGGTTTACGAAAAGTACAAGGACCGCGGCCTGGTCATCGTCGGCATTCCGGCCAACAACTTTGCCCAGCAGGAGCCGGGCACTGACGAAGAGATCAAGAAATTCTGCAGCAACAAATACAACGTCACCTTTCCAATGATGTCCAAAGTTTCCGTTCTCGGCGATGACAAAACACCGCTCTACGTCTTCCTCACCGGCAAGGACACCAATCCCCAGTTCGCCGGCGACATCAAGTGGAACTTCACCAAGTTCCTTTTCGACCGCAACGGCAATCCAGTCGCCCGCTTCGAGCCCAACGTTACTCCCGACTCGCCGCAGGTGACCGCTGCAATCGAGTCCGCCCTCGGCAAGTAGTCAAGATTCATCCGCCGTTTCCTCGATTCCAAACAAAACAGGCTCCGCATCGCGGAGCCTGTTTTCTGACCACTGATCACTGACACCTGACCACTGTTCTTACGCCATTGCTTCTTTTGTCATCGGCTCAAAGTGCAATTGGTTCGAGTTGCGATCCGCATCGATCCGCACATGCGACCCGTGCAATATCTCGCCATTCAAAATCTTGATGGCCAGCGGATCCTGCACCATGCGCTGCAACGCCCTCTTCAGCGGCCTTGCCCCATACGCCGCATCCGATCCTGCGGCCAGAATCAGTTGCCGCGCGGGCTCCGTCAGCTCCAGCGAAATCTGCCGGTCTTCCAGCAGCTTGCCCACTTCGTTCAGCCGCAAGTCCAGAATCCGCGACATTTCCGTGTGCCCAAGCGAATGGAAGATCACCGTATCGTCCACGCGATTCAGAAACTCCGGCCTGAAGTGCTCACGCAGCACGCGCATCACGCTCTCACGCGCCATGTCGTAGTCGTGCTCCGTCTTCAGCGTGTCGCCCGTCAACAGCGCCGCGCCCAGGTTCGACGTCATGATGAGCACAGTGTTCTTGAAGTCCACCGTGCGCCCTTTCGCATCCGTCAATCGCCCGTCGTCCATTACCTGCAGCAGGATATTGAACACGTCCGGGTGCGCCTTCTCAATCTCGTCGAAAAGGATGACCGCGTACGGTCTACGCCGCACTGCTTCGGTCAGTTGTCCGCCTTCGTCATAGCCGACGTATCCCGGAGGCGCGCCAATCAGCCGCGCAACGGCGTGCTTCTCCATGTACTCGCTCATGTCGATGCGAATCATCGACTGCTCGTCATCGAACAAGAATTCCGCCAGCGCACGCGCCGTTTCCGTTTTGCCCACGCCCGTCGGTCCCAGGAATATGAAGCTCCCGATCGGCCGTTTCGGATCGCTCAACCCCGCGCGTGAACGCCGAATTGCATTCGCCACGACGGTCAGCGCCGCATCCTGACCCACCACGCGCTCGCGCAGCCGCGTCTCCATCTGGACAAGTTTCTTCACTTCGCCTTCCAGCATTCGAGACACAGGAATCCCGGTCCATTTGCTGACGATGCCGGCGATGTCTTCCTCGTCGACCTCGTCTTTGAGCATGCGCGCCACGCCGGCATTCCCTTCCTGCGCAGCGCTGAGTTGCTTCATCTCCGCCTCAAGCTTCGGCAATTCGCCATACTGAATCTGCGCAGCGCGTTCCAACATTCCCTTGCGCGTCTGCTCTTCGGCCTCGAAGCGCAGCTCTTCAATCCGCTTTTTGACGTCGGTGATTCGACTGCTCGCTTCGCGTTCCTTTGTCCATCTCGCCGAAAGCGCGGTAATCTTCTCATTCAGCTCAGCCACTTCGCGCTGAACCTCTTCGCGGCGTTGAACACTGTTCCTGTCTGTCTCGCGTTTCAGTGCTTCCCGCTCAATCTCCAGCGAAGTCTTTTCGCGCTCCAGTTGATCGATGACAGTTGGCTTCGATCCCTTCTGAATGGCCAGCGATGCCGCAGCCTCATCCACAAGATCGATGGCCTTGTCAGGCAGGAAACGGTCGCTGATGTATCGATGCGACAACGTCGCCGCGGCCACGATCGCCGAATCCTTGATGCGCACATCGTGATGCGTTTCGTAGCGTTCCTTCAATCCACGCAGAATCGCGATCGTGTCCTCGACATTCGGCTCGCCCACGTACACAATCTGGAAACGCCGCTCCAGAGCCGCGTCCTTCTCAATGTATTTGCGGTACTCGTTCAGCGTGGTTGCGCCTATCGCGCGAAGTTCGCCACGCGCCAGCGCCGGCTTCAGCATATTGCTTGCGTCAATCGCGCCCTCGGCAGCGCCTGCGCCCACCAGCGTGTGCAACTCGTCGATGAACAGCACAATTTCGCCGTTCGATTCTTCAATCTCTTTCAGCACCGCCTTGAGCCGGTCTTCAAACTCGCCGCGGAACTTCGCGCCCGCGAGCATCGATCCCAGATCGAGTGAAATCACCCGCTTGTCGCGCAGGCTCTCCGGCACGTCACCGGAAACAATACGCCGTGCAAGGCCTTCGACAATCGCCGTCTTGCCCACACCCGGCTCGCCAATCAGCACAGGATTGTTCTTCGTTCTGCGGCTCAGCACCTGGATCACGCGCCGAATCTCCTCGTCGCGCCCAATCACGGGGTCAAGCTTGCCGCGCCGCGCCAGTGCCGTCAGGTCCTTGGCGTACTTCTCCAGCGCCTGGAACTTGCCCTCGGGATTCTGGTCCGTCACCCGCTGCGATCCGCGCACCTCGGTGAGTCCTTTGAGGAAGACGTCCTTCGAAACCCCGGCAGCCGCGAGAGCCTCGCGCGCCGCGTCACCTTTCAGGTGCGTAATGCCCAGAAGCATGTGTTCCGTGGAAACGTACTCGTCCTTGAAGTTCGCTGCCTCCCGAAATGCTTCCTCCAACGCCCGATTCAGCGTCTGGCTCAGGCCCGGCTGGCTCGCGGCTCCCGCGACTCGAGGCAGTTTCTCCTCGATCTGGTGCAGTTCGCTCTCCAGCCGTTCTGTCGGCACGCCAATCTTTCCCAGCACCGAGGGAACCACGCCCTCGCGGTCTTCCACCAGCGCCAACAGCAGGTGCACCGGCTGCACCTCAGGGTTGCCCAACTCCGCAGCCCGCGCCTGCGCCTGTTGCATGGCCTCCTGCGACTTCACCGTAAATTTGTCCCAACGAATTGCCATTGTTCTTCGCTCCCAGGTTTCAGCCTGCAGCCTCTAGATCCTTCTAGCTGGATGCTCGACTTCAGCTTTCGCAACCATAGATTGATTTGCCGTACAAGCGTTGCACAAAAAAGACCGCCGGGCAGGCAGATCCAAACCCGCCTGGCCCGGCATCAACATTCATTTCGATTCACTCCAAGCGCCAGCTAGTCACAATCGAGCTGGAAGCCAGGAGCGAAAGGCTCGGTCATTACCGCGCCCCCACCAGCTCCGCTTCTTCGGCTTTGCCGCCGCCCACATTGATCTTGATCTGCTTGGGCTGCGCCTCGGCCTTCTTGTTCAGTTCCAGCTTCAGCACGCCGGCGCTGTAGTTGGCGCCAATGTGTTCAGCATCCACGGTCGAAGGCAGCGTAAACGCGCGGTAGAAGCTCCCATAGCGCCGCTCGATGCGATGGAAGTTTTCTTCCTTCTCTTCCTTTTCGAACTTGCGTTCGCCCTTTACCGTCAACGTGTTGTTCTCCACCCGCACGTCCAGGTCCTTCTCTTCAACGCCCGGAACTTCGAGCTTCAAAACCACTTTCTTGCTGTCTTCATAGATATCAACAGCCGGCACAAAGCTGGCGGTTGTCAGCGGACTATCGCTGTCATTCATCTCACGAAACAAAGAGTTTACGCGGTTCTGCAACGCTGCAACTTCCCGGAAGGGATCCCAACGAGTGATTGCCATGATTCGAGTTCCTCCACAGATATTTTGGGTTTGACGGGGCCGGACCCTCCGGGGTCCATGGCCGCTCAGTCAATCTGACGAAATAGTAGCACAAACGATTCATAAAATGTGAGTGTGTTTGACTAAATTATTGGATAAAAAACAGCGCTTCAGCGAGGTTCACGAGGGAAGGTTCCATTGGAGGATGAGATTTTGTCTCTTAAAAGTCTGCCTGCAAGGTTACGAAATGGGCCAAAGCTCACCCTTCAGAGTTGCAAAAAGGGGCGAACATAACCCGATAGGGTGGCATTTCCTTGAAGCGTAAACCGCACAGGGTGAGTGGGTTGATGCTTTGTCTGCTTGGAACTCCCGATTTTCCGAAGCTGGTTTGCTTCAAATTACACGTGGTTTGGGAAAATGGGCTGATTTTGCGGGATATATTTGCTTAACTTATTTATATTGTTCAACTTATTTTGATTTTGTCAGCAGCGCATGTGCGCGTGGATATGCAGATTCAGGCGCAAGCCCGAAACAGGCCCTGAAACTGGTTCAAGGGGCCCGGCCTGCAGTGGCTCAGGCTGGGGCAAAGATGGGGTCGTCAAAAGCGTCGTGGACTGCACTCTCAAGCTGGGGTAAGTGTCAGGACCGGATGCCGCCGGTCCTGACGGAAGCTGGCAACCGGGCATGCAACTTTGGCCGCGGTGGGAGTCGCATACGGGGCGATGCGACATCTGAATGTTGCAAAGCCTGGATGTTGCAAAGCCTGGATGTTGCCAAGCGCCAGGATCAAACTGGCGCTTGTCTGCCTCAGGAAGCCGCGGCCAGTTGCACCGGCTGTGTGACGCGCACTGTTCCCTTGCGCGGACCGCGCTTGCGCGCGCTCATTACCTTGATCCGCTCCAGCAGTTCCTGTGCGGAGCAGTTTTTCTTGGCTAGCAGCGCATCGGCCGCATGCATCTCGTTGCCCATTTTCTGCGGATCGCCCAGCAGCACCATCGGCACATGAGCCGAAATCTCCTTCAGCCGGTCAACCAGCTGACATCCATTCATCTGCGGCATGGCAAAATCGGCCAGCACCAGGTCCACCGGGATCTCGGCAAAAATGCCGATCGCCTCCTGGCCGGTCAGGGCCGAAATAACACGATATCCGTTGGTTGCCAGCATGAACTTGAGTACGGAAAGCTCTTGTTCGTTATCGTCTACGCAGAGAATGACTTTCTTTGGGCGCATGGTATGGGAAATTACTCCTTGTTTCAATTTTTCGCGTCTTTTCAGACACACTTCGTCCTCGCCCGCTGCAACGGCAATTGAGGAATGACTCAGGAACTGTCAGCTGCCGGAAACGTGCCAGTGCCGAGCTGCAGGGTCGAGAAACACGGAACCGCATCCCGCCGTTCGCAGCCCGGAGAGGGTTGCGTACACGGTGACTGCGGCCGGCGGTTCGACTCAACAGGGTACTGCCTTGCCTGCGGACAGATTGCTGTTATTACCCAGGGTCAGACCGGCGAAGTGGCCGGTTAATTTGCTTCAATGCTTGCCAAGAGTACGAGGGATGGAGGCCTATGGGAAGAGAGAAAGCAAGGCGAAATTCACGTCACGATTTCCAGTGAAACAACTGAAAATTAGCTAGCGTTAACACAAACCTGCACTTGCAACGATGAAAGCCTGTTGAAAGCATGTGCATCACGGCAGGAAAAGGCGCCCTTTTGCCACAAGAACAGTGCTACCCGCCACCCGGATATCCGTGACCCTGATCGTTTCTTCCGTTGCGGCCGTGTCCTCAATCCGTGCTGAAAGATACAAATCGCTGGGTCTGCCAATTTCCACGCCCTGCCGCAACAGGATTCGTTCCCCCGATGCTACCGCCCGGCGCCGCACCAGGTAGCTGATAGCACATCCGGCGGCAGATCCAGTGGCCGGATCCTCGCCTCCCTCGAATTGCATGCGGGCGCGCCACGCGGGCTCCGTGACGCCGGTTGGGCCCAGAATATAGAACCACCTTGCGCCGCGCTCCCGCAGCCATTGCGTCGCCTCGCGCGGGCTCACCTGCACCCGCTCCAATGCTTCATGGGAGCGCAATGTGACAATCACGAACGCTGTTCCCGTGGAAACAATCTGTGGAGGCAGGTCCGGATCGAGATCCCCTTCAGATAGTCCGATCAACCATGCCGCTTCACTTGCAGAGAGTTCTTCGCCAAACTCCGCATCCCGCTGTGTCATCTCGCCAAACAGTCCGGTTACGCCGCTGGGCGCGTCGCCGAAGCGCACCGGTACCACGCCCACATTCAGCGCCAGTTTCACCGTATCGCCTAGGACGGTCTCCGGAGCATGCGTCCTGATCACGCTCGCCGTGCCCAGCGTGGGATGCCCGGCAAACGGCAACTCCTCCAGCGTGGTAAAGATGCGCACGCGCACGCCCTCGGCCTCTTCCACCTCCGCCGGGCGGCGCTCCACAAACGACGTCTCTGAAAGATTGAACTCGCGCGCAATCGCCTGCATCCGGTCCGTGGTCAAGCCGGCGGTGTTCATGACTACGGCCAGCGGATTGCCGCCCAGCGCCGTTTCCGCAAATACATCTACGACAAAATAATCCAGCTCCATCCCAATCGCTCCCCTGGTTGCTGTCATAGAAGCATAACAAGCCAATCGCCCGTTGATCTGTTGCTACACCGTCATTTTTGCAATCTAGAGCGCGGCTTCGGGATACGCCATGGAACCCTTGCGCTCTTCATCTCGTATTCTTCAGCAGCATGCGAGACCTTTACAGCTGGCCGTGGGTTGAAGAGCAGGTTGAACAAGCCATTGCTTCGTGGAACAGCTGCGCTCTGCCGTTCCTTCCCGAATCTCCTCGTTACTCTCCGCGGGAGCAGCACAAACGCGAGAAAGCCTATGACAAGGGCTTGCGCGCCGTCAAGCGCGAAGCCATGCGGGCGCCGCGCACACCAGCCGAGCGCGTCCGCATGCAGCAGCGGATCGTCGCGTTCTTTCCCGGCTTTGCGGCCACCGCGCTTGGTCTTGAAGGCGAAGCAATCGGGCTTCTCACGAACAACTTCCTGCCCATTGGTACGCAACTGGCACGCTGGGCGCGCAGCTTTGACCCAACTCTCAGCATGGCCGACACCATCCAGGCCTGTCGCAACGCCTGGACATGCTGCGGCCTGCAACCGCTCCTCGGCCAGCCGATGAAGCTTACTCCGTCTTTGCTGGCCTACAGCCTTCTCTATCCCTACAGCGACAATTACCTTGACGACCCCCGCCTGTCCGCCGATGACAAGCTCCAATTCAGCGAGCGTTTCCGCCAGCGTTTGCGTGGTCAAAGCCCTTCCGCCAATAACTCGTGCGAAGAGGCCATCTGGAAGTTAGTTCAACTCATTGAGGAGCAATATCCCCGCGAGCATTTTCCGCAGGTATTCGATTGTCTGCTGGCGATCCACCGAGCGCAGGAGCAGAGTATCGCGCAACTGAACGGCAGCGCCCACTTTCATAACTCCCTTGATAACTCACTTGGTAACTCCGAGTTACTGCTCATCAGTTGTGCCAAGGGGGGCACCTCGGTGCTCGCCGACGCGTGTCTCGCGCAGCCTTCGCTCACTCCGGAGGAAATTCGATTCTCATTCGAGTGGGGCGTTTTGCTGCAACTGGGAGACGACTTGCAGGACGTGCAGGAGGACCTCGAGCGAGGTTCCATCACCATCTTTACACGCGCTGCCGCACAGGGTATGGCCCTCGACAGCCGGGTGATGCAACTGCTCCACTTCAGCAATCGCGTCGCCGACCGCATCGACCAACTGCCCAGCGGTACTCCCGTCCTGAAAGGACTGCTGCGCATGAGCTGGCGCTCGCTCATCCTGATGGCCGTTGCCAATGCACACCAGTTCTTCTCTCCCGCGTTCCTCGCCGAGCTGGAGACCTGCTCCTTCTTTCGTTTTAACTTTCTCCGCGCGCGGAATCAAAAGCTCAATGACCAGGGATCGCTTCTCCCCGTCATCTTTGAGGCCTTTCTTGAGGCCCGAGAAGGCAATTCGGGGGAATTGTCGCGGTCCCGCGAATCTCTCCTCGCGCACGACCTTTGGTCCATAGACGAACTCGGCGCATTGAGTAACTCGTTTGTGTAAGGCGGGGCCGCAGCTTGACAACCCGCTCAGCTCCCCCTAATCTACGGATATCCGCCCGTGTTACACGAGGTTCACTCTCCATGGCGGAAAAAGGACCGATGGCCTACCTGTTCACTTCCGCGATGTGTTGCTGCTGCTGTCAGAGCAGCTGCCAAGTGCGGGCGTGTTCGCTGGGCTAGATTCGAGAGCAAAGAATCGGAACCCAAGCAACCCACTCGCCACAAGGCGCGGTGGGTTTTTTAAATTGCAGTTGTCAGTTTTAAGTTGTGAGTTATCAGTTGCGTCTCGTTGAGCGATCAGCGTCAGACCCAGATCGCAGTTCGCGTGTTCGGGTTAGTTATTGCTGACAACTTACAACTGAAAACTGACAACTGCTTCTAAAGCACCGGTGGCGAAGCGGCTAACGCGCAGGTCTGCAAAACCTGTATACGAGGGTTCAATTCCCTCCCGGTGCTCCAAATTTTTCATCGGCACGCAAATGGTCCCCGCCCAAGCGAATGGGTGGGGGCCTTTCGAGCGTTTTGGGGAGAGCGCGAGACAGCCCAGAGTGCGCTAAAGCGCGATCATCGGGCGGGGAAGCCTCACCTTGGCACGATCAAGAAACATGCGCATGCGCAACGCCTCAAACCGCTGCATCGCCACCAGCCGCATGTGTCTGCGTATATGGTCGTCGTTCCAAAGCATCACCACTTGAGCCTCGTCGTGCGCAGCATCGCGTTCCAGTCGTTCAATGCGCTCCTCAATCGAGCGCCGGAAGCGGGGGCTGATTTCGAAACCTTCCTGCGCGGTGCAGCTGGTCTTCATGGCAGTCTCCACGGGCGAAGCTTGGCGTCTGAAAAATATTTTCGAGATCGGCCTAAAGTTTTTCTGCCCTTGTGCCGATACTATCCCCGAGGGTCTGCGCATACCAGATTACTTGCGGACAGAACCTGTGCACCGGAGTGTCTCAAAACAGCACACCCTGCGCGCACTATTCTGCCCGCACCATTCTGCCCGCTGCACACATTGCGGCGGTCTTGATGAACTGAATTGCCTACTGTGCAGACGCCGCTGCCACTCCCAGCACAACCTGCGTTCCACCGCTGAGCTTCACATCGCTGTTGGCTCCGACGAACACGCCGGACAGCTTCGATGCCCCGCTCGGCGAGTTGGTGGCAAGAAAGACCCCCGGGACAGATGTGGTCCGAATGGGTTGGCTTCCCAGCTTGCCCACGACAGCTCCGGGCGCATTATTGTTGTTGCTTCCGGTCGCGGAGCCCTCGCCGGGTCCCATCCCGTTGATTGACTGGTCTGCCGCGCCGCTGCCGGTTGGGCTGCCGGGACGCGCGCCCTCCATGCTCGCTGTCCCAGCGCCGCCGCCCATCGGGGTGCCTCTCACCACCGGCGCGTTGTCCGCCGGGTTGTTCGCCGCATCAGTCGACGACAGCGCTACAGATTGGATGACTGACTGGATCGGCACACTCTGACCGCCTTTCAGCTCCGCGTGGTCAAACCGGATTGCCATCTCCGCATTTGCATTGTCCGCACTGTGCGGCTTCACGGCTGTAACCGTCCCCATCAGCTTCGATCCCTTGGGAAGTTCCGTACCCGTGGCCATCTTCACGGATTGGGTGGTCTTCACTTCCACGCTGTCGCCCGTCTTCGCGGATTTCGAATCAAGCTTGCCCACCAGTTCACCGTCCACCTGCTTCATTTCGACGGGAGTCGCTGGAGCCGCAGTTGAAGCTGAGTCAGTATTTTGGGCCGCGCGCACCTCCGCAGGCCGTCCAAGCAGAACAACGCTTCCAAACGCGATTGCCGTAACTAGAAATCGTTTGCTTGTGTTCATTTGAAAAATCCTCCACATGCATTCAGTTAGATGCCCTTCATCGCAACAAGGGTCTTCGCTCCGCCTTGGCGACACAATTCCGCACCTCTCGCCACGCACCTCTAGATGGAGGATGTCTGCAATCGTTTTACCAATGGCTTCTTGCAAGGATTCCACTTAATCTATTCATTTAAAAAGACACAGCAGGAGACAGAAACCACCATCCTGCTCCTGCGCACCGACAAAGCGGCTCAAACCGGAAATTCTTTCGCGAACTTTGTAAGTTTTATCCAGTCCGAGTGGTCTGGGATGTGAGCCGGTCCTGGATATACCTAATTTTCAGGCGATGGCGCAAAGTAGCCCTTGCGCACCTGCACCTTCATCCCCTCACCATTGCATTGCACGCCAATGTGACGGAATGTTCCGTCCAGTTTCGTGTTGCTCGGTGTATACGTGGCCACATACTGCGTGCGCAGTTCGTCTTCAATCTGCTGGAAGGCGGCCTCCAGCTTGGGTCCGTTGTTGCCAACGTCGATAAGCCGCCCGCCCGTTTCCTCAGTCAGTCTCTTCATCGCCGAATAGCCCGAGTACCCAAAACTGCCGTACGCCGCACGGTCGGCAATTAGAATCGTGTACACCAGCACATTCGACTTCTGCGCCGCCGCAATCGCCTCGCCGATCTTGTGATCGCTGCCTTCATCCTCGCCGTCGGTCAGCAGAATCATCGCCTTGCGGCCCGCTTCCTGGTTCATCTTCTGTCCCGATGCCAGAACCACCGCGTCGTAAAGCACCGTGCCTTTCGGTCCACCGTGGGTGGGAATCGTCCCCCCGCCAGCGCCGGGAATTCCTCCGCCATTGCCGCCCGCAGTGTTGATCTCCGCCTTGTTCAGTGCGCGAGAAAGCAAGTGCGGGCTATTGGTATAGTCCTGCAACAGGTCTACGTTCACGTCGAATGAAAGAGCAAACGCCTCGTCCTTTTGCCGCAATACTCGAGACAGAAATTCTCCGGCAACCTGCTGCTCAAGCGGCAATACGCGCTCCTGGCTACCCGAAGTGTCCAGTAGAATCCCGAGGGTTATCGGCTGCTGCGTCTCGGCCACAAAGCTCTTCAGGGTCTGCGGCACCTTGTCTTCCGTAATCGTGCAATCGTTCTTGGTCAGGTGGGGAACAAGATTTCCCTGCTTGTCCTTGACCGTGAAGAACAGGTCCACCAGGTTCACGCT
>JBEKRU010000078.1:0-27711 GCA_049518435.1 Occallatibacter sp. | reverse complement strand
TCGATAATCTCCTTGGTAATGGCCGCCTGGCGCACGCGGTTCATATGCAGCGTGAGCGAGTCGATCATGTCCGAGGCGTTGTTGGTTGCCGAATCCATCGCCGTCATGCGGGCCGCATGTTCCGCGGCGACCGACTCCGTCATGGCGTGGTACAGCATGGAAAAAATGTATTGCGGAAGCAGGCCGTTGAAGAGTTCGTTCGGCGGATCGTCGTAGATGTAATCCACCTGCGCGGTGCCGAATTTCTTCGCTTCCGTATCGGCTTCGGCGGTATCCACCGGTTCCAGCTGAATGCCCGCGCTGGCGGCCGCTTCGGCGGTGCGTTCACGCTCTTCTTCGGTTGGCTCGGCAGCGCCCGTAATCTGCGGAATGCCGATCTTCAGAATGGGCAACAGCTTTTCGACTACTACGCGCTGCTGGATGACCGATTTGAACTCGTTGTAGACGATGTAGGCGGCGTCAATCTCCTCATGCACGTAACGGGAGATGATGCTTTGCGCGAGTTCATAAACGCGGCTGGTCTCGAGCTTCAGCAACATCCCCACGTGGTCGCCGGTGACTTCGACCTTTGCCTTGCGTTCGCGCACCTGGATCTTGTTGCCGTTCTCGTCCGTCTGCTCGTTGTAGATTGCCGCGGGATAGTGGCGGCGTGTCTGGTCGCGGCCCTTGCGGCCCACAGCTTCGACGTCGATTTCCTTGTCGGGATTGCCGTTGATGAACTGAAACGCCATTTTGAGAATGTTGGCGTTGAAGCCGCCGGCAAATCCCTTGTCACCGCTGACGACGATGACCAGCACCCGCTTCTCTTCGCGGATGGCAAAGAGTGGATGACGCAGGTTGCCCGTCTCCGGATCGAAGCGGTCGATGCGCCGGGTCAGCGATTCGAGGACGCTGGTGATCATTTTGGCGTAGGGGCGCGCCGAAAGCGCCCGCTCCTGCGCGCGGCGCAGCTTGGCCGCCGAGACCATCTTCATGGCCTTGGTGATCTGCCGCGTGTTCTTTACGCTGCGAATGCGCCGCTTTAGATCGAGTACGTTTGCCATTTCAGTTCTCAGTTCTCAGTTGTCAGTTATCAGTTCCCGTCGATCCAGTGCTGCGTGGTCTTTACTGAAAACTGACCACTGACAACTGACAACTGCTTTTACGCCTTTGCCGCTGCTTCCAGCTCCGCTTTGAAGTTGGCCGAGTATTCCTTGAGCGCGGCGTGCAGACCATTGCGGAGATCGTCGTCGAGCGCCTTCTTTTCGGTCAGCTTTTTCATTAACTCGGTCTGCGCATTGTCAAAGTACTTGTACAAACCATCTTCGAAGGCGCGAATGTCGGAGACCTTGAAATCGTCAAGGTAACCCTGCGTTCCGGCGAAGAGTATTACCGTCTGCTGCTGCCAGGTGAGCGGGTGGAATTGCGGCTGCTTGAGCAATTCCGTTAACCGCTGACCGCGGTTGAGCTGCTTCTGCGTGAGTGGGTCGAGATCCGAACCGAACTGCGCGAAGGCTGCCAGTTCGCGATACTGCGCCAAGTCGAGCTTCAGGGTCGAGCCAACCTGCTTGACTGCCTTGATGGCCGCCGAGAATCCCACGCGCGAAACCGAGAGGCCGACGTTGACCGCAGGACGGACGCCGGAGTTGAACAAGTCAGTTTCCAGGAAGATCTGTCCGTCGGTGATGGAGATGACGTTGGTAGGGATGTAAGCCGAAACGTCGCCTGCCTGGGTCTCAATAACCGGCAGTGCAGTCAGCGAGCCGCCGCCCTTTTCCTTGCTCAGCTTGGCCGAACGCTCGAGCAGGCGCGAGTGGAGATAGAACACGTCGCCGGGATAGGCTTCGCGGCCTGGCGGACGGCGCAGCAGCAGCGAGATTTCGCGATAAGCCATCGCGTGCTTGGAGAGATCGTCGTACATCACCAGCGCATGGCGGCCGGAGTCGCGGAAGAATTCGCCAATGGCGGTGGCCGCGTATGGGGCGAGGTAGAGCAGCGGGGCAGGCTCGGAAGCGGAAGCAGCCACAATGATGGTGTGGCCCATGGCTCCGGCTTCGGTCAGCGTCTGGACGACCTGGGCGATGGAGGAGCGCTTCTGGCCGATGGCGCAGTAGATGCAGATCAGGTCGTTCTTGGCGTTGTTGATGATAGTGTCAAGCAGCACGGCGGTTTTGCCGGTCTGGCGATCGCCAATGATCAGCTCGCGCTGGCCGCGGCCGATGGGAATCATGGAATCGATGGCCTTGAGGCCGGTGGCCATGGGCTCCTTCACCGAAAAACGATCGATGATGCCCGGCGCCAGGCGCTCGACCGGCAGCGATTCGGTGGACGCAATGGGCCCCTTGTCGTCGATGGGGGCGCCCAGTGCGTTGACCACGCGACCGATCATGCCTTCGCCCACCGGCACGGAAAGAATCTTGCCGGTGCGCTTCACCTCGTCGCCTTCGCGAAGCTCGGTGTAGTCGCCCAGGATCACGGAGCCGACCTGGTCTTCTTCCAGGCTGAGTGCCAGCCCGGCAATGCCATGCGGAAAGCTGAGCAACTCGCCGGCCATGACCTTGTCCAGGCCATGAAGCCGGGCAATGCCGTCACCGAGCGATGTGATGGTTCCGACTTCGTCGACCTGAACCTTCGAATCGTAATTCGCGATCTGCTCGCGAAGAAGCTGCGTAATCTCGTCTGCCTTGATCTGAGCCATTTCTGTCCTTACAGTTGTCAGTTCTCAGTGGTCAGTGGTCAGTTCCCAGCGAATCCATTTGCGGATCACCGATCCTTGACCTTGGCGCGCCTGTGTCCCGGCCGCGACTTTCAACCACTAAAAACCGAACACTAAAATCTGTTTACTCATCACCCAAAAAACTGACCACTGACCACTGATCACTGACCACTTACGAGCGTTTCTTTCAAACGGGCCAGGCGTCCGCGCACTGAACCGTCATAAACCGTGGAGCCGATGCGTACCACTGTGCCACCGAGGATGGACGCATCCAGCTTGAAGCTTGCTTCAATGCGCGAACCCGCGAGCTTGCCAATGTCCTTTACAAGCGCGGCCCGTTCCTGCTCGCTCAACTCGCGCGCTGTCACGATCTGCGCCTGGCGGATGCCCAATTGCTCCTGCAATCGCCGGCGATACGCCTCAAGAACGTCGCGTACCTGGCCGATGCGGCCGTTGTCAATCAACACTGCCAGCAGGTTTCGCAGTTCCTTTTGAAGCCCCAGCTTTGCATTCAACTTATCCAGAATCCCCACCTTTTGTATCGCGGGAACGGCAGGATTGACAAAGAATTCGCGCAGTTCCGGGCTTCCGTCCCACGTGGCGATAAAGTCGGCGATCTGGCGGTCGATTGCGGCCGGGTCCAGCTTGGCGGACGTGACCACATCGAGAAATGCGCTGGCGTAGCGTGCAACAAAGGCGGCCATCTAGTTCAGCCCTCCCTTCGTCACATCGCCGACGAATTCAGCGATCAGGGCACGATCGGTCTCCGGCGTAAGCTTGAATTGTTTGGCGGCCTGGTCAATGGCCAGGTCGGCGGCAAAGCTGCGCAGCCCGCGGGTGGCCTGTGCTGCCGCGGCACCAATCTCCTGCTCGGCGGCCGCCACAATGCGAGCGCTTTCTTCAGCCAGGGCAGCCTTGATGCGGGCCTCATCCTGAGAGCTCTCCGCCTCCACTTCGCCGCGGAATTTCTGAATCTCGTCACCCAGGCTGGCGAGCCTGGCCTCGATCGCGCTCAATCGTGAGTTGGCGTCCTCGGTCACCTTGCGGGCCGACTCGATATCGGTGCGCACCTTTTCCGCGCGATTGCGCAGGAACCTGGGCACAAACTTGAGTACCGCAAAGCCGATGGCCAGCGCCACGATGCCGAAGTTGATGAATTCAAACGTCTTGGCCATGGCCTCGTCGGAAATATTCAGCGCCTTGGCTGCCGACTTGACCAGTGAGTTGTGGCGGAATTTGTTGGTTGCCTCGTCTTCCGTTTCCTGCTCCTCGGACTCGTGCCGCTTGCTTGCGGCCGCGTCCGGGGCGGTCTGCGAGGCAACGGCCGGAGCCGCCTGCTGCGCGATGACGCGGCGAGGAGCCATCGCCAAACCGGCAATCAGCGCGGCGAACATTGCAATCAAAAGAAGCCGTTTGGAAAAGTGCGTTTGGAAAGATGAAATTGCCGGAATCGAATTTCTCAACGGGAACCCCCGGCGGCGAGCGGAAGCACCGCACGGACCACCTGACCGGCCAATTCCGTCGCCGACGCCTGAATGGTGGTGCGCGCGGCTGCCGTTTCGGCTTCGAGTTCTGCCCTGGCCTGGTTCACCTTTACCCCCGACGCCTTGCGGGCGGCATCAAGAGCAGCCTCGCGCTCAGCATTCCACTGCTTTACCCGCTGTTCACGCACCTTGTAAACCTCGGCGCGCGCCTGACGCAGCTTTTCGGCGTACTCTGCCGCCTTGGCTTCGGCTGCGGCAATGGCCTTCTGCGCATCTTCGAGCGCCCCTTCAGTGAGCGCGCGGCGCTTTTTCAGCGTGGCCGTCAAGGGACCCTGCACCAGAAACTGATAGGACAAAACCAGCACGATGAACAGAAGAATCGTGGGTATGGCGCCGATAAACAGCGCCCCGATTTGTTGAATGATTTCTTGCATGCAGGTACCGGCGTTTCAGGCAGTCTTTATCAATTTTCTGTTGTTGGTGGAACACTCATTTTTATCAGGCGGGCGTCCCGGAGGTCAACGCAGCTGGAACTTAATTGCGGGGTTCTGTGACAGCTGTCACGAATCGGGAAAATTTCCCAAAAAGAGCTTGCTTTTGTGCAAAACACGCCTAAACTAAGAATACCACCCAGACCCGGTTCAGGGTCCAGCGGGCCGGCGGTTCCGGGAAGTCCTTCCACTCCCGGAGTCGTCGGCCCGCCTCAATTTTGGCTACGAATTCCAGCGCCAAATTTCGCCGCGTTTTGGCAACGGGAAGAGTCCGGTTTCAAACCATGTATGCAAATCAGGGTTTGCCTGTCACCGCGGGTTTGTTCACCGTCAGCAGTCCCTTTCCACGCAGCCATGTTTCCAGCAGGGCCGGCCACTGATCCAAAGCCGCATCGCCCTTGCCCAACCCTGTCCCGTGCGGCCCGTTGGCGAAGATGTGCATTTCTGAAGGCACGCCGGCCTTGATGAGCGCTTCGTAAAAGCGCAGTCCCTGCTCCACCGGAACCGTCTGGTCAGTAAACGTGTGATAAATAAAAGTGGGCGGCGTGTCTTTGGTGACGAACAAATCTGGAGAGTACGCCGTGCGCAGCGCCTCACAGCGGTCCATCAGGTTGAACAGCTTGCAATAGCTCAGGTGCGAGGTGTCGGCGGAAATCGCGCCAATCCACGGGTAGCCCAGCACCAGGTAGTCCGGGCGGCTGGAAGCGCGGTCGATTGGGTCCTCCGCATCGGGGTTGCCGGGCACGAACTGGGTTCCGGACAATGCCGCCAAGTGGCCTCCGGCAGAAAAGCCTATGACAACAATGCGGTTAGGGTCAATGTGGTAGTCGGCGGCACGTCCGCGGACGGTCTGGATCGCGCGCCGGGCGTCGAGCAAGGGAACGGGGAGAACGTAGCCGTTCGAGGTGAGCCGGTAGCTGAGAATGAAAGCGCGAAAGCCGCGGGCGGTGAACCAATCGGCTATTTCCCGTCCCTCAAGATCGGCCGCCAGGTTGCGATAGGCGCCCCCGGGCAAAATGATAACCGCGGAGCCGTTCTCTGCGCCCTTGCGGGGTCCCATGACCGTCAATGTCGGGATATCTTCACAGGCTTTGCCTTTGGCTTCAGGCGCGTCACCTGCCCATAGCCGCACGGTCTGAATCCCAAGAAAGGCATTGTTTGTCCCGGCCGTAGCGCAGGCATCAATTTGTGCCAGCGCAGCCGAGGAGGCCAGAATCCCAAAGGCCAATAAAGCCGCAACCTTGTTCACGACAAGCCTCCCGTCATTCGCCAGGGCTCTAGAGCCGGCGCTTTTCTGTTCCCTGTTCCCTGTTCCCTGTTCCCTTTTCCCGGTTTTTCGTCACAACCACAGCGCTGTGTGGCCCGGACATGGATTTGCAGCCTGCGCGGTCAGCTCCTCCGCCAGCTCAAAACCGTACCGGGCAAAATAATACGCCGCCCCATGCAAACGCTCCTGGAGCCCGCCGCCGGGGTAGAGCGATTGCCAGATGGTCTCCGCATGCCGGCCGAGAGAAGCCTCACGTTGCAGTTGAAAATTGGACGCCAGCGTTCTCAGCCGGTTCATCTGGTAAAGGATCTTGCTCGCGGCGGTCTCCGCTGACTTCCCCAGTCCCTCGTCCTGTCCCCGCATCCATTCGAGAAGAATACTCAGCTCGCTATCAAGTGCCGTGCCGGCGGCGGCCAGTTTCATTTTCCCTTCAATCGGCATCGCGCGGGCCGCCAGCAATTGGGCCAGCGCCGTCGCCCCGTCGGTTCCGCCGGCCTCTCCGCCGACCTGAAACACCCTTTCCAGCGTGAGTTCGTGCCGCCGGAGGAGATCCCCGATCGCCGGCTCCACGAGCGTTGCCGAGAAGCGCGGCTGCACCGGCGTCATGCGGCCCAGAATCCTTTCGAAGAGCACGGCGGACTGGCCGAAGTAAGCGATTTCCGCCGGGCCGCCAATGGTGAGCGAGGTGGAAAGAAGCAGGTCCTGAAACACGGGCCGCAGCAGCGCGGCAGGGGAAATTCGCTCCGGCTGCGCGTCCAGAATGCCCAGCAGATCGGCAGTTGAATAGTCCTGCCGCCCGGCCTGCCACAGGCCCGCAGGCTCCTGGCTGCTGGGGGGCGTCCGCTTCAGCGCCACCCGCGCGCCCGACTTCTCGTCGATCAGGAAGAGCAGGCTATTCTGCGCTCCCACGGCCACCTGCGCGTGATAACCCGCAGCTTCGAGTTCGCGATTGCGTTCGAGCAAGGCCGCGTGCAACTCATCTGCCCGTTCCAGGCCAGCCCTCAACACCGGCGCGCCCATGCGGTGGATGTCCCGCCCTGCCGCATCCAGCACCAGCAGGCCCTGCGCCGCAAATGCCTTCCTATAGAACCCGGCGAACGCCTGGGCGAACGTGCGGCCCGGCTGGTACGCGGCAACCAGCGCCTCCATTGCATCGGAGCTGCCCAACAACTCCCACGCCTGGTCGATCAGTGGCGCGATCGAGTCGTCAAGGACAATCGAGCCTACCGGCGTTGCCGCTTCCGGCGCCGCGGCATAAACCAGCTTCCTCAGCTCCCGGCGCGCGGGAAAGGTGACGTGATTGATTTCGGCAAAGTCGTGATCTTCGCTGGCCAGCCAGAAGATGGCTGCGTGAGGCTGGCCTGCGGCGGTCGCTGTTCGGGCGCGGGCAATGGCCGTTGCGGCTTTGAAGGGCGTAAACAGCGGTCCGCCGAATAACCCCACTTGCTGCCCGGTAACTACGCTTCCCGCGCCCTGGCGAAGCAATTCGAGCGCCGCATCCGCCTGGGGACCAGACCCCGCATTCTGCGAAGCCAGCACGCGAACCAGCTCAGGCCAGTGCGCGGGCACCGGCGGACGCGTAGACCAAATCTCAAGCTTGGGGGTCTCAAGCTGCGGGGTCTCAGCAGTCGCGCCAAAGGCATAGAACGCGCGCGCCCGCGCTTCGCCGGCACAAAAGTCCAGAAACAGCCGGCTGAGCCCCGGCGCAACGGTAATCGGATAGCAATCTACGTTCAACAACTCGTTCACTCGGGTTTCACTGCGATCGAAAATCCCGATCGCCTGGGGGCTCAAGTTTGATTCGCCTCAGTTAAAGATGACACGCCGGGCAAAATCGATGCACTACTGCACAATGGAGACTGCCGCACTCCAGTGTAATGCGTATACTTTCCCTTACCGCGGTCTGAGGAGAGAAACAGAAGATGGTTAGCAAAAAGAAGGCTGCAATTGCCGTTGAAGCGAAGAGTCCGGCGAAGAAGGCGGCAAAGAAGGTTGCAAAGAAAATAAGCCCCAAGGCGCCCAAGGAGGCGAAAGCCACAGAGACCAAGCCAGCCAAGGCTCTGAAGAAGAAGGACAAGATTGGAAAGCTGCCCGCCGCTTCTGAAGTGGCGCAACTGATCAGTTCGGAGGTCGTCTACCAGGGGCCGCTGTTCCGTGTTCTGCATGACAAGCTGCTTGAGCCGGGCGGCAAGCCCAGTGAGCGCGACGTCATTCGCCACAACGGCAGCGTCGTGATCCTGGCGATTGATACCTCAAAGAGCAAGAAAAACCCCTGGATCGTGATTGAGCGCCAATATCGTCATGCCGCCAATCAGTTCCTTTGGGAGCTACCTGCCGGCAAGCTTGAGGCCGGCGAAGATCCGCTTGCCGGGGCGCAGCGCGAACTTGCGGAAGAGACCGGCTATCACGCAAAGAAGTGGAAGCCGCTGGTTGAGTACTACGCGAGCCCCGGCTTCCTCGGCGAATCCATGAAGGTTTTTGTTGCCGAGGGACTGCAGGCCGGCGACGCGCACCCGGAGGCTGACGAAGAGATTGAATTCCGCCTGGTCAAGCTTTCCCAGGTACTCAAAATGATTGAGAAGGGCGCCATCCTCGACGGCAAAACGCTTACCAGTGTGCTGCTGTTTGCGCGCCTCGGGGCGGGTAAGCGCAAGAAATAGAACAGTTAGAAATTTTACGGGGAGATCGCTTCCCTGCAGGGCCGGCATTGATTGCCGGCCCATTTCATTTTGCGGGACCGCACTTTCGCATTTCAATCAACCTTTCGGCGGCTTTTCACGTCTTAGTTTGTATTGGTGCTCGATTCTCCTCGTCCACCAGATCCCCGCACGACCCAAAGAAAGAAGGAGCCTGTGGCTCAGCACAAAGGGAAGGTCAAGTGGTTTAACAACGCCAAGGGGTATGGATTCATCGGCCGCGACGACGGGCCGGATGTCTTCGTCCACTATTCCGCAATTCAACTCGATGGCTATAAGACGCTGAAAGAGGGCGATGATGTGGAGTTCGACATTGTCCAAGGCCAGAAAGGCCCTCAGGCGGATTCGGTCATCCGTTTCAAAGATGCGGCTGCCCACAACGCAGCTTAGCCTTAGCCACCGAGCCAAGCGGAATCGCCCGGCGTACTTGGAAAGCCACCTTCATGTGGTGAGATGAGGGTGTGCCCGGTGCGCTCCGAGTTTTCATGACGCTCCTCCCTGGGCAGTCACGTGCAGCATGAGCGCGGTACGAGGTGGCCCGCAATTGGCATCTCCGGCCATCTCGGCGTTCCTGGGCCATCTCTCAGACTCCTGATTTTTCCTGTCAGATATCTGATTCTGGTACGCTTCCGCAATGGACAACCCCACCATAGCCCACCTGCTGTCTGAAACTGCCGACCTGCTTGAAATCGATGGCGGCGACGGATTCCGCATTCGCAGCTATCGCCGGGCAGCCGAGGCCGCCGAACAAACCACTGTCGATATGATGGCCGTAGCCTCGGAAACCGTTCGCCTGCTGGAGATTCCGGGCATCGGCAAGGGCATGGCCGCGAATATCCAGGCCATCGCCCTGACCGGCACGCTCCCGCTGCGCGAGGAACTGCTGCAGAAATACGGCTCCGGTTTGCTTGAGCTGCTCAAACTGCCAAGCATGGGCCCCAAGACCGTAGCGCTGCTGTGGGCCGCGGCTCAAATCGGCAGCATCGACCAGCTTGCCCAGGCCATCGATGCCGGCCGCCTCGCCGGTCTGCCCCGCATGGGAGACAAGCAGATTGAAAAGCTGCGCAAGGGAATCGACGAATATCGCCGCAGCTCCGGCCGGTACCGCATCGACGTGGCCGAGGATGCGGCCCAGCGCATCACGACGTATCTGATGGCCTTCCCCGGCATTGAGCGGGTGACTCCCGCTGGCTCCCTGCGCCGAGGCCGCGAGACCGCCGGCGACCTCGATCTGCTGGTCACTGGGCCGGCCTGCGCGCCCGAGCATACGGGTGCCGCAGTCGAGTATGTGGCGGCCTTTCCCGGCATCCGCGACATCATCGCCAAGGGCGAGAACAAGGTCAGCTTTCACCTGGCCGATGGACTGCAGGTGGACGTGCGCCTGCTTCCTTCTGCCTCCTATGGCGCTGCCCTGCAATACTTTACCGGCTCGAAGGCGCATAACGTCAGCCTCCGCCAACGGGCTCTCAAGATGGGCTACACCCTGAGCGAGTGGTCTCTGGCGCGACTGGATGACGATTCCGTAGTTGCAGCGGCCACTGAAGAGGAGATTTATGCCGCTCTCGGCATGGATTGGATGCCGCCCGAGATCCGCGAGAATCTCGGTGAAATTGAAGCCGCCGCACGGCACGCCCTGCCCCGCCTGATTGAGAAAGCCGATCTGCGCGGCGACGTGCACATGCACACCCACGCAACGGACGGGCACAACTCCATTCGCGAGATGGCCGATGCTGCTCTGGCCTGTGGATTTGAGTACATCGCCATCACCGACCACTCTAAAAACCTGGCCATGACCAATGGGCTCGACGACAAGCGGGCGCTCGAACATGTGCAGCGTATTCGCGAAGTCGACGAGCAAATGGAAGGCCGGATTCGCGTCTTCACCGGCATCGAAGTGGATATCCTGACCGACGGCGCGCTCGACCTGGACGACGAGGTCCTGGCACAAATGGATGTGGTCATCGCCAGCGTCCACACCCGGTTCGACCAGAGCCGCGAAGAGACCACGGCGCGTGTGCTGCGGGCCATCGAAAACCCGTACGTGCGGATTCTGGGGCACCCGACAGGACGGCTGCTGCTGCGCCGCGAGCCATTTGCAATTGACCTGGGCGTGGTGCTGCGCCGCGCGGCTGAGCTGGGGGTCGCCGTGGAGCACAACGCCGCTCCCGAACGGCTTGACTTGAACGACCGCGACCTCCGACTGGCCAAGGAGCTGGGCTGCAAAATCGTCGTCAATTCGGACTCGCACGATGCGCGCAACCTGGGAAAAATGGACTATGGGATTCGCCAGTTGCGGCGCGCCTGGCTTGGTCCGGGCGATGTGCTGAATACGCTTACGGCACAGGGTTTTCTCGCGGCGCTTCGTCCCAGGCCATAGCATTTCCTTCTTGACATCAAACGCGAATACGATGATGATTGATCCAACCCACCTACGGCGTGCCGTAGGCCCAGAAGCCGTCGCATGCAAGTGCGGCGGCTTTTTGCTTTTGCATATAGAATTCACGGCATGCGTACAGTCGTATATGTAGATGGATTCAACTTGTATTATCGCGCCCTGCGAAAATCCCAATACAAATGGCTCAATTTGCAGGCGCTCTGCGAGGCATCGCTTTCCAGGACTTGCAACATTGTTGCCATTAATTACTACACAGCGCGCGTCTCCGGAAGCCGCAATCCATCATCCCCAAAGGATCAGGAAACCTATCTGAAGGCGCTCGGAACACTGCCCAATTTACATATACATTTTGGCAATTTCCAAGTCACCAATACGTGGATGCCCCTGGCTGAGCCGATGCAGTTCTGGCCTCCCGGTCAGACGCCGTTCCCTGTTCCGAATTCCTTCTGTGCTGTTAAGACGGAAGAGAAGGGGTCGGACGTCAACCTGGGTGCGCACCTCGTACGCGATGCGTTTCTGGGCGCATTTGAGCATGCCGTCCTCGTAACAAACGACACCGACCTGAAAGAGCCGCTGCGATTGGTAGTGCAGGAGGCGAAGTTGCCGGCCACCCTCCTGACTCCCACCAATCGCCCTGCAGTCACGCTCAGGAATCTGGCCACGGATGTCCGCCACCTGACCCCCTATCTAGGCGTAAGCCAATTTCCGGACCCCGTGATTGGGCACGACGGGAGGCTCATTGCAAAGCCGGCGGATTGGTAGGAAGTTTCGAGACAGTTCGGTCGCAATATGCGGACTCCATACATCCCTACTCCGTGATCCGCGCCAAAATGCACCAATTCTAGTGCAAATCCGTACTCATTTCAGTAATCTGTTACGCGAATTCCTATCTAAATGATCTCTGTTGGAGATAAGATAAGTGCGCCATGAGCCTTTTGCAGGATTCCCCCGAATTGGTAGAAGCTAAGCCCGGCGAGGACTATACCAAGGGTTCTAGCCATGTTGTCTGGGCGGCCTGGATCGCAGCCGTGCTGGTGACTACCGCGATCGCCATTTTTGTGATGGCCAACCGGAAGTCCCCCGTCTCTTCAGGAGAAATCGTGAACGTGTGGGTTCATCCGCAGCATGCTGAAAGCTCCGGATTCGACGCCAATGGGGAGGCGATGGCCAAGCAGAGCTTCGACCAGGTGCTCGTGTTCACCCAGGTCAAGCTGCATAACCTGGGCAAAGAGCCGCTCTATCTCCACAACGTGATGACCAATATCAAGCTGGATGACGGCATCCACTCAAGCTACGCGGCTTCCGGAGCCGATTACGACCGGGTATACGTCGCCTATCCAAAGATGCCCGTGCCGCACCAGACGGCTCTTTCCACCACCGATGCGACCATCGCTCCGGGGCAATCTCTGGAGGGAACCATCGTCTCGTCGTTCCGTTTGAACCAGCAGCAGTGGGACGCCCGCAAAGACTTGAACTTCACCTTTGCTTTCCGCTATCAGCCCAGCCTCACGCTGACGCCCCAGGGCCAGGTTATCGTCCGGTAGCAGCGGGAGCGGGCGCAGACTTCGGCGTCGAAAGATACCCGGTCACCGTGTTCTTGGCGCTCACTGAGTTCACCACAATTTCAAACAGCATCGGATCCTTGCCGGCATAGAATTGCAGCGGCTCGTTCAGGTTCCTGTCTTTCTTCTCGTACTGCTTGTCGTCCGCGTACACCACGATCGTAAACTTGCTCTTTTTGGAATCGGCCTTCTTCAACTCCAGGCTCACCGTGCCCACCGGCTTTTTCTGTCCCTTGGCCAGCGTGAACTCGTAGATATTCCGGTCGCCCTTGTGCTTCAGGACTTCCAGTTCATCGCGGTTCCGCGCGATCAGGCTGCCGTGGTCGCTCAGGTCTCCTTTGATCGTCGTCAACTGCGCAATGGCTCCGGCCAGGTCGCTTTGCGTCTTCGCCACGTCGGTTTTCACACCCCCGACATCCGTCTTCACGTCGGTTACCGCGCTTGAAACCGCGCTCACCTGCTGCGCCGTCTGCCTCTCCGCGCTTGCCAGTTGCTGGGCGTTGGCTTCCGCTGCCTGCTGGCGGCGAATGATCTGGTCGGCGCGCTCATCCATCTGCTTCTGCGTCAGCCCCAGCGATTTGCCCAGTTCCTCGGTTGCCACGTTCAGCCGGGCATTGGTTTCGCGCAGTTCCGCGGCCTGCTTCGTGTTTTGTTGCTTGGCACTATCCAATTCCGCCTGCTGGGCCGTCACCTTGGTGCTCAGCGTGTAGGTCCAGATCAGTCCACCCAGCGCACAAACCAGTGCAACGGCGATGACAGCCAGCAATGCGCCGGAATAAGTTCTAGGGGCACTTTCGAATTCATCGGTCATTTCTTTTACCTTTCGTCTTTTAAGCGGCGCGGGGTGCAGGCCGCACTTTTGGTATCTCGTTCTATTTCCATTAGACGCCGGTGCGCGATTTCTTGCATCGCGCTCCAGGTCTTTCGCGACTGCGCGGCCCATCAAAACAAGTTTCGAAGCCGCAACTTGGCGCGCCACGGGGGCGTCTACAAGGATATAGAAAGATTTCCGGTTGTCTAGGAAAAGAACAACAACGTCCGGTAACGATCAAGTTTGAATCCACATGAAAACAATCTAATGATCTAACGTCTACCGGTGCGGCCAAAAATGAAGGACAACGCACTAGCCGATAGCGCTAGACTAGTCTGCACCATTCGGTACCAATAATCCGCCGCGTCGGGGCGCTGGCTGGTGGATGCCATGTATCCAGAGAGAAATGCGCCTAATAATCCGGCAACGACGACTATGGCCGCGATAACGATTGGGGCCATTTTTTCTCCGCCAAGCCATTGCCCCATCCGTCCCAATTCGCCGGCTTGTATAGCTTCTTTGTGACGGTTATTCTCAACCGTTATTCGATACTGCTCCTGCTTACCTTCGGCAAGAGCAGCGGCTAACTCAGGATCGGTAGAATCCGTTCTCGTAATTGCGCTTTTTGCTTTATCGCGTTCAGATGCCATACAAAAATGACAATCGAGCGCGAATTGCAGGAACAGAAACGGCAAACAAACGCGATAGTTCGGAAGCAGGCGAGTCTTCGTAATACTCATCCATCATGAATCGAGGCATCAAAAGGTTCGCCGCAAATGCATCAGCTTCTTTTTCTCGAAAATCCTTGCTCTGCTCTTGGGGATTACGAAGGAGGACTTGATACTCAGAGGATCTAGCCCAATCCTCATGCAATATCTTGTGACCCAGTTCATGGGCAATGGTGAATGTTTGCCGCAACGGAAACTCTTCCCGATTTACGACAATCGCGTTCTCTTCACTGTCATAGAACCCAGAAATCCGCTCGCTTTCGGTTTGGTCGAATACGGCAAATCGGACAGGTACATTCAAAATGTTCTCTGCAATGTCTATAGGATTCACAGGTGGCAGTTTAATGCCAGCGCTGGCAAGCAGGTCCAACGCCTTGTATTGAGCAAGTCGGTAGTCTGGTTTTTGCAAAGTAGCGGTCATGTTGGAAATACCTCTTCGACTTACGGGCGAATATAAAGCGAATCCAGTCAGAAGTAGTCTACCACCTTCCAGTCCGATTTTCCACAGTTTCAGAGCAAGAAGTGTGTATAATGCGGTACCGAATTCGCTTTCTATATTGCCGGCTGTAATTCAGACAAAACCTAACGTTCATCGAGCAATCTCATCATTTCCCATCAACCGTCCAAACGTGTTTGGAGATTCCAGCCTCCATCGCCGAGGCGAATCGCAGAGTCTGATGAATCCGGCAAGAGTTGTACGCATATATTGAAGGGCGATAGCCGGCTCATGATTCTCAAGCGAGAACGAATTGGGAAACTTTACCAGTTCGCCGTCCCACGCTCCGTGACAAGGGCCGAACGGTTCCGTTATAAACATCTTTACTGCAATTCACTGCGGGGCGGCTTTGTATAGGTCCGGACACGCGGCGCAAACCAAAAAACAGTGCAAGAGGGAGATCCGAAAGCTATGTCGACTGCAGTCGCTGGAAAGGGTCTGGAAGGAATTGTTGCGGCGAACTCGGGAATTTGCTGGATCGACGGGGAGGCCGGTGTTCTTGCCTACCGCGGCATCGACATTCACGAGTTGGCTGTCAACTCCACGTTCGAAGAGACCACCTACCTGCTGTGGAACGGCATTTTGCCCAACGCGCTGGCCCTGCGCGAATTTCAGTCGCAACTGGCGCTGGCACGGTCGCTGGATGTGCGCGTCATCGACCTGCTGAGGGCGTTTCCGACCACGGCAACCCCCATGGAAGTGCTGCGCACCGCCGTCTCCGCGCTCAGTTTCTACGACGCGGACGAGAAGGACAACTCGCACGACGCCAACGTGCGCAAGAGTTACAATCTCGTCTCCCAAATTGCCATGCTGGTGGCCGTTTACGATCGCATTCGCAAAGGCCTGGAGATTGTGCCGCCCGACCGTTCCCTCTCCCACGCCGGCAACTTTCTGTGGATGCTGACCGGGGAAAAGCCATCGGAAACCGCGACCCGCACCCTCGATATCGCCCTCATCCTGCATGCCGATCACGAACTGAACGCTTCCACCTTTGCCGCCCGCGTTATTGCCGCTACCCTCGCAGACATCCATTCCGCAGTCACAGGAGCCATTGGCGCGCTGAAAGGCCCGCTGCACGGCGGAGCGAATGAAGCCGTCATGCGCCTGCTCTACGTGATCGACAAGGCCGGAGCCGATCCGGTGGAATATGTGAAGGGCATGCTGGCCGCGCGGCAGAAGATTTCAGGGTTCGGTCACCGCGTTTACAAAACCGAGGACCCGCGCGCCACCCACCTGCGCAAAATGAGCGAGCAGTTAGGCAAGGACGCCGGCCAGCCGAAGTGGTTTGAGATGTCGCGCGCCATCGAGCTCTACATCAATGCCGACAAGAAACTGAACGCCAATGTCGATTTCTACTCCGCTTCGACCTACGCCACTCTCGGCATCGACATCGATCTGTATACGCCGATCTTCGCCATCAGCCGCATCTCCGGCTGGACCGCGCACGTGATCGAGCAGCTCGACGACAACCGCCTGATTCGCCCCCGCGCCGAGTACATCGGTCCCGTCTACCCCTCGCCGTGGATTCCGGTTGAGGAGCGCGGATAGGGACCGCGGATAGGTCGATAACCTGATGACGGCGGTTGAAATCCATTTCCCGCCGCTCCGTGGTTCGGCGGAATTCGTTTGTTTTCTTACGAATTGTTGGCAGGTTACCTTAGGTACTGTGGTAATCTGGCGGCACTGACCAAGCTGCTTTCAGATCGACCCCGGATTCTGAATCCTGCTCGCGACGGCCTCAAAGGTAGCAAGCTCACACTACCAGGCGGAACCCTGCGCTTCACGCTGGCAGGTTCTCCGCGAGCATTGCCTCTTTTCCGCTCCACGAAAGGACAAATCCATGATCCACGATTTTCGAATGATGCAACTCACTTACCTTCACGTGTTTTTGAGCGTGGTGGGGCTGGGTGCTGGTATTTTCGTTATCCTGGGGTTTCTCTCCTCCAAGCGATTCAGCATCCTGACCGCGGCTTTCCTCTTCTCAACGGTTCTGACCAGCCTGACCGGATTCATCTTTCCGTATCACGGCGTTACGCCGGGAATTGTGATTGGAGTCCTGTCGCTGATTGTCCTCGTCCTGGCGATCTATGCGCTCTACGTCAACAAACTCGCGGGCGACTGGCGGGCAACGTATGTCGTCTCAGCCTGCGTGGCGCTTTACTTCAACTTCTTCGTTCTGGTGGCGCAGGCCTTCGACAAGGTTAAGGTTCTCCACTCCATCGCGCCGTCGCAGACATCTCCGGGTTTTGGCATCGCCCAGGCCGTTCTCTTGCTGCTTTTCATTCTGCTGACCACGCGCTCGATCAAGAAGTTTCATCCGGCCTGAGGAATCAACGACGGCTTTTGCAGACCGGCGGGTGTTCCGCCTGATATTCCGTCCAATAGAGGATCAGTGGCTGTGCCCCGTTCATCGTAGCTTTATCGCGATGAGCGGGTCTTCCACAACTGATACAGTCCCCATGCTCCCAGCGTACTGGCGTCGCGAACCTTGCCGGTGAGCATCAATTCTTCAAATTCCTCTATGGTCACCGAACTGATCGAGAGGTCGTGCTCTTCCGGATCCGGCTCGGTTTCCGTCTGCGTCAATCCGGTGGCCAGAAATACGTGCTGTCTTTGGTGGGTGAAGCCATAGGCAATCCACATCCATCCCAGGCAGGTCATCGTCGCCGCATGCAGTCCCGTTTCCTCTTTCAGTTCTCCCCGCGCCAGCTTTTCGGGATCGTCGACTTCCATCTCCCATCCGCCCTGGGGTAGCTCCAGCGCCCGCTCCTGAATGGTGTAGCGATACTGCTCCACCAGCCAGACGCGCCCGTTGTCGATGGGCAGAATCACGGCGCAATCGTCCTTATCCACCACGCCATAGATGCCCTGTTTTCCATTCGACCGCAGAATCTTGTCTTCGCGCAGCCGCAGCCATTGGTTGCGATAAATCTCGCGGCTTTCAAGCGTAGTAATCGACGGAGCTGTGCCGCCTTCGACGGGGTTCATGCAGTGCCCTCGAGCTCATCTTAAAAGAAAGCCCGCCCCGTCCGTCAGAAAGTGAGCCAGCATGTTCGAGGGCAGATCGCGCCGCCAAACGTACAAGAGAGCAAGGACTGTCCCCGCGCCGAAGACAGGAAGAAGCTGCACCGCTCCCCACCCCGCATAATGCGCAAAGGTGAACGTAAGCACGGAAACAGCAACAGCCAAAACCGCGCTGCCGGTGAGCTGCCGCACTTTCTCAATCATGTATCCGCGAAACAGGATCTCCTCGACTACCGCAGCCCGCAGCACAAGCAGCACGCGAAACCAGTAGGGCTGGCTGAGAATCATCCGTTGCTGCGCCAGTACTGTCGCGGTATCCAGGTGGAAGACGCGGACAATCACGCCCATGTGAACGACCATCACAAACAACACCGCCGCTGCGCTCACCAATGCGAACAGGAATGTCTTCCACGTAGGCCAGCGGAAGCCAATCGAACGGAGGGGCAGCCGCTCCACAAAGGTGAGCCAGAGCAACACCGCTGCCGCAAACATCCACCAGAAAGCTTCGCGGCTCAACAAGGCTCGCATGGAATCTCCAGGCGCGATCCAGTGGCTGATGGGCAGCAGCGAAAAGATGAGAGTCGCGGTGACACCACACGCGGCGAGTATCGTGGCTCGTCGGGACTTCAACCGCACAGACGCCGTCGTCATCAAGCTGGTCCTCTGGTGTGCTCTGGGGGTTTCCTACGCGGGAGATACGGCGTTACTTGCTTTAAGGTTCCGTCTATCGAAAAGTAACTAAAACCTATCGTCCAGTGGCCTCGGACTATGCGCCCCGCATGCGGTACTGGCGAAGCCGTCCCATCAGCGAAGCCGGCCCGCTCACCCTCAGCCGAACCAGGTTGCCCTCATACTCCCGCGCATGCACCACCATTCCCGCTTCGATGGTGGCCAGCACGCCGCCCTCGTGCTGCGGAACCCTCAGCTCCGCCTCAATCAAAGGATCGGAGAACAGGGCCTCGTCAATCGCAGTGAGCAGCGCCTCCATGCCTTCCCCGGTGCGAGCTGAAACAAGCACTTCGCCCCCGGCCCGCGACCGCGTCGTCATCCCTGCCTGCTCCTCAATGTCCAGCAGGTCAATCTTGTTCAGCACTTCAATGCGCGGCTTGTTGAGCGAATCCAATTCACCCAGGACTTTCTCCACCTGCGCTCTTTGTTCCTCACCGTAGGTCGAGGCCGCGTCCCGGACATGCAACAGCACCTCCGCCTGCGCCACTTCTTCCAGCGTGGCGCGAAAGCTCGTGACCAGTGTGTGCGGTAAATCGCGAATGAACCCGACCGTATCGGAGAGAAGAATCTTGCGCCGGCTGGGCAATTCCACAGCGCGCAGCTTGGGGTCGAGCGTGGCGAACATGCGCGACGATTCCAACACCTGCGCCCCGGTCAGGCGGTTGAAAAGCGTGCTCTTTCCGGCATTGGTATAGCCCACCAGCGCCACCGTCGGCACGGGTACAGATTCGCGTCGTTGCCGCTGCTGCTTGCGCACCCGCCGCACGGCGTCCAACTCGCCCTTCAAATGGTCGATCCGGGCCGAAATCCGCCGCCTGTCGGTTTCCAGCTTGGTTTCGCCGGGGCCCCGCGTCCCGATGCCGCCGCCCAGTTGCGACATGGCTTTGCCCCGGCCCGTGAGCCGCGGCAGCATGTACTCAAGCTGCGCCAGTTCCACCTGCAACTGGCCCTCGCGCGTTCGGGCGTGGCGGGCAAAAATATCCAGGATAAGCTGCGTCCGGTCCAGCACACGGCAGGGAAGCGCGGCATCCAGGTTGCGTAATTGGGTCGGCGTCAGGTCGTGGTCGAACAGCACCACGTCCGCTTCGGTGGAAGCGGCTACGCCGGCGATCTCCTCGACCTTGCCGGCGCCGATCAGCGTCGCGGGATCTGGGCGTGACCGGTGCTGAATCAGCTCGGCGACCACCACGCCGCCCGCGCTTGCCACCAGTTCACGAAACTCGGCCATGGATTCGTCCGCGTCCAGACCCGGCGATCCATGGGAATGAACCCCCTCTGCGGGCAGGTCATCTCCGCGGCGCAAACCAGCAGGCTCGAAGGGCGTTTCGCTCTCATCCAAATTGAGGTTTGTGACGTTTGCGGAGTCGGAGCGCACTCCAGCGTTCCGCGCACCCGATACGCCTGCGCGGTTATTCCGCGAACGCGTACCCAGATCCACCGCTACCAGGACGGCCCGCTCAGGCGAACCGCTTGAGCCGCCCGTCCCGCTCTTCTCAACTGCCAATCGAGACTGCTCCCCGCGTTCTATCGCGTCTCCGCAGTTCCTGTTGACGTAGCCGGCATGGCCACCGCGGAGGGTCCAATCCCCGCCCCAACGGCCATGGGTCGATGTTCGGTATGCACCACACTCCGGTTGCTCACTACCGTCGAAATGGCGTGCTTGAAGATCAACTGTTCCTGGCTGTTGTTTTCAAGCAGCACAGAGTACTTGTCGAAAGAGCGAATTTTTCCGGTCAGTTTGACCCCACTCACCAGGTAAATCGTAATCGGGGTCTTGTCCTTGCGGACAGTGTTCAGGAACGTGTCCTGAATGTTTTGTGCCGGCTTGTTTTCCATGTGCCGATCTCCTACTCTCATTTGATCGTTGAAATTCAACTTCTGTGGTTGAAAAGCCAAAGTGGCGGGTACGGATCTGGAATCCCAGTTGCCGCACGAGCCCCGCAATGGCTCAACATTACAGCCATTTACCAACCTTTTCAACTCCGCTTCGGGTGTCATACATTCTTTGCCTCGATTCGGATCTTCTCAACCGCATCCCGTCGATCCCCGATTTTTGCGGATGTCCGAGTGTTTCCCGAGCGACAGATCCGTCTGAACAAAAGAACGCAAAACTCATTTGGATTCCTTTAGCGGCTGCTGATCTGGCTCGCACTTGCGCAACTTTTCCTCGTCCCGAACCGTCCCTTACTTTGCCTTTCTTTGGATGCGCCTCTTCGCTCCGCAGTCACCTGCACTCCATGCGACTGTTAAAATCAGGTGGTGCAAGAAACACTGCCCGCCCGCCGCATTCCACCTCAAACCGCCCAGCCGGTGCCCATGCTGGACCTCAAACGCCAATACCAGCCGCTCCAGCAGGAATTGTTAGATGCAGTCGGTCACGTCCTTGCAACCCAGCAGTTCATATTGGGTGAGCCGGTGGCCGCATTCGAGAAGGGCGCGGCTGAACAGCTCGGCGTCGCCCACGCCCTCGGTTGCTCCTCGGGAACGGACGCTTTGTGGCTGGCGCTGGCGGCTGCCGGAATCGGCCTCTCACCCCACGAACCACGTCCCGTTCGTGGGGATCCCGGACCGGGCGACGCTGTCATCACCACGCCGTTCAGCTTTTTCGCTTCCGTCAGCGCCATCCTCCGCGCCGGAGCCACCCCTGTGCTGGCCGACATCGACCCAGCCACGTTCAACCTGGACCCCGCGGCCGTGGAAGCGATCCTTGATCGACCGAGCGCGCATGCTGTCAAAGCAGTGCTGCCCGTCCATCTTTATGGCCAGCCCGTTGCATCCGATTTTTTCCGCCGCATCGGCCGCGAGCGTGCGCTCACCATCATCGAAGACGCCGCCCAGGCCTGGGGCGCGGAGTTGGACGGAGTCAAGGCGGGCGGTCTCGGCCACGCGGCGGCCTTCAGCTTCTACCCCACCAAGAACCTCAGTGCCGCCGGTGACGCCGGCATGGTCACCACCAATTCGGAAGAGATTGCCGAACGCGTCAAAATGCTGCGCCAGCACGGCATGCGCCGCCGCTACCACCACGACGAGATCGGCTGGAACGCGCGCATGGATGGCTTCCAGGGCGCCATCCTCTCCGTCAAGCTCAAGTACATCGCAGGCTGGACCGACGCCCGCCGCGTGGTTGCCGAGCGCTACCATTCTCTCTTTACCGCCGCCGGTCTCGCCGAACCAGGCCCCTACCCGAGCCGCGGCATCGTTCTGCCCCACCAGGTTCCGGGCACTCGCCACGTCTGGCATCAATATGTCATCCGCGCCCCGCGCCGCGACCAGCTTCGCGAATTCCTCGCCGCCCGCAAAATCGGATCGGAAATCTACTACCCAGTCCCGCTGCATCTGCAGGAAGCTCTAAAACCCCTTGGTTATAAAGTGGGAGATTTCCCTGAAGCCGAACGCGCCGCGAAGGAAGTTCTGGCGCTCCCGATCTTCCCCGAACTCCGCGAAGACGAGCAGCAGACAGTGGTCGCCGCGGTCGCCGAATTCCTGAGCTGACTCAGTCCGGCCCTTCGAGCAGTTCGGATACTTCGCGATGTAAGTTCGGCAAATAGACTTGGACGATTTCCCATACCATGTCGTCTCGGACCGTCGCATATCCATGAACAATCTGGTTGCGAAATGCGACAATATCTCCGGTCAGCGTGATCCTGTCGCGATACTCAGGAAAGTTGCGCAGCAGTTGCGAGAGTGCTTCGCCGATGATTCCGAACTTCCGCTCCACAGCGGAACGCAACAACTCATCGTGCAGGTAGGCATCAAGGTCTTTGCCGGCTGTGAAGGATCGAATGCTTTCCGCGGCATTGGCAATGTCCCAGAGAAAGGCCTTCGCGTTACGCTGCATACAACACTTGCTCTTGCTCTGCCACGCTCTTCAGAATGTATGGATTCCGAATCGCCCCATCCTCAATCAGGTCCACTTGCCGAGACAGCAGCGAAGCAAGCGCTCCCCGCAAGCCGAGATAGTTCTTTATCCTCGCCCCAACCGGAACTGGCTCAAACTCCACCAGGAAATCCGCATCGCTTCGCTGGGGATCAAAATCCTCGCGCAAAATCGAGCCAAAAACCGCCAATCTCTGCACTCGATAAACCTTGCAGAGGCGTGTGATTTCTTCTAGATTGCTTTCGACGAGGCTTTCCATGGCGCTTCCGACAGCAGAATAGCATCAGAGCGGCTCTCTGGACAGACCGTCTAACTTTGCCATCTTGTCTGCGATTCCGTTCTGAGTGTCAACCCGCTTCCCAACCACCTCAGCCGCGCCTATCATTGCCGCACCATGTTCCCCTACGACCCCGTCCTCCTCTCCGCCGTCCAAGACCCACCGCAATCCATCCCCGACGTCATCCAGATCATGCAGTCCATCGACGCCACCTGCATCCCCGGCGACGGCCTCAAGTGGTTCAACTGGCTCTATCTCACCGTCACCCAGGCCATTCAGGTCCGCGTCAACATCACCGATCCCACCGACCCAAACCGCTTTGCCGACCCCGCATGGATCGCCGCCCTTGACGTCGCCTTCGCGCGCTATTACTTCGCCGCCGTCCAGTCCTCCCTCTCCGGCCAGTCCACTCCCGGCTGCTGGCAGGCGGTCTTTGCCGTCCGCAACCAGACCGCCATCGCCCGCATTCAGTTCGCCCTCGCCGGCATGAACGCCCACATCAACCACGACCTGCCGCAGGCCATCCTTGGCCTCTGCAAGACCACTTCCAACCCGCCCCAGCACGGCACAGCGCAATACAGCGACTACACTGCTCTCAACACCACCCTCGACAGCCTCATCGAATCCGCCAAAATCACCCTCAGGGTCCGTCTCCTCGGGGACGCCCTGCCGCCCGTCTCCGCCCTCGACAACACCCTCGGCGCCTTCAGCGTCGCCGCCGCCCGCGAAGCCGCATGGAATAATGCCGAGCTCCTCTGGCATCTGGACAGCGACGCACCCCCGCTCGCCGCCGCCTTTCTCGATACCCTCGACGGCCTGACCGCCCTCGCCAGCAAAACACTCCTGGTACCGGTTGTCTAAGAACTGTGAACTCTGAACTGTGAACTGAGAACTGCCCCCTGATTTAGAATCGCCCTAAGCATGAAATGTCCCTATTGCGGTTTCGGGCAGGACCGGGTCGTCGACTCGCGTGAAAGCAAAGAGGCTGATTCCATCCGCCGCCGCCGCGAGTGTGAAAGCTGCCTTCGCCGGTTCACCACCTACGAGCGCATCGACGAGATCCCCTACATGGTGGTCAAAAAAGATGGCCGCCGCGAGCGCTTCGACCGACAGAAAGTGCTGAGCGGCCTGCTCCGCGCCTGTGAGAAACGTCCCGTCCCCGCCAGCAAGCTGGAAGCCATCGTCGATGCGGCGGAAACCTACCTGGTCGACGCTCCCGAGCGAGAACGCACGACGAGCGAAGTGGGCGAACTCATCATGCAACATCTCAAAGGCATCGACACCGTGGCCTACATCCGCTTTGCCTCCGTCTATCGCGACTTCAAGGACGTGCGCGAATTCAAGGAAGAGCTGGAAGGCTTGCTGGGCGGGCGCGGCAGCAAGGGCAAGAAATAACGGCTCCTTCCCGACGGATGGGCACTGAAATCATCATCGAAACGATGCTATAATCGATGCCAGTGAGGTCCAAAATGCGCACCACAATTGCACTCGACGATGAATTGATCCGCCAGGCGCAGCAATACACCGGCATTACCGAGAAGGCCGCGCTGATAAAGTTGGCCCTTACCGAACTTGTCCAGCGAGAGGCTGCTCGCAGGCTGGCGGCTCTAGGTGGAACAATGCCCGACCTCAAGCCAATTCCTCGCCGCAGAATCCAGTGATCGATTCGCCGCAAGCAACACTGATCCTGATCGATACAAACATCTGGGTCGATCATTTTCAGCGAGCAAACCAACACGTTTTGGACTTGCTGGATTCAGGAAGAGTCGTCATGCACCCCTACATCGTAGCGGAACTCGCCCTGGGCGGGCTCCATGACCGGGAACTGACCTTGGCATCGCTTGAACTTCTCCCAGAGCTTCCCCTGGCGGAACTCAATGAGGTCAGACAACTCATCGAAATACGCAAGCTCTACGCCCGTGGCGTTGGCTTCGTTGACGCTCACTTGATTGCCTCAATCATCATTGTGCAAACTCCAACTGAAATGTGGACGAATGACGAGGCTCTTAAGCGCGCTGCTGAGAGCTTCGGATTTCGAGCCGATCCACCGTTTTGAGCCCGTGCCCGTTTCGGGCCAACATCTCACCAGCCCGGTAAGTAACGCTAGGAGCAAGCAGCTAGAGGCCGAAAGCTATGACAATCGACGCGAAGACGCACAAAGTAACCCTCATCCCCGGCGACGGCATCGGCCCTGAAGTCACGCAGGCCGTGGTCCGCATCCTTGAAGCCACCGGCGTCAAATTCGAGTGGGAGCGCTATGCCGCCGGCGCTGAAGCTTTCGAAATCTACGGCGAATACATTCCCGCCGCGCTCTACGAGTCCATTGAGCGCAACAAGGTCGCCCTCAAGGGGCCTGTGACCACGCCCGTAGGCGGCGGATTCAAAAGCATCAACGTCACCCTGCGCAAGAAATTCGAGCTCTTCGCCAACTTCCGCCCCATCAAAAACCTCCCCGGCATGGCGACGCATTGGCCCGGCCTAGACCTGATCATCGTCCGCGAAAACACCGAGGGCGAATATGTTGGCATCGAGCACGAAGTCGTTCCGGGCGTCGTCGAGAGCATCAAGGTCATCACCGAAAAAGGCTCAACGCGCATTGCCAAGTTCGCATTCGAATATGCCCGCAAGCACGGCCGCAAAAAGATTCACTCCATCCACAAAGCCAACATCATGAAGCTGTCGGATGGATTATTCCTGCGCTGCGCCCGCCAGGTGAGCGAGGGGTTCCCGGAAATCTTCTACGGCGAGCACATCATCGACAACACCTGCATGCAGCTCGTCATGAACCCCTTCCAGTACGACACGCTGCTGCTTGAAAATCTCTATGGCGACATCGTCAGCGACCTGTGCGCCGGCCTCGTCGGCGGCCTCGGCCTGGTTCCCGGCGCCAACCTTGGCCTCGATTGCGCCATTTTCGAAGCGGTTCACGGCTCCGCGCCCGACATCGCCGGCAAAGATGTCGCCAACCCCACGGCGCTGCTTCAATCGGCCGTCCTCATGCTCCGCCATCTCGATGAGCACGCCGCAGCCGACAGAGTGCAGACGGCCCTCGATGCCGTTTATGCCGCCCGCAAGACCCTGACGCGCGACGTGGGAGGCACCGCCGGCACCACCCAGTTCGCCGACGCGGTGCTCGCAGCGATGGCATAGCGCGGCCATCCGGGCAGCGAAAGCAGGTCGAATGGCTTCGAGTGGAGCCCCCGCAGCAGAGGCCCTTCCCCTATAGCGTCCGCAAGAAAATCCCGTTCCCGCGCGTCCGACACGAATTCAATTAAACAATCCCCGCCTTCGTGCCGATAGGTTGTGCACAAGGTTCAGGAGATCTGTCCCTCCGGAACCCCTCGGCCACAACGCACAGTCTCTGACCCCAATTTCGGCTCCTGAAAGGAACTATCGTGTCTGAAACCACTCTCGCTGCTGAAACCAATCTCACGCCTGAGACCACCCGCCCCGGCTTCTCCGACAATGGCATTGCCGCATTGGCCTACGTCACGTTTGTCCCGGCGATGTTCTTCCTGATTCTGAAACGCTACAAAAACCGTTCTTATGTTCGCTTCCATGCGTGGCAGTCCATCTTCCTCGACCTCGCCGCCTTCACCGTCAGCCTCGTCCTAAGCCTTCTTGCGCAACCCGCATTGCACCGTGGGGCCTACTACCTGCTGGATGCCACGCGGGTATCATGGGCTCTTTGGTTTGGCCTTTGGATCGCAACCTCCCTTTGCGCGTTGAGCGGAAAGAGATTCCACATCCCGGTAATCGGCAGAATGGCCGAGCGGATGGCAAAGTAAGCAGCTCGTTCTCCCCCGAGCGAGCTAGCGGGCTGCAGTTTCCACCGGCTTCACTGAACTGAACGGCACTTCCATCGTCCCCACCTTGTGCGACGACTGGTCGTACACACCTGTGCGCAGCCAGAACTGCCCTTTGGGCACCTGAATCTCCGCATGGATCTGAACGCCCGTCTGCTGGAAGAGTTTGTAAATATCCGGCTTCAGCTTCATTTGAAGAATGTGGTCCTTGCGGTTGGCCACCGTTCCATATTTGTCGTACACAATCAGAGTCACATTCAGAGCCCCATCGTGGTTGCCATCCGCGTCCCGCTCCAGGCTCAGGTCCTTCAGATCCACGGCAAAATCCACCGCGTAGCGATCCTGCGGGCCCTTCCCAATCGCCCTTTCGCTCGCAGGCGTATCCGGTTTCTCCGGAATCGGGCGAATCAATGCCTTGTAGAGAATCTGCTCGGTCTGCGGCATGCCGAAATCCATGAACGCCTTCAGCGGATCAACCAGCGCCGGGTCTTCCGTCGACCGAATCATCAGCGCCCGCCGTTGCGCCGTTTGCGCCGCACCCGGCAGATCCTGGTCCAGCGCATAGTACCCGCGCCGGAACGATAGCGTGTATTTGTTGGGGCCTGCCACCTTCACATCAATCGTGCGCAGCGTCCCATCCATCTTTCCGTCGGTGGGCGCATACGACAGCGTGTAAAAGTAGGGGCTCCCGGAGATGACTCGATTGATCGCATCCGACAGCCGATTGGAGTTGTGGAACGCCTGCCCGCCCGTTTCCCGCGCCAGCATCTCCATCGTCGAATGGCTGCTGTTGATGCTCATCGTCTCATTCTGCAGATTCGTTGAGAAGCCGCCCTGTCCCGCATTCGGCGATCCCGCCGTCAACCCTGCCGGTGGTCCCAGCAACTGGCTGGGCGACGAGATCGAAGCATCCAGATTACTCTGCGCCGTGTAGAGGTTATTTCCCACCACGCCGTGCGCATCAATCGGGTAAATGGACACGCGCGCCGCATTCAGCAGGTTGATGGTCTTCTTTACGTCCGCCTCAAACCGCGTCTCCGTTTGACCGAAGAGAGCAAGCGGAAAGTCTCCCGACATCCAGATCAGGTTCTTGCGCCCCGGAAATCCGCCCAGAAACGTGGCCAGCTCCTGCAGATTTTGCAGAGTGCGGTACTCGCGGTCGCTGGTTTGCGCGTAATGCGTCTCCGACAGGAAGCTCTGCATCCCCGAGATCATGCTCGCCGAGCCGGCAGTCGTGGTCCCGCCCGGACCCCCGCCCACCGGCGCAGACATCATGCCCACCACGTTGTTCTGCGCACTGGCCTCATCCTGCGATTGCAGCAGGACCGCGGGCTCCGGAGTGGCGTTCTTCTTGTAGCCCAGCGCAGCCGCCA
>JBEKRU010000077.1:0-27869 GCA_049518435.1 Occallatibacter sp. | reverse complement strand
CTCTTCGCTGCGCTCGTCCAATGTGTAGAGTTGAAAATCCGCAGCCTTGTGGTTCAACCACGCCATCCGCTCCGCCGTCGTCCGCCACGCGCCCGCCGGAACCACCACCTTCAACCCGCCAAAATGCCTCCGCCCATCCCCCTTTTGCCGGCAATGATCCAGCCAAAGAATCCCCAGCGTCAGCACCCCATCCGCCACCACCGCGGACTCCGCTTCCCCCACCCCAATCACCGCATCCGCCGCCGTCCCCTTCAACAGACGTCCCCGCACATACGCTGGACCAAAGCTGTGCTCCAGGTCCATCGCCGACCGCATCCCATCCACTTTCGATCCAATGAAGTGCCGCGTCAGCGCCCGCTCCAGCACCCGCTGATAAGTTTTCCGCGCCGCATCCCGCGCCGTCGGCGTCCGCCTATCGCTCGTCGGCGTCAATTCCAGAGATTGTGGTTTAGCCGCACCCATGCGTCGCGTCGTCAGCCGCAGGCATTGCGCCCGCTCAACCACCGCCACCACAGTGCGCATCAGATTGCGCTCTTCGCTCCACAACTGCAGTAGGCACCGCCCATGCGACTCCGTCACCGCGTAGTGCGCGGACCGCATGTCAAACAGCACACGCCCATCCTCCAGCGCAGCCGCCGCCGGATGGTCCGCCAGGTATGTCTCAATCAATTGCGCCAATTTCGCCGCGGAAGCGGCGTCTTCACTTGCAGGCATAAACGGCCACTACCAGCCCATCCGTCCGCGAAGACCGGTAATGTGCGCCGTGTGGTGCCGGGAGTGCCAATCGTACAGCGCCAGTGTCGTCTCCAGCTTCTGCCGTCCCCGTTCCGGATGGACAAAGCCCTTCTGGAAATCCTCTTCGCTCATCGCTTCCAGGAACACAATCCACCGTTCGTGCAGTGCGTCAATCCACTTGAGCGAGACCTCGACCGGCAACCCGCTGTCCGCCAGTTTCGCCCACGCCGCCTCGTCGTAAGCCGTGATCGTCGGCCAATCCTCAGTCAGCGCCAGCTTGTAGCGGACATAGCAATTCGTGTGGCTGTCGGCCACGTGGTGAACCACTTGCCGCACCGTCCAGCCCTCAGGCCGATACGGAGTATCGAGCTGTTCGTCGCTCAGCCCATCCACCGCCGCGCGCAGGTGTCCGGGGAGCAAACGCAATGTTTGTATGTTCAGGGAACGGCTTTCGGCCGTGCAGTTTACGGAAGGGATAAAGCGGCCCAGCGGATACCGTAGGCCTAGCAAATCAGTCATGACACGAACCCCGCCAGATCTCTCAGACCGGAGCCTGTCTGCGAAACGTAGTTAGAAGCAAGCCGCACGGTTCGGCCCCGGCGCACGTTCCGCCACGGGCCGAATCCGGCTTATGCGTGCGGGTGTTGAGCAGCGTGGTGATGGTGGTGGTGGTGATGACGATGTCCGGCAGCGAACGCCGAGCTCGCAAACACCGTCAGAAGCAGGGCAGTGAGGAGAATCTTTTTCATGGCACGAATGTAGCACTTTCCAGGCGCAAAGAACAGTGCCTCCATCACCCCGCACCAAGAAAGGAAACCTCCCCGCCTGCGCATCCAACACATGCCACGCCTATAGAAGCTGCGAGCCTTTGTGGCGAAGGCGCGGGCAGCCGCGCAGGAGTGAGCCAAAAGTCGCCTTAGAGGGTGAGAGAAATAGCAAAAAGTCTGCCTATGAGGTGAGGAAATGGGCCGAAACATCACCCTTTGAGGTGAGATATCTTTCCAAAACTTACCTCACAAGGTGAGGAAAAACATGTTTTTTCTGTGCGGAAGTACACGATTTGAGGGGTTGAGTCGGCCTCTAATTCCCCACTTTCCTTAAAAACGCCCTGATTCTGCGCGGGTTAATGGATTAACTCGTTGATAATGCATTCTTTATTTGGATTTTGTTGCCTGTGCAGTTGCGCGCGCGGTTCTATGGATCAGAGCTGATGAATTTGGGGCAAATGAATCGCGGCGGTCCTCCGAGGCGCCTTGATCTTTTGGGGATGCTGACCCGGGGTTTCACCCCGGGCTCGTTTTCTCCCTGAAGGAGAATAGGAAAGGTGATCCCAGGATGGAGGGATGAGCCTCCGAATGCTTTTTGGCATTGCGGCCGGCGAGCCCACTCATCACGATAGGGCTGTGATGAATGGGGCACAGTGTCCTGCGCACTTTTTGCCGGCGAACACGCTCATCGCGATAAGGCCGCGATGAACGGGCACAGCGCACTACGGTTCGGTATAGACGTAGTCGTTGTACTGCCAGGTTTTGTTGATATACGAATAGAGCCTTGCGTATACCGTTACGCCGTTTCCGGGGATGGTGGGCACGATGGTGGAAGTGGCAGAGCCTTTGTATGAGTAAAGGTCGCTGTCACCCGGGGCTATCGCGCTGAGGTTCAGTTGGTAGAGGGTCGCACCCGTCCCGGCGGTCCACTGGAAGGGCACATTGCTGGCACCCAGCACGGTTGTCAGACCAGGCGTGGGCGATGTGAGCACCGCGGCCGGAGGCGTGTTGACGGTCTGCGCAAACGAGCCGCTGCTGACTGCATAGTTCGAGCTTTCTATAGCGGGTGTCTTTGCATTCGAGATACAGTGATGGGGTGTTCTCGGCTTGGGAAAATCGCCTGGGAATCTTTGCTAACCGGGGTGGGGACAGCGGGTGTCAAATGGCCGGAGCAAGCAGGGAATCACCCGGACAATTTTCGGCACGTCACCGCTTTGAGGCTATGGGCGATGGTAGGATTCGCTGCCTGGGGAGCGTATCTATGTTTCGCACGCTGGCTTGTACTATCGCCCTGTTAAGTCTTGCGTCGCTGTTGGCGCAAACTGCTGCGCCGGACGCGAATACACCCTCGACAACCTTGCAGATCAACAGCCGCGCCGTACTGGTGGATGTGGTGGTGACGGACAAGAGTGGGAAGCCGGTGACCGGGCTGAAGCAGGATGCCTTCACGGTGACGGAGCAAGGCAAACCGCAGACCATTGGCTATTTTGAGGAGCATACGGGAGCGCCTGGCGCGCCCAAAGAGATGCCCAAGCTTCCGCCCGATGTATTCAGCAACTTCTCGCCGTTTGCGCAGCCGGCAGCGGTGAACGTGCTGCTGCTGGATTCGTTGAACACGCGAATTGGGAGCCAGACCGTTGTTCATCAGCAGGCGATGAAGTTTTTGAAGAACTTGAACCCGGGGTCGCGCATGGCGGTCTTCACCATGGGCAAGGGGCTGCATTTTATTCAGGGATTCACCGACGATCCTGCATTGCTATTTGCGGCGCTGGGTAACAAGAAGAACAACGAAGTGCAGTCCTCGGACATGCTGAAGGGGCAGGAAGAGACCAATGCCCAGGCCAACCTGGTTGGAATGATGAGTGCCCAGGTGGGGGGTGGAAGCGGGTCTACAGCGGCCAATCCCGGAATGATTGAAGGGCTGAAGGAGTTTATTCAGGAAAGCGACACATCCCAGGAAACGGACCGCGCGCTCCTGACCCTCGCGAATCTGCAAAGGCTGGCCACGTTTTTGAATGGATTTCCGGGGCGCAAGAATGTGATCTGGTTTGCCGAATCGCCTGCGGTGGCCCGGCGTGTGGATCAACAGATAGAACAGGAATGGCAGAAGACGCAGAATATGCTGGCGGCAGCGCGAGTGGCCCTCTACCCGGTGGATGCGCGGGGAGTGGAGACGGTGGGCTTCTACCAGGCGGATAGCGTGCTGCCTGCTTCGATCTCCTCGCCATCGCAGATCATTGGCAATCCTTCCACGGTCGCGGGTTCAGCCACAAGCGGGAGTTCAGCTGCTTCCACGACGTCAACCAGCGGCGGTGCAACCGGTGGCTCGGGGTCAATCGCCGGCCAGAGTCCAGGTTCGGGTGGGTTCTCCAGCAGTGGTGCGCAATCACAGATGCTGATGGATGAGGCCGGGGAGCGGGATGCGGAGCAGTCGATGATGAAGGAGATTGCGGAAGACACCGGCGGCAAAGCTTTCATGAATACGAACGGGCTTTCGCAGGTAATGGCGAAGATCACGGCCGACAGCGCGGATTTCTATACCCTCTCTTATGCGCCGACGGATGCGAAGATGGACGGGACCTTTCGCAAAATTGTGGTGAAAGTTGCGGACGGCAACTTTAATGTGTCGTATCGGCGGGGCTATTATGCGCGCGAAACGGGATTGCCGGGGGGCGAGATGAGGTTGCGGGCGCAGGCTGTCAATAAACTGGCGGCCGAGAACGCGGGAGCGGTGGATCCGCTGCTGCCTTTTATGGACCTGGGGATGCCGCAGAGCGAGCAGATTTTGTACACGGCGAAGATTCAGCCGATGGCTGCGAAAGCGGATGCAGGAGCAGCGGAACAGGGTAAGGCAAAAGTCGGAGGGCAGAGCTATACGGTGGACTTCAGCATTGTGCTGAAGGATCTGGATTTGAAGCTGGACTCCGATGGTGTGCACAAGGGCATGCTGAATGTTTCGCTGCTCGCCTACGACAAATACGGAAAAGTCGCGAGCCGCAAGGAACACGTGGTGGCGTTGAATATCAAGCCGGATGTGTATGCGGTTTACGCGCAGTCGGGGCTACCGATGCATACCGAATTTGAAGTGCCGAAGGGGCAGCACTGGCTGCGGACAGGCGTGTATGACGAGGGATCGCGCAAGGTAGGAACGATGGAGATCGCGCTGGATTCGGTTGTTCCGTTGGCGGCATACGTTCCCTTGACGGGTTCGACGAAGGTTGACGCAATACTCCCCGCGCGCAAGGACGAGAAGGTTACGGTGGAGCAACTGGAACGTGCAGTGGCCGCGGTGCATGGGAAGAAGGACCAGGATGTGGCGAAACGGCTGAGCGGGATGGAATTGAGCGAGCGTCTCAACTCAGAGAAGCTGGCAAAGATGGAGGCGGAGTTGCCGGGGGAGAAATCGCGCATGGCGTTGCTGGTGATGGCGGACGCTTCGGTGTTTCTGCAGCTTCCAACGATGGAGATTCCGGCAGTTGGTCCGCCGGATTTGGACACGCAGAGACTGATCCTGTCGAAAGCTGCGCAGAATGTCATTGCCTCCATCCATAAATTCCCGGACTTCTTTGCGCAGCAGACGACCAACCGTTTCCACGATTTGAAATTATCGTTTTTTCAATCGAACGATGACCCGGTCATCCTGGAACGCCAGCCCTTTCAACCTTTGGACAGCTTCACGAATACCGTCTATTACCGGAACGGCCAGGAAGTCGTGGATACAACAGAAGGGCCCCGTCAAGACAAGCCCATTCCCAAAGATGGGCTGGTGAACTGGGGGGTTTTCGGCCCGCTGCAGCGCATTGTGATGACGGATATTTACAAAGGGAAGATTGGGTGGGGCCACTGGGAGCAGCGCGCGAGTGGTCCAGTTGCGGTATTTCGGTATGCCGTTCCGAAAGAGAAGTCAGATTACGTGGTTAAGTACTGTTGTCTTGGATTCCCGAATGGGCAACAGCGTGAAACGCAATCTGTGCCGGCGTTTCACGGGGAGATCGCCATCGATGCTGAAACCGGGGCTGTTTACCGCGTCGTGATCTTCACCGACTTATTGCCCGGTGACTCCATCTTTCGAGCCGATATCATGGTCGAATATGAACCGGTAGAGATTGGCGGAAAGATGTATATCTGCCCGCGCAAGAGTGTTTCCATCACCACGGCAGTCGCTCCGCAATTTCGTACAGTTTGTGCGGGTGGAGTCGGTGTAATGGAATCCGACTGCACTGCAGCCTTCAGGGCCACGCCGAAAGATACGGCGATCAACGATACGGCGTATGACTCGTATCATGTATTTGGCTCTGAGGTGCGGATCGTGCCGGAGGGAGACGCGGGGCAGGGGAATAAGACTGCGCCGGATGGGGCTGCGCCGCCGGTTCCTCAGCAATGAATCGGTGTTCAATCACCCATCTCAAATGCGGGATGTGGTGCACGCGATATAGCGAAGCTTCATCCGTCTTTCTCGGGGTTGGCTTCGCGGATGGCTTCCACGTCGGCGAGATCGCGCATTCTTCCTGACTGAAGTTTGTTTTGGATCAGGTGGCGAGCGGAGATGACATGCGCCGCAATGTCGTCGATGGAGGCTTCAACGCGCTGCGGCCATGCTTCCTCAAAGGAAACACCATCGATGGACTGCAGAATATCTACGCGTGCCGGAGGAAGGCCGATTTGAAATATTGAGTTTGGATCATCTCGGAAATCGGCGGGGGTGAGTCCTGCCAGAGGTGCGCCAAAGGTGGCGAGAGCACGAAAAACGGCTTCGCTATTGCTGATCTCCGAGCGGATGAAGAGGTCGAGGTCTTTGGTTGCGCGCGGTTCTGCATAGATGCCGACTGCGTATCCACCGACGACCAGATACTCAACTGCTTCTGCGTTGAATGCGAGTAAGAGTTGCCTCAGATCTTCGGGTAGGATCATAGGAAATTCCCTTGAGCGCGTAGGCGGTGGCGGTCGCGTCCCAAACTGCCGCAAGCCGTTGGCCGGGCGATTGGCTCTGCCAATAGCGATGTACTTCGGCCCTTTGCTCCCGATGGGAGGAGAATTTGCGGATTGTCTTGTTTGTATTCACGAAGCGTGACCTGTTTCCAGTATATTCCGTTACCGATTCAAGAGGCGACTAGGATTTCGGGCTTCGTAATTGGAGTGTATTCAGTTCCGCATCTCTCAGGCGGCCCGAAGGTAACTGATTCCGCACGCAAATCTCTGCTAACCAGGGCGGGGATGGATGGTGTCAAATGCGCAGAGCAATTGGCACAAGCTGAGAATCATCAGGACGGTATTCTGTGTGTCACCGCCTGGGGGCTAAGGGCGATGGTAAGATTCTCTGCTTGAGGGGGCGTACGCTATGACTCGCGCGCTGGCTTGCTGCATTGCCTTTATTGTCGGACCGATTTGCCTTGAATTACCGCTGCCGGCGCAGACTGAGGCGCCGGATGCGAGCACGCCCTCGACAACACTGCGCGTGAACAGCCGGGCGGTGCTGGTGGATGTGGTGGTGACTGACAAAAGCGGGAAGCCGGTGACCGGGCTAAAGCGGGATGCCTTTGCGGTGACCGAACAAGGCAAACCGCAAGCTATTGGCTATTTCGAAGAGCATACGGGGGCGCCTGCGGCAGCGCCTAAAGAGATGCCGAAGTTTCCGCCTGATGTCTTCAGCAACTTCTCGCCGTTTCCGCAGCCGGCCGCGGTGAATGTGCTGCTGCTGGATTCGTTGAATACGCGCATGGAAGACCAGGCGGTTGTGCATGAGCGGGCAATGAAGTTTTTGAAGTCTGCGAAACCGGGCACGCGGACGGCGATCTTCACCATGGGACTGGGGCTGCATTTTATCCAGGGGTTTAACGACGATCCTGCGGTGCTGGCCGCGGCGCTGAATAACAAGAAGGACAATGAAGTTCAGAACGCGGAGATGATGAAGGGGCAGGAAGAGAGGAATGCACAGTCCGACCTGGTGGGGATGATGAGCACATCCGAGGGGAACGGGGCTACGGCGGCCGATCCCGGGATGATTGCGGATCTGCAGCGTTTTATTGCGGAAAACGATCTGTCACACGACATAGATCGCGAAGCTTTAACGCTTGCCAACATGCAGCGGCTGGCGGCGTTTCTACAGGGATTTCCGGGGCGGAAGAACATCATCTGGTTTGCGGACACGGTGCCGGCAGCGTTTGTGAAAGGCCCGACAACGGGCAATCCGGCAATTGACGATGAGATTGAAAAGACGCTGGCCATGCTGGCTGCGGCGCGAGCGGCAATTTATCCCGTGTATGCACGCGGAATCTCCAACGAGAGCCTTTATTCAGCGGAAAACAACATGTCGCATTCCCTCACGCAGGCTTCGCAGATTGTTGGCTCCCGCGGAGCATTTGTGGGCTCGATGACGAGCGATGACATGGAGCGCAACGCGGATCAGGAAAAAGCGCAGATTCTGGCCGATCAATCGGGTGGACGAGCCTTCGCGGTCAACGGGCTCTCCGAGGTAATCCAGAAGGTCACCTCGGACAGCAGCTATTTTTATACTCTTTCGTACAAGCCGACGAATACGAAGATGGACGGCGGGTTCCGCAAGATTGACGTGAAGGTGACGGGAGACAAACTCAACGTGTCGTATCGGCGCGGCTATTTTGCGCGCGATATAGATCTGCCGGGATCAGCGCTGGCGACGCGCGACCGGGCGGTGAACAAACTCGCGGCGCAGAACCCGGGGGCGGTTGATCCGCTGCTGCCGTTTATGGACCTGGGGATGCCGCAGAGCGAACAGATTTTGTACATGGCGAAGATTCAGCCGCTAGCTCCGAAAGCGGACGCGGGGGCTGCGGAACGAAGTAAGACCAAGGGCAGTGGGCAAAGATACGCAGTGGACTTTTCCCTCGTGCTGAAGGACCTTAGTCTGAGGCTGGACTCCGACGGACTGCGCAGGGGCGCCCTGAATGTCTCGCTGATTGTTTACGACCGTTATGGAAACATTGTCAGCAAGGAAGAGCACCTGGCTCAACTGAACATCAAGCCGGATGCGTATGCAGCTTTTCAGCAGACCGGTGTTCCGATGCATGCGGAGATTGAAGTACCCAAGGGCAATTACTGGCTGCGGACCGGCGTTTATGATCAGGGGTCGCGCAAGGTGGGGACGATGGAGATCGCCCTCGATTCCGTTGTTCCGTTGCAGGTTTCAACGAAGTGAGAGGCGCGCGCGGAAGACTCAATGCGAAAGGTCTTTTTGTTCTTCCTGGTCGGGGGTGTACACGTGTATCGCACGCTGGGTTGCAGCATTGCCCTGATTGTCGCGTTGATGAGTCCTGCCATGCCGCTGTCGGCGCAGACTGAGGCACCGGACGCGAATACTCCTGTGACGACGCTGCAGAGCGCTCCTGTCTCGACGCTGCATATCAACAGTCGCTCGGTCCTGGTGGATGTGGTGGTGACCGATAAAAGCGGGAAGCCGGTGACGGGGCTGTCGCGGGATGCGTTTGCGGTGACGGAGCAAGGCAAACCGCAGGCGATCGACTTTTTCGAAGAGCATACAGGAGCGCTCGCGGGAGCGGCTGCATCAGCGCCCAAAGAGATGCCCAAGTATCCGCCGGATGTTTTCAGCAACTTTTCGCCGTTTCCCGAACCGGCCGCGGTGAATGTGTTGCTGCTGGACTCGCTGAACACGAAGAACGAGGACCTGAGCGTGGTTCACAGCCAGGTATTGAAGTTTCTGAAGTCTGCGAAACCGGGAACGCGGACGGCGATCTTTGCGATGGGAATGGGCCTGCATTTTATCCAGGGATTCAACGACGACCCCGCAGTGCTGGCCGCGGCGCTGAACAACAAGAAGAACAGCGGGGTGGAAGCCTCGGTGATGATGAAGGGATTGGAGGAAACCAACACACAGCAGAGCCTGACAGGCATGATGAGCGAGCCGATGCCGGGCGGAACTTCGCTAGCTTCCGCAGGCATGATCGGCGATCTGCAGAGATTTATGAGTGAGAACAATACCGGACAATCCATCGATCGCATGCAGATCACGCTCATGAACCTGCAACGATTGGCGGCATTTCTTGAGGGATTTCCGGGACGGAAGAACCTGATCTGGTTTGCGGAATCGGTGCCCTCGGCCTTTGTGGCCACGGGTGGCGCCGGGAGAACTGGCAATCCGGCGGCCAGCGATGAACTCCAGAATACGATGGCCATGCTGGCTGCTGCGCGCGTGGCGATTTATACCGTGTATGCGCCCGGAGTGTGGACCTACAGCCTGTATACAGCGGAGAACAACCTGCCCAAGGGCCTTTCGCAGCCCTCGCAGATCATTGGCCCCAACGGAGCATTTGTGCAGTCGCTTGGGAGCGATGCCTCTCAGCATTACGCAGATATGAACAGTGCGGGGCTCTTAGCCGAGCAATCGGGTGGGAAAGCATTCGCGACCAACGGAATGTCTGAGGTGATCGAAAGGGTCACATCGGACAGCAGCTATTTCTATACGCTCTCGTACACGCCGATGAATGCGAAGATGGACGGGGCTTTTCGGAAAATCGAAGTCAGGATTCCGGGCGGGAAGTACGATCTTTCTTACCGCCAGGGCTACATTGCGACGGATGCGGGCCTGCCTGGAAGTGCGATGAGCTTCCGTAACCATGCGGTTATGAAGCTGGCTGCAGAGAATCCCGGAGCGGTGGACCCACTGCTGCCATTCATGGATCTGGGCATGCCGCAGAGTGAGCAGATTCTTTATAAGGTGCGCATTGTGCCGGCGGCTGCGGGGGAGAACGAGGCTGCGGGGAAGAAAGACGAGAACCACTACAATCTGGACTTTTCTGTTGATCTCGAGGACCTGTATTTAAGACAAGACTCTGATGGACTGCACAAGGGCATGCTGAATCTTTCGATCATTGCCTACGACCGCTATGGAAAAGTCGCCAGCCGCAAGGAAAACGTGGTGGAGCTGAATATCAAGTCCGATGCGTACGCGATTTTCCAGCAGAAGGGCGTTCAGATGCATGCGGAAATTGGGGTGCCGAAGGGACAATACTGGCTGCGCACGGGCGTGTACGACCAGGGATCGCACAAAGTGGGAACGATGGAAGTGGCGCTGAGTTCCGTGGCTCCGATGCCGGCCGCGGATCCTTTTACGGCTGATGTTCCGAAGCAATCTTCTGTGCCGATGCAGCCTTTCGTTCCATCGAAGGCTTCAAGGAAAGGTGGTGCAACTCCATCCGGGCGACCTGTCGAGAAGGTTACAGTGGAGCAACTGGAGCAAACGCTGGCTGCGCTGCATGGAAAGAAGGACCAGGATGCGGCGAAGCGGCTTGGGGGGATGGAGCTGAGTGAGCGGCTTAGCTCGGCGCGACTTGAAAAGATGCAGGCCGAACTGCCGGGAGAAAAATCGCGAATGGCGCTGCTGGTCTTGGCGGATGCCTCGGCCTTTCTTCAGCTTCCCGCGGCGGAGATTCCAGCGACTGCTCCGCCGGACCTGGCGACGCAGAAACTGATCCTGTCGAAGGCTGCGGAAAATCTTGTGAGCGCCATCCACAAACTGCCGGATTTTTTTGCGCGAGAGACCACCACACGCTTTCACGATCTGAAAGTTTCGTATGTGTATCCGGGATCTGCGCCTGTCTTTGTGGAACACCAGGCGTTTCAACCTCTGGACAGCTTCAGTGATACGGTCTCTTACAGGGACGGCAAGGAGGTAGGGGAGCCGACCGAGAACCAAACAAAAACCAAGCCGAAGCCAAAACAGGGATTGGTGAACTCGGGTGTCTTTGGGCAGTTGCAGCGCCTCGTGATTACGGATATCTACATGGGAAAGATGAAGTGGAGCCACTGGGAAGAGCGCGCGACGGGGCCCATCGCGGTTTTTCAATACTCCATTCCGAAGGAAAAATCGACATACGTTGTGAATTATTGTTGCGTCGGGTTGCCGAATCAGCCGAGGCATGATTTTCAATCGGTGCCGCCCTTTCACGGAGAGATTGCGATCGATCCCTCCACTGGGGCTGTGTACCGGCTGGTCATCATCACCGAGATGTCGCCCATCGGCCCTATTTTTCAGGCGGAGCTGATGGTGGAATACGAATCCGTGGAGATTGGCGGGGAAAGCTATGTTTGCCCACACAAGAGCGTCACCATCACCACTGCCGTCTACCCGGCCGTGCGCCAAACTTGTGAGGCGGCTGACACGTGTTTCGTCTCAGATTCGGCTATGCCCAAAGACACGGCGATCAACGATACGGAGTATGATTCGGCGTCCTATCATGTGTTTCGGGCGGAGGCGCGGATTGTGCCGGAGGGGGACGCAGGGCAAGGGAATAAAACTCCGCCGAACGAGGCTGCACCGGCGGCTCCCGGACCATGAGTTGTGGCTCGAGGCCGAATCTCAAGAGCGAAATGATTCGCGTGTTAGATCTTTCACGTTTGTAATGCATATGAATTACAATGAGCTGAAGGAGTTTTCAATGCCTGCGAATGCATTGGTGCAGACTCGGATCGATCCGGCGGTAAAAGAGCGCGCTGCGGCTGTGCTCAGCGCGGCGGGAATTACGGTTTCGGATGCGGTGCGAATTCTTCTGACGCGAACCGCGAATGAGGGCGCGCTTCCGTTCACCTTGACGCCGAATGCGGCTGAGCACGACGCGTGGTTCCGTGCGAAGGTGCGGGAGGCTTTGGATGATCCGCGACCTGATATACCCCATGATGAAGTTGAGGCGTACTTTGCGAAACGCCGTGCGGCTGCGGTGCGGAAAGCGTAAGGGCGTTGATTCAACTGAAATGGTCGGCGTTTGCACTTGCGGACCGTACATCGATTTTCGATTACATTGAAGCGGACAATCCACGGGCAGCGGCGTCGATTGACGAGCGCATTCGCACGCGTGTGATGGGTTTGGCGCAGTTCCCGGAGATGGGCCGTGCCGGTCGGATCGAGGGTACGCGGGAGTTGGTGATTTCCGGTACGCCCTACATTGCTGCCTATCGTGTCGACGGAGAGACGATTCGGATATTGCGCGTGCTTCACGGTGCGCAACGATGGCCGGAGGAGATAGCTGAGGAACCGGAAGAGAGACCCTGATAGACTGCGACTGCAAATCTCTCCAAGGGGGGTGCCATGAGCTGGGACTTAATTGCTATTGATATACCTCCGGAATTCAAATGCGTGGCAGACATCCCGAAGGGCTTCATGCCATCGCCAATCGGCAAACGGTCAAAAGTAGTCGAACGAATCAAGGGGATCATACCAACCGCAGATTTTTCCGACCCTAGCTGGGGACTAATCGACGGCGAAGATTGGTCGGTAGAGGTGAATCTCGGGAAGAACCACGAATGCAAAAGCTTCGCTTTTCACGTCCGCGGTGGAGACGCCGCGGTTGGTGTTGTCGCGGCGATTCTTCAAGGGCTCAACCTGCGTGCATTCGATTGCCAAACAGGCGAATTCTTCGTTGCAGGCGATGAGGCAATCGAATCCTTCCAACGATGGCGGAAATACCGAGATAGGTTTGTGACTTCTTCCAACAAGTAATTGGAAGCGCAAATGCAGATTGCATCCCACCCTCGCGACGGAAGAAAATCGCAAGAACGGGGCGCGGTGATTCGTGGATTATTGGCGAAAAGCCCGAGCCTGAAGGCCGTGTGGACCCAAAATTTTTCAGGGAGCTGAAGCGCCCTGCTCCCTCCGGAATGTTCGATTAGCTGCAATTCGATTTAGTGCGGGATGGCTTGTACACTGGAGAGTTCCCCTTTCCTACGGGTGAGCGCAGGAGATTCCCCCTATGGCTTCCATCATTGTTCCAAGTATTCCGTCAGAGTCGCGGCCGGGGCGGTTTGGCGTTTATGGCGGGCGGTATGTTCCGGAGACGCTGATGGCGGCGCTGGTAGAACTGGAGCATGAGTACAACCTGGCGAAAAACGATGCGGCGTTTCAGGCGGAGTTGGCGGGGCTGCTGAAGGATTTTGCGGGACGGCCGACGCCGCTTTACTTTGCCAAGCGGCTGACGGAGCAACTGGGCGGGGCGAAGATCTATTTGAAGCGCGAAGACCTGCTGCATACCGGGGCGCACAAGATCAACAATGCGCTGGGGCAGGGGTTGCTGGCGCGGCGGATGGGGAAGAAGCGGATTATTGCTGAGACTGGCGCGGGGCAGCATGGGGTTGCGACCGCTACGGTTTGCGCGCTGCTGGGGTTGGAATGCGTGATCTACATGGGCGACGTGGACATGGAGCGGCAGGAGCTGAATGTGCTGCGCATGCGGCTGCTTGGTGCGGAGGTGCGCGGGGTTTCGTCGGGATCGAAGACGTTGAAAGACGCTATCAGCGAGGCGATGCGGGACTGGGTCACGAATGTGCGGACTACCTATTATGTGCTGGGGTCGGCGCTGGGAGCGCATCCTTATCCAACGATGGTGCGGGATTTTCATCGCTGCATCAGCATTGAAATGAAGCAGCAGATTCTGGAGAAGGAAGGCCGGTTGCCGACGGCTGTGATTGCCTGCGTGGGCGGCGGGTCGAACGCGATTGGGGCGTTCTACGAGTTCATCGGCGATAAGCAGGTCAGGCTGATTGGTGTGGAAGCGGGCGGGCGCGGGACGGTACTGGGTGAACATGCAGCGCGGTTTGCGGGCGGGTCGCCGGGGGTTTTGCAGGGGACGTATTCGTACGTGCTTCAGGATGATGCGGGGCAGATTGCGCTGACGCACTCGGTGAGTGCGGGCCTGGATTATGCGTCGATTGGGCCGGAGCATGCGGCGCTGCATGACTCGGGACGGGCGGAGTATACGAGTCAGGATGACGCGGCGGCGCTGGACGCGGTGGTGCGGCTGGCGCGGACGGAGGGAATTTTGCCGGCGTTAGAAAGTGCGCATGCGGTAGCCGAGGCGCTGAAGCTTGCTCCGATGCTCCCCGCACATGACATACTGGTGGTGAACCTCTCTGGACGCGGCGATAAGGATATGGGTATTCTGGCGCGGGAACTGAAGCTGGATGGGAAGTAGCGAAAAACAAAGGCAGGTCCTTCGACTGCGCTGCGCTTCGCTCAGGATGACAGCTTTTTGGGGGCGCGGGAATTGAAGCTGTAGCCAGGTTTGGGGATTCATTCCCTCAGGTGCTAAAGCCCACGTTATTTTGCAACGATTGCGGCACGACTGAAGTCGTGCCCTTTCAAAACTCCAGGTGTTAGCGAATTCTGTATGGCGATTGTTTTCGAACGCAAACCCGGATTGGTCGTTTACCTCACGGCCGGAGACCCGAGCCTGGATGCTACGCGCGCCATTGCGCTGGAGGCCATTGACGCGGGCGCTGACGTAATCGAACTCGGCATCCCGTTCAGCGATCCGCTGGGGGACGGGCCCATCATCCAACGCGCCGGGGAAAGGTCGCTTGCCAAGGGAACACGGCTTGAAGATGTGTTGCGGTTGGCGGCCGAGATTCGCAAAGCGCGTCCTGCGGCCGGGCTGATTCTATTCGGCTATTTCAATCCGATTTTGCACTACGGCCTGCACAAGTTTGCGGACGATGCGGCAGCCGCCGGCGCGGACGGCGTGCTGATCATCGACCTGATTGTGGAAGAGGCGGATGAGTATCTGGCCGAGATGGCGCGGGTGAACCTTGCGCCCATTTTCCTGGCCGCGCCTACCAGTCCCGATGAACGGCTTGAGGCCATTGCGACGCATTCGAAGGGTTTTATTTACGCCATATCCCGGGTGGGCATTACCGGCAAGCAGCAGAACATGACGGCGGACGCGGCGACCTTGGTGGCGCGCATTCGGCGATGGAGTCAGCTGCCGGTAGCCGTGGGGTTCGGCATCAGCAACGCGGAACACGTCGCGCAAGTAGCGGAGTTCGCGGATGCCGCGGTGATCGGCAGCGCTATAGTGGACCTGATTGAAAGGACAACTTTCGAATCAGGTCCCGAGGCAGCGCCGGGGGCTGTGGCTCGATTTATCAAGGGCCTGCACCTGCCTGAGGCGGCGCTGGCCCGATAGAAACAGTTATCAGTTATCAGTGATCAGTTGTCAGTTTTTCCGCACCGCGATGCAGGCTGGTGCGGACAGGACGACGCTGTGAGCTGAGAAGCCAAGAGTCGACTACCGGGCGTTTCAACACGAGGATGGAATGACGCTGGAAGAATTGCGAAATCAGATTGATGCTCTTGACCGGCAACTTGTGGAGTTGCTGAGTGAGCGGGCACGTGCGGCGCAGCAGATTGGTCACCTGAAGGTTGCCACTTCGCTGCCGGTGTACGAACCGGCGCGCGAAAAGGTGATTTACGCCAATGTGCGCGCCGCGAACAACGGGCCATTGCCGGACATCGAACTGACGCATATCTACGAGCGAATTATCGACGTGATGCGCGCATTGCAGAGAGACGAGTTGGCATCGGAGAGGAACGCCCAGGCGCACCCATCGGAGGCAGCCGCGAAGGTGAGCGGCGCCGGCGACGCGCAGGGCCAAGGCACAGGCGCCCAGACAAAAGCAGGCGCGCCAGAGACAGGGAACAAGCAATGATCGTAGCAATGCAGGAGAAGGCCACCGAAGAGCAGATCGATGCAGTGATCGACGCGATGGTGGAAGCCGGAGTCGGCGTCCATCGAACCACTGGAGCAAGCCAAACCATTCTGGCAGGTGTGGGACCCACGGCCAGTGTTGACTTGAACAAATTTGAAGTGCTGCCGGGTGTGCTGCATGTGCACCGCATCAGCGCACCATACAAACTGGCGGGCCGCGCCTTTCGTCCCGAGGGCACGGTGGTGGAGTTTCCCAATGGTGTGAAAGTGGGCGGCGAAAAGGTGGCCATCATGGCCGGGCCGTGCGCCATTGAAAACCGCGAGCAGATTTTTGAGACTGCGGCGCGCGTGAAGGCCGCAGGCGCAAGTTTTTTGCGCGGAGGCGCATTCAAGCCGCGCAGTTCGCCGTATGCGTTTCAGGGGCTGGGTATTCCCGGGCTGCAATTGATGCGTGAGGCCGCGGAAGCCAACGGGCTGCTGACGGTGACGGAGGTCATGGAGATTTCGCAGATTGAACAGATGCTGCCGTACACGGATCTGTTCCAGGTGGGGGCGCGCAACATGCAGAACTTCAACCTGCTGCGCGAGCTGGGCCAGACGCGGAAGCCGGTGCTGCTGAAGCGCGGCATTGCGGCGACGATTGAGGAACTGCTGCTGTCAAGCGAGTACATTATGTCGGGCGGCAACTACGACGTGATCCTGTGCGAGCGCGGCATTCGCACGTATGAGACGGCAACGCGGAACACGATGGATATTTCGGCGATTCCGGTGGTGCACAAGTTGTCGCATCTGCCGATCACGGCCGATCCTTCGCATGGAACGGGGCGGCGGGACATGGTGGGAACGATGGCGAAGGCTGCGGTTGCGGCGGGGGCGGACGCGATCCTGGTGGAAGTGCACCCGAATGCCGATAAGGCGGCTTCGGACGCGGCGCAGACGCTGTTTCTGGACCAGTTTGAGACGCTGATGGGCGAGCTGAAGGTGATTGCGGAGGCGGTGGGGAGAACGGTGTAGCACGGCCAACAATGCCAGGGTCCTGGGTCTAGAATCCCTTGAAGAAGTCACGAAGAACAAAAGCAGATCCTTCGACTCACCACCCCCAAACTGAAAGGCGTTTGGGGCCCCTTTCGCTCAGGATGACAGGTCATTTTGTGTGGAGGGCTTTAGATCTAGGACACTAACGCCGCTTCGGGAAAAGTTCAATGATCGAGCGCATTGCCATTCTGGGGACGGGCCTGCTGGGGACTTCGGCGGGGCTGGCGCTGCGTGCGGCGGGGTTTAAGGGCTCGATTGTTGGATGGAACCGGAGCCCGGAACAGGCGCGGGTGGCGCTGGCCATGGGGGCGCTGGACTCGGTTGCGGATGATCCAATTGAATTGGCGCTTGGAGCCCAGGTAACACTGCTGGCTATGCCCATTTACGCGACGCTCGACTTTATGGAGAAGTTGGCAGGCGTGCTGGGGCCGGATCAGCTTGTTACCGATGTGGGCAGCACCAAGCGGGTGATCTCCGAGGCGGGGGGACGGCTGTTTAACAAGGCTGAGCGCGCGGCGTTTCTGCCGGGGCACCCGATGGCGGGCAAGGAACGCGGCGGGGCCGAGCTTGCGGATGCAGAGCTGTTTCGCGGAGCGGTGTGGCTGTTTACGGACGATGCGGCGGCGGAACGGTCGGCGAACGGGGCGGCTTTGGTCAGCGACTTTCGCAAGCTGGTGGCGGCCATGGGCGCGAAGACGCTGGACCTTGATCCGGTGCGGCACGACGAACTGGTGGCCTGGCTCAGCCATCTGCCGCAGTTTGTGGCTACGGCATTGAGCGCGCTGCTGGAAGACGAAGTGGGCGAAGCGCCGGAGCTGAAAGATGTGGGCGGGCGTGGGTTGCGGGAGATGACGCGGCTGGGGGCTAGTCCGTTCTCGATGTGGCGGGATATTGCGCACACGAATACGGAGGCCGTGGAAAAAGCTCTGCTTGCGCTGGAGCAGCGGCTGGGGCTGCTGCGGGAGAATCTGCGGACGCCGGCGCTGCGCGATGAGTTTGAGCGGGCGAACCGGTTTCGGAAAGAATGAGCCCCATCCTTTCGCCTTGTAAGGGACGAAAGGATGGGGCTCGCAGTTCGGGAAAAGTGAATTTGGCCGCGCGTGGTCAAGGCCCGCAGGGGCTAAAGCCCAGTTCCATTTAGGGGCTTAATCGGCATGGCTAAAGCCATGCCCTGATACAAAGCAACTGCGGCTCATGTCAGATGCAAATCCCAGCGAGCTGGATATCCATGGTCTGACACGAAGCACTTGCGTGTGGCTTTTGGCACGAGTGTTCCGCTACTCGTTAGGCTGCGGCTTCTTCAAGCGCGGCGGGGTTCACTTGCCTGGCTACCTGGCCTAGCTTGGAGTCGGCGGCCTTTTCTTCCGATAGAGTTTCGTCGAGGAGCTGGGCGATTTCTTTTTGACCCAGGAGCTTGGCATACTCGCGCACGCAGCCGTAACCGGCCATTTCATAGTGCTCCACACGCTGGGCGGCGGAGATGAGGGCGGCGTCGCGCACGGTTGAACCCTTTTCGGTTTCTTCCAGCACTTCGGCGCCTTCTTCGAGCACGCCCTTCATGCCGTTGCAGACCTTGCCGCGGGGACTTTTGCCGAGGATTTCAAAGACGCGGTCGAGTCGCTCGATCTGGCCGAAGGTTTCCTTCAGGTGCGATTCGAACGCGCTCTTCAACTCGGGGGATGTGGCGGCCTTCGCCAGCTTGGGTAGGGATTTCGTGATCTGTTTTTCTGCGGAATAGAGGTCTTTCAGCTCGTCTACAAAAAGTTCTTCGATGGTTCCAACACTCATGTTTTTTCTCCGGAATGGGGGATATTTTGACCAACAGCATGAGCTTGGATGCGGGGAGCGGAAATAGGGTGGCACCAACGGCGGGCAACTACGGTGCGGCAGACGCTCGCTAAGGGCTCGTATGGGGTGGATCCCCTCGAGGCGGGATTGTGCTCCATAGTTCCCCGGTCCCCAAGTGCGAGGGACCGGGGGCACCCGGCAGAAGCTCGCTAAGCGCTCGCACGGGGTTGGCTGGGTCCCTTCGAGACAGGATTGGGATTTATACTTCCCCGGTCTCTCCGCCGCGGCGGACGAGAGACCGGGGGCACCCAACCTATTTTTTATGAAGCAAGATACTTTATGAAGCCAGATACTTCATGAAGCCAGATACTTCATGAAGGCAATTACTTCATGGCTTGAATTGTGGTATTCGCCCAGTCGCGCGCGTCGCTGCAGCGCCACATGAGGTCGGCGACACGGAGCTCATGGGCTTTGACGAGCGCATCGAGGGCCGCCCAGTCACGGCGGTCCTGGCACGTCATCACATTCAGAAGAATACCCTCGCGGCATTCCCGGCCCAGCAACGCGTCGCGAGCCGCTTCGCGCAGCGGCATCAGGCTTACCAGATTCTCGACCGTCATACGCAACATGGAAGGGAACATGCTGGCCATGCCGATGAGGTATTGCTCTTTGGGAGACAGTCCTAAAAGCTCCGCGCCCAATTCACAGAAACGCGCTCGCTCGAATGCCATGCGCAGCAGTTCGGGCGGCTCACCGGCGTCGAAGTCGGTGGCGATGGCCAGCATGGCGATGCGGCGCGTTCTATCTTCGCCGAGCTGCATCAGCGCCGAATGGACGGAAGTAACCTCATACCGCATGGAGATGAGAGGTGAGTTGGCGAGACGCAGCAAACTGTAGGTCAGGGAAGCGTCGCGCATGATGAGTCGGCTCAATCGATTCAAATCGATGGAGTCGTTTTGCAGCGCCTCCAGAATCTCGATGTGGAGGATGCGGTTGGCTGGAATCTGATGATCGCGAACCGGCTCTGGGCGGCAGAAGTATAGTCCCTGAAAAAGCCTGAAGCCAGCTCCCCAGGCCTCCCTGTACTCTTCCTGCGACTCCACATTCTTGGCGATCGGGCAGGCAGTGACGCCATCGAGCATAGCGCGCATATAGCGCCGCTCGGTGGGGGGGATTCGGGCAAGATCCACCATCACGTAGTTGGCCAGGTCCAACAGCGGGTGGGCGCCGGGTTTCCTGGTGAACTCATCGAGTGCAAACCGGAAGCCGAGATCTTTGAGCCTGGCGCATGCGTCAAGCTGACCTTGCGAAAGCCGCGAGTCTTCAAGCAGTACCACGACCGTCAAGTTCGGAGGAAGATTCCAAATCCACTCCGCGGTCAGCGCCTGAGGGGTGCATTGAACGAACGCCGGCTTTCCGGACGCCAGCTCTTCGATGCCGAAGACCATGGCATTACTGAAGACGGCGTGTGTGGCCAGCTCATTCTTCCAGCCCATGGTCAGTTCCTGCCCATCCCAGAAGAGCAGTTCGTAGGCGTGGACGTTGCTCATGGGATCGAGAATGGGCAGACGGACCACGTAATGCGTTTGCGATCCCTTGCCCTGGAGGGAGTTGTGGGCGATGTCGCGAAGGGATTTGTTTGGATGTACCGGGGGAGTTTGCACTGCCATGGGCGCCGTCCTTCCCTTGCCGTCGATGGGTTCGATTTGAGACGAGATGGTCGATCCGGAACCGGACGTTTCTCCACGAACCCCTCGACGTATGAGGTTGTTGGTCGTGGTTCTCTATCGGCACCTCGGCGCGCTTTTTTCAGGAATCGAAGATGTCCGGATTATTTTGGCCGGGTGAGCGCGTAGATGCCGCAGCCGGCGATGGGCAGCAGGAAGCCGAGGGCGCAGACACCGGCCCAGGCGAAGTGGCGCCAGAGGACGCTGCCGGTGAAGGAGCCGATGGCGCCGGCGCAGAAGTAGCAGATCATGTAGACCATGTTGAGGCGGCTTCGGGCTTCGGGGAGCAGGCCATAGATGCGGGTCTGGTTGGAGACGTGGCCGGCGGCCGCGCCGATGTCGAGCAGGATGACACCGGAGATGAGCCCGGCCATGTGCGTACCTGTGTAGTAGAGAACTACGAAGGAGAAAGAGGTGATGAGGAGCGAGAAGAGCACGTTGCGGCGAGCGCCGTAACGGTCCGCGAGGCGGCCGACGAACGGGGCGCTAAGGGCGCCTGCCGCGCCGACGAGTCCGAAGAGACCGGCGACCGCGCTGCCATAGTGGTAGGGCGGTGTGCCCAGGAAGAAGACGAGCGTGGTCCAAAAGGCGCTGAATGCGCAGAAGAGCGTGGCGCTGAGGAGGGCGGCTTCGCGCAGGACCGGTTGGGTGCGGATAAGGACGGTCGAGGAATGGATGAGCTGAGGCCAGGTGAGGGTGAGCGTGGGTTTGCTGCGCGGCAGGCCGGTGCGGATAAGGACGGCGAGCACCAGCATCATGCCGGCGGCGAGCCAGTAGATGGAGCGCCAGCCGAACCATGCGCCAAGAATGCCGCTAAAGGTGCGGGCCAGCAGGATGCCGATGAGCAGGCCGGAGAGGACGGCTCCTACGGCTCGTCCGCGGCGGGCGGGGGAAGCGAGTTGCGCTGCGAAGGGGACGATGAGGTGCACGGCGGAGGCGGAGATGCCGATGCCGAGGCTGGCGAGGGCTGCCCAAATGTAATTCTGCGCGCCGGCCATCAGCGCAAGGAAAATGGCCTCGCAGGCCAGCATCATGGAGATGAGATGGCGGCGCTCTTTGGTGTCTCCGAGGGGAACGAAGCAAAGCATGCCGAGGGCTGCGCCTAACTGGGTGAGCATGGCGATGGTTCCAACTTGCGGCACGGAGATGTGGAAGCTGGCGGCGATGGAGGAGAGCAGTGGCTGGATGTAATAGATGTTGGCGACGATGGCGCCGACGCTGACGGACATGAGCACGATGTGGGCGGTGCTGATGTCACTTGGTGGGGCGTTCCCGGTCATTAGTGGATTGGAGTCGCCTCGGGCGGGATTCGGTGCAGGATGTGGGGGGGCCAGGTGAGCAAGGGCTGTTATGGCGCTGGAGTCTGGCTCAATTTTCAGGGTTTGCATGGCGCGACTGAACGGCTTGGTGAAAAAGTGGAACGTCGAGGCAGAAATGGCGGAAATGCTGTCCTCGGGCTAAAGCCCGGGAGTTGTTTTATTGGTTTTATGGCACAACTGAAGTTGTGCCCCTTCACGCACCTAAATCAATCCGTGTGTTGAGAGATGCTGGAAAGAGCCCCTTTTTAGGCGGATTCTTTGGCCGGGTCGAGGGCGTGGAAGCCTTCGGCCTTGGCAGCCTCAAGCAACTGCGGCGAGGCGGAGACAAAGATGATTTCGGTGCCCTGGAACATGTCGCGCGACACCAGCGCGGCAGCCAGTTGCAGGGCGTCTGGCCAGCGGAGGTGGGTGCGGTCGAGCAGTTGGCGGGCGGCCTCAAGAACGGCTGGATTCAGCGGTTGCTGCACCATGCGCGCGGCTTCCATGCGCAGAATGTCGAGTGCTGCGTTGGCGTCTTCGGGAGAGATGCTTCCGGTGCGTTCCTGCCGCCGGACCGCCGCGTAGATTTCAAGCGGGGTGGAGGCGGAGATGAGCTTGCGGTTGTCCTCGACGGCTTCCATGAGCCGGATCAGGGAGTCGGTTCCTTGCTCCCGGACAAACAGTTTGGCAAACGCAGTGGCTTCGAGAAAGTAGCAGCTCACAGGTTTCCGCGCTCCTCTTCAATGGCCTCGGCAATGGAGTCGCCGTGAACGGCGACGGGATGGAAGCGCTGCGCCTCGTCGGGAACCCCGGCCTCAGCGCGGTTGAGGCGGATGGTGGTGGTGGGATAGGCGGGCGTCTTGGGGTTGGCAATTTTGCTGGTGAGCACAACGCCGCGCTGGATGGCCTCGGCGAGCACGGCCTGGCGCGATTCCGGGTGCTGATTCCAGCGGAAGGCCTTGCGCGGGAGGAAGGAGTCACGGAACCACTTGAGCGCGATGAAGGCGTGACCGCCGCGTTCCGCCTCGGCCAGTGCGGCGCATAGCTCTTTCACGCGCGCATCCAGGTCGGCGGGGATGATGACTTCCTGGCCATCGTCGTCCTCCTCTTCGTCTGAAGCATCGTGCACGGCACGGGGCGCATGCGAGGGGCGGGGAGCGGATTCTCCATCGCCGATGCGCTCAAAGTAGATGCGCACCTCGTCGTCTTCCGGTGACCATGAATCCGCGGAGGCGTTGCGCCGCTTGCTGCGTCCGTTCTCGCTGCAAAGCTCCACGATGGCCTGGTATCCGGGAGGCGCGAGAAAATGCAGGGCGCGCACCAGGCCCGGGTCAGTGGAAAACGCCATTTCGTTGAGCGCCTCTTCCACAATCTCTTCCGCTTCGGGGATGCTCAGGTGGCTCACTTCCGGATTGCTGTGCGCAGCTTTGGACGTCTTCATCACTTTCTTCTCCGTATGCCATCCTCTCGCGCCCGGGGAGCCGCAATCGATTCGGCGGTCCTGCCGTTGGTTCCGAAGTGCGGCCCCGAAACGGGTTGTCGCGTGCGGTGTGAGCGAGTGGAATGGGCCTTATGTTTTAATTCGGCGCTAACGTCCCGGGTGACATCCCGCGGCGGCGGTGGTTAAAGCACTGTATTACAGATGCCGGAGCTCCTGGCTATATGCTGCAGGTAAGTGAGGCTGGCATACTCTCGAATGTAAGGCAGGCCATCATCACAACCATGACCTTTGCCTAATGTCGTTCATCTTACATTGTGCATTTTACAAAAAAGAAATCGAGGAATGCTCTCTACCGGAACCTCAGTTTAGAGCTATACAAGCCACAGTGTACCCGATATTCACAGATTTTGCAGTGGGTTTATGCGAGGCGTGACCCGGAACGGACGAAAAAGTTGCGGCCAGGGAGAAACATTCTTCGGTGCGGAAATTCGTACAATAGAAGTATGCGCCGCTGTTTGCCGCTGTTGCTTCTGCTTGCATGGCTCATTCCCACCGGATTGTGCGCCGATGGCCCGGCTTTCGACCTGAGCGGGCCCAAGGTGGACGTGCACGTAAAACGCGGCGACATTACCCTGCCGATTGGGGAGGTTCCGAACCTGCTTCCGGGCGACCGGCTGTGGATTCATCCCGACTTTCCGGTGAGCCAGTCTACGCGCTTTGTGCTGATTGTCGCCTTCCTGCGCGGGGCCACGAACCCGCCGCCGCCGGATTGGTTTACGCGCGTGGAAACATGGACGCGCCAGGCCCACGACGAGGGCGTGTTTGTGACCGTTCCCGAAGAGGCGCAGCAGGCCATCATCTTTCTGGCTCCTGAGACGGGAGGCGACTTCAGCACGCTGCGCAATGCGGTGCGGGGACGGCCGGGCGCGTTTGTGCGCGCAACCCAGGATCTGCAGGCGGCGAGCCTGGACCGGATGCGCCTGGACGCCTATCTCGACGATGTGAAGATCACTTCGCAAACCGATCTTGCCGCGCTGAAGGAACGTGCGGAGAAGTCCGCGCGGACGCTGGGAATCCGTGTGGACCAGCAATGCTTCGACAAGCCCAGCGATCAGCAGGCGCCCTGCCTGGTGCAGCACACGGACGGACTGGTGCTGGACGACACCAATGCGCAGTCCCTGGTGGCGCAACTGGCCAACGGATCGACCGGAGACCTGATGAACCAGCTGAGCTACTCGACCATGGGCGGCGGAGGCCTTTACAGCCCGTATGTGGGCGCCATTGTGGATATGGCCAAGATTCTCTCTTCGCTGCACACGGCGCATTTTCAGTACATTCCCGCACTGGCGCTGCCGACCGAGGACACGCTGAACCTGCGCCTGAATGTGCCGCCCTCGTTCCGCGATCCGAAGTCGGTGGTGGTGGTGGCGTTGCCCCCGGTGGGCCCGGCCAAACAGCCGCCGCTGCATCCGGTGAATCCCCTGGAAAGCTTTTGCGCGCAGAAGCCGGGCCTGGTGTTACCGGCCGAGGGCGCGCCGCTGGTGTTTGGCACGCAAATGGCGTACGGGCTGACTCTCCACATCGAGACGAAAAGCGGGGCCGCGGACATTCCGGTGAAGGCCGAGTCCGCGCAGGGCGGGCTGGTTCTGGCTGGATCCGCACCCAACCTGCGCGAAGGAGACCTGGCCGGCGAGGTGCGCGGCAAATTCGGATTTGACGACTGGGTGGGTCCCCGTTTCCATCTTCACTCAGAGCAGAGCGGCAAGTGGACACTGGCTCCGGGCGACCAGTCGGCACTGGTGGTGGGCCGCGACGACACGCTGCACTTTGTGGGCGACAGCACTTTGTGTGTCGACCGTGTGGAGGAGCAGGCAGCGACCGGGAGCCCGATGAAGCTGACGTTCAAAACGCCGAAGCCGGATACGCTGGAGGTGAACGTGCCGATGCAGGACGCCGAGCCAGGGCCGGTGACGCTCGAGATACGGCAGTTTGGCCAGCAGAATCCCGATTCGGTGAAGGTGAACGCCTACGCCGAAGCGGCTTCGCTGGACCGCCTTAACTTGAGCTCCGGCGACCCGCAAGCGACGCTGAAGGGCAAACGGCTGGACGAGGTGGCGAGTGTGGCGCTGGATGGAGTGACCTGGACGCCGGGCGAGCTGAGCCGCGTGGAGGATTCCGACCTTCTGGCCTTGAAGAGTTCCGATTCTACCGCGGGTCTGGAGCCTGGAAAAGCCTACAAGGCCAAAGTTACGTTGCGGGATGGGCGAATGCTGAAAGTGCCCGTGACCGTGGGGACACCGCGGCCGGAGGCGGAGTTGCTGAGCAAGGGAACGCAGGAGGATGCAACCACTCCCTCGCCGGTGCACCTGGGCAGTCTTGACGACCTGCCGCTGGATGGACGCCTGGTTTTCTTTCTCAAGTCGCGCGAACCGCAGAATTTTCCACGCACCGAGAAGGTGGAGGTGGCCGCAGTGGACTCGAGCTTCCATACAGTGCTCTCGCTGGTGGATGGCGGCCTGATGCTGGAAGACGCAAAGACGGCGATCGGGACCCTGGATCCGCTGGCACGCTTCGGGTCGTCCGCCTTTGGGCCGGTCGAGGCCCGCGTGGTTTCCGCCGACGGAGCAGCAGGCGACTGGATGCCGCTGGGTACGCTGGTGCGATTGCCGGGATTCAAGGACCTGCGCTGCCCGCGTTCTCCGGCCAAACCCTGCATTCTGACGGGAACCAATCTTTTCCTGGCTACTTCGATCGGCGCCGCGCCGGACTTCGACGGAGCGACGGATGTGCCGCCGGATTTCACGGGAACCCAGGTGAACGTGCCGCACCCGGCCAACGGAATTCTTTACCTGCGCCTGCGCGACGATCCGCCGACGGTGCAGACATTGGCTTTGCCGGTGACGCCGATGACGCCGGCCATGGCCAACAGGCCTGCATCGCCGCCGCCCGTGCAGCCGGCCGCAACCGCACCGGCGGGACAACAGCCTCTCGCTCAGCCGGCGGCATCGGCAGCGGCACCTGCCGATCCGCAGTCGGACGCGGCGTCCAACCCAGCTCCCTAACAGGAAACAGAGTGGAAGATTGAAAGACCCGATGGCCGATGGCAGGCCTCTGTGGTCTCCGACCCATCGGCCAAAAGGCCGGGGGCCAATCCGCCACTGTTCCTAGTTGAAAAACGCCTTGTTCAACTCGGCGAAGTGTGCCTTTTCAGCGGGCAGATCGTCGGCTGGATAGATGGCGTGTTGCGCGCAGATGTCAGCGCAGTTGCCGCAGTCGATGCATTCGTCAGGGTTGATGAAGACCTGGGAGAGGGTGCCGGCAGCCGGGTCGCCGGCGACGGGCGCAATGGCCGCAGTGGCACACTCCGCAACGCAAACAAAATCCTTGGTACAGCCATCGGTAACTACGTAAGCCATGGGATGAGACTCCTCGCGCGCAATCAAGCTGGTTCCAAGGCGGCCGCGCTGCTGTTCCGCCACTCATCCCGAGGCTATCGGGGTGGGGGCCGGGACACTGTGACTCGAGTCACAAGCGGTGGGGAATCTCCCTGCATACGGTACGGCTGGCGCAGGTTGGGGAGGCGCGGAGCCCGGAGCCGCGTCCATTCCGCCGTTTCTTCTCAATGCCGCAACAAGACCGCGCTATGCTGGTTGGATGTTGAACCTGGGCGCTTCTGTTCCCCTTTTCTCCCTCGCGGCTTTTGCGGTCTCGCTTTGCCTGCCGAACCTGGCCGCGGCGCAAACCGGTACCTCCTCGTGGACCTTCGCGGTCTCCGGCGACAGCCGCAACTGCGGGGACTTTGTGGTGCCCGCCATCGCCGCCCGGGTCATGGCTGAAAAGGACGACTTCTACTGGCACCTGGGCGACTTCCGCGCGATGTCCGCCCCGGATCAGGATCTTGTGTCGATGCTGCCTTCGGGTGAGCAGCTCTCAAAAGCCGATTACCAGAAGATGGCCTGGGACGATTTCCTGAAGCACCAAATGGCATCCTTCGGCAGCTTCCCAGTCTTTCTGGGGCGCGGCAACCATGAGACCATCAAGCCGATGACACGGGACGGCTACATTACCGAGTTCACCAGCTTCCTGAGCCGCCCGGAGATTGAAGCGCAGCGCAAGGCGGAGGGCACGGCCGGCGAACCGCTGCAGCCCTGGTACCACTGGGTGAGCAAGGGCGTGGATTTCATTACCCTGGACAATGCCAGCACGGACGAGTTCTCAGACGCGCAAATGCGCTGGCTGCGCTCGGTGCTGGATCACGATATTGCTCCGGGATCGGGCGTGCGGGCGATTGTGGCCGGCATGCACGAGTCTTTGCCCCACTCCACCAGCTCCAACCACGCCATGGATGACTGGGACCTGGGCATTCGCACGGGTGAGCTTGTCTACACCTGGCTTTACGACGCGCAGTCGGCAGGGAAGCATGTGTATGTCATTTCCAGCCATTCGCACTTCTACTCGCCCAATGTGTACAAGACGAGCTATTGGCGGCAGCGCAGCTCGACGGTGTTGACGGGGATCATTATCGGCAGTGCAGGTGCGCATCGCTATGTGCTTCCGCCGGGGGTGGACCCTGCGTCGAAGACCGATATATATGGCTACCTGCAGGCGAC
>JBEKRU010000076.1:0-28932 GCA_049518435.1 Occallatibacter sp. | reverse complement strand
GCGCCAGCAACAACCGGCGTTCCCGCTATCAATCCCGTAAGCCCTGCCGCGGTTTCGCTGATCCGCGCGCACACCTCAGGCGACTCATACACCTTGGGCAGCCAGCTTTCCTCGATCCCCGCAGCCTCGGCCACTTCCTTCGACCACCGACGATGCGTCACGTCCAGCAGCAGCGTCCCTGACGCCTCCTGCACGTCGATGGCGAACTCGCCCGTGAGCCGGTAGCGCACGTAATCCTTGGGGCACAGAATGTGCCGGATCTTAGCGAAGATCTCCGGCTGGTGCTCTTTGACCCACAGAATCTTGGTCACAGTGAAGTTGGGCAGCGCCGGATTGCATGTCAGCTCGATCAGCCGTTCATAGCCAATTTTTTCCGTCAGCCAGTCGCATTCGGGCTGCGTTCGTGTATCGCACCAGATGAGCGCCGGCCGCAACACCGCTCCGTTTTCGTCCAGCATCACCGCGCCATGCATCTGTCCCGTAAGCCCAATCGCCGCGATGGGCTGGTGTGGCTCAGGCGCGGCAACCAGTGCAACGCGAATTGCCTCCTGCGCAGCCCGCCACCAGTCCTCAGGGTCCTGCTCCGCCCAGCCCGGATGAGCCGTCTTGAAGGGCGCATGTTCGCTGGAAGCCCCGGAGATCAGCTTGCCTGTCTCATCCACAACCACGGCGCGCGTGCCGCCCGTACCCACGTCCATTCCCAGGAACCACATGCTCGTTCACCCCATGCGTAAATCGCTTTTCTCAGCGCAGGCAGCATATCATCCCAGGCGGTGGAAAGGACAGAAAGCCGGAGCACGCTCTGTCTGGAGAACAATAGAAAACCCCGCCGTGAAGCGGGGTTCTCTATTGTTCGTGGAACCATGGTTGATGACCCATGCAGTTAAAAACTGCAATCTGTCATCTGTAACCTGTCATCTGCCCTTACGACAGATGCGTAAACGCCCGATCCGCCAACCGCCCCGGCAACTTGGGCGCAGCCAATCCAGCAGTCGGGCTGGCCATCACTTCCGTGAATGTCTTGCGGAAGGCTGCCATTTCGTCCGCGGTGCCCACCGTAATGCGCACCTGGGTTGGCCACGCCGGCCAGATGCGGCCGATGTAGATATCCTTCGCCGCCATGGCCGCCAGCACTTCCTTGCCCGGCCGCTTCACATCCAGCATGAAGCAGTTGCTCTCTGAAGGCGTGCAGGCATATCCCTGCGACTTGAGCCACGCCAGGTTCTCGCGGCGGATGTCGCCAATGATCTTGCGGCGCGACGGCACCAGGTCCGGATCGGTCAGGCTCGCCTTCGCCGCGGCCAGCGCCGTAATCGGCAGCGAGTTCTGCCCGAACTGCTGGTACTTGGCAAGCAGGTCTGGCCGGCCAACCGCAAAGCCCATGCGGATGCCCGCCATTCCGTAAAGCTTTGAGAAGGTGCGCAGAACAATCACGTCCTTGCCTTCTTTTACAAAGCTCAACGCACTCGGCTCGTCGCACAGATGAATGTACGCCTCGTCAATCAGCAGGATCGAACCCTTGGGCTGGTTGGCTACCGCGTATTCAATATCCGACCGCGCGGTGCAGGTGCCGGTGGGGTTGTTGGGATTGCAGATGTAGATCACGCCCGGAGTCGTCGAGGCCGAGATCATCTTCTTGATGTCGTGCGAGGCGGCGCCGGTCGGATCCATGAGCGGCACCTTGATGATGGGCGCACCGGAAACCTGCGCAGCCCACATCGGCGCCTCGTACCCTGGGTCGGCAACCACCAGCGGCTTGCTCTTGTCAGTAAACGCCAGCACCGTGTAGTGCAGGGGATCGCTCGAACCGGCAAACGGCATCACCGACTCGGGACTTAGCCCTTCAATCTTGGCGAAGGTCTCCGCAAGATCCATTTCCATTGTGAACTCGTACCGGCCGCCCTTCGGGATAATGTCCGAGATTGCCTGGCGCGCAGCCTGCGACGGACCCAGCGGGTTCTCGTTGGCGTCAATATGAATGCCTTTGTTGGGGTCGGCGAATTTGGGACGTGCAGCCATCGCCAGGCGGGATTCGGTCAGGATGGGCAGGCTGGCCAGCGCGGATGCTCCGGCAGCAAAACGGAAAAACGAGCGGCGCGAGAAGCCACTACAACCAGTGGGATCAACAACAGGATTCATAGGAAAGACTCCTTGGTGCGGATTGGTTTTGAACAGAGGAAGAGTAACCGCTGACGCGGAATGCGCTGGAGGAGAACTTTGGTTGTATCGAAAGGGAAAACAAGTGTCCCATACCTCAAGGTACATTCGTTGCGGCTGGATGACAAGTGTGAAATCCCGCTGCCCGCGTGGTTTTGAGGCATGCGCCGGTCAAAAGTTCTTCGCTTTCATCAAAAGCGCCGTCCTGGACCGGGGCAAACAAATCGAGAAACCCGCATCCAACTTGACTAGAGCGCAAGAGCACGAAATCCCGATCTCCCCCGAGATTCTATCTGGAGAATTCCTAATGGCTACAGTTTTGATGTTCAATTTTCCGCTCGTCCCTCTGCCCAGAACAAGGAAGCCGGAGTTGGAAATCATCCGTGACTTGAACAATTGCCCGACTCAGGCAATCTGCTCCTGTTGCGGAGAAGAGATGCCTGTGCCGCGAAGCTGGATCACGTCCGCGGCCGACAACCTGAAGTGGTTCGCAGATCAGTTCAGGCATCACGTTGAGCGGGAACACACCGGTTGGAAGGCTGACTCCTGGAAGGACAGAACGCGATCGAAAGATAGAAATGAAAAACGATTGACGGAGAAAATGGCCGCTTAGATCGAACCCTCGACGAACTCATCGATCGGGAATCCCGGGCTCGCGGATTCCGCGCAACTGCATCCAATTTGCTAAGAGCGTGAATCGTCCAACCGCCCCGAGCGTGAAAAATGACAAATTCAGCACTGACGCAGGTGCTCTTCCTCCTCTTGCTCCTTGCGGGCCTTGCCCAGCTATTCGGCTGGCTGTTCGTGAAAATGCGGCAGCCGAAGGTTGTCGGCGAGATTCTTGCCGGGGTCGTTCTCGGCAACGCCCTCATCGGCCGCTTGCCCTTTGCCGCCCACTTTATTGAGAGCGCCAAAAACCAGGGCAATATTCTGGATTTTGTTTATTGGCTCGGGCTGCTGCTGCTCATGTTCCTTGCCGGCGCAGAAACGCAGCAGCTATTTACGCGCGATGAGCGGCGTGAAGTTGGCTGGCTCACCATTGTCGGCACCGGCCTGCCATTCGTCCTCGGACTCCTCTTCGCTCCCTGGATTATCCGGCCGTCGCTTGCGGGACCAAACGGCAACCGTATCTCGCTAACCATCATCCTTGCCGTGGGCGTGGCCGTAACTTCCGTCCCCGTTGTTTCCAAAATCTTCGCCGATCTGAAGATTCTTCACACGCGTTTTGCACGGCTGGTTCTTGGCGTCGCTGTTCTTGAAGACATCGTTCTCTGGCTGGCCCTCGCGGTGGCAACGGCGATGGCGGGAAAAGCGATCCTCGATCCCCGCGCGATGTCCTGGCACTTGCTGACGACCGTAGTCTTCTTTGTCCTCGGCCTCACCATCGTTCCGCGCGCCATCAAGCGGATCAATAAATCGCGCTTCAATGTTCTTGCCAGGTATTCCCCAGCTGGCTACGCGATTGCCGTTCTGCTGGCATATTGCGCGCTTGCAGGAGCGCTCGACATCAGCCTCGTCTTCGCAGCGTTCCTGGCGGGATTCGCCGTTGTGCATAAGAAGCGCCGCATCTTCGCTGAATCCCTCGACGCCATCGGCAAAGTCTCCTTCGCCTTCTTCATTCCTGTCTATTTTGCCGTGGTTGGCCTCAAACTGGATCTGATTCGAGGCGTGTCGCTGGGTATGATTGCCGCGTTCATTGCCGGAACCTGCATCGTGAAGGTGCTTTCCGTTTCGCTTGCCGCGCGCTTCGCAGGATTTCGCGGGTTGGATCTCGTCAATCTAGCTATCACGACCAACGCGCGCGGAGGCCCAGGCATTGTGCTGGCGAGTGTCGCCTTCGACGCCGGTATCATCAGTTCGCAGTTCTACACCACCCTCGTTGTGGCCGCCGTGCTCACATCGCAAATTGCCGGAGCGTGGCTGGAATATGTGCTCCGCAAGGGATGGCCGCTCTTGATGCCGACGGCCTCCAGCGAGTCGACGGAGTCGGCGCCCGAAGTCCCATCTGTGGCCTGAAGGCGGCGTATTGCAATCTTTGGGCATCTCATAGTCAGGCGTGGTAATTCCGGTCTGGCGCCGAAACTCAAATTGGAGACAAAACAATGGCTTCAAAATTGATATTTAGATCGTCGGTGAAACCGCTGAACGCGACAACGACGCCGAAGCTGACCGTCGTCCACGACATGAACGATTACCCCGCCACCGCAAAATGCTCCGCATGCGGCAAAGAGATGCCCCGGCGGAAAAAATGGGTCACTTCTGCCTCAGACAATCTGGCATGGTTCGCCGATCAGTTCCGGTTCCATGTCGAACAGGAGCACTCCTGGGGCGCCGAATCCCTGATGGCGCAACGCCAATTGTTTGAGGGAGAGGCCGCGTAGGCCGTAAAAGACACCCTTGTGCTTCCCGCAGCCGTAACGCTGACCTCCGGTAAACGATCTGCTGATTGGCAGTTGTGTGAGCCGCACCGAGCGATATGTTAGACTTCTTGCGGTAAACGCTTACTCAACCGCGCAGTCCGCCATTTTTGACCCCGGTTCTGTTGGCCATGCAAGCCACAACTGCGGTCCGCCTCGCTTTACGCCGCCCGCACCGGTTTCCCGCTTGACAACTGGTTGAGTAAAGCCATTTACTTAGGTGCGAACGTCCGCAGGCCCCCGGGACGAATTGACTCTTTTCAGGTGACTCAATGTTCGAATTGGTCCCCGCCTCCCTCGCCGCAGGTTTGCCGTCCTTGCTGCCCTCCATGACCGCTGCGTTCGCCGGCACAGGCGCTACTTCACTGGCGCATCTCAGCTTGCTTGACCTTGCCGTCATCGCCATCTACTTCGTCATGGTCATCTGGATCGGCTTCTACCTCAAAGGCCAGGCCAACACCAGCGAAGAGTTCTTTATGGCCGGCCGCGAAATGACCGCGTGGATTGCGGGCCTCAGCTTCGTCTCCGCCAACCTCGGCTCGCTCGAACTCATGGGCTGGGCCGGCTCCTCGTATCAGTACGGCATCCTCGCCGCACACTGGTACTGGATCGGCGCCATCCCCGCCATGCTCTTCCTCGGCATGGTCATGATGCCCTTCTACTACGTCTGCAAAACCCACTCCGTGCCCGGTTACCTCAAACTCCGATACGGCCCGGGCTCAAGCTTTGTAGCGGCCGTCTCCTTCGCCTTCATGACCGTGCTCATGAGCGGCGTAAACATGTTCGCCATGGCCGAAGTGATGAAGATCGTTCTCGGCTGGAATCTGGATTTTTCCATTTTCGTTTCGTCGCTGGCTGTAGCCGCTTACGTCGCCCTCGGCGGACTGCGTTCGGCTATTTTCAACGAAGTTCTCCAGTTTGTACTCATCTGGGGCGGCGCCCTCCTCGTTCCCATCCTCGGACTCATTGAAACCGGCGGCTGGAGCGGCTTCAAGGCCCGCCTCGCCCAGAACATCGCCACCGGCGCTACCCCCGGCGGAGACTACACGCACATGTGGCGCAGCATGGGCCACTTTGCCGATAATCCAATGGGCATTCATTGGACCGGCATCGTCTTCGGCCTCGGCTTCGCTATCAGCTTCGGCTACTGGACCACTGACTTTCTTGTTGTCCAGCGCGTGCTTGCCGCTAACAGCTTGCGCTCGGCGCGCCTGGCGCCGGTTATCGGATCGTTCTTCAAAATGGCAGTGCCGTTCATTGTGATCCTGCCGGGCTTGCTGGGCCTCGTCGTGCTGCAGAACCCCGATGGCAGCCTGATGCATCTGGTTGGCGAAAACGTAGTCGCCGCGAACCCGGGCGCAGGACTGCATAGCTATAACGAAGTGCTGCCGCTGATGATGGTTCGCTACCTCGGGCCCGGCCTGCTCGGCCTCGGCATCACCGCGCTCATTGCTGGATTCATGAGTGGCATGGCCGGCAACGTGAGCGCCTTCACCGCCATCTTCACCTACGACATCTACCAGCCGCACATCGTCAAGCATGCCCGTGACGATCACTATGTGCTTGTCGGCCGCATTGTCACCGTTCTTGGAGTCATGATCTCAATTGGTGCGGCGTACCTCGTCATGCATGCGGCCGGCATTATGGATTACGTGCAGGCACTGTTCAGCTTCTTTATCTCGCCACTGCTCGGTGTGGTGCTGATCGGCATGTTCTGGAAGCGCGCCACCAAGGAAGGCGGTTTCTGGGGCCTGCTGATAGGCACTCTCACTTCCATCGCACTATGGGCCTGGGTCAAGGTCGATCCCTCCGCGCTGCGCTACGTCGCCATCTCGCCCGACGCGAAAGACATGGCCGAGAACATGTATCGCGCGCTCTGGTCAGTCAGCACGGCGGTCGGCGTCAACGTGATTGTCAGCCTGTTCACCAAGCCGAAGCCGCTCTCTGAGCTCACCAGCGTGGTCTATGGCGTAACGCCGCTGCCCACTGAAGAGCCGGTTCCTCTCTACAAGAACGAGTGGTTCTGGACGGTGATCGCCATCGTTATCTTCTTCGCCCTCAACATCTACTTCTGGTAAGGAGCACTCATGCATTCGTCCGGCATCCCGATCTGGTTCTTCATCGGCGTTCTGCTCACTGCTTACGGCGCGCTGATCCTCGGCTACGGCCTCTACGAGCTAAGCACCGGAACCATGGCTGTCCAGAACTACCACGCCTCTGTCTGGTGGGGAGCCTTGATGTTGCTCGTCGGCCTCTTTTACCTCATTCGTTTCCGCCCCAGCCGCGCCGAATAGAAACCTGAGCGCACGCTCGCAGTTTTGGAAAGGGCACGACTTCAGTCGTGTCTCAAACGCAACAAAAGATGCCCGGGCTTTAGCCCATGATGGATTCAGAGCCGCGAAAATCAACATCAGCTTGTGGGAAAATTTTTAAACGCAATCGCGGCAATCCATCTTCAAACGATTTAAGGAGCAAGCAAGACATGACAGCACAACGCACCATGACATTTGGAATCGTCGTAGGTAATCGTGGCTTTTTTCCTGACCACCTGGCCAAAACCGGCCGTGAAGAAATCATCTCCGTCCTTGAAGCCGCAGGCGCAAAAGCCATCGTCCTCGGCCCTGAAGAATCGAAGCACGGCGCGGTAGAAACTTACACCGAATCGCAGCGCTGCGCCGAGCTCTTCAAGAAGCATGCCGAACAGATCGATGGCATCATCGTCACTCTTCCCAACTTCGGTGAAGAGCGCGGCATCGTTGACGCCATCCGTCTCTCTGGCCTCAAGGTGCCGGTGCTGGTGCAGGCCACGCCTGATCGCAGTGACGCCATGACCATCGCGACGCGGCGTGACAGCTTTTGCGGCAAAATGAGCGCGTGCAACAACATGATGCAGTACGGCATTCCATACTCCATCACCACGCTGCACACTGAGGCCCTCAACTCGCCTGAGTTCAAGGCCGATCTCGAATGGTTCTCCGCCGTCTGTCGCATCGTCAAGGGCCTCAAGAATCTCCGCATCGGCGCTATCGGCGCGCGTCCCACAGCCTTCAACACCGTGCGCTACTCTGAGCGCATTCTTGAAACCAACGGTATCTCGATCGAAACCCTCGATCTCTCCGAAGTCTTCGGCCGCATCAACAAAATGAAGGACACCGACGACGCCGCGCAGGCCAAGCTCGCCGCCATCAAGAGCTACGTCTCCACCCTCGGCATCGCCGAAGCGGCTCTCCTGAAGATGGCCAAGCTCGGCGCGGTCATCGATGGCTGGATGGCGCAGACTCACGTGACCATCAGCGCTGTGCAATGCTGGACATCGATGGAAGAATTCTTCGGCGTCGTACCCTGCACCATCATGAGCATGATGAGCAACAACCTCATCCCCTCCGCCTGCGAAGTCGACGTCCCCGGCACGCTGAGCATGTATATGCTGGCTCTTGCTTCAGGCAGCCCATCGGCGCTGCTCGACTGGAACAACAACTACGGCAGCAATCCTGATAAGTGCGTCTGTTTCCACTGCTCCAACCTTCCCAAGCACTTCTTCAAGGAAGTCCGCATGGACTATCAGGAAATCATCGCCGGCACCGTGGGCAAAGAGAACACCTTCGGCACCTGCGTAGGCCGCGTCAAGGCCGGCGCCATGTGCTATGCCCGCTACTCCACCGACGATCGCCGAGGCGTCATTCGCGGCTACACCGGCGCGGGCAAGTTCACTGACGATCCTCTCGAAACCTTTGGCGGCGCAGGCGTGGCCGAGATCCCGCAACTGCAGAAGCTGCTTCGTTACATCTGCCGCGAAGGCTTTGAGCACCACGTAGCCGCCAACTTCAGTGACGTGTCGAAGTCCATCCACGAAGCCGCCGTCCGCTACATGGGCTGGGAAAGCCACTACCACCCCGAACTGGAAGACTAAGAGACGAGGGATCAGGTTTCAGGGGTCAGGTGTCAGGCCCTGGCACGAGGCGACCTGATCCCTGAACCCTGATCCCTGAAACCTGGAGTAGCAATGAGCAACAGAATCAACAAGAGCCTGATCGTCGGCGGCAACACCATCGTCACGCAACCCGCGTGGAGCGCCGAACTCGAAGCGAAACACGAAAAACTCGTCGAATGGATGAGAGCGCAAGGCCTGTCCGGCATCCTCATCCGCCGCAATGAAAATGTCGCCTGGCTCACCGGCGGCGCAGTCGAACTGCGCGTCCTCACTCCATGCGAAACCGGCGTAGCCACGCTCCTCGTCACTGCCGAAGGCAAGCGCTATTACTTCACCACTGAGAATGAAGCCCCCCGCCTCCACGACGAAGAATTCGGCGCACTCGACTTCGAGCCCGTCCTCTTTCCCTGGTGGGCCAATGACACCGATGCCGCTGCAGCCAAGCTTGCCGGCGGCCCGCTCGGTTCCGACACGCCCACAACCGGCGCCACGACCGTTAGCCTCGCTTCTCTGCGCGAAGGCCTCAGCGAATCGGAGATTGCCCGCTATCGCTGGCTCGGCCTTGAAACCGCCGCGGCCACCGTGGAAGCGCTCAACGAAGTCGAGCCCGGCCTCAGCGAATACGATCTTGAAGCCATCACCGCAGGCGCACTGCTCCGTCGCGGCATCCTGCCTTCGGTCTATCTCTACGCCGTCGACGACCGCATCCTGAAATACAAACATGCCGTCGCGCGCGGCAAGCGCCTGAAGCAATACGGCATGTTGAACCTCTGCTCCCGCAAATGGGGACTCGCCATCTCCATTACCCGCTTCATCCATTTCGGCGAGTTGCCCTCGTTGCTGGCCACGCGCTTCCAAGCCGCCGCGCAAGTCAACGCTGCGCTGCTCAATGCAACGCGAGTCGGCGCCACGTCCGCGGAGCTTTTCAAAGTAGCCCAGGCAGCCTATACCGCGCAAGGTTTTCCCGGCGAAGAGCGCTTCCATCATCAAGGCGGGCCCACCGGCTACGGCGAACGCGAATGGGTCGCCACGCCCGATGGCACCGAAGTCGTCGTCAACAATCAGGCCTTCGCCTGGAACCCCAGCATCCGCGGCGGCAAAACGGAAGACACGGTTCTCCTCCACGATGGCGTCATCGAAAACCTGACCCCCACCCCCGAGCTTCCGACCCTCGAAGCCAAAGTGGAAGGCAGCACCTACGCCGCCGCCGGCGTCCTGGTGAAATAAGGCAGGGAACAGGGATCAGGAAATAGAACCCAATCCGTCCCGCCTGGAGGACTCTGCGCCCGAATCGCTCTTCTATTCCCTATTCCCTATTCCCTGTTCCCTGTTCCCTGTACTTCCGGCTCCATCGTCAGCCGCGCCGTCAGCACCACGAGCGCCACCCACAGCGTATCCGCGGCCAGCAAATGCGCAATTTGCAGCCACAGCGGAGCCAGCAACACCACATCCAGCACGCCCAGCGTATACACCACCGCCAGCAACAACAGCACCAGCCCCGCCAGCTTGCGATTGTCCCAACCCGCATTCCCCAGCACGCTGCGCCGGCTCGCGCGCACCAAGAGCCACAGCAGAAATGCGCTCGCCAGCAACGCCACCGTCGGATGCGTCCACCGCCAACGCACCAGCCATCCGCTCGTCGCGGAAAAATCCTGTGCCAGCGCATTCCCCAGCGATGAAGCAGGGAACAGCGTATCGCCCAGCGCCGCCAGCGACCCTGTCACTCCCACAATCAAAACCACAACCACCGTCGCAATTGCCCCAAACGGCGCAGTCAATTTGATCGTGTTGCGCGTATAGCCCTTCCGCCGCCCAAGCAGGTGCGCCGTCAACGTCAGTGCGGCCAGCAGTAGCAGCGTATTCGCTAAATGCAGCCCAAGATACGCCGGCCGTATCGGCGACTGGCTCTGTGCGGTCAGTCCCAGTTTCACCAGCAGCGCGCCCAGAATCGCCTCCACCAGCGTGAACGCCACGGATGCCGCAGCCGCCCAGCGCGCAAGGTGTCCGCGCACCGTCCCCGCAATCGTCCACCACAACAGCGCTACAACAGAGAAGAACGAGATCCCGCTCGTCACGCGATGCGTGAATTCGATCATCGTTTCCACGCTGGCCGAGTGCTGCATCACGGTTCCATTGCACAGCGGCCAGTGGTTCCCGCATCCCGCGCCGGACCCCGTCGCGCGCACCAGCGTGCCCCACAGAATCACGGCAACAAAGTAAACCAGCACGCCCCACGCAAACCGGCGCAGTGGCAGCGGAGGAAGGATTTTTGTTTTCACTGAAATGGAAGTAATAGACATGAAGACGACTCCGTAACCAACCCACCAGTGTAGACCAAGTGTCTGCTCAGCATTCCGTCATGAGTTCTTCTTGATCCTCAAGCCCCCAGCAACCGCACCACGTGGTTCACGATAATCAGGTCCTCCGCCGGCGGAATCACCCGCACCATCACCGGAGAATTCTCCGCCGAAATCACCGCCGCCCCGCGCACGTTATTCCGCGCCGCGTCCACCACGATGCCCAGCGCGCCCAGCCCCGCGCAAATCTCCGCCCGCGAATCCATGTCGTTCTCGCCGATGCCGCCGGTAAACACCAGCATGTCCAGCCCCCCCAACTCCGCGACATAACTGCCGATCCATCGCGCAATCGTCCACGTGAACTTGTCTACCGCGAGCCGCGCCTTCGCATTACCTTGCTTGATCGCGTCGCGCAGGTCCCGCATATCGTTTGACAGCTCGCTCACGCCCAGCAGGCCAGACTTCTTGCTCGCCACCGTCTCCAGCTTGTCCGCCGCGTCACTTGCGCTCGTCGCCGTCTCGCAAATCTTGCGCAGTATAAAAATCAGCACGCCCGGGTCGATGTCGCCCGTTCGCGTCCCGCTGATGATCCCGCCCGTCGGCGTCAGCCCCATCGACGTATCCAGGCACGCCCCCTTGTGGATCGCCGAAATCGAAGCCCCGTTCCCCAGGTGCGCCACAATCAGTTTCTCCGGCACCTCCGGTTCGAGCTGGTACACAATCGATTCGTACGAAATCCCGTGCGCCCCATATCGCCGCACGCCCATCGCCACATACTCCTCCGGGATCGGCATATGCTTCGCCACTTCCGGCATCGTCCGATGGAAGTACGTGTCGAGAATGACGAAATTCGGCACCCCGGGAAACAGCCGCAACGCCTCGCGCATAATGTAGATCGCGATCGGCGTATGCAGCGGTGCAAAGGCCGTGTACTTCTCCATCTCGTCGACAAGCGCGGGAGTAATCAGTTGATTGTCCTGCACCGTTGGGCCGCCGGAAACCATGCGGTGTCCGATCGCAGCCGGGGCAGGGAAGTCGCCTGAGTGGAGCGCATCCGCCACCAGCTTGAACGCCACTGCGGGATTCGGCAGCGCCGGCGTCTGGTCGACAAGTTTCTTGCCCTCGGCGTCCTTGATCCAGAACTTGCCCAGATCGGTGCCGATGCCGTCCACCGCACCCTCGTGCAACTTGCGCCTTTCGCCGTCGCCGGCCTCATACACTGAAAACTTGATAGAAGAAGAACCGCTGTTCAAAACCAGCACCGGCAAAGACGCCATCGCGAAGACCTTTCTATTGTGGCTGCCCGCACTCTCATGGAATGCGGGTCAGCGAGCTATCTGATGAACTGTGTACGACGTACACGAATCACTTGGTGAGATAGAAAAGACTAGTTTCCACTCCACCGCCAGTTGCGAATTTCCGGCAAATCCTCGCCGTTTTCCGCCACGTACAACCGGTGGCGCTGAATATTCTCCGAGTACCATTGCTCCGCCGCATCATGCTGCGCAGCCAGCTTCGGTACGCGTTTGAACACATCCAACACCAGTTGGAAGCGGTCAATGTTGTTCAGCACGCACATGTCGAAGGGCGTCGTCGTGGTGCCCTCTTCCTTGTAGCCCCGCACGTGCAGATTGTCATGGTTATGCCGGCGATACGTCAGTCTGTGAATCACCCACGGGTACCCGTGGAACGCAAAAATCGCCGGCACGTCCTTGGGAAATAGTTGATCGAACTGTTCGTCCGGTAGCCCATGCGGATGTTCCGATTGCGGCTGCAGAGCCATCAGGTCCACCACGTTTACCACCCGGACGCGCAGTTCCGGCGCACGTTCCCGCAGCAGCATTACGGCGGCCAGCGCCTCCATTGTCGGCACGTCACCGCAGCAGGCCACAATCACGTCAGGATGCCCGTCTTCATTCGAAGCCCACGGCCAAATGCCCAGCCCGGTAGTGCAATGCGCCACAGCTTCGTCCATCGTCAGCCACTGTGGCGCAGGCTGTTTCCCGGCCACAATCAGGTTGATGTAATTGCGGCTGCGCAAACAATGGTCTGCTACGGACAGCAGCGTGTTGGCATCCGGCGGCAGATAAATCCGCACCACGTCCGCCTTCTTGTTCAGCAGGTGATCGATGAATCCCGGATCCTGGTGGCTGAATCCGTTATGATCCTGCCGCCACACCAGCGAACTCAGCAGGTAGTTCAGGCTCGCAATCGGCTTCCGCCACGGAATCTCGCGCGTTGTCTTCAGCCACTTCGCGTGCTGGTTCGCCATCGAATCGATAATGTGAATGAAGGCTTCATAGCAACTGAAGAACCCATGGCGCCCGGTCAGCAGGTAACCCTCAAGCCAGCCCTCGCATAGGTGCTCGCTCAGCACTTCCATCACGCGGCCTGTTTCGGAAAGGTTCTCGTCCACCGGCAGCGTCTCCGCCATCCATGCCTTGCCGGTTCCCGTAATCACATCCTGCAGCCGGTTCGACGCCGTTTCATCCGGGCCAAATACCCTGAAATTCCTGTCACCCTGATTCAGCCCCATCACGCCGTGCAGCCACTGCCCCAGCACCTTGGTGGACTCAACATCCGCCGCCCCGCGCCCGTCGATCTTTACCGCCAACTCGCGGAAGTTCGGCAGCTTCAGCGGCTTCAGCAGCAGCCCGCCGTTCGCATGCGCGTTCATCCCCATGCGCAGCCGGCCCTTCGGTGCAATCTCCGCCAGGTCCTCCCGGAAATGCCCCTTCTCGTTGAACAGTTCCTCCGGCTTGTAGCTCCGCATCCACTCGTCCAGTTGCCGCAGATGTTCCGGATTCTTCTGAATCCCATCCAGCGGCACCTGGTGCGCCCGCCAGGTACCCTCAACAGGCTTGCCATCCACAAACTTCGGCCCCGTCCAGCCCTTGGGAGTGCGCATAATCAGCATCGGCCACGCCGGGCGCGCCGTCTCGCCACCTTCACGCGCTGCCTTTTGAATCGCCGCAATCCGGTCCAGCATCGTGTCAAACACCGTCGCCGCCTGCTGGTGCATCACCGCCGGATCGTTGCCTTCCAGCGTGAACGGCTCGTACCCATAGCCGCGCATCAGGTCTTCCAACTCGGCATGCGGAATCCGCGCCAGAATCGTGGGGTTCGCAATCTTGTATCCGTTCAAATGCAGAATCGGAAGAACCGCCCCATCCGTCGCCGGATTCAGAAACTTGTTCGAGTGCCAGCTTGTCGCCAGCGGCCCCGTCTCCGCCTCGCCATCGCCCACCACGCACGCCACAACCAGGTTCGGATTGTCGAATGCCGCCCCATACGCATGCACCAGCGAGTAGCCCAGCTCCCCGCCTTCGTGGATCGACCCCGGCGTCTCCGGAGCAACGTGGCTCGGAATCCCATACGGCCAGCTGAACTGCCGAAACAGCCGCTTGATTCCGTCCTTGTTTTGCTCAATGTGCGGATAAACTTCGGAGTACGATCCCTCAAGATAGGTGTTCGCCACCAGCCCCGGCCCGCCGTGCCCCGGCCCAATCAGGTAGATCATGTTCAGGTTGCGTTCGCGGATCAGCCGGTTCCAGTGGACATACAGAAAATTAAGCCCCGGCGTCGTTCCCCAGTGGCCCAGCAGCCGCGGCTTCACGTCCTCCAGCGTCAGCGGACGTTCCAGCAAAGGGTTGTCTTTCAGGTAAATCTGGCCTACGGAAAGGTAATTGGCCGCACGCCAGTAGGCGTCCATTTTGGCCAGCAATTCCGGGCTGAGAGGGCCGCTGCTCTTTGCGGTCTCAAGTTCCTCGATCATGATGCACCTCGATGGGATTTGACTTGCCTGTCAGGGAAAGCCTAGCAGCAGAACGTTAAAGGAATGGGTGATTCGAGTCACATGCTGCTGAGACGAAAACCCACTTTATGGGACAATGACTACCGCTCTGATTTTGCGCTCAACTCTTTGATGCCTGATGTGCAAATGCGATCTTGACATCCACTTTGCTTTCGGATTCCAATCATCTGCTGCTGCCAGCTGTTCCGGCAGTTTGCAAGAATAACCGCAACAAACTCCGCGGAGGCAACAAAGACAATGAACACAGTACTCTGGATCGTTCAAATCATCATGGCGGGCGTATTTATTTTTACCGGCGCGGGCAAGGTGCTGGCCTATGACAAACTCAAGCAAGTCGTGGAAGCGCGCTCTAAAGGGAAGCCCATCGGCATGTCGCGCGGGCTCGCGGCCCAGGTTGGCTTGCTGGAAATCATCGGCGCCATCGGCCTCATTCTCCCCATGGACCTCTTCCCACCACATCTGCTCATGCTCTCCGCGGCCGGGTGCCTCGGCTTGCTCATGATCTTCGGCGCCATCTATCACATCAGCCGCCAGGATTCGGCTGTTCCCGACGTGGTGCTCTTCCTCATGGCGCTGCTCGTGATCGTTGGCCGCTGGCCGCACTCACCCGTCACCGGCCTCATGCGGTAGCTGCCCAATCCGCGGAATCCCTTCCCGAATCGGGCTCGACCCGGATCCAAACGGATGGCCTGTGTAAACTTGTCTTTACATTTACATCACTTCATCTTTATATTTTATTCATTCAATAGTTGTATCTGTTTCACTCGGGTTGCATCTTATTCCTCATCTGGGTTGTATCGGTTCCTGCAGCACGCGGCTGTTCGCCTGCAATCGGTGTCATTTCTGATGCGGGAAAACGCGCTGCAGGCGCCTCGGCAGTCAAGGAGGGTTGATCCATGAACAGCGTTCTGTGGTTTGCACAGATTCTTATGGCGGGTTTGGTCCTCTTCGCCGGCTTCAACCAGATCTTTGCTCACCGCACCCAGGCCGCCGTTCATCCCCTCAGTCCCGGCTTTGGCCTCCCGGGCATGCGCTTCGAATTCGTCTCGATCATCGCGCTGCTTGAAATCGCCTGCGCTATCTGCCTGGTTCTTCCCGTCGACCTGCTCCCGCCCTTCGTGTTTCCCCGTCTCGCGGCTGCCGCCCTCGCCCTGCTCATGATCGTTATCAGCGTCTATCACGCCCGCCGTCACGAAACCACCGTTCCCAACGTAGTCCTCTTTCTCATGGCCGTTCTCGTGATCGTAGGCCGCTGGCCCCACTAACTACCCGTCTCCAAGACTGAAGCGGGTGCTTGTCTTCCGGGTTCCAGATTGGAAGAGGGTGCTCCACCTTCGCCGCAGGCATTATCGCGGTTAAGGTGGGAAAGTTCCATCTATATACAGCTCTTTATTGCTTCTTATAGCTTTTTACCGATATCTGTCCCCCAGATCGAAACCAAAGCACCCGCTTTATTCGAGTCCTTTAGAAACAGGGAATCACCTTCCCACCATCACCGGAATCTCCACAGATCCCGCTCGCCCCGCTCCCATATCGTGCACCGCCACGCGCAGCGACAGCCGCCCCTCCGGAAGATCCAGCGGAAACCGAATCGGAACCCCCGCCGTCATGACATGAGCAAAGGCATCCGCCTTCAGCTTCATCTGGAAGCCCCGGTCCAGGTGATTCACCCGCTTTCCGTCCGCGTCGTAAGCCACCAGCACAAACTCCACCTGCACCGCATGCGCCCCGTCCGGCGCAGTCTGAAACGCAAACCACCGCGGATCCACCTTCAGGTCCACAATGTACCGGTGAACCGGCCCTTTCAGCCCTGCCGAATCCTCACCGGCAGGCCCATCCGGCAGCTTCGTCCCCGTCAGAAGTGGGTCTGTTGCAGGCAGCGCCCGTGCCTCAAACTGAATCTCGCTCGATGGCGGCGCACCATGCAGCGTTGCGGCCACAATCAGACTCGTCTTGCCTGGGTTATGCTCGGATGCTTTGTCCGTTGGGTCCGCATAATACCCACGCCGGTAGGCCAGCTTATAGACCCCATTGTCCACCCGCACCTCAATCTTCCTGAATTTGCCGTCAAGCTGTCTCGCTCCCGGCACATAGCTGATGCTGTAGTAGCTTGAGCCGTTCTCCACCGCACTCGCCACAGCCTCCTTCAGCCCATTCGTATTCAGATACTCCTGCCCGCCCGTCTGCTCCGCAATCTGCTGCATCGACGCTTCTTCTTTCATTAATTGTTTGGTCGCATTCATGTCGTCGTTCGCCGTCGAGGGCCGGTTGGCCGTCACGCTTCGTCTTGACCCGCTGCGGTTGCCGCTCGTCGTCCCCGACATCAGGTTGGTCGATTCCTTATACTGGGCGTCCAAACTCGGCGGGGTCACCAGCCCCCGCGCGTCCACCGGATACACCGCCACCCGCGCCGCCGCCAGCAACTCCGCTGTCTCGCGAATGTCGTCCGTATAGGTACGCATCGCCTCAAACGGATCCTGCTGCGTGTCGTCCGGGTCCAGCGATATCGGAAACGAGCCGGAAAACCAGATCAGGTTCTTTCGCCCTGGAATCGCGCTCAGGTAGCGCGCCAGTTGTTGCATCGCATCCAGCGTCATCCGCACCCGCATGTCTGTCTGGAAAGCCGTCAGATCCGCCTCAAACTGCTTCATCGAGCTCAGCGCACTGATGCCCGCGGCCGTCGGCGAGTCGATGCCCTGGGTCATCGTCGCCATTTCACCCACCGTCTGGTCCACTGTCTGGTCGCTTGCCGGGTCCAGCACCACAGATGTCTGCGGCCCTGCACCGGGGCTCTTGAAAGCCTTGGCCAGTTCTGCGGCGTCGGTTGTGAACCCCTCCACCATTCGCAGCCGCGACCCCAGCGTGAATATCGCCAGCGATGTCCCCGGCGGAATCTTTCCCAGATATCCCAGCATCGCCCGCCGCGCGTCCATCTGGTTCGCCATCGGCGTATTCAGCCCATCCAGCAGCAGCACATTCACCGCCGGCCCCGGCGGATAAGCCGGCACATTGCTGAATGTATGCGGAGGAAGCGCAGGCCGCGCCGCCGCTACTTCCAATGACTTCCCTGTACGTTCGTCGAAGCTCGCAATCGCCTGTTCCCGGCCGTCTTCGTAAATATGAAACCGGCTCTTGGGGAGCCCGCGCACCGCAGAGCCCCGCTCCGTCACCACCACATCTACCAGCACCAGGTTCGCATCCGTCCGCAGCACCGTCGCATCGCTAGCCGCAGCTGCCTGCCCGGGTTGTGCGTTTGCCACAGCCAGGTTATGTGCCTGCATCGCGCAAGCCGAAACCAGCAGCCCGGCAATCATTACGTGAGTTCTATTGAATAGGGAACGCACAAGCCAGCCCTACCTTCTCATGAAAAACAGGGAAGCAGTCGGGCACAATTCTGCTCTCCAAATATCTTGCACCACTCCGCGCAAATCTAATTTCAAAAGTGTCGCTTCAGCTTAAGAATCTGCGACTCAAACCCATACCAAAGCCCCGTCGCCACCGCCGTACACATCACCAGCCTGAATCCCACCACCGCCGGGTTCCCCGCGATCCCGTAGTGATCCATCCGCACATCGAACCATCCAAAAAAGATGAACACCGAAATGTGCGTCATGTAGAACCCGTAGCTGATGCGCCCATAGAACGCCAGCGGACCCCGCCGCAGCACCGCATTCAGCGGGTTCCGCGCGCCCGTCGATGCAATCGCCGCCAGCAATGCCCCGGCAAACGCAACGGACAGCGCCGAGTCCAGAAACGCCGTCCCGCCTGCAATCGTTCCCGCCACTGCCACGCCCAGCGGAATCGCCGCCAGCCCCATACCCAGCCACACCCGCCGGCTCCACGTCACCGTATGCAACCCAATCGCCAGCAAACTCCCCCACGCAATCCCATCCAGATGCGTCAGCGTATGCGTCGGCGTAATCCATCCAAAATGCGTCATCCGCATCAACGGAGAAACAACCAGCATCGTCGCCAGCAGCGCGCACAACATCCACGGCCTGCGCACAAACCGCACCACCGGCGCCCACAAAAAGTAGTACTGCTCCTCAATCGCCAGAGACCACGTCGGCCCCACGGCCGGCGGCAGCGCCAGGTGAAACAGATTCTGGACAAAGAGAATATAGGCCCACCACGGCGCAGCCTTCACCGCATCCCAAATGCCAGGCCCAATAAACCACGGCGCGTTCAGATACACCACCACCAGTACCAGCACATACACCGGCCAGATGCGCAGCGCGCGTCGCCCATAAAAGTTTCTAAAGTAGTGTTCCTTGTCTCGCGCCTCAAGCAGGATGCAGGTAATCAGGAACCCGGAGAGCACGAAGAAGAGATTGACCCCCGCCCATCCCCACAGCGAAGCGTAGTGAACCCACGTCCCCTCAAGCCGCGGATGGCAGTGATAGAAAAACACCGCCAGCACCGCAACCCCACGCAGCCCCTGTAACTCCGGGATATAACTAGGCAGCCAGGTTGGGCGTTGAATAGGCAATACAGCAGGTTAGCAGGTCAGCCAGTTGAAACGTCAGAAAGCCAAGATGGAACCGGGTGCCTTGGGTCTGGATTTTCGGGCCGCGGTCCAGGTCAGTTTGGCTTGACTTCGGTCACCGGACTTGTAGGCTTGTACCGCTCCTTGTCCACCCACTCCCACACGTCGTTCTCGTGGATGTTGAAGGCGTTGGCGACGTGACGCACGACATCAGCGATAAGAATTCCGTACTGCGCGTAGCTCCGTTCGCCCGGATAAAGATGCGTTTGAATTTTCCCATCGTTTTCAAAAACGATAATAAACGGCTTCTCAATCTTCATAATTTCGCATGCTCCTACTGGGGCCACCATGGCTCGAAACCTTGCCCTCAGAGCAAGGGGTCAGCCGGGCACTACATCCTGAAAACTGACAACTGAAAACTGACAACTGTCCATCACCCCGCCGCCAACTGCTTCGCCCTCTCCGTCGCCCGCATCACCGCCTTGATCAACGTAACCCGCAACCCGCCCTCTTCCAACTCCAGAATGCCATCAATCGTGCATCCCGCCGGCGTAGTCACCGCGTCCTTCAGCAGCGCCGGATGATACCCAGTCTCGAGCACCATCTTCCCCGCCCCAAACACCGTCTGGGCCGCCAGCTGCGTGGCCACATCCCGCGGCAGTCCCACCTTCACGCCCGCCTCCGCCAGCGCCTCAATAATGATGTAGATATACGCCGGCCCGGACGCCGACAGCCCCGTCACCGCGTCCATGTGCTTCTCGTCCACCACCACCACGCGCCCCACGGTCTCAAATATCCGCTGTGCCAGTTCCATCTGCCTGGCGGAAACAAACCGTCCCCTGCACAGCCCCGCGGCCCCCGCTCCCAGTGCCGACGGCGTATTCGGCATGGCGCGCACTACCGCAATGTCAATCCCCGCCGCCTCCTCAATCGCCCGCGTTTTGACAGAGGCCGCAAACGACACCAGCATCTTCTCGGTCGTCAGCGCCGGCTTGATCTCGGCTATCAGATCCGGCACCTGGAACGGCTTCACGCCAATCAGGATCAGGTCCGCCTGGCTGGCCGCTGCCAGGTTATCCGTGCTCACGTCCACGCCCCACTGCACGCTCAGCGCCACAGCCTTTTCCATGTGCCCCACGGTCGCATGGATCTGGTCCAGGGCAAAAAGGTTCTGCTTCAGGAAGGCCTGCAGCAGGATCCCTCCCATCTTTCCCGCTCCCAGCACGGCGACGCGGATCGTTGGAAGTTGCGCAGGAATCTCAGTAGGTTCAACGGCAATATCAGACATGTCTATCCTTGGCTTTCAAATGAGTGGGTATCTGCAACTTCTAAGAATACTCGCATCCACAGCATCGCCGCTCAACTAACCCAGCCAGTGCGAACGGCCAGCGAGCGTCTGCCCCACCGCACGTGGATGCGCCCCGGCCTGAATAAGTTGCGCGACGGACTTACCCATACGTAACACAGGATTTAGGTCTTTTGTGGGATTCTCCAGGAAGCCCTTCTCCTGCTACTTTTCATACAGCAGTTATCTTCCTATTATTTCAAAGGAGAAAAACAGACATGAACCGGATGCTGGTCTGTCTCTACATCAAATTTCAGGACCTGTTGAATCGCGAAGAAGGTCAGGACCTCGTCGAGTACGCTTTGGTCGTCGCCCTCATCGCCCTATCGGCGACCATTGGCATGAAGAGTCTGGCCGGTGGCGTTAACAAGGCCTTCAACAGTGTCAGCGTCGCCCTCGCCACCGACATCTAGTTCCTGGCCATACGGCTAGTTCTTCTGTGCCTTCTGGCTCGCAATCCACGCATCAATCCGGTCGCTCAGCACATCCAGCGGCAGCGCCCCTGCATCCAGCACCTGGTCGTGGAATCCCTTCAGGTCGAACTTCGTTCCCAGCGCCGTCTTCGCCCGCTCCCGCAGTTCCAGAATCTTCAACTGCCCCACCTTGTACGCCAGCGCCTGCCCCGGCCACGCAATATACCGGTTCACTTCCGACTGGATATTCACATCGTCAATGTTCGAGTGGTCGTGGAAATACGCCACCATCTGATCGCGCGTCCAGTGCTTCGAATGCACGCCCGTGTCCACCACCAGCCGGATCGCGCGCCAGATATCCCCCTCCAGCCGCCCGTAGTCGGAATACGGGTCCTGATACAACCCCACATCCTTCCCCAGCCGTTCCGAGTACAGCCCCCAACCCTCCACATAAGCCGTGTAGCCCTGATACTTCCGGAAGGTCGGAATATCATCCAGCTCCTGCGCAATTGAAATCTGCAAATGGTGTCCCGGAATCCCCTCGTGGTAAGCAATATCCTCCACGCTATATAAATTCCGATCGGTAGCGTTATAGGTGTCGATAAACAGCCGCCCCGGCCTGCTTCCATCCGGCGCGCCCTCTTCGTAATACGCCGGAGCCGAAGTCTTCTCCAGATAATCCGGCACCGCCACCACCTCAAACTTCGCCTTCGGCAGCCTTCCAAATAGCTGCGGAAGCCGCGCCTGCATCGGCGTCAAGTACCCGCGATACGCATCCAGCAGCGCCTCCGCACTGGTCGCCTTCAGCTTCGGATTCGTCTTCAAACTCGCGCGAAATGTAGCCAGGTCCGCGAATCCCAGCTTCTTCGCAATCGCCAGCATCTCGGCTTCGTCCTTCTTCACCTCGTCCAGCCCGATCTGGTGAATCTGCTCCGCCGTCAAATCCGTCGTCGTCGTCCGCTTGATGCGAAACGCGTAATACTTCGCCCCATCCGGCAACGCATCAATCCCCGGCGCATCGCGCCCCGCCGGTACATAGCTCACTTCCATAAACCGCGCAAACCGCATATAAGCTGGCAGCACCTCTTTCCCAATCGCGTCCAGCATCTCCGTCTTGATGCGATCCTGCTCCGCCGGCTTGATCCCCGCCGGAAACTTCTTCAGCGGCAGCGCCAGCGGGCTGTCCTCCGGCTTCTGCGTTGCCAGCGCCTTCACCTGCACCAGCGCCTTCTCCAATAAGAATTTCGGCGGCACGCGGTGGTCTTCCATCCCCAGCGACATGTTCTGCGTCACCTGGTCAAACGCCGCGGGAATCAGGTGCAGCCGCGCAATCCAGTCGTCGTAATCCTTCACCGTCGTAAAGCTCAGAGACGCCACCAACTGCGGATACGTGGTATGAATGCCACCCATCTGGTTCACCGGCATCTCCCACTCTTTAAAGTCCGCCGCCTCCTGGTCCTCGGCAAACTCCCGCAGCAGCAATTCGCGGCTGATCTTCTCCTGGTCCGTCAGCCCCGTCACGTCCACCGCACCCAGCCGCAGCAGCATCCTCTGCTCGCGCTCCAGCCCCTCGTTATACGCCTTCACCGAGTAGTCCGAGATCTGGTCGTTATACCGCTTATCCCCCAGCGTCGAAGTAAATTCCGGATCGTGCTTCAGCCTGTCTTCCCAGTAGTCTTTGAAAATCGCATTCAGCTCCTTGCGATTCCCCTCAACAGAACCCGCTGCCTGCGCAAGTAGCGCAACAGGCATCAGAAGCACAAGTGCAGTGCAGAAAAAAAGCGCGAACACAGCCAGCATGGGGAAACGCAAAATTCTCAATGGACTAAGACCTCGGGGCAAAAATGGTGTCATCGAAAGTGTAGATCAAAGCGCAGGAATGGCCTTCATTGTGACAGGCGACACAGGTCAACACGCACTTTACAGAACATTATTTCCTTCTGCGCTAAGCTGGTTTCAGACTAACGGAAAACAAGCAGAACGGAAGGCGCGACAGCCTTCCTTATCTTATAAAAGGCCATCTCCGCGGCATACGTGCGCAGAGAGACGAAAAAGTACTGGATTACTATTCTTCATAAAAATAGAAGCGTTTTCGGGCGGGGCGATTCCGATTTGGGTTCGCCCCACATCCTGTCTGCGAACACGAATGTGCGCGTAGCAATGGCCGGAAATGACGTAAAAGATGGCCGTACTAAAGCAGCAATCACGCACCAAACCGCGTAAGAGAAAGACAACAGCGGCAACCAGAAACAGCAACAGCAAACGCCAAGCACCCCCGATGACTGATACTGGTCCCACGGTGAGCCGCAAACCGGCGTCCCCGGCGACACGTCTCGGTCGCCGGATCGGTAGGCGCAACAACAGCAAACAACAAAAACCAGTTCCAGCAAACGTATCCGTGCACAAGCCAGGCGAGGGCGGCAACAGGCTTCTTGGCGCCTTCAATCAGGTGGTCGCTGAATACTCCCTTGACATCGCCAAGGCCATTGTCAAAAAGGTCATGCAGGGCGACATTAACGGAGTGCGCTTCCTGGACGAAGTCACCGGGGCCAAGGCCCAGCGCAACCAGCCGCCTCAAAAGCCGCACCGCCAGCGACTCCCATGGACACCGGAGCACCTGGCAGCGGAGCCCAATTGGCACGAACCGTCCGACCCCGAAGTCGACACCGGCTTCGGCGGACGCGAGCTGGAAAACTAAAACGGCGCCAACTCCCAGCGCGCCAATTTGAGCGGCCTCTTCAATCCCGAAGAGGCCGCCCGGGCAACATAGCCCGCCAGTCTCCGCGCAAAATCCCCTCAGCCAAAAATTAACCTTCCCCGCGATTGACACAGTCAGATTAAGTTGATATCAACATTCAAGTCCGTCGAGCGCCACATGCCAGGACCCGCAGGGAGCCACCTTCTCGCTCGTCAGCAGCAATGAATGAAGCGCCCTGATCGACCCCGGGACCCAACTCATTCGAGCAAACAGTTGGGTGCCCCCGGTCCCGAGCCTTTGGGGACCGGGGAATGCTGGATCTCGGTCCCTTAACTACCGAGCACGGCCCCCGTCCCTTCCATTTTCTCCTGCGGAAATGGCAGGAAGCATTACACCCATGCCAGCGATCAGCGAGCGTCTGCCGCACCAGAGGTGCCTATTGCTGTTGCAGGGCAGTCCCAAACACGGTCGTCTCCCACTTCTGTCCCGCCGTATTCACCGCGTAGATATCGTATTCGTGATACCCCTCCGATACTGTCACGGTAGTGTTGAGAGTGAGGCTGTTGGTCTCGGTAAACATCTTCGTTCCATCCACCCAAAGTTCCATCCGTTTCAGCGTTCCTGTAATCTTCGCCGTAGCAATCACGTCCACCGGGTCGAAGTAGCTGCCATCGGGTTGCGGAGTGCACACGTTCACACCGTACGCTCCCTGCGGCAGAGTCCCGCAGGTGCTCCCAATCGTGAATGTGAAATCGTACCGTTGCAGCGTGTTGTCCACGTTCGCCGCGTAGATTGTGGCGTTATGCGTAGTTCCCGCCGCCGGTGTATTCATCGAATACATAATCCACGCGTTCGGGCCGGAGACGTAATGCGTCTCTTCCTCCTTGACTCCATCCAGCCAGAACTCCATTTTGCGCAACATGCCAAATGAATTCGCCGATGCGGAAATCGTCGTCAACCCCGGGTATCCGCCCGCCTCTCCTTGCGCAGCGGTCTGTTCGCTTGAGGGAGAGCACAGCAGGATTCCGTTGCCGGTCGAAGGCAGGGCGCAAAATCCATCTGCTTCATAAATCCAGCTCGTCGAATTCAGCCCCGTCACCAGGTCCGACATCGAGCCTGTCGATTCGCTGCTGCCGGCCACTACCAGGTCAGGTTTCAAATCGCGATTGAACATCCCCACCGCCGGTCCCGCGTACCAGGGATAAGTCGTCCCCCCTGCACTGGGAGTTGCCTCCGTTTCAACCTGATAAGGAGCATAGGAGGCATCGCCAAATCCTTCGCCCGTCGTAAACCAGACCATTTCCGGCTGCGATGTGCTTCCCGAGGTGGGTAGAGCCAACGCCGCCAGCTCCAGATACGGCCGGTCGCCCATGAAGTCCGCCGTCACAACAGGACCGGTAATTGCGAGCCCCGTCAAATTGGGAAGTGGCGTGTAGAAGTATGAGAATTTGCGGCTATTGTTGCCCAGGAACGTTCCCAGCCTGCCCGGCCCATTCTGAATTCCGAACAAGTCCGTAACACCATCACTGTTGATGTCTCCGGAGCCCAGGGTCATGGTCCCGCTCACAGTAGTTACATCCACCGCAGCGAAGGAAGTCGCGCCGTTTCCAAACAGGGCGAGCACTTTGCTGCTGCATCCCGGCTGCCCATTGGTGCAGGGCATCTGTTCCAACACGCCAACATCCGCGTTCCCGTCCGTATCGAAGTCGCCAAGCACCAGCGTTTGAACTTCCCATCCCGAAGTCGGCGTATAAATCAGCGTAGGAGCCGTGAATCCGCCCGTACCGTCGCCCAGCAGAAGATAGATTCCCCATGGACCCCCGTTCGTCATCTGCGTGGCCACAACCAAATCCTGCTTGCCATCGTGATTGAAGTCGGCGGCAACAATGGGAGCGGTAGTAATCAACGTGTCTGCAGGCAGATTGAGGCTTGTTGCCGTTGGCGCTTGAAACGTGCCGTCCCCATTGCCCAGGTAAACCGCAACCCGCGTGGTGCCAGGCAGAGACACGGCGATATCCACCTTGCCATCACCGTTGAAATCACCCGTGGCGATCGGTGTTGGGCTCGTGCTTGTGGAGTTGATGTCGTAAGCCACCGGCGCCTTGAATGTACCGTCGCCATTGGAAATGCTGACCGTAAAGGAGCCTCCGGACTGGCCGTCGTCCGCAACAATATCCGTGATTCCATCGCTGTTTACGTCTACGGGATAAATGTGTGCGGGAGTTGGACCTGAAGTGGAACTTGTGTAAGTAAATGAAGGCAGGGTTGATTGACCGGAACAGCAGGCGGAAAAGTAAACGAACACCGCACACGCTGTTCCGCCAAGGGAACAACGCGGACGAATCATCGGGACTCCTGAATTTACATAGTTTACGTACGACTATCGATGAATGTAGAAGCCGAATACCCTCATCGGGTTGCTCGCCCTCAGCAATCCCCACCCAGACCGGGCACTCCCGACAACGTCGCGACAACGCTGATGAGCGCGACAAGCAAGCGCCCGCCTATCGCACGTGCCCCATTCATCGTGCAGTTTCATCGCGCGATACGTGGAAAGGGAACAGGCCCCTGCGTGCGGACTGCCGACCGACTGGCAGAACCGCAGGAGCCTTCCTTCTCCAATTGGCAGCGTCGCCAGGGTCAGTTTGCGTTTGCGTATACCGTCGTCTCCCACTTCTGTCCCGCAGTATTCACAGCGTAGATATCGAATTCGTGATCCGCGTCCGATAAAGTGAGCGTTGTATTCAGGCTGGTGCTATTGGTCTCGGTATACATCTTCTGCCCGTCCACCCAAACCTCCATCCGCGCCAGCGTCCCGGTAATCTTCGCCGTGGCAATTACCTGCACCGGATTCGCATATGTGCCATCAACCGCCGGTGTGCAGACATTCACCCCATAGGCGCCGTCAGGCAGAACTCCGCATGTGCTGCCTACAGTAAACGTGAAGTCGTTTCGATGAAGCGTGTTGTCAATGTCCGCCTCATAGATGGTGCCGCTGTGCGTGCCGACCGCAGGCGTCTCCAGGTACCATGCGATCCACGCCGTGGGACCGACGGCGGTATGATCTTCACCCAGCTTCTTCCCATCAATCCACGCCTCCATTTTGCGTATCATGCCAAACGAAGTGGCCGACGAGGAAATCATCGTTTCTCCGTAGGACTGTTCCAACTGAAGTTGCCCGGAAGTTGTTTGAGTCGAAGGGGAACAGAGAAGGACGCTCGGGCTGGTTGTAGGAAGTCCGCAATAACCGTTTACGCCATAGAAGAAAGGAGTATCGTTCAGTCCCGTCACGTAGTTGGACGTCGTGCTTGTCGAACTGCTGCTGCCGGCAACCATCAAGTCCATCGCCATGTCCGCGTTGAAGGCGCCCACCACCGGGCCTGCATACCAGGGATAGGTTGTGTCGCCCGCTTCCGGAACGTCTGCGAGGAGTGTGTCATAGGGATCTGTGCCGCCTGTGCCGTAGTTATCGTAGATATAGAACCACAGCCACTCAGGCTTCTCGGTGCTTCCCGCAGTGGGTAGAAGCAGCGTCGCCATTTCCTGATACGGCATAAGAACCACAGGCCCTGGCGTTAAACCGGGTGTGCTCGGCAGCGGTGTGTAGTAGTAGGAGAATTTTCTGTCGTAATTGCCCAGGAAATTCGATAGCTGGTTGCTGCTGTACTCAATGCCCCATAGGTCGGTGACGCCATCCCCGTTTACATCCCCGGAACCCAGATTCATGGCTCCGCTCACGGTCGTCACATCCACCGCATCGAAAGACGTCGCCCCGTTTCCGAACAAGGCAACCACGTTGCTTGAGCAGCCCGGCTGCCCCCCGCTGCAAGGCATCTGTTCCAGCACCCCGACGTCCGCATTACCGTCGGTATCAAAATCGCCTATCACCAGCGACTGCACTTCCCATCCAGACGTTGGCTGATAAATCTGCGTGGGATCGGTGAACCCGCCCGTCCCATCCCCTTCCAGAAGATAGACTCCCCACGTGCCGCCGTCCTGCGTAGCCACAACCAGGTCCAGCTTGCCGTCGTGATTGTAGTCAGCGGCCACAATGGGAGTGGCAGGAATGACGGTGCCGGATGGGAGACCGATCGTCGTCGTTTTAGCAGCCTGGAATGTGCCATCGCCATTGCCCAGGTACACCGCAACCTTCGTGGTGCCCGCCAGCGACACCGCGATATCCACCTTGCCGTCGCCGTTGAAATCCCCCGTCGCGATCGGTGTTGGGCTCTTGCTTGTTGAGTTGATGGTGTAAGTCACCGGTGCTTTGAATGTCCCGTCGCCATTGGAAATACTGACGGTGAACGAGCTGCCGGATTGACTGTTGTCTGCAACGATGTCGCTGATTCCATCGTTGTTCACATCCACCGCATAGACGTGTGCGGGAGTTGGACCTCCGGCCGAACTGGTATAGGAGAAGCTGAGTTCCTGTTGTGAGAAGCATGCTGCGGAAGCGAACACCGCACACGCCGCCCCGATAAGAGAACAACGCGGGTGCATCATTGGGTACTCCTGAAATATTTTTACGTACGGCTATCGATGGATGTAGAAGCCGAATCGTATATGCCGGGTTGCCCGCTGTGCCCCAAGGCCCAATCCGTCCTATCAAATAGCACTGCAGGTTATACGAATATCGAGTCGATGCCAGGAGTCCCGAGTCTCGATTCTGAAACCTGAGAAAGCACGAACGTCAAGCGCTCAATGTGGCTATCGAATCGCGATATCCGGCAGCACCACTGGCTGCGCCTGCCGCGCCCCCAGCGCGATCATCAACCCCGCCCCAATAATCAACGCGCCGCCCAGCCACATCCACAACCCCGGCACATCGTGCCACACCACATACGAAATCAGCGCCCCCGTCAGCAGCTGCGTGTAGTGGTACTGCGACACATTGCTCGCCGACGTATGCTTCACGGCAAAATAGAAACTCAGCGTTCCCGCCGCGCAGAACACGCCCATCGTCCCCAGCGCCAGCCACAGCACGGGCGTCAGCGGCTTTGGATGGACGCTCGTCAGCGCCAGCCCCGCCATCGCCGTCACCAGCCCCGAGCAGAAAGCCAGGCTCTCCGGCGGCTCGGTCCGCGTCAGCACGCGCGACCAAACCATGTTTACCGAAAAGCAGCTCACGCACACCGCGCAACTCGCGAGGCCAATCAGATCCACATGCTGCGCGTGACTCCATGGCGCCACCGCAATCACTACGCCGCAGAAGCCCGCCACCAGTGCAACCGCCTTCTTCGCAGTAATCCGTTCACCCAGAAAAACCGCCGACAGCAGCGCGATGGTCAGCGGCGAAGTGAACACCAGAATGTAAAACATGGTCAGCGAAAGATGACGCAGCGCAATCACCACGCACACGTTGTTGGCCATGTCG
>JBEKRU010000075.1:0-29554 GCA_049518435.1 Occallatibacter sp. | reverse complement strand
CTTGTAACCACAATGAAGGCCAGCGACTTCACCCTGACCGAAGACGGGCGCGCCCAGACCATCAAGAGCTTCACGCGCGAATCGAATCTGCCCTTCCGGTTGGGCCTCCTGGTAGATACCAGCCGCAGCGTCTCCGGAGCCATGGACAGCGAGCGCAAGGCTGCTGGAAAGTTTGTGGATTCGATGCTCCCGGCCGATCCCAAAGCGGCTACGGCGAAGGATGAAGCTTTCCTGATTCACTTCGACCACGAGGTCGAACTGCTCGAAGACTTTACCAATTCCCGCGAAAAACTGCATCACGAGCTGGACGACATGGGACCCACGCGCGCGGCGAACAACAGCTCGAATGGGCCAGAGACCAGCGACAGCGACAGCGGCAGGGGCGGGGGAGGGTCGTCGCGCAGAAGTGGTGGAACGCAACTGTACGACGCAATTTATCTGGCATCGGACGAACTGATGAAGCCCAAGGATGGGCGCAAGGCGCTGATTGTCTTCTCAGATGGCGTGGACCGGGGAAGCAAGGAGACGCTGAATGACGCGGTGGATGCCGCGGACCGGGCCAATGTCGCTGTATACACGATCTACTTCAAAGGTGAACAGGAAGGCGGCCAGGGCAACGGTTTCCCAGGCAGCGGTGGACGACACGGGGGGATGGGAGGCGGCGGTTACCCAGGCGGCGGGGGTGGTTATCCCGGCGGTGGCGGGGGACGGCCGCGGGGCGGTTCAAGCGAACCAGCCGTGGATGGGAAGAAGATTATGGAGAAGATTGCCACTCGTACCGGAGCCCGTTACTTCGAAGCCAAGAAGAAAGACAATCTGGACGAGATTTACGGACAGATCGCCGAAGAATTGCGGGGCCAATACCTGATGACCTACACGCCGGATATGGTGGACAACGACGGAGGCTTTCACAAGGTGGCATTGAAGGCCAGCAAGGACGACCTGATCGTAGTGACCAGGGAGGGCTATTACGCTCCGGGCGGGGATTCAAAGTAGCCCGATCCAATAGGCACTGTAACAAGGTCACGGCTTTAGCCGGGCCGATAAATGGCGATAGAACCCGTTAGGCTTCAGCTCCTGCTACCTCCCGGAATTTGCAGATCATTCCAGCTCAAGGGCGCATTATGGTTGCAGGAGAATCCCTGTGCGCATCCCATCCATCCGCTGCTGAATCCGGCTGAATGTGCCAGGAATGTGGCCTATTTGAATTGAACAGCCGGGCGGAACTCCGACACTTTAGACCGGGCGCATCTCCGACATTTTTCCTTATCAGGAAGGTTTTTGTTTTTCGGTTTGGGCAGGGGATAAGTTTTTCTGGATCGTTCGTCGAACAGCGCCAGCGGCATATGCGCAAAGTAGACGGTGTGCAGTCCGTCTTCAACCGGCAGCAGGCCCACCCGCTCGCCCCAAAGCACCTCACTGAGGAACACATCCTGCTTTTTCCATCGGAAATGCCCATGGCTCTTGACCGTCAACACGCGCATCGGATCGGGATACTCGAGCTTCGCCTCCCGTGCCGGGTAGGGCCGCGGCGAGGGTTGGTAGACCGAGGCCGGTGTCTGCATCCCCAACGCCTCGTGGGGCCGCACCTGGTTGTACTCCTGGCGGAAGCGGTCCAGCTCCAGTTGTTGCGCTCGCCAGTCCTCGGCCTGACGCACTTCCTGCTTCAGTGTGCGGTGCATCCGTTCACCACCCCAGCGACGAAGACCTGTCGCCGGGGGCCCCGGCTCGTGGCGCCCGTTCTGCTCCGGGTGTCCGGCCTCGATCCGCTCCGGTTGAATGCCCAGCTTGATCCACCACACTGCCAGCCGCGAAAGCCCGCCTACGGCCGAGCTGGCAAACGGAGGGCCGTTGTCGGTACCAATGGCCTCCGGCAATCCATGCTCGCCAAATGCGGCCTCGAAGATAGCCCGCACTCGCTCAGTGTCGGTCTTCTCCACCGCCTGCGCGCGCACCAGATAGCGGCTGCAGGCGTCGGTAATCGTAAGCGGGTCGATGCGGCTGCCGTCCCTGGCCCGGAACCACCCCTTGAAGTCCGCACACCAGACGCGGTTCGACTCCATAGCATGAGCCAGTGGCTCGGTGTACGGGCCGGTCAGGCGCCGCTTCTTGCGCGCAATCACCAGTCCGGCCCGCTTCACAATCTCCCCGATCGTGCTCGTCGCAGGCCATACCTGTCCAGGCTGATCCCGCTCCAGCACCCGCTTCAGCTTGCGCGGACCCCAGCGCATATGCGCCTCCCGCAGCGACAGCACCGCCTGTTCAATCTCCGCCCTTGTCTGGTTGGGGTGTTGTCGCGACGCCCGGTTCAGTTCCGTAAGACCCTTAGGCCCATACTCCCGGTAGCGCCGAAGCCACACATGGCCAGTGTCCCGGCATATGCCAAACTGCGCACACAACTCGCTCATCGTGTGCTCATCGCGTTCATACTCAAAGATAAAACGCAGCTTCTCTTGCATCGCACTGCTCGTTTTCCAGGGCATAAGAACGTTCTACGTCCTCGGCCACTCGTTGCAGTGTCGGAGATGACCCCGGTCTGTTTAGTAGGAGATGCCCCCGGTTTATACCCTTCGTTACCCCACCCCTCCCCCCTCCCAGACACCCTCTTTTCTTCGCCTGGACTTCGCCCTCCTATCCTACATAAGTCACTTGGAATCATTGATTTGTTGACTATTCGGAGAGGGACTCTCCATTATCCACTTGGTAAACAAAGACCGTCAAAAAACGCTGTTTTATTGTAGAAATGCGGCGTTTTTATCGATATTTGGACAAAATAAGGGCTATTTAGTGCGCTCTGCCGTCGCCTCTCAGACCGGAAGCAAAGATCGGAACACTGTCCACATTAGTCCGTGGCCTGATGTTAGTAAGTCAAATCGCATCTTTGAAACTCTAACTTGAAGATAGTTAGCGCAGGCTGACTTAGATAGACAAAGCAAAGGCCGCACGGCGCGACGCCGAACGGCCTTTGGTATTGCAGGCACTACGCTGGTTAGCGTCTCGCACGGTTATGCCTGTCGCGATAGATCGCGCGGGAAGTACGGTTGAGCCGGTGATTCAGCACGACGCGGTCAGTGCGGGTCAGATGACCGTGATCGGCGTAGCGCATATGTCTTTCTTCGCGGCCGATGGAGGCTTCGCGGCGCTCCAGGTGGCGTGTTTCGCGCCCGGTGAGTTGGCCGCTCCGCACGCCCTGAGCAATGCGATGCTGCTGAAACGCACGGCGCTGGTTGATGGTGGCCGCATGGCGTGGCGCAGAAACCGGGGCGTTCTGGGCAATGCCAAAGGTGGAACACAGTGCGAGAAGTCCGACGCCAAACAGAGAGGCTTTCATGGTGTATCTCCTTGCGAGGCGGCGGGTTGTGATTACTAAGTGCCGATCCGCGCTCACATCATTGAAGACACGAGTTAGTCAAAAGTGTTGCGCGGTTGACTTACTCGAGGTTAGCCACAAAAGTTGTACCTGCGGATTGGCTCACTAAGAAGATACCGATTGCAACGCGTGCCACAACGCAGCCAACGCCTCAATTGGCAGGCTCTCAGCGCGCGCCTGGGGAGCGATTGCGGCGCGGATCAGAGCTGCAGTCACCGCCGCAGGAGGGATTTGTGCCGCACGGAGATTGTTGGCAAGCGTCTTGCGCTTCTGGGCAAAGACTTTGCGCACGAAGGAAGGAAAAGTAACCTCATCGAGTGCCAACTCGTGGAAGCGCGGGGCAAAGCGCCAGCGGAAGACGGTGGAGTGGACATCGGGTGGCGGCGAGAAGGATTCAGGAGGGAGCGTGAAGAGCTTTTCGGCCGGGCCATACATCTGCACAGTTACGGAGAGCAGGCCATAGTCGCGTGTGCCGGGTTTAGCGGTGACGCGGTCGGCCACCTCGCGCTGCACCATCAGGATGGCGCGGTCGAGTGAGGCGTGGCTTGCGGCGAGCTTCAGCAGTATTTGCGAACTGATGTAATAGGGAAGGTTGCCGACCACCGGCAGTTGCTGTGCGGCAGCGGCTGAGGCCGCGGCAAAATCAAATTGCAGCACGTCTTGCTGGACCACGGTGACATCGGCTTTGCCTCCAGGAGGGAACTGGGTGCGGAGATGGGCCGCCAGTCCAGGATCGAGTTCGACGGCAACAACGTGGGCGGCGCGCGCAGCGAGAGCTCCGGTGATGGCGCCGCCCCCAGGGCCGATTTCAACCACGGTGCGCCCGGTCAAATCGCCCAGCGACGCGGCGATTCGGTCAACGGCTTGCGCATCATCGAGGAAGTTCTGTCCGAGCCTGGGTTTGGCGGGCATGGGCTGCATTGATGGTAGATGAATAAAGGGGCAGGGCATGCATTGACGCGCGGAAATTTAACAACCAGGAGTGAGATGCTGGATACTCCACGAAAACGCAAACGTGGTCGGTTCCGGGACAGCGCAAAGCTGCCCGGAACTGACCGCGTGTCCGCGAGCCGTTCCAGATCGTTCTACGTTGGAAGAATGGCGATACGTTCAGTCAGGGCGGAATATACGCCCCTGGCGTCCGGGTTAGTCGCGCTTCACCAACAGCCCAAACAGCGCGCCGGCGGTGACGCCCGCGGCAAAGGTTGCGATCACAGTGAGCACCAGGTGCCGTTGCATGCGGCTTTGGGTGTCATTCAGGAATTCCTCGGCTGCATCGCCGCTCTGCTTCACCGCGCGTCTTGCCACTCCGACGGTATCTTCAAAAGCTTCTGCGCCTTGTTTCACGGCACGTCTTGCTACTCCAACGCCGTCTTCGATCGCATCGCCAATTGCGGTGCTGGCGCGCGAAGCCTTGCGGGCTACTTCAGAGATTTGATCTGCGGCTTTGTCCACTACGGTTTGTGACATGATTTCCTCCCGGGGTTTTCTGTACGTTGGCGTTGATTGTGATTCGTTTGAGTTTCCATTCACTTGGCGGAGATGGTGACTGGAATTCTCCCTCGGCCAATCCTCTGGTTCCTGGCTCATCAGTTCGGAATCCGGTTTGCTAAGACGGCGCGCGACGAACTGCGCGCGAATTCTCAGTATCCGGCTTCCTCGCTTCCATTGGATGTCCAGAATTGACCGCTGGTTGGTATAGCTCCGGGCAAATATGCGCCGGTGCAGAGGGATGCCGCAATCAGGGACAGGAGATTCTCCGCAGGACCCTAGCGGGTATGAGTCGGAGCGCGCCGGGTCTCTGTTCTTATTCCACTGTTAGGACTACCTTGCCGAAATGACCGCCCTTCTCCATGAGTGTGAGAGCCTCGCGCGCCCGGGACCAGGGAATGGCCTCATAAACAGGGCGGAGAGTGGCGAGGGAGATGGCTTGATTCAGCGCAATAAAATCGCTTCGGGAACCAACATAAATGCCCTGAATGCGGGCTTGTTTGTGGAGCACAGACGCAATGGGGAACGGCATTGGATCCGAAGGTTGCGAGAGTATTCCAACCTGGGAGATCATCCCGCCGACGCGAAGGGAACGCAGGGATCGCGCGATGGTTCCGGCGCCACCTACTTCGACGACAAGGTCCACTCCTTCCCCATCGGTTTCGCTCATGGCCCAGCGATCCCATTCGGGCTCGTCCTTGTAGTTGAGGCCGGTATCAAGACCGAGCTTGTAGGCGCGCTCCAATTTTTCGAAGCTGGAGGAGATGCCCAGGGTCCGTGCGCCGCGCATCCGGGCAAGTTGCAGCGCGAAGATCGAGACGCCCCCGGTTCCCTGGATGAGCACCGTATCGCCAGGTCTCAGGTTGCCCGCGATCAGCGCGTTCCAGGCCGTTACTCCGGCGCAGGGCAGGGTGGCCGCTTCTTCGAAGCGGAGGTACTCAGGGATGCCGACGAGGCCGCTCTGCTTCACAATCACGTGGTCGGCCAACATGCCGTCCACATCTCCTCCGAGAGCGCCGCGCGACTTGACAGAAGATGGAGGACCGTCCAGCCAGTTCTGCATGAAGATTGCCGCCACGCGGTCGCCGGGTTTCCACGCCGTAACGCCGTCGCCCACGGCCTCCACCTGCCCAGCGCCGTCGGAACACGGAATGCGCGGAAACCTCAGTCTTGGGTTGTACTGACCCTTCACCATTAACAAATCGCGGTAATTTAAAGAAACTGCCCGGACTCTTACCAGGACTTCGCCGGGCCCGGGCTGGGGGGTCGCTCGTTCCGCAAACTCCAAAGAATCAATGCCGAAGGAAGAGATTTGCCAGGCTCGCATTGAAGATCCTCCCACCATTGCGGTTACTTAATCCCACATCTAATGATGCAACACGGCAAAACACTCGTAGAATGAAGATATGGCTCGTGGTTGGGAAAGTAAATCCGTGGAGGAGCAGATGGCGAATGCACTGCAGCAACAGGAGGTAGACCCCGGCTTTGTGAGCGAAGACGCTCGACGCATAGCGGACAAACATCGCACAGAAAAGGAGCGTCAAAAGCAGGCATTGAATTTACAGCGAGAGAACATTCTGTCACAAAGGACGTCGAACCCTGCGCGCAGGACTGCCCTTGAGGCTGCTTTGGCCCAAGTGGAGTCGCAAATCCAAGCGATGAGTTAAGTTCTCCTGTCAGAGAGGATTGTCTCTGGCGTGGGAGTGCGTTACTGTTCAGAATTGCACTTAAGGGATAATTGCTGTCTCTCAACGGCCGGCGAGTCTTATGGTTTGCGATTGAAGAGCAAAGAGTTCGCCTGATCGATTGATGTCATCGAGATCCGCGCGATGTTTACATGCGCTGGACGGCTCGCAGCCCACACGATCGCATCGGCAATATCCTCCGGCGTAAGCGGGGTGACGCCATTGTAGACTTTGGCGGCTCGCTCCTCATCGCCGCGAAAACGCACCAGACTGAAATCGGTTTCCACCATGCCAGGATCGACGCTGGTGACGCGGACTGGGGTTCCCAGCAGGTCTTGGCGCAGGCCGTCGTTGATGGCCTTCTCGGCGGCTTTGCTCGCGCAGTAGACCGCTCCATTGGGGTAGGTGATTTCACCAGCGGTTGAGCCCATGTTGACGATGTGGCCGTGCCCACGGACAACCATGCCGGGAACAACGGCACGAGAGACATAGAGCAGCCCTTTCACGTTGGTATCGATCATCTCGTCCCAGTCCTCGACCTTACCCATGTAGAGTTTGTCGAGACCGCGGCTGAGGCCGGCGTTGTTCACCAACACGTCAATCTGCGCCCATTCCTCCGGGAGCGTGTCGATGGCGTTCTGCACGGCTCGATGGTCGCGCACGTCCAGATCGATGGAGTAAACAGAGGGAGCGCCGCGCTCCAGAGCGAGTGAGGCAACCTCGGCGAGTTTTCCAGCGCGGCGTGCCGCGAGCAGAAGGCGCGCTCCCTCGGACGCAAAGGCCAGAGCAGTGGCCGCGCCAATGCCGGCGCTGGCTCCCGTGATGAAGACGATTTTTCCCTTGAGGCTCATGCATACATCCTAACCAACAGCTTCGAGAATTCGAAGTGCTGCCGCGCACAAACGCATTATCAATCTGCTGGGAGCAGTCCTTTCATTGGTGGCGGGTCTGGGAGCTCTGAATTGGTGAGCCGTTGGCTGGTACGCCTTTGGAATCTATTGTCTGGCAGCTTCCGCCTTGGCTTTCTTGACTTCATGCACGGGGATTCTAGATATCAGGAGTGCTCAATTGTCGGATTCCTGCGCTCGCCCACGTCTTCGGTACTCCCGTACCAGCGAATGATCTGTCCCGCAGAGCCGATGCGCGGCGCACCCCGAGATCTCATCCAGCGCCAGATGTCACCGACACTTCTGATCCGGTATTCAATATCGACGGCCTCCCCCGTGCGCAGGGCTTCGAGAAGCGCTTTCATGGTGGGCTCCACGTCATCCGGATGCAGCGCTTCCAGCCATCCCAGGTTGCGAGTTTTCTCGCGGCTGAGTCCGGTCAATTGCACCCACCCGGAATTCACGTCGAGGACGTTTCCCTGCGAGTCCATGGACCATTGCACTGCCGTGTTGAGGTCGACCATGTAACGCAGATGATCCTCACTCTCGAGGAGCGCTTCCTGGATGCGCTTGCGCTCCGTGATGTCCGTGACAGCCACCGAGATGCCGATTACTTCTCCGGACTCGTCCAGTGCAGGTTGGTACGAGACCAGGTTGGTTGCGTCAACGGTCCTTGGACCGTTGGCCGGCCTTGTGAATTCCATTTCCTCAATCACTTCGCCCTGCAACGCGCGAAGAAGATACGATTCAACGGCGGGAAACACGGAGGGAATCATTTCTCGGACCGTTCTTCCCAGGTAGGATTCCACCGGAGAGCCATTCATTGCGGCAAGACGGCGGTTAATGCTGACATAGCGAAGATTGCGATCAAGGAAGCAAAGACCCACCGGAGCGCCATCATAGATGGCTTGCAATTGCGCCAGACGCTGCACGGGCAATGCTTCCAGACTTGAGGAGACCCACCCATCTCCATCCATCGTCAAATGCGACCTCGGCAGGCGCGGCGTTGACTCGACCATGGAGGTAATTCGGTCTGCAATGAGAGGCCGGCCGTAAAGCCACCCCTGCCCCAATTGGCAGTCGAGGCGAAGAAGTAGTTCCGCCTGTTCCTCGGTTTCAATTCCTTCTGCAATGGTGATCAGGTCAAGGCTGTGCGCAAGGCCAACGATTGCCGCCACGATCTTGCGGCTTTCGCGTTTGTCAGTCATGGAACTGACGAAACTGCGATCGACCTTCAAAACATCGAAAGGCAGAGCCTGGAGATGCAATAAACTCGAATATCCCGTTCCGAAATCATCGAGCGCAAGACGGCAGCCCATATCCTTCAGTTCGCGAGCAGTCTTTTGTGCCAGTAACAGGTTTTCCATCAGTCCGCTTTCAGTGATTTCCACTGCAATCCTGTCCAACGGAAATCCTCCCTCTTCGGCTGCTTTGCGAATTTGCTCGGGCAGGTCCGGCTCATGCAATTGGGATGGCGATACGTTGAATGCCAGGACTAGCGGTGCGGGTACAAACGAAGAAGACAGAAAGGCTTTGCGCAGTATCTGCTGCATGAGGCGGCCAATGAGCCCGTCTTCTTCAGCAAGTGAGATGAAGTTCTCCGGCAGCACCAGGCCGAGTTGCGGATGTTTCCAGCGGGCTAAGACTTCAAAACCTGTCAATCGTCCAGTGGAAAGCTCGACCACAGGCTGAAAACAGGGCTCAAGCTCATCATTGTCGAGAGCTCGACGCACCGCGGCCAAGTCGATTGGCATGCCGGAGACTCTATGACTATTTCAAGGGAATGTCTATACCACTTGATCCTTCTCGGGAAGAAACACACGATTCGACCGTTTTCCCGATGGACAGCGGTCAAGCTGCCGAGAGCTCTCTCGAAGGGCTGAACCGGGCGAAGGACTCCGACTAAACACCGGATCAAGGGTGTGCGGCGGCTCTCAGCAGATCGGCGAGCGCGTGAATGTCGGCGGGGCTGGTGTCGCTGATGATCACATAGCGCAAACCGGACTGGCTCCACGTCTCCACGCTGAAGCCTTGGAAACTGCTTGGGGTCACGGCCGCGGGCAGTCTTGCGGAATTCGGCTCATCCTGCAGGATGAAGACTGAGATCTGGTGCCTCCGCTCCTCAAAGAGCAAGTGAGCTCCCGGGTTGTGTTGGAAGTAGACGAGCTTGCCTCCCCGTAGCATGAACGATGAACCCTGCAATTCTGGCAGGTTGAAGGTGTAAGGTAGTTTGCCTTGAAACCAGGGCTTCACGGTGTGCCGGTCGGTGGAAACCACGTCAACGGGATTTGCGCTGGCGAGCATGGCAACGTGTAAATCGACGAGCTCTGCGAACGCTTGATTGCGCGCCCGGTCCCGTGCAAGAACCGTGAAGGAAACGGCAAGAAGCACGAGCGCAACTGCGGCTGCAAGTCCGGGAATCCAAGCAGTTCTCCAGAGGGGCTTGCGGCTCTTCCGCAGCGTTTTTTGGATGTGCAATCGAAACTCGGGCGACGGGAGAAAGCGCGCGGCTGAGGCGGCGCGGGTGGCGCGCTTCAACTGCAGGCGGGCCACAGCCTCCGCTGAGCAGGAGGGACAGCTTTGCAAATGATCCTCGATGCCGGCACGCTCTTCCGGTGTGCAACTTTCATCCACGTATGCGTCGAGCCGGTCGCGCCAATTCTCGCAGGTCATAGAGATGCACTCTCCTTTCCGGCCAAAAGCAAAGTGCGCATAGCGCGTCGCGCGCGCGACAGACGCGACATGACGGTCCCAATGGGTATGGAAAGCGTTTGAGAGATCTCCTGATAGCTCATCTCTTCAAGGTCGCAGAGAAGAATGACCTCACGAAAGTTCACCGGCAACTGAGTCAGCGCATGCTCGATTGCGTCTTGCTCAACTCGCGCCAGCAGAAGGGACTCGGGAGTTTCTTGTGTTGCCGGTTCCGATGGAGCTTCGTCCGCATCGAGGGAAACACTGGCAGCGAGCCCCGTGCGCGATGTTAGGAAGGTGTTGCGTAGGATCCTGTAAATCCAGGCGCGGAAGTTCGTACCCTGGCGAAAGGAGGAAAAACCCTTCAGGGCTTTCATGAATGTCTCCTGCACCAGATCTTCGGCAGCCGCTCGATCCTGAGTGAGCCAGCAGGCGACGTTGAAGAGCCTGGCAAAGTGGGGCATCGCCAAGTCTTCAAAGGATCCGAAATCGCCAAGGGGTTCGGGCACGGCACGGACAGTGTACCTCAGGCGGTTAGGGTCCAAACTGAGCATGCCGGTGGGCTGAAGAGGCGCAGGTCGAGTCTTTTCATAGGTTGCTCCATTCATTGCATGTAACTCGGGCAGCCGCAAATTATTCCCGACTCGGTCGAGATTTTTTGAAGCCGAATTTGCTGAGCTGGAACGGGCGCTACTGGGGCGCAACCAGTTGATGCGCAATCGCAAACAGTGCGAGCTCGAGACGCGTGGACACTCCGGTTTTGTCGAAGATGTTGGACAGGTGGCGCTTCACGGTTTCTTCACTCAGAGTGAATTGCTTTGCAATGTCGCGGTTGCTGCAGCCTTCCACGATGCAGCCCACCACTTCCAGTTCACGCGGGGTGAGGCCGTAGGTCTTGCGCTGTGGCACCACGGCCTGTTGCATTAGGTCATGAAGTGCCGAAACCAGGTTGACTACGCGCTTGCCGCCGATCCAGTAATCACCACCGAAGACCGTACGGATGGCAGTTTGCAGATGGCCGGCGAGCGCGTCTTTCAGCACGATGCCGCGCGCGCCGATGTGCAAAGCTTCGATGATCTGCTGGGTGGTGACGGTGGAGGTGAGCAGCAGGATCTTCACTGTTGGCGTGCCGTTCATAATGGCCCGCATTGCCTCGAGGCCGGGCAGGCGTGGCATCTGCAGGTCGAGGAGAAGAATGTCCGGCTCGAGTTCAAGAGTCTCGGTGATTGCTTCGTCGCCGTCGTTGGCTTCGCCGACGACTTCGAAGCCGTCGATTTCCGAGAGCATATTGCGCACGCCGATACGAACCACTGGATGGTCGTCTGCCAACACGATTCTGATTAGTCGTTCCACCTAGGCGGGTAACCTCCCCTGTTGGGCTGAGCCCCGGGACAGTTAACGAGCAATCGTCGACAGGGGCTGATGAACCATCATGATCCCCTTATGCGGGGAATTCTGCTTCCAGCATACGCTGGAGTGCGAGTGTGGCGGTGCGTAAATCTTTAACCAGAGTCGAGTTGTTATCCAATTGGTTACCTTTCAACTCGAGCGCGCCATTCTCGAGTTTGGTGCCTAGGGCGGCTGCCTGGGTAGCGCCGGCCATAGAGCAGCCTCCTTTGATGGCGTGACCGATGCGGCGGATTTCAGCGGCGTCCTTCGCGGCGATGGCGGCCTCGATAGCGGCCGTTCGCTTGAACAGATCCGCTACAACGGCAGTGTAGATTTGGCGCACGCCGCTCTCCGGCATCAGGGAGCGTAGCTGGGCCAGGGTATCGGGATTGACAACTGGCGTGTCTGGATCCGACGCGGAGAGAACAGGTGGCCCGGCTTTTTCCTCGTGATCCTGGAGCAGATGGGTCAATGCTTCCGGTGAAAAGGGCTTGAGCAGGAATCCGTCGCAGACGGCGATCAATTCGGCGGGCGGATTGCTGCCGCTGACGGCAACGACGGTGGCGCTCAAGACGGCACGGAGTTGCGCAACCAGAGGGATTCCCCTCAGCCCGGGCATCTGCGTATCCATCAGGACGACGTCGGGGCGCCAGCTTGCGCCTGCCACAAGCTCAAGCGCGGCTTCTCCGCCGTCCGCAGTGTGGACGGTGTACCCGGTCATGGTAAGCAAGGTTGCCATGACTTCGCGACTGACCATGTCGTCGTCGATCAGCAGCACCGTAGGAAGATCCTGCCTGACACCGAAGTTCAACATGAGTCTAGTGTGCCACCGTCCGCGAGCGTGAGCGCAGAAATTCGACCCCAAACGGTGATCGAGGTGGTTCCAATTAGTTTTCGACGACCAAAACCTGAAAGCTCCCGGTGACGGGCGCGGTGCGAAGTGTGCCGATGCCTCCGGCCTCCGCCAGGTTCACTCCGAGCAGATCAGTTACAAGGTAGACTTCACCGGAGGCGGGATTGACGGCGAGGGTTCGTGCCCGCTGGCGGGTGGGCAGATTCTGGATCACCGCATACGTATCGGTAACATCCTGGCGAATGATGGTGAGACTGCCGTTAGCTCCCCCGTTGGCGGCGTAGATGAGGCCATGGTCCGAGTCGAAGCCAACGGAGTCGGTTCCAGGTCCGGTGGGCACGGTGGTTACAAGCTCGCCTGTTAGGGCGTTGACGACTGCCAACTTCATGTTGGCACAGGAGGCAAACAGGCGCTGATGGTGGCTATCGACGGCCAGACTTCCGGGCTCAGCGCAACCGCCGCCTAAGGAGAACATGCGCATTTGTGAGTGGGTCCCTCTGGTCCAATCGGAGGAAGGCGTTTCCGATGTTTGGCCGCGCAACAGCGAGCCGATTGCGACGGCATCCAGCCGCGCGATGGCGTCGTGATTGACGATGTTGACAAAGATTTCGCCGCTTCCGCCGGGCTGGGCGAATCCGAGGCGGCCGGGCATGAGGATGGTGGCAAGGGTCTGGCGTGCCTGTACATCGATTACGGTCATCGAGGTCCGAAGCTCAACATTGCGGGCCGGATGGCGGGGCGGTGTGGGCGGATTGCGGCGCGCATTGGGACGGTTGGGCGTCGCCGGTGGGGTGGATTCCGCTGTTGAAGATTCCGTGCACATGACGAAGAGCAGCCCGCTTTGGGGCTCGAGAGCTAGAGAGCGCGGGGTGGGGCCGGTGGGAATGGAAGCCACCACCTGCAAGGTCCGGCGATCGAAGACCTTCACACTATCGGCGAGTCCGTCGCTGATGTACCCAAATTCGCCATTGTCATCGAGGACGATGGCGTGAGCCTCGCGGAGCCCCGTGACCTGACCTGCCAACGCGCCAGTGGTCACATCCACCACCTGGACCACAGTGCCGTGGGCGATGAAGAGCTGGCCCGCCTTGGGGTCCACGGTGAGGTAGTCCCAGTTGCCGAGTCCGCCGATGGTCCAAGTCTTTTTGATGAAGAAGGGATGCCCTGGGAGTTGAGTGGGAGCGGGAATCTGCGCGTAAAGCGAGGAGCAACCCAACAAACAGACAGCCAGGAATTTCTTCATTCTAGACGACCCCTTAGAACTAGATGCTCGGATCCCGGTAATCGCTCGGATTGTTCTCGGGATTCCGCGGTTCGCGAGTCGCGTTCGAGCGAGCAAAATGGCTGAAAAACGACCGAAATACGACGTTAAACCGGGCAAAATGGCCCGAAACGAGGGTCTTTTGTGCACTGCTTTCACAGCATGCGGTGCGTTGTCTGAAGATTATCTGTTTGTGTATCAGTAAGTTAGCCAGAATGGCATGTGGGGCGTGGCGTGTTTTTGCGGGGGGAGGGGGTGGGGTATTTATTTTCCCTAGTGCGAGAGCCGGTATTGGACGGCAGATGTGCATGCGATGATTGTGCGCTTGGGGAGTGGAAAGATCGGCAAATTCCACCTGCGGTGCGGCAGGCGCTCGCGGGAGTCTGGTTGCTTGCCGGTCTTACGTTTTGACGGGAGATTCCTGGATTGGGTTCATAGCCGACGTCGCATCGTAACTGTGCGCCGTTGGTAAACTCGGTACCGCACCGCGTAGTTGCCGGTTTAAGTGGACCGATACGCTGCATACTTAACAGACAGAGGTCCACAAAAGCTGGAAGATCAATCCAACTCAGGCGATTGTGTTTGATATGCCTGCGCGAACGTCCAGTGGTGGCTGAATGCGCATGAAGAAACTGATTGCGGCAGGTCTTGTTTCCCTTGGGTGTTTCCATTCGCTGGCGGATGAATCCAGGGAAGAAGTGAAGGTGATTGCCAGTGAGCCGGCGAGAATCTCTTATGGATTCCAGGCGCCGGGGCGATCGTCGGTTTCCTGCTTCGGTGCCGGCTGCGGGCGGTATTACGCGCCGGTTGCGAGCAATGGCGGAGTCGCCGTGCTACGGCTTTTGCGCTCTGACGCATCCATCTTGATTGTGCAATGCAAGGCACAAGGCGAAGTGCCGAACCAGTCCGCGGGAGCGGGAAGTGGGAATGGGAATGCTGGGCAATTGGCTCCGCAGTGCATGATGCCAGATGCCAGTTACCAGCTAGCAGCGGATTTGAGTCCCCGGGAAGTGACGCTTACGATGTTCCGACCCAGCCCCGATGGGCCGGGACCAATTACGACTGAAACCTACGTAATAGTGGGAGTGCTGACGCCGATTCCGGGCCAACAGGGGGAATTGTCAGCATCGGCGGCTGCCTCTCCAGCGACTTCAGGCGACGACCAATTGACACAGCAATCCCAGATAAAGCTCGATACGATGCCTGCTTCGCCGGCCTCTGCCGAGCATAATGCAGGGTCTCAAACGGAAAAACCGAAAAACCGGCGGCTTCGGCGTGAGACGGCAGAGGACCTGCAAGGCAGCTCGCAACTACTTACATATTTGACCCACGAACTGATTGATCCGAATCGCGTTGAGGCCAAGGAACGACTGGCGGCGATGGGGCCGGTTCACGCTGCGCTGGCGCCTGAAACTCCGGTATCGACGCCACTGCAACAGGAACCAGCGGGGATTACACCACCGGCCGACCAGGGTCCCTTAGCGCAGGGACCGGTGGACGCGGCGGTGACACCGGCTGCACCCGCGTCGACGATTGCGGTTTCGGCACCGAAGGCGCTTGCCCCTGCGCCGACGGAGGCTCCGCTGGCACAAGGGCCAGTTGATACTGCGCTTGCGCCGGCCGCGGCGGCATCGACGATTACACTCTCGGAACCAAAGGCGCTTCCGCAGGCGGCGGCGAAGGCTCCGCTGCCACATGGCCCGGTGGACACGGCAATTGCGCCGGCCGCGGCTGCACCTACGATCGCCCCACAGGCACCAAAGTCAGTTTCCGAGGCGTCGATGGCGGGGAATGCTGCTCCGGTTTTGGCGCCGCTTCCTGCTCCTCCCGTGCCGGCGCAAGCTGCTTCAGAAACCATGCCGGCTGCTTCTGTGCCCGCTCAAGTTGCTGCGGCGCCTGAACCGGTTGCTCCTCCAGCGGCGCACGCTGCTGCCGCCCAACCGCCGGCTTCTGCACCGGTGAAAGCAACTGCGGAACCCGTGTCGGCTGCGCCTGTACGGGCCAAAATTGCCGCGGCACCTGAACCCGTCGCTCCCCTGGTGACACCGGTCAGCCGACGGCCGGAAACAGCTGCAGCACAGCCAATCGCGGTGAATTCAAGGGCGAGTTCTTCTGTGCCGGGGGCTTCATCTCCCGTGCCTTCGGCACCCGTTCCACCGGCACCGTCGACCGTTCCTTCTGAGCAAGCGCGGGTTGCGCCGACGGCTCCGGCGACCACCTCTGCGAAGGCTCAAGTGGGTCCTTCTTCGGCGCGCACCTCCCAAGGGGCGATGCAGATTGCCGTCGCGGCTCCGGCTCCCCCCATGCCGCGGATGACGAACCCGGAAGGTGCGACTGTCACAACGTCTGCCGACGCAGCGTTCGCAGTATCCGACCCATTAATCGACAACGCTCATCTTAGAAGATTGGAGCAGAAGATTTCGGACCTGGACTTTCCGGTTGAGGAACTGGCGGCGCAATGGGCGATGTTTGAGAAGGAATGTCCGGAGCCGACGACGGACGCGATGTGTCTGGACGCGAAGACCAAGGTGATCGCGGGGACGCAGAAGGTGTTCGAATCGAAGATTCAACTTTTGGATCAGAAGATTACTTCTCTCGAAGACTTGCCGCAGAATGCAATCGCTCAACGAGAGGAAGATGAGGCCAAAGACACTCGGGAGAAGATGAAGGTTGCGCTCGAGAGTTTCCCGAGGGTGTTGGCGCATTTGAATAAAGTGATGGAGGACCTGAAGCACGCCAACGAGGAGCAGTAGCGCCTGGGGTGCGGCATCGCAGTTTCACAGGATCACAGGGGCTGTGTTTCTGTGAGTTTTTGGTATGTAAGTTATTTAATTCTTATGATTTAGCGAGCCTCACAGTTTCACAGCCCGAAAAAGGGGGTGGGCTATTTTGCGACTCAATTTTTGCTAAGCAGTATGTTTTCATATACTTAAGCGGCGAAAAAGGCGATAAACATCACCCTGGAGGGTTAGGAAACGTGCAGAATTTCACCCTGGAAGGGTAGGAAACTTCCAGAATTTCAGCCTGGAAGGTTCGGGAAATCGATGAAAATTCACCCTGGAACTACCCGGCGCGCGCGGTGGTGCGAAAGTTTGGTGCAAAAGTCTTTGCTGTAGAACGAGTTATGGTTGATTTTTGCGGATGTTGAAACGGGGTTGTTTGCACGCCGTGTTGGCGCAAGGATTCGCACGCGTTGGGTTCTGTTCTTGTTGATCGATAAGGCGGGGTTTGCTCATGGGTTCACTGTTTCTATTGTGCGCCGAATGCGGTTAATTCTCTGCAAACGACCTGCGTGGGGCAGGCGCTCGCGGGAATCTCGCAAGGGGTTCGTTCCTACCGATCTTGCTGCGTTCAGGGTGATATTCATTGGGGAAGCAAGAGCAAATGCAAAGGCAACCGCAGGTCCTTCGACTCGCTTCGCTTGCTCAGGATGACAGTCAGTTATTTAATGTTCACTCGGGATGGCAATCATTTTTTGGGGTGCGAGGGCACTCTTCCCTTGTGCTCGCACGGGTTATTCGTTGACGGCGGAGACTTCGTGGAGCCAGCCTGGGGCTTTCAGGAGCTCTCTTGGACGGGAGCCGTCGGCTGCGCCTACTAAGCCGTCGCGCTCCATTAAGTCGATTAGATGTGCGGCGCGGCCGTAGCCTATTCTCAGGCGGCGCTGGAGTAGTGAGGTGCTGGCTTTGCCGAATTCGAAGACTAATCTTACGGCGTCGTCGAACATGGGGTCGTTCTCGTCGGGGTCGGGGTTGGAGCCGTCGGGGGCTACACGCTCGTCTTTGGGGGACTCGAGGAAGCCTTCGACATATTCGGCCTGACCCTGTGCCTTCCAGAAGGCGACGATGGCGGCGGTTTCTTTCTCACTGACATAAGGCGCGTGGAGACGCATGAGGCGGCTAGTGCCGGGGGGCAGGAAAAGCATGTCGCCGCGGCCGAGGAGAGCTTCTGCGCCATTGGTGTCGAGGATGGTGCGCGAGTCGACCTTGGTGGCGAGGCGGAAGCTGATGCGAGTTGGCACGTTGGCTTTGATGAGCCCTGTGATGACGTCGACCGAGGGGCGCTGCGTGGCGAGCACGAGATGAATGCCGACGGCGCGAGCCATTTGCGCGAGGCGCGTGATGGACTCTTCCACGTTGGCGCGGTCGAGCATCATGAGGTCGGCTAGCTCGTCGATGATGATGACGATGAAGGGGAGCGGCTCGTTGTCCTTTTCGTCGTCGAAGAGGGAGGGCATGGCGCCGTCGAAGAGCTTGTTGTACTGCTCGATGTTGCGGACGCTGCGGGAAGCGAGGAGCTTGAGGCGGCGCTCCATTTCGCGGACGGCGTTGCGAAGGGCGTTGGCGGCGAGCTTGGGCTCGGTGATGATGGGCGTGAAGAGATGCGGGACGCCTTCGTACATGCCGAGCTCGACGCGCTTGGGATCGACGAGGATGAGACGGACCTGCGAGGGCGTGGTGCGGAAGAGCAGGGACATGATCATGGCGTTGATGGCCACGGATTTGCCTGATCCCGTTGAGCCGGCGATGAGGACGTGGGGCATGGAGGCGAGGTCGGCGGTGACGATGCGGCCGTTGATGTCTTTGCCCATGGCGATGGTGAGGCGCGACTTGGATTTGGAGAAGGTTTCGGACTCGATGACTTCGCGGAGGTGGATGGTTTCGCGCTCGTGGTTGGGGACCTGGATGCCGACCGTGGATTTGCCGGCCATGCGCTCGATGAGGATGGATTCGGCGCGCATGGCGAGGCAAAGGTCGTCTGCGAGGCCGGTGACGCGGGAGTATTTGACGCCGGCTTCTGGCTTGAACTCGTAGGTGGTGACCATGGGGCCGGGGTTAATTTGGACGACCTGGCCGCGGACGTCGAACTCGGCGCATTTTTCGACGAGGACCTTGGCTTCTTCGCGGAGATCGTCTTCGCGGACGGTCTGCGGGCCTTCGCCCGGGTTGAGGAGGGTGCTGGGCGGGAGCTTGAAGCCGCTGACGTTTTTGGGCGCGACGGTGGCGGTGCGATTTTCGGCAGGGGCGCGGTGATGGATGGCGATTTCGCCGGCGGGCTGCGGGGTGGGCGCGGGGGCGAAGGTGGGTTCCAGCGGCGTGGCGATGGGGCGGATGGGGCTGGGGCGGGCGGGTGCTGGCTCGAGCGGAGTCGCGATCGGTGTCGGAGTATCCCAATTATCGAACTCGAGGCTCTTGGAGATGCCGAGCGTTGGCGGCGTGGGGGCGGCAGCGGCGGCTCGGTGCGGAATGGGAATTGGGGGCGCTGCGGCGATTGGAATTGTGTCCGCGGGGGTACGCTCCCAGATGCTGGCGGGGCGGGCGGGGGCGGGTGATTCCTGATGCTGGGCGCGCTGGAAGGCGGGGATTTCGTCGAGCGGGTCGGGTGGCTCGGGTTGGCGGCGGCGGAATAACGAAGCAAAGAAGCTTGGCTTCATGGCGGCCTCTGCTTCGATGGGCTCGGGATCTTCGGGGGGGAGCATTTCGTGCTCGGAATCCTGCTGCTCGGCTTTGCGCTCGGCGCGTTCTTCACGCCAGTTGCGCCAGCGGTCGTAGAGGCTCTGGCCGTGGATCCAGCGGTCTTGCACGCCTTCTGCAATGACGTTGAAGCTGACGGCGGTGGCGAAGTAAATGCCTGCGGCGGCGAAGGCTCCGGCTACGAGCCAGGCTCCCTGGATGTTGATGTAGGTGACGAGCAGCCCGGCCATCAGGCGGCCTACTACTCCCTCGACGGGGAGGAGATGGAGCCAGCGCGAGTGCCAGGAAATGAGGCCGAGGGTTGCGGGTAGGAAGACAAGTGCGAGCAGGGTGCCGACCCAGCGAAGGAGTGGCGAACCGCCGGGGCGGGAATGCATCCACGACCAGCCGAGGCCGCCGATCCAGATGGGCAGGAAAAAGGACGTGATGCCGAGGGACTGGAGTAGCAGGTCGCTGAGGTAGGCGCCGAAGAGGCCGATCCAGTTGCGCGCGGGATGGGGGCCGACGATGCCGGCGGAGGTGTTGAACGAGGGGTCAGAGGCGTGATACGTGGCCAGAGAAAGGAGAAGGAGGAGCGAGACCAGCAAAAGCATGAGCCCCAGAAAGATGTTCAGGGGACGGCTCCGCGTGGGAACGAGAACGATGCGAATGGGCTTCATGAAGGGACGCTCCGCTTTAAGCCGCTCAGGGTTCTGCCGCGAGCGTGCCTGAAGAGCGGACGAAGAGTCCCAGAGCAGCTTTTATTATCCCTGCCGGGGAGGGGGATATCGGGGGAAAAGGGGTGGGGGGAACCATGGTGTGGACCCCCACACAGTTGTCAGTGGTCAGTTGTCAGTTTTCAGATACCGGACATGAATGAGCTTAGGGGTTGCCGAGATCGCATCCGCGCTCCTTGCTTCGGGGCAGATTAAAAAGGGATCGCTTGTTGTTGCGACTGGGAGATATATTGGTCGCTAGCCAAAACGACATTCAGGAATTCTGGAGCGAACCGAAAAATGAATGTCCCACTCACACCGCTTCGGTGCCTGCGGTATGCGGAAGAGCAGTTTCCCCGGAACACGGCGGTGGTGTGCGACGATCGGCGATTCACTTACGCGGAATTTGCTGAGCGAGCGGGCCGACTGGGCGGAAGTCTTCGTGGAATGGGGATTGCGGCGGGGGACCGGGTGGCGTTCCTTAGTTCGAATTGCCATCGGCTGCTGGAAGCCTATTACGGGGTGCTTGAGGCGGGGGCGGTTCTGTTGCCTTTGAATATCAGGCTTGCAGCGCAGGAGCTTGCCTATATTCTCAACGATTCGGGAGCGAAGGTTGTTTTCTTTGAAAGCCAGTTTCTTCCATTGGTTGAGGGTTTTCGAAGCGCGGTTCCCCGGGTGAGGTCATTCATTCTGCTGAATGGAGAACCCGAGAGGGCGTGGATGGCGGAGGGAAACTACGAGGAATTGCTGGCGGGGGCTGAGTTTTATCGGCGCGATGTGATGGAGGTGGACGAGAATTCGATTGCCGAGCTTTTCTATACGAGCGGGACATCGGCCCACCCCAAGGGAGTGATGCTGAGTCATCGCAATGTCTATTTGCACGCGCTGAATACCATGATTGCGCTGCAAATGTCCGGGGATACGGTGGAGATGCATACGATTCCGCTGTTTCACGCGAATGGGTGGGGAAAGGCGCATAACGTGACGCTTGCGGGCGGAACGCATGTGATGATGCATCAGTTTAATCCGGCGGAGGTGTTCAGGTTGATTGAGCGGGAGCGGGTGCAGTCGTGTTGCCTGGTGCCAACGATGGCGATTGCTTTGATGAATTCTCCGGAGAGGCCGAGGTATGACTTGAGCAGCTTGCGGCGCGTGATGTTTGGCGGGGCGGCTTCGTCGCCAACGCTGGTTCGCGAGTTTGAGGCGGCGTTTGGATGCACGTGCATTTCAGGGTATGGGCTGACGGAGACTTCGCCGGTGTTGACGTTTTCTCCGATCAAGACAGGGATTGAGCCGAGCGATGCGGAGCGGCAGGCGCGTCAGTCGATGGCGGGGTTTGCGATTCCGGGGACGGAGGTTCGTGTAGTCGATGCGGACGGATGCGATGTGGCGGCGGACGGGCGGACGGTGGGGCATGTGGTGGCACGGGGCGACGGCGTGATGGAGGGTTATTGGGGACAGCCGGAAGAGACGAGGCATGTGTTTCGGGAAGGCTGGTTCTATACCGGAGACCTGGCCACGATGGATGAAGAGCGCTACGTGCTGATTGTCGATCGGGAGAAGGACATCATTGTCAGTGGGGGAGAGAACATTTCATCGCTGGAGTTGGAGAGGACAATCAGTACGCATCCGGGGGTTTATGAGGCGGCGGTTATTGCGGTGCCGCATGAGAAGTGGGGTGAGGTTCCGAAGGCGTGCGTGGTGTTGAAGCCGGGTTCGATGGTGACGGAGAGTGAGCTGATTGAGTTGTGCCGGTCGTGCCTGGCGCGGTATAAGTGCCCGCAGTCTGTCGAGTTTTTGGAGAGCTTGCCGAAGACGGGGACGGGGAAGATATTGAAGCGGGAGTTGCGGAAGGGCTGAGGGGTTAAAGGTTCAATCGGAGGGTTAACTACATAGTGAAATGGTGGTCTAGATGGTAACGAAATGGCCGAAAAGCTCACCCGAGAAGGTCAGGATTCTTTCGGGAATTCACCTCGAAAGGTGAGGAAAAGGATGTTTTTTCTGCTTGGAACTACCCATTTCGAGGCGGGAGTTTGCTTCGAACTACCCACTGTTCTTAAAAACGCCCCGAGCCTGCGCGGGTTAATGGATTAACTCGTTGATAATGCATTCTTAATTTGGATTTTGTTGCCTGTGCAGTTGCGCGCGGTTCCCTGGATCAGAGCTGATGAATTTGGGTCAAATGAATCGCAGCAGCCCTCCGGGGCGCCTTGATCTTTTGGGGATGCTGACCCGGGGTTTCAACCCGGGCTATTCTCGTACCATCCCGTCCAGGATGGAAGGCGGTGAGAACGAAGGAGCGAGGCGCGCCGTGCGATCCCACTCATCGCGATGAAGCTGCGATGAATGGGGCACAGGCACCTGCAGTGCGGCAGACGCTCGTGGGGCCCGCAGGGGCTTCTAATCGCTGATTAGGTGGCCATGAATTTGGCGCCCCAGATGAGGAGGGCTGCGCCGAGGAGGATGCGGTAGAGGGCGAAGAGGGCGAAGCCGTGCTTGCGGACCCACTGGAGAAACCACTCGACTACGCCTAACGCCACGATGAAGGAGACGACAAGGCCGATGAGGAGGACGATCCAGCGTTCGCCGTTCATGACGACGTGAGCTGCGGTTCCGGCGGCGACGGCGGCCTTGGAGGGGTGAATCTCCTTGAGGAGGTCCCAGCAGGTGGCGGCGAACATGGTGGGAATGGAGAGCAGGAAGCTGAAGGCGAGGGCCGTGGGGCGGTCGAGGGAGGTGATCTGGCCTGCGGCGATGGTGGACATGGAGCGGGAGGTGCCGGGAAAGATGGCCGAAAGCGTCTGGCAGAGGCCGATCCACACGGCCTGCAGGAGGGTCATTTGCTCGATGTCGGTGGTGTCGGGGTCGCGGCGGTCGGCCCAGGCGTCCACGACCCACATGATGATGCCGCCGAGGAGGAGGGCGATGGCGATGGCGGTGATGCTGCCGAGGTTCTTCTCGCTCCATTTATGCAACAGGAGGGCCGGTACGGAGGTGAAGACGAAGGCGATAAGGGTGAGCGAGATGGGGTGGTTGAAGAAGTTGCGGTCGCCATTTTCGCCGCGGGGGAAGGTGCGAATGAACTCGACGATGCGGCCGAGGAAGAGCAGGGTCAAGGCGAGGATTGCGCCGAGCTGGATGACGATGGTGTACATGGCCCAATAGGCGTCATCGAGCGGGATTTTCATGAGGGCTTCCGCAATGCGGAGATGAGCTGTGGAACTGACAGGGAGGAATTCGGTAAGACCTTCGACGATGCCTAAAAGGACGGACTGCAAATAGACGTTCAAGAAGCCTCCGGGCCGCGATAAAACGCGCGCGGCAAACTGCAATGGTGTGCTGAAATGCTCAAGAAGTGCTCAACGAAAGGATAACGCACGAGCATCCATGGGATTCGAATTCAGCAATGCAATTCGTCGGGATCGCGGAATGGCGGATACTTATTCGCGGTCGATGCCGTAGACGGGAACACCTGAATCCAATTTGAAGATAATTGCCGCTGCGCGGGCGGTGTAGTCGGACTGCGGGAACTTGTCTGTCAGGTGTTTGAGGATGTCTTTGGCGTGGTTGTGGGCGTCATCGGCTTTCTTGTCGCTGCCGTCGGCGGCGAACATGTCATTGAGGACGGCGAGGCGATAGACGGCGAGGTAAAGGGCCTGGGCGGTGCGGGGTCCGTCGGGGAATTCGGCGGCATATTTCTCGTAGAGCTCGGCTTCGCGGACGGGGCATTTGGGTTGGCCTTGCCAGTCGCCGCAGAGTTTGTTGTCAAGGAGTTCGAAAGCGGCGAGATCGGCTTCGCGGGTGTGGGGATAGAACTTGAGGATCTTCTTCAATTCGTCATCGTCCATTTGGGGGCGCATGTCGGGGTCGCGCTCTTTGGAGGAGGGACGGGTTGAGGCGTCGGCCTTCTCGACTTGCCATTGAATGTCCGCGGAGCGCCATGCGGCGGTGGGCACGAGCGTGGACTTGGGAAACATTTCTGTGAGGCGGCGATAGAGCAGGCGGGCGCTTTGCGCGGCGTTGGCGGGGCCGCGGGGGTCAGAGGCCAGCGCTTCCTGATTGGCGGCTTCGCCGAAGAGGATCTGGTCGCCGTTGGGAGTGGACTCGATGACGATGCCTTTGGATTCCATCCAGCCGGAAACGGGGGGTGGGATGTCATGGGCGTCGAACATGGGGGCATCTTTTGTTTGCATTTCTTCAATGTCGGTGTTGGCGTAGACGCGGAGCCAGGGGCCGTTCTTTTCGGCGACTACCATTTCGCGGCCGATCTGGATGCGGTCGACTTTCTGGGAGCTGGTGTCGGGAGCGACGTAGAGGATGGTGATGCGGAGGGGGGTGGCGCGGGGGCCGGCGAGAGGCTTTTCTTGCTGCTGGGGCTTTTTTTGCGCGAGGGCGGGGAGGGTGGCGGTGAGGAGGGCGAGGGCGAGCAGCGCGGTGAGGCGGGTTTTCATCACGGGGGAAATCATAATTGAATAGACGGCAGTTGAGTTGCGGCAGGAAGCTCGCGGGAGGCTCGCATATTGTTTCTTGCATTCCTAGTCGGCATTTTGCTCCGAACATCCCCGGTCCCCAAGTGCGAGGGACCGGGGGCACCGTCGCGCTATTCGTTCAGGGGCTGTCTGTCCATTAGTCAGAGGGAATGACTTGAGGGACGGCAGGAAAAATTCATAAAAACCTAAAAAGCTAAACGGCAATAAGGGGCTGTCGATAGGTGGAGCTATCCCACTTTAACCGCGATAAAGCCGCGGCGAAAGTGGGGCACCCTCTTTTGTGGGGCACTCGCATTTGTGGAGCACCCGCATTTGTGCTGAACAAGGATGACTAGCCCTGGTTGGTTGATCAAGATCACGGTGACATTTCTTTCGATATTTGTGAAAAACGGTCAGTCCGAGGAGGCCAGGATTTGGGCTAGTTGGGCGGGGTCGACGTTGCCGCCGCTGATTACGGCTACGGCGGTTTTGTAGGCGGGAAGCTTGTCGGCGTGGAAGAGAAGGGCGGCTGTGGCTACTGCGCCGCTGGGCTCGGGGATGAGATGGGTGGCGGCGACGATGGCGCGCATGGCGGCTCGGATTTCAGATTCGGTGACGGTGATGATGCCGTCGACGTAAGCCTGGATGTGGGCGAAGTTGCGGACGCCGACGGATTGGGTGCGGAGGCCGTCGGCTATGGTGCGGGAGGTTAGCTCTGCGCCCCAGGTGACGATGGCACCGGTTCGAAAGGATTCGGCGGTGTCGGCGGCTAGTTCGGGCTCGACACCGTAGACCTTGGTTTGAGGGTTTAGCTGCTTGACGGCGGTGGCGATGCCGCTGAGCAGGCCGCCGCCGGAGACGGGGGCGAGGACGAGGTCGGCGTCGGGAAGAGACTCAATGATTTCAAGGCCGCAGGTGGCCTGGCCGGCGATGATCTGGCGATCGTCGTAGGGAGGGATGACGACGTAGCCGTGGGCGGCGACGAGCTCGTCGGATTTGGCGAGGCGGTCGCTGGATGCGGGGCCGACTTCGACGATTTCAGCACCCATGGCGAGGGTGGAGGCGCGCTTGATGGCGGGGGCGTTGGAGGGCATGACGATGACGGCTTTTGCGCCGACTTCGCGGGCTGCGTAAGCGACTCCCTGGGCGTGGTTGCCGCTGGAGTAGGTGATGACGCCGCGGGCGATTTCGTCTGGCGTGAGCTGGAGGATTTTGTTGGCCGCGCCACGGATTTTGAAGGCGCCGATGGGTTGGAGGGGCTCGGCTTTGAGGTAGATTTCGCGCGGCTGTCCGTGGCCGGAGAGGTTGGGGAATTGGGCGCGGACGAGCGGGGTGCGGACGGCGATGTTGGCGATGCGGGCGGCGGCGGCGCGGATTTCTTCGATGGAAACGAGAGGCTCAGGCTGCGGGGTCATGGAAGGTATTTCTCCGGGACGGGGTCGGCGGGGGTTTCGGCTTGCCAGATGATTTGCTGGATGCGCCACTGCTTGCCATCGTAGACGGCCTGGATGCTGTTGATGCCGCGGTCGCCCGCCTTGGGGTCATTGCCGAGTATGGTTTCGTAAGTGCTCCATAGGTGCGCGAGGTGCGCCCAGGTTTCAATCTTCACCTTGAGCTGCTTTTCAACGACCATGACGCTGCCGCGTTTTTTCACAGCGTTGACCCAGTCGTCGACTGTGAGGACGACGGGGGTGGCCGTGCCGTCTTTGGCAACGCGGATGGGGATGAGGCGGGCGTCGGGTAGAAAGAGGGCGCGGAAGCAGGTGCGATCCTTGTCGGCGGGGCCGGAGACGCCGGCGTCGATGGCGGTGATGAGCAGGTCGAGTGTGGCAGTGGAGGGGCAGGCTGGGACGGCGGCTTGCGGTATGTCCTGAGTTTGTGAGCGCAGAGCAGGGATGCCTAAGACGACCAGGGCCAGGAGGATTGAGAGGCGCATGTGCCGATTTTACAGGGCGGAAGGCTCGCGGGATGCTTGCACGGGCCTCAACGCGCGATCCCATTCATCACGATGAGGCTGTGATAAATGGGGCACAGTGTCTTTGTGGTTCTAAATTTCAGCGCTTTTGCGGAATTAGATTTCGAGGATTACGGGCATGATCATGGGGCGGCGACCGGTGGTTTTCTGGATGAGGCGCTTTAGTTCGCTGCGGACTTTGTCTTTGACCATTCCGTAGTCGGACTTCTGCTCGACGCTGAGGCCGTCTAGTGTTTTCAACACTAGCTCTTTGGCTTGCTCGGTGATGTCGGAGCCGCCGAAGCCGCGCATGATGACTTCAGGCTGCTGCTCGACCTTGCCGGTGCGCTTGTTGATGGCGAGGACGGCGAGGACAATGCCGTCTTCTGACAGAATGCGGCGGTCTTTGATGACGAGGTCTTCGACTACATCAATCGAGGAGCCGGAGTCGATGAGGATGCGGCCTGCATGGACTTTATCCGCCTTGCGGGCGTTGGTCTTGTCGAGTTCGAGAACGTCTCCGTCTTCAAGGACAATGGCGTGCTCGACGGCACCGGTTTCCATGGCCAGGCCTGCGTGGCGAACGAGGTTGCGGTAGTCGCCGTGGACGGGGATGAAGTACTTTGGGCGAACGAGGTTGATGAGGAGTCGCTGCTCTTCCTGCGCGCCGTGGCCGCTGACGTGAATGAGGCCGTTGGAGCCGTCGTCTGCGATGACGTTGGCGTCGCGGCGATAGAGGTGATCGATGACGCGGAAGATGCTCTTTTCGTTCCCGGGAATGATGCGGGAGCTGAGGACGACGGTGTCGCCGGCATCGATGTGGGCGTGACGATGATTGTCGACGGCGGCGCGGCTGAGGGCGGACATGGGCTCGCCTTGCGTGCCGCTGATGAGGATCATCAGGTGCTCGGGAGCGAAGTCGCGCATTTGGCCGGGATTGATGACGAGGCCCTGGGGAATTTCGATGTAGCCGAGGTCCTGCGCGATCTCCGTGCTTTCCATCATGGAGCGGCCGATGACGGCGACCTTGCGGTTGTGCTTGCGGGCGAGGTCGAGGGCGATGCGAATGCGATAGATGGAAGACGAGAAGCAGGTGAAGAAGAGCTTCTTTTTAGCTTGCGAAAAAACTTCGTCGAGACGGGGAATGACGGCGCGTTCGCTGGGTGTGTAGCCGGTGCGTTCAACGTTGGTTGAGTCCTGAAGCAGGGCAAGGACGCCGCGCTTGCCGTATTCAGCGAAGGTGTGGAGGTCGAAGGCGTGGCCGTCGATGGGCGATAGGTCGATTTTGAAGTCGCCGGTGTGAATGACGATACCGACGGGGGTTTCGATGGCCAGGGCTACGCAATCGACCAGCGAGTGGGTGACGCGGATGGGCTCGATGGTGAAGGGGCCGAGGGTGAATTTATGGCGGGGCTCGATTTCGACGAGGGTGGTTTCGTCGAGCAGGTGATGCTCTTCAAGCTTGCCCTCGACATAGGCCAGGGTGAACTCGGTGGCGTAGACGGGAACTTTGAGCTCGGAGAGGATCCAGGGCAGGCCGCCGATGTGGTCTTCGTGGCCGTGGGTGAGGATGATGGCGCGGACGTGCTGTTTGTTTTCAATGAGGTAGGTGATATCGGGAACCACGATATCCACGCCGAGAAGTTCCGACTCGGGGAACATGAGCCCGGCGTCGATCACGATAATGTCGTCTTCCCAGCGAAGCGCGAGGCAGTTCATGCCGAATTCGCCAAGACCGCCGAGGGGGATAATTTTCAGTTTTTTCGTTTGCATCTGTCTCCTTGATGGTAGCACCGGGAGGCAGTGGACAGTGGTTAGTGACCAGGGCATGACGACTTAGGGGCGCGAGGGGCTATTCGGCAGGGAAGTGGACTCCTAAGGCTTTTCTTGCGGATTCGAGTAGGTGGGCCATGCCTAGAGACATTTTGTGGGGGATGATGGGGCTTTCGAGGAGGCCGCTGCGGATTAGCTGGCAGAAGTGGGCGGTTTCGTAGTTGAAGCCGCTGGACTCGAAGGGTACGTGTAGCTCGATGACGCGGCGGTCGAGGTAATGGATGGTGGCGCGGGTGGGGTTCCACCAGTTGGCGTGAATGAGGACGTAGCCGCGTGGCGCGGAGAGCAGGGCGTCGCCATGGCTTAGGAGATCGAGGCCGGTGTGGAGCTGGGCCATGCCGCGTTCGTGCTCGGTGTGGATGAGGGCGAAGGAGTCGACGCCGGTATCGCTGAGGCGGCCGAGGGTGTGGACGCGCTTGAGGGGGCCGAGCCAGTCGAGGGCGAGAAAGGCCTCGTAGGGGCCGATGCCCATGATGCCGCCGCCGCCAAGCTCAGGGAAATGGAGCGGGTAATCGGGGGCGAGGCTGGAGTCGCAATGGCCGGCGCGGACGAAGCGGACGGTGCCGATGGGGTCCTCTGCGAGGTGTTGGCGGAGATTCTGGTAGAGGGGGAAGAACGGGGGCTTCATGGCTTCCATAAACAGACGGTTATGGAGGCAGGCGGCGGCGAGGATTTGCTGGAGCTGGGCTACGTTGAGGGCGGAGGGTTTCTCGCAGAGGACGTGCTTGCCGGCGGCGAGGGCCTGGATGCCGAGATCGGCGTGGGTGTCAGGGTGGGTGGCGACGTAGACTGCATCGATGTTTGTGGCAAGGAAGTGGGCTAAGGTGGGGGATGGCTGCGGGACGTTGAATTCTTGGGCGAAGGATTGGGTCTTATCGGGATTGCGGCCCCAAACGGATTGAAGCGTGGCGTTGAGGACGGCGGTGAGGCCTTCGGCGAAACGGGCGGCGGCGCGGCCGGGGCCTATGATGCCGAAGCGGATTGGTTGTTTGCTTTCTTGCGAGTCCGCTTCGTGCATTGTTTTACTTTAGCGTGTCGCCGTGGCGGAAGAGATTATACGAGGCTGTAAGAACAATCCAAAGATGGGACTACCCTATCCATTCAGGGTGGGAAAGATCATGGGAATAAAGTAGCTTGAGTGGGGAGATTCCGGATGAATAGCTTGGGCGGGGTTCTGTTGGTCGGGTTGGCGTGGCTGAGCGGAAGACAGGCTCCGGGGCAGGAAACCGCGCAGACACCTCAGACTGCGAAACCGGCACCAATTGGGTTGATTTATGAGGCTGGTCCAGACATTTCCGCTCCGGAACTGCTTCAAGGGGAACGCGCCGTCGAAACCGGTGAGCCTTGCAGTGAAACGGTCAATGGCGAGGTTTCGATCTGGCTCGTTGTCGATGAACTGGGAAAACCGCGCAATCTAGCAGTCATCGGTCCCAAAGGAACGTCGCTGGAGAAGCTGGCGGTGCACGTTGTAAGGGGAGACAGCTTTAAGCCAGGCGCTTCGG
>JBEKRU010000074.1:0-30123 GCA_049518435.1 Occallatibacter sp. | reverse complement strand
TGCGGTCCGATTCTGGCTTGAACACATTCTCAAATGAGGTATATCGATCAAACCACGCGGAATCTACCACTGCGTCTCCTTGGGTTACGGTTTCTGATCCCCGACCCCTGACCCCTGATCCCTGTCTTCCCCTTGTCCCCGATTCCTCATCAATGGAAACAAAATCACATCCCGTATCGACTTCGACCCCGTCAGCAGCATCGTCAACCGATCCACCCCCAACCCCTCGCCCCCCGTCGGCGGCAACCCATAAGCCAGAGCCCGCACATAATCCTCGTCCATCTGGTGCGCTTCCTCATCCCCGCGATCCCGCTCCGCCAACTGTCCCGCAAACCGCTTATGCTGCTCTTCCGGATCGTTCAACTCGCTGAACGCATTCCCCAGCTCAAACCCACCCGCAAAAAACTCAAACCGCTCCACATGCTCCGGATCGTCAGGCTTCTGCTTCGAAAGCGGCGAAACAACAGTCGGATAATCGTAGATGATCGTAGGCTGAATCAAATTAGGCTCAACCATAGCCTCAAACAAGTTATAGACAGCCTTGCCGACCGGCGCTCCCTTGCCAAGATCCTTATGAATCTCGATCATGGCAACAGACAGCGTCCTCAGCTTGCGCTTCCATTTACGAGTCTCTTCCACAAATCCCGCCACCTCAACCTCAGGCTCCGCAGCTTCGGGATCCTCTTCAGGCACCGCGTCTTCAATCGCCACTTGAATCGACGAAATCGCAGCATTCAACCGCGCCTTCAGCACATCCGCCGACTCAAATGCCGTCTCCGCCGGCTTCACGCCGGCTTCTTCCGGCCAGTACTGCACGATCGCCTCACGCATTGTCAGCCGCTGCCATTTTCCCAAATCAATCGTCTGCCCATTGAACTCGGTGACCGTCGTCCCATTCACTTCCTGCGCGACAAAGCTAACCAGGTCTTCGGTAATCTGCATCAGGTCCAGATAATTCGCATACGCCTGGTAGAACTCCAGCATGGTGAACTCAGGGTTATGCTGCGTGCTCACTCCCTCGTTGCGGAAGTTGCGATTGATCTCGTACACCCGGTCGAACCCGCCCACCACCAGCCGCTTCAAATACAGCTCCGGCGCAATGCGCAGAAACAGGTCCTGATCCAGCGCGTTGTGATGCGTCTTGAATGGCCGCGCCGCCGCCCCGCCCGCGACCTGCTGCATCATCGGCGTTTCCACCTCAATGTAGCCGCGCTCGTCAAAGAACTGGCGCATCGCCTTCAGCACCTTGGCCCGCTTCACAAACACTTCGCGGCTCTCCAGGTTCACGAACAGGTCCACATACCGCTGCCTGTAGCGCAACTCCACATCCGCCAGCCCATGGAATTTCTCCGGCAGCGCCAGCATCGCCTTGGCCAGAAACGTCAGCCGTTCCACGTGCACCGTCAGTTCGCCCGTGCGCGTCCGAAACAGGTAGCCCGATACGCCGATGTGGTCGCCCAGGTCCAGCAGCTTATACACCTGGAAAGCCTGCTCGCCCACCGCATCCAGCCGCACATAGATCTGCAACCGCTCGCCGCCCTGCTGCAGCGTCGCGAACCCCGCCTTGCCCTGTGCGCGGATGGCCATGAGCCGTCCCGCGACGGCCACGGTCACACGGTGCGTCTCCAGGTCCTCGGTCTGCGTGTTGCCCCACTTCGCGCGCACTTCCGGCAGCGTGTGGGAAGCAGGGAACTGGTTGGGATAGGCCGACTGGCCCAGGTCCTCGATCTGTGCGAGTTTTGACTTGCGCAACTCGAAGAGATTGCGCTCAAATTCCGAATCGAACACGGTGTTTCCTTCTTGGATTGCTTCTGAAATGTGTAACTGCCAGTATAGCGGCTGGAGCGTTCAACGAATCTGGGAGAGCTGCCATCCGCAGGGCAATCGCATTTGAACTTTCATGGCGGACGACCATCTCACGCTGGCTCGAGCACTCCAAGTAAGAAAGCTCTGTAACCAGGGCATGACTTCACAGGCTGCTGAAAAACTTGTATGAACTCAAATGCAAGGCTCTGTAACCAGGGCACGGCTTGAGCCGGGCCGAAAAAGGCCAATAGAATGAGTCGGGCTTTAGCCCCTGCCACATTTCGAACCTTCTGAGATCCCTCTCTTGACCATCTCTGCGCCTCGCGTGCCCTTTCCTTCCAAACGACGATGCTAGCTCGTTCAAATGCGATTGCCCTGATTCCATTCGGTAGTTCCTTCTTCCCGCAGGGAAAGAATGAAAATAGCCCATGGGTAAAGTCCGCCGAGGCGGGCGAAACCCTGGGTCGGCGCCTTCAGCCCGCGTAAGCGGGCGGCATACGGTAGCCCCAGCCGCGAGGCTGGGGTTGCGGCAAGGTCAAAACATCCCCAGCCCGCGTAAGCGGGCGAAAGAGGATAGTTCCCTCCGCCAACAGAGGGTTTCGTAACAGCCGACGCAGAGGCCCCGCAATCCTGCGCAACTGCACACCAACAAAATCGAAATAACAAATGCATTATCAGCAGGTTACGCGCATATCTCCTACATAATCAGTGCGTTTTGGCGCAAAGCAGGTAATTAGAGGCATACTCGACCCCTCGAATCCTGTACTTCCAAACAAACAAAACCCGCTTTTCCTCACTTTCCGAGGTAAGTTCTTGCAAGATATCTAACCTCAAAGGGTGATGTTTCGGCCTGTTTGCTCACCTCATAGGCAGACTTTTACCTATGTTTTTCACCCCCCGATTGAACTTCTGCACCCGTAAATCAACCATCAAGACTGCCCATGCGCCAGTCCCCCGCATCGCGTTCCAGCGCGCCAATCGTGTATAACCACGATGGTGCCCTTCAACCCTCCCATCCCGGATTCAAATAGGCAGAACAAACGCGCAAGTGGTGTGAAATCACTGGCTGACGCCGAAAAGCTCATGCAGATTGCCATCCTTCTGCCTAGTTCTGCGTTCATCGGCTGGCTGCTCGGCGCGTGGCTCGGCAGCCACCTTCACCAGGCATGGATGCCACTGGCAGGCATCCTCTTCGGCGGCATCTCCGGATTGGTCTACGTCGTACGCCTCGGAATGGCCGGAATCAGAAAACCCGGCGCCGGCGATCAATCCAAATCCAGCAATACCAACAAGTTATGACAGAAGAAATCCCGTCCCTCGCCACCCTGTCTGAAGCCGGCCTCGACGCTTTGCTCAAGCGATCCGTGCGCAACACAGCCATTCTGGGACTGCTTCCCGCATTGGTAGTGCTCATCGCTTCGGGCTGGCGCAATGCCGCCATGTTGTTGACAGGAGCGTTGTTATCCGCAGCCAGCCTGATGGAATGGCAGCGTCTCGCGCGCCTCATGAATGCCCGTATGAAGCGCAAACAGGCGCCCCGCGGCGCGATTCTGGCAGTCGTGTTCTTTCTGCTCCGCCTGTTGATCTTTGCAGCAGTCATTTATGGTAGCCTAAAGTGTTTCCAGGGCTCGGTCTTCGCGCTGCTGTGCGGCCTCAGTCTGGCGGTCGTAACGCTCACGTGGGAGGCTCTCCGGATGTTGCGGAATTGAGCTAAGTGCCTGAACTCTTAGGGATATGGGCGCAGGAATCAGAAAGATTATTGCCTTCATGCATCAGCTGGCCTTTACACAGTTATTGAACTACCTGTTCGCCGCCCCGGTAAGTGCGCTGCTTCAAGCAGTCGGTATTCATCCCGCACATCCAGACAGGCCCATTAACAACACTTTTGCGCTGGAACTGCTCGTGGTTCTGGGATTCATTGCGTTTTTCGCCATTGTCCGCGCCAACCTCTCTGCAGAGAAGCCCGGCGCGCCGCAGCAGTTCGCTGAGCTGATTCACGAGTTCATCGGTGGACAGGCGGAGCAGGTCATCGGCCATGGCTACCAGCGCTTTCAGGCCTTCGTCACCTGCATCTTCCTGTTCGTCCTCATCTGCAATCTGATCGGCCTGATACCCGGGATCGAGTCACCCACCCAGTCCGTGGTTGTGCCCTTTGGTCTGGCTGTAACCACCTTTGTTTACTATAACTTCCATGGCATTCGCGAGCAGGGAATTATCGGCTATCTCAAACATTTTGCCGGGCCGGTGTGGTGGATCGCGTGGCTGTTGTTCCCCATCGAAGTCATCTCCCACGTCGCGCGCATGATGTCGCTCACCATCCGTCTCTGGGCCAACATGTTTGCCGGCGACCTGGTCACGCTGGTGTTCTTCTCGCTGATTCCGGTTGGGATTCCGGTGATTTTTCTAGCCATGCATCTGGGTGTTTCCATTGTGCAGGCATTCGTGTTCATGCTTCTGGCCATGATTTATCTGGGCCAGGCAGTGGCGCACGAGCACTAAAAGAAACAGCCTCCAGTTCTTCGCTTCGACATCGGGCTATGATCTGAGAACTAAGAACTAAGAACTAAGAACTGCTCTTTAAGATTCCGCCGGAGAGCGCTTCCGCTCCGGGCCAACGGAAGACTGCAAGCGTGAGGGGGTCAGCACGGTGAACCTCAACCACCCACTGGCGGTCAATCTCAGGGAAGCTGGAGAAACATGCGTAAACTGCAAAACGTTCTAATGGTACTGGCTGTGCTCTGCTTTGCCGTCCCGGCATTTGCCCAGAGCGGTTCAGCGGTCGTCGATCTGGCGCCTATCGGCATCGGTATCGGTATCGCACTGGCAGCCGGCCTCTGCGGTATCGGCCAGGGCAAGGCAATCGCTTCTGCCACCGAGTCGGTCGCCCGCAACCCAGGCGCCACGGGCAGCATTCAGTTCCTGCTGATTCTTGGTCTGGCCTTCATCGAATCCCTCACCCTGTTTACCTTCGCCATGATTTACGTCAAGATCGGTAAGTAGATCCCGGCAATAAAAAAATGGCCATGCCCTTGCGGGTGTGGCCGTCTTTTTCTGTGAAAACTGCTCTAGTTGCTGGGCTTTGCAGGACCAGATGAGCCGGCGCGCAGCATTTGAATGGCCTGACGATAGTCAATGTTCACAGGAACCAGGGCGTAGTGGGTCATTTCTTCCGTCGTATCGATATTTTTGGTCTTGAAGAGGATGCGCAGGTTCATGCGCATCTGGAAGCGCGCAATGCGCCACTGCTTTCCACCGACATCGGCCTGTTCGATGACGATGGAGCCGCCTTTATCGAGCTTGCCCAGAACGCCCCAGCCATAGTCCGTGTCCTGCTGCAGATGGCCTTCGAGGCGTGTCACCCGTTCCTGCGCCGCATCGATCTGGAGCTCGCCAGTCATGGCGGTCAGTGCCTGGGTCTCGAAGTCAGGTGGGTTGAAGCTGGGATTGGGCCGGAACGCGAATCGCTCGATTGTGCCCGCAGGCCCCGCAGTGGAGCCCGAGTAGGTATAGAGAAAAGCATTGGGCAGCATCCGCAGGAGCCGGAGGACAATAGCCATATCGCCCTCTTCACCTTGTTTACGATGTCGTTGCAGACTGGCATCGCTCGAGAGTGCGTTCAGCCGCGCCTCTTCCGTTTGCTCGTCGGCTTGTGAGAGCGGCTTGTCAAAAAGAGAAACGAGGCGGGCCACGTCGCCGTCTTTGGTCTCCAGGATATCTTTCGTCGAAGTCAGTCGTGGAGTGGATTTGCGGAGTTGATAACGCATCGGGTGAGTCGTGTCCTGTGCCGTGCGCAATTCGGTTGCCAGTGCCCGGGCCACCAGAGTCTGGGCCTGCGCGGCCGAGAGCGATTCGGGGGGAGTTGCATGGCCTGCGGCTGGGAATGCGAGAGGCAGAAAAACAACGACGGCTGCCGGCAAAAGGAGAAGCAGCGAGAATTTGCGCACAGGGCTCAGTCTAACGGGCATTTTGAATCCATGCATTCAGAGGCGGTTCTCCTTGTAGTTTGACGCGTCCGTATCAGCGAAGGTGCAAGGAATGCACAGTCGAATTGAAGGATCGGCCCTGGGTTGGGTATAGTTCGGGCAGGGCCTTATTTTTGGCTAACGGAAGGGAATCAAAGATGGCAGTTGAAAACGCACCAGCGCGCATTGGCAAGAGCGTCGTGATCTGCGGCGAAGTGAAGGGCAGCGAAGACTTGATTGTGGATGGGCGCGTGGAAGGGACTGTAACCCTTACCGAGAGCCGGCTGACCATTGGGCCGACCGCAAGCGTTCAAGCGGATCTTTTTGCCAGAGACGTTTTAATCCTGGGCACTGTCCAGGGCAACGTGGTGGCAAGTGGACGAGTGGAATTGCGCGCCGGTTGCACCGTGGAGGGTGACATTCGAGCCCTGCGCCTGGCTATTGAGGACAATGCGGGATTCCGGGGCAAGGTTGACCTGACACAGGGCGCGGTGAAGCCGCCTGAAGCGGCCAGCGCGACGCACGCCGGCGGCACTCTTTGAAGAGTGGTCCACGTTCCGGTTCGGCGGAGAGTTGTCTGTTTGACTGCAAGAGGATATCCGGTTCATGAGCCGTTGGTTTGAGAAGAAGCAAGACAGCGGTCCGCCCGCTCCCACCGCGGGCTTATCCGGACCAAGGGTGCCGCGGCACTCACACGGCTGGTCGGCGATACGCAAGCGGCTGGAGGCAGAGCCAGGTTTGCGGGTCATCGATACCGGATACACATCTCCTTCGAATATCAATTACCTCACCAGCATGGGCCAGAGCGTTTTTCTGGCCGATCCTGACTGTGACGCGTGGAATGGAGACTGGCAAACCGGCAAGGATGAAGACGGCCAGACTATCTGGAATGTCGAAGGCTTTCTTGATCAGTCTCTGAAGTTTTCCGGGCGGATGTTTGACGTTGTGCTTCTGTGGACCGCGCTGGACTATCTTCCGGATTCCCTGGTGGCGCCGGTGGTGGCGCATCTTTACTCTGCCATGAATCCAGGAGGGCAGGTGCTGGCTTTCTTCCATACGCGAAGCAAGGGTGAAGAGACCCAGCGATGCCGCTTCCATTTGACCTCTGGTGACGATGTGGAGATGCAGTTGGCGCAACAGTTTCCAATTCAGCGAGCCTTTACCAATCGCAGTATCGAGCGCACTTTCGCTGGCTGGTCGGGCCACAGGCAGTTTCTTGCAAAGGATAGCCTTTCCGAAGTAATCATGACGCGTTAGCTAATGACTGCGCTTTTCGATGGAGGACGGGATGGACTTATTGAAGGGAACGCGCATTACATGGCTGGGGCATGCCACGGTCCTGGTGGAAACGGCCAAAGGAACGAAGATCCTGATTGACCCGTTTACAACGCATAATCCAAAGTACCCTGAGGGATTTGCGTTGCCATCGAGGATAGATTACATCCTGCTAACTCACGGTCATGGAGATCATATCTCGGATGCGGTTCCTGTCGCTTCGGCACATGACGCGACCGTGGTGGCGATTTATGAGCTGGCAGCTTATGTCGCGGGCAAAGGAGTAGCTCGCACCATTGGAATGAACCTGGGCGGAACCGTGCAGCTCGATGACGTGGCAGCCACAATGGTCGAGGCAAAGCACTCCGCGGGAGCGGAGGACGAAGCGGGGACTCACTATGTTGGCGTGGCGGCAGGGTATGTGCTGACCATTGCTGACGGACCGGTGCTCTATCACGCGGGCGATACCGCTGTCTTTGGAGACATGAGGCTGATTCGCGAGTTATACAAACCCCAGGTAGCAATACTTCCTATCGGCGGGCATTACACCATGGGCCCCAGGGAAGCTGCGCTTGCTACTAGTTTCCTGGAACCGAAATTGGTCCTTCCTTTGCACTTCGGCACATTTCCGCCACTCACCGGAACACCGGAGGAACTGGCCGCTCTGGTCGGGGATAGTGCTCAGGTTGTGCCATGGAAACCAGGCGAATCTATCTAAAATTGGATCCTCTAATCAACCTATCCACTGCATAACATGCGTTACTCGATGATAGAAACATCTTGCAGTGGATATGAATGGATTGAAGGCCGGGGATGCTGATCTACCAGCCTTCCCTCAAACATTTCGGAGATTTACTTTGAACCTGTGGCTTTCTTCTGCTCTGCCCAGCGGCGTTTCACGGCCTCGGCGATGCGCTTCCGCCCTTCGGGAGTAAGGTTCCTCTTCTTTGTCGTCTTTTTTGGGGCCCTGACTGCTGCGGCCTTCTTGGCTGGTGGGACGCCCTTACCGCCAAGCAGAGCGCGCGCCTGCTGCAGTTGCGCTATTTCCTTATCAATCTGAGCAAGAATCTCTGATACTCCCATCGTTCCTCCCGTCAGGCTTTCATGAGCGGTAAAACGCCCTGATGTGTCTAAGTCCACAATCGGGCAATAAAATAACCGCTTGTCCTGTGCACTCACAATACGCAACTGTAAACTCTTTTACAAACAAAAAATGCGTGATGTTACCGAAGATAGGATGACCCGACACTGAAGGTGAAGATAGGATGTTGAATTCGACGAGGATTGCGCGCGGGGAAAGCTATGAACCCGCGGGTTGCGCGCAATGAAATGAGATCACTATTGCCTCTATCGAAATGGAGAAGGCGATGATTCCCATCCTTCTCCAATGAGGACATAACTCGCACACCAAATGCGAAGCAGCCTCTTCCGCGAGTACCCGCTGCTTCAGCGAAGATACTTAGCTTTTTGATATTTTGGGCGCGGGGTTTGAAGTTGCGGGCGCAGTGGGCGCAACCCCTGCAAGATTGTGCCCTCCAAGTCGCATGGCATTGGGAGAATCCGCGGCGCGATAGTTGCGCAGATCGCGAAGGATTTCCTGCTTCTCACGAGCATACTGGCCGGCAAGTCGTGTAAGTGCATAGGTGATGATGTCACTGTGGTGCAGGTCGGGAACGGATGGGTCGCGCCGCATGTTAAGCCACAACCGGTGGACCAGTTGAACGTCGTCGGGGCTCAGTGTGGGAGCGTGCGGCCCGATGAAGAAGACTTTGACCTCACCGGTTGGATCGATAACATAGAAATTGAACTGGCGCTTCGGTTCCGGCAACGCTTCCCAAGCCTGGCCCATGTGGAAGGCCTGGTCTTCAGCCGTCATCTTGGTGGAGAGACCGGAGACAACAGAGTCCATCTCAAGCGAGTTGGCTCCCTGCACCAGCGCGGCGAAGACATCGCCCGCGGGAACCACAAGCAGCGAAACCTTCTTGCCAAAGCTCTCCGCCACAGCTACGGCTTTGGTAAATACCATTTGCTCGTGTTCACTGAAGCTTTGATCTTCGGGGTTGAGATACTCCGGGCCGCCCGCGCCCATCATGCGGACACTGATGACAACTACATCCTGGTCATCTGTGCTTGTTCGCGAAAGAGTCCACTTGAGCGCGAATGGATTGGAGGCGTCGCGCATCGTAACCATCACGCCGCCGGGGCGGATCGCCGCCGATTCACGGCTGACTGTATCCTGGTGCTCCAGTTGGAAATGGTCACGCATCTGCCGCGCGGTAATCGCGTGCTTCTTCAGGTTGGAGCGTTCAGAGACCGAAAAGATGATGAAGAATACAGCGGCAAAGAGAATGCCGCTGACGGTGGCTATCGATTTTGTGAAAAGGTTAACAATGGCCACGGACAGCAAGACCAGAAAAACTGAAAGCAGTCCAAGTGGAATCTCGGTCTTCCCGATACGGATATTCGGTGGCACCTTCCAGCCGCGCTCGCCATGGTATTTCCAGCGCAGCACCAGCATGGCCAGGCTGTTGAAGGTAAACGACCAGATCACGCCAAAGGCATACGCTTCGCCCAGCATGATGACATTGCCCCGGGTCGCGATGATGGTGATCATTTGCAGAATGAAGACCAGGTTCACGATGCGATAGCTTGTGCCGAATTTGATGTGAGGCTTGCGGAACCAGTCGGTAAGCACACCGTCTTCAGCCACACGCATCAGCACGCCGGTGGAACCGATCATGGATGTGTTGATTGCGCCGGAGAGAATGAGGAATCCGACAATTACCACAAAGATGCGGAAAGCAATGCGCCAGAAAACAGGGCCGACCATGTACATGGCCAGGCCTGCGATCAGGTTGTCCTGATAGATGTGCGTCCGTTCATACGTCGGTATGAGCATCGAAGCGAGCAGCGTTGCGCCGCCTGTAAAGATCAGGCTGTAAATCGCAATCACGATGGCCGCGCGCTTCAGGTTCTTCAGCTTGGGGTGCTCAATTTCGCGATTGACCTGGGCAAGGCTTTCCTCGCCGCTCATGGCAAGCACAGAGTGGCCAAAGGCCATGAGGATGCCAAAGAGGCCAAGTATCGGGACTAAGGAAGTTCCCTTCAGGAATCCCAGTGCGTCTTGGCTGAATTTGAGATTGGACGGCGTGGGCGGAGGCGGAAGGTGTACGCCCTGCGGTCCCACTAGCACGGAGAATACCCCCCACACCAGCAGAATCACCACCATCACGGTGGTAATCTGCATAACTCGCAGCGCCTTGCCGCTCGACTCTTCAATGCCCTTGATGTTCATCCACCAGTAGTAGATGGTGACCACCGCCGCAAACACCGCCGACGTGTGGTTCATATCAAACTGGAATGGGTTGTTCTGTGCGTCCATCAGCGCTGGTGGGAGCCAGTGGCTACTGGCCGCGACCGTCATCAGTTCATTCATCAGCCCTGTAATATATTGGCCGGCAGACACACCGGATATAGGACCGGTCAGGATGTAATCGAACATGAGTGCGGAAACACTCAGCTTCGCAAATGTACCGCCGAGCGCTTCTTTTACAACGCGATAAACGCCGCCGCGAGTAAACATGGAACAGCTTTCCACGTAAACCGCGCGCACGGCGAAGCTGAATAGCATGATGCCGAGAATGAACCAGGGAGCTGCCGCGCCTACAGCTTCTTCCGCAATGCCGCCTGCATAAAACGCGGATGACCCGAGGTCGCAAAGAACGATAGCCGCAGCACGCCAAAAAGAGATGAACGTCAGCATCACCGAGGATGCCACGATGAGCCGGACGCGGTTGGACAGAGGGGCTACGGTCGTTCGAGTAGATGCCATCGTAAAAGTGCCGGCTCAAATGCCGGCTTTGCAGGAAAAAGGGCTATATCGTCGCCTGCCCTTCGGTGAGTCTAGTTCTGAATCAATTCAGAGTCAATACAAAATCAAAGGTGCGGCAAAGATGCGTGGAATCGCGGTCAATCTTCATCTTTGCCGAACAGCTCTTTTCCGTCCTCGACGAAGCTGATGAGGACGACAACTGTTGAGCCCACCAGACCGACGAAAAACATCAGTTCCAGCAGGCGCATGGCAAAGATGGCGATTTGCATATCCATGATTGTAGCGCGTTTTCGACTAAATCCAATCCCAGTTTTCAAGGGCCGGATCGGTCCGGCTATGAAGAACTCCGCAGCCCGCTCCTCTCTAGGGCGGCATGCTATAAACTCGGGCTGTATGCCGCGCCAACTCATGGAGATGCGGTCCTGGAAGTTGTGGGCCGCCGCTTGTCTATCCGCCGCCTTGCTGGAATTGCCGTTTCCGATCGCTGGCCCGCTCCCTCCCTGGCGCAGCGTCTTCGCATGGTTCGGGCTGGTTCCGTTGCTGTGGGCCATTCTTTCGCCGGCGTGTACCGGCGCTCGCCGACCTCTGCGCTTAAGCTTCCTGGTTGCGTATCTCTGCGGCATTCTCTGGTACGCGGGGAATTGCTACTGGGTGCGCGACGTGATGATGCAATACGGCGACATGCCACCCATGGCTCCTACACTTCTGTTGCTTGGATTCAGCATGGTGCTGGGGTTCTATTTTGGTCTGTTTGGATTGGGCGTCGGCCTGGTAAAGCGGGCCACGGGGAGCACGCGCTGGGCGCTGGCGGCTGCGCCGATATTGTGGGCCGGTCTGGAGTTAGCGGCTTCGCGCATCACGTCCGTGCCGTGGGATCAGCTTGGCTACTCGCAAGTGGATAACATGCTGGTGACCCAGCTTGCACCCTGGACGGGCGTCTATGGCATCAGCTTTCTGCTGGTTGCGTTTAATGCGCTTATGGCAAATGGATTTCTGCTTTCACTGCAGCCACCCAAACTGGGAAGGCCACAATGGTTTCCTGACCGCTATGGAATTTGGTTGATTTCTTTCTCGCTATTCGTTTTCATCGTGGATAACGTCGGAGCATGGTCCCCACACAAACCCGCGCCTACAGCTACCGCCGTTCTGGTCCAACCCAATCTTGATGTAGCAGGCGATAATCAGTGGGCCGGCGCGGAATGGGATCAGCATATTGCCGAGTTTGCCCGCCTGGCCGGCGAGCAGTGCAAATCCTACATCGCCGGCATTCCGCAAACCGGCGCTGCGAATGGAGAAATCATCTGCCCGCCCTATCCCACCCATCCTGACATCGTGGTGTGGCCGGAGTCGCCGGCTCCGTTCCTTGAGCAGGACATAAAGTTCCAGCGTGCGCTCGAATCGATTGCGCTTAAAGTAGACGCGCCCCTGGTTGTAGGAAACGTAGGAACGGATCTCGCGCCCGATCGACGCAGCTGGAACGATTACAACTCGGCGCTGGTAGTCGATGCGACCGGCAATCGCGTCGGCCGCTACGACAAGATCCACCTTGTTCCATTCGGCGAGTACGTCCCATTCCAGAACCTGCTGTTTTTCGCGCGAAAACTAACAGGAAAGGTTTCGCGGTTCACTCCCGGCGACGAGCGCAAAGTTTTCCTCATCAACGGTCATCGCTACGGTGTCTTCATCTGTTATGAATCGGTCTTTGCCGACGAAGTAAGGCAATTTGCAAAGAACGGCGCAGAGGTGCTCGTCAACATCTCGGACGACGGCTGGTATGGAGATACAAGCGCACCGTGGCAGCACCTCCAGATGGAGCGGATGCGTGCCGTCGAGAATCGCCGCTGGATCCTGCGCGACACCAACAACGGCATCACGTCCGTCATCGACCCCGATGGCCGCGTCCGCCAAAGCATTCCGCGCCACCAGGTCGATGCGCTTCCAGCGCAGTACGGCTTTCGCAGCGACGTTACCTTCTACTCGGCACACGGTGACGTGTTTGGCTGGGCATGTGCCATACTTGGATTAGGGATTGTTGGCTGGGCCTTTGCGGCTCGTCCGCGCGTTCCCGAAACCAAAGCTACATAGTTCAAATCAAGTCAGGTCTGAAGAGCAAAATATGGCGTCGTTGAACGATCTCGAATTCGCATATGCTCCCGTGCGCGACCAAACGCGCGACCTGCGGGAGTATCTTTGACCCGGCTCGCATCCGCAGGGAACTCGCAGACATAGAAACCAAACTGGCCGACCCGGCCATGTGGAACAATCCCGACGCCAGCAAGCCGCTGAATCGCGACCGCAAGCGCCTTGAAAACCTTGTGTCCGATGATGAAGCGTTGGTCAGCCGCACCGGCGACATCGAGGCCTACTTCGAGCTCGCCCGCGAAGGCGAAGACGTTCTCGCGGATCTCGAGCGCGACATCAAGGCGCTCGCAGCCTTCAATGAGGCGCTCGAAGTAAAGACCATGCTCAACGGCGAGGCCGATCCGCTCAACGCCATCGTCACCGTCCACCCCGGCGCCGGCGGCACTGAGAGCCAGGACTGGGCCGAGATGCTCATGCGCATGTATCTGCGCTGGGCTGAGCAGCAGGGCTTCAAGACGGAAATGAACGACTACCAGGACGGCGACGAAGCCGGCATTAAATCGGCCACCTTTACCATCATTGGTGAATACGCATTCGGACAGTTAGCAGGCGAAAGCGGCGTGCATCGTCTCGTCCGCATCTCTCCCTTCGACTCCGCCAAGCGCCGTCACACCTCGTTTGCTTCCGTTTATGTCTCACCTGAAATCGACGAGACCATCCACGTCGATGTGAAGCTCGACGATCTGCGCATCGATACTTATCGCTCCGGCGGCAAGGGAGGGCAGCACGTCAACACCACCGACTCGGCAGTGCGCATGACACACCTGCCTACGGGCATCGTTGTTCAGTGCCAGAACGAACGCTCGCAGCACAAAAATCGCGAGAAGGCGATGAAGATGCTGCGCTCGCGGCTCTACGAGTACGAGTTGGATAAGAAGAAGGCCGTTAGCAGAAAGCTTGAAGACTCCAAGCTCGAGATCAACTTCGGTTCGCAGATTCGTTCCTACGTGCTGCAGCCCTATCGCATTGCCAAGGATCACCGAACCAAGGTCGAAGTGGGCGATGTGGACAAGGTGCTCGACGGCTATCTTGAGCCTTTTCTGCGCGGCTATCTGCTTGCCAAGCGTCGTGGCACAGCCGTAGTCACCGAAGGCGATGACGATCTGGATGTATAACGGCGTGGCGATCGGCGAACCCTCCACAGAGGCGTCCCCGTGTTTGCCGATCTTTGCGCGCTCTCTGCTAGCGTTAAGCCAGCGCTTGCGCTGGCTGACGGGCGGATCGTGGTCAGTTTGACCGCATTTAATTGAGTACCCCACCCCCCTCCCCCAAAATAACCACTGCTTCCTACCGGACACCATAGATAATCGCCATTAAATGAACTACTTACCAAATACAGCTGTTGACCGATCAGTAATATCAATACGTCGAGTTTGGTTAATTTCATGCCGAAAATGAGCACTTTTGGTTTCAAAACAGGCCTTTTCGCATCGAAATAGCCGGAGAATAGATACCATGGAGAACGAACCAGCAGTGATTGATGAGATGCTTCGAGCGGCAAAAACCATCGCCGTTGTAGGCATGAGTGACAAGACCTGGCGCGCCAGCTACAACATCGGCCGCTATCTCGACGGAGTTGGCTATCGCGTGCTTCCAGTCAATCCTGCCCTCAGCGAGGTCTTGGGTTTGAAGAGCTATCCCGATCTCGAATCCGCCCAATTCGCCGCGCGCGAACAGACGGGAACAGGCATCGACCTGGTGGACGTCTTCCGTGCTTCGGAATACGTCTCCGCAATTGTGGACGACGTAATCCGTCTCGGCGTTCCGTACCTGTGGCTTCAGGATGAAGTGATCGACGACGAAGCTGTGGCCAGGGCCCGCGCAGCCGGCGTCAAGTGCATTCAAGACGACTGCATCTTCCGCGAGCACTCGAAGCGGGCGGATCTGCACGTACGGAAACACGAGTAGAACTTACTGTAACTAACAACGGTTGCGGTGAGTCCAATCAACAGGAGCCAGGAACATTTTGTGATGCATATGCCCCGTTGGATTGTCGTATTGTTTTGCTTATTTGCCATAGGTTTGCAGGCGCGCGCCGCGTCGAGTTCTGCGGACGTTGCGCATTTGCATGTGCAGTTGGTTGTGCCCGAAGGCTTCCTGATGGCCGGCAGCCCGACCGAAGCCGGTCTTTATTTCAAGCTGGAGCCTGGCTGGCATGTCTATTGGAAGAATGCGGGCGATTCGGGAGAGCCTCCTCATATTAAGTGGACGCTTCCCGACGGTGTTACTGCTGGCCCGTTACGGTTTCCCGCTCCGAGACGATTGGCGCTTGGTCCATTGATGGATTTTGGCTACGAAGACGAAGTCTTATTTCCTCTGACCTTTTCAACAGACAAGACTGCAAAGCCAGGCAAGGTGGAATTAATAGCTAAGGCTGATTGGCTCGTCTGCCGCGAGGTATGTATCCCGGGCAAGGCTGAACTTCAAACGGACGCGGTGGTTATCGATCACTTGCTCAAGGACGTTCCGCAGCCGGGACCAGATGTAGAGATCTACCAGAGGCTTGCAGGCCGATTACCTCAACCATGGCCCTCGAATGCGAAGGCAGTTTTTGCTTCAACATCAACCGGTTTCCAACTCGCCGTCGAAACCGGCCAGCGTGAATCATCCGCCGTGTTCTTTCCAGCGGATCAGGACACCATCGATAATCCTGCTCCGCAAAAAGTCACGCCGACGGCGAAGGGCTTTGTGCTCGACCTCAAGAAGGACGCAAACCTCGCCGCGAATCCTGCGCAGTTAAAAGGGGTATTGGAGCTTTCAGGCGGTCGCGCGTATGAGATTGCGGCGATTCCGGGAGCAGTTGCGGCCGCAGCGCCCGCGCTCGCCTGGGGATTGCTGGCGCGCGCAACAGGCCTCGCGTTTCTAGGCGGCCTGCTGCTCAACCTCATGCCCTGCGTGTTTCCCGTCTTGTTCTTGAAGGGACTTGCGCTGGTTAACTCCGGCAATGAAGAACGCCACAATCTCCGTGCGCACGGGTTCATCTACGCGGCTGGGATTTTGGTTTCCTTCTGGGTGCTTGTGGGCGCGCTGCTTGTGCTTCGGACCGCGGGCTCAACGCTGGGATGGGGTTTTCAGTTCCAGTCGCCGGTGTTTCTGTCACTGATGGCCGGACTGTTGTTCTTCCTCGGCCTATCGCTGGCAGGCCAGTTTGAGATTGGGCTGACGCTGACCAGCGCAGGCGGTTCGCTGGCGCAGAAGCAAGGCTACACAGGCTGCTTCTTCACCGGCGTGCTGGCCGTGGTCGTCGCCACTCCATGCACAGCGCCGTTCATGGGCGCCGCAATTGGCTATGCGCTGGCGCAATCTCCCGCGGTCACCTTTGCGGTGTTCACAGCACTGGCGCTAGGTCTGGCCGCGCCCTACGTCGCACTCACACTGCAGCCTGCATGGACGCGTCTGCTTCCCAAACCCGGTGCATGGATGGAAGTGCTGCGTCAGGCCGTCTCAGTGCCCATCTTTATCACCGTGATCTGGCTGGCGTGGTCACTGACCAGTGGTTACGGCCCCGGTCTTCTGTGGTCGCTGCTGGGAAGCTTTCTGATGCTTGCGATCGCCGGATGGTTCCTTGGGCGTTGGCCTGCGAAGCGCTGGTCCACGGCCGTCGCGGCACTCATTGTGCTGGTAGTAATTGCGGCGTGCGTTGTCGCGCCGAAGAAGCTTGCTGCAGCGCCGGAGACTTCGACGACTACGGAACCGCAGGGTGGCTGGCAACCATGGTCGGCTGATGCCGTGAGCCGCTACCAGGCGCAAGGCCGCCCGGTGTTTGTGGACTTCACCGCGAGTTGGTGCCTGAGCTGCCAGGTGAATGAGCGCGTAGCTCTCCAGCAGCCTCAGGTGCAGCAAGCGTTTAAGGACGCAAATGTGGCATTGCTCAAGGCGGACTGGAGCCGCAGTGATGACGCCATTACCCAGGCGCTGACAGCGATGGGCCGCAGCGGGGTTCCTGCTTACGCGCTCTATGTTCCGGGTCAGAGCGAGCCCGAGCTGTTGCCAGAAGCACTGACACCCGGAATAGTCACCGATGCGCTGGCGAAGTTGCCAAAGCCCACGTCCGCGCAGAAGCAGTGACAAAAACATGCACTGCAATCAATCGCCTAGTTGTGTTTGCCTTTCCATTCGGCGTAGGGGCCTTGGAAGTCTTCGATTCCGTCCGCTTTAAAGTTCCACAATCTTGTAGCCACTTCATCGATCAGGTCATGGTCGTGAGTGACTAGCAGGACAGTGCCTTCGTAACGCTGCAATGCGATGTTCAGCGCATTGATGGCTTCAAGATCCAGATGGTTCGTCGGCTCGTCGAAGATCAGGATGTTGGGCTTGGTGAGGATCAGCTTGCAAAAAGCTAACCTTGCCTGCTCGCCGCCGCTCAGCGCCTTGGTGGGCTTGGCGCCTTCTTCGCCGCTGAATAACATCTGACCTAAGATGCCACGGATTTCTTCTACTGTGGATTGCGGGTTCCAGCGATGTAGCCACTCGGCGACTGTAAGGCCATGTTCAATGGTGGCGCCTACGTCCTGGGGGAAGTAGCCGATCTGCGCTTCGTGTCCCCAGAAGACGGTACCGTTGTCGAGCTCGAATTCCTTGTCTGCCAGGCCCGGGTAGTTATTGAGCAGACTTTTGATCAGCGTGGTTTTGCCGGCGCCGTTGCGGCCCATGAGGCAGATCTTCTCGCCGCGGAGTACGTTGGCAGTGAAACCGTCGATGACCTTCTCTTCGCCGTAAAATTTGGTGATGCTTTTGAACTCGAGAATGTGCTTGCCGGAGGGGCGGAGCATATCAAAGCGAATGAAAGGCCGCTGAATGTTGGAACGGGCCAGGTCGTTGGTCTGCAGGCGTTCGACTTCCTTGCGCCTGCTCGTTACTTGGGACGAACGGGTTCCGGCGGCGAAGCGGGCGATGAAGTCGTTCAACTGGGCGATCTTTTTTTCACGCTGGGCGTTTTGCGACTCCAGCGTGGAACGAATCTGCGTTTTCGCCATGACCATGTCGTCGTAGCCGCCGGTGTAAACAATGATGGTCTGGTAATCGATGTCGGCCGTATGCGTGGTCACGCTGTTGAGGAAATGGCGATCGTGGGAGATGCAGATGAGGGTGCCGTCGTACTTGTCGAGGAAGTCCTGCAGCCAGTGGATGGAGTCGAGATCGAGGTAGTTGGTGGGCTCGTCGAGCAGCAGGGCTTCAGGTTTGCCGAACAGCGCCTGCGCGAGCAGTACGCGGACCTTCTGGCCCCCCTGGATTTCGCCCATTTTGCGCTCGTGAATCTCTTCGGGGATATCGAGTCCGTCGAGGAGGATGGCGGCGTCGGCCTCGGCGGTGTAACCGTCCTCGTCGCCGATGACCCCTTCGAGCTCGCCGAGGCGCATGCCGTCAGCGTCGGAAAGCTCGGCCTTCTCGTAGATGCGGTCACGCTCTTCAAGGGCGGCCCATAGGGGCTTGTTGCCCATGATGACGGTGTCGATGACGCGATACGCGTCGAAGGCGAACTGATCCTGGCGGAGAACGCCGAACTTGCGCGGGCGCACGACTGTGCCCTTCTGCGCGTCGAGTTCGCCGGTGAGGATTTTCATGAACGTGGACTTGCCGGAGCCGTTGGGACCGGTAAGGCCATAGCGGCGGCCGGGGACAAAGCTGACACTGACTTCCTCGAAAAGGAGCTTATTGCCGTAGCGCATGGTGACGTTGCTGGTGCTGAGCATGAGTGGTCGGGTTCCTGTTATGTGGGCCGCAGATCGATTAGCGGCGCGGCGGGCCGGATGAGATTGGGTTGATTCTGGCTGGGGTGGCGGCATGTTTTCCCAAGCCTCAAGAGCTGGGCACACCTATGCACCGGAGAACCTTGCTTCTCTCATTTTCTCATAGAAGCGGACGCTCGCGCATGGAGCGGTACGCTTAGAGTGCACATCGTGGTTGGTTTGGCAGACGTGAGAGCGAAAAAATCTTCCCGAAAAAATTGAACCTTTTGACGCGCTTCTACGTCTAGGACCAAAGGCGACCAACCCATCGGTCTGCCTGTACGTGGCACTGACGGCAAGTGTTCCCAAGGAGACGCCATCATGTTGACCACGCAAGATGTGGGATTCGCTCAATTGTGCGGCAAAGGCCTGCGCGGGAGCGAAAGCATTCAGCGCAATATCAGAGCAGAATTCATCTCCGGCCGTCCGCCGAATCATGAGGCGGCCCCCGCACCGTAGTTTGCGACTCGGCTCGCGAAGAGGCGAACCGTGCCTGCGGTTGCGGAGAAGCAAACAACAACCATGAAAGCGAAGTGAGCCGGAATCCAGCCATGTAAGCGGCGTGGTCCCGGACAGCCGCGGCCTTGCGCGCTGCGGCGACGACACCGTGTGGAGCTGCTCCATGCGTGCGCGGAGGTCTGCTTATCGATTGGTCCCTTTGCGCTTTGCAGTGATCGAAGAGCGGTTTCGAGACAACTCGATTGGGAAGGCCCCAAAAACCAAAATTGAATGGAGAACAGTTGATATGAGACTAGCCAAACACGTATTTGGCATAGCGCTAATCTCCCTGTTGTTAATTGGGAAAGCTATGGCGCAGGAGAACGCAGAACTGGAAGGAACCGTGACGGACGCGACAGGAGGAGTGATCCCGAATGCGCAAATAACCATCACGAACATAGCGACAGGCGAAGTTCGCAAAGGAACGACCAACGGGACGGGACTTTACGATTTTCCCGGATTGCACATTGGGACCTACACGCTGAGCGCAACCGCGTCTGGATTTCAGACTTTCAACAAGACCAACATCGTGATGAACGTTGCCGCAACTGTGCAGGAAAACGTGGCGCTGGCGGTAGGCGCTAGCAGTCAAACGGTAAGCGTTGAGGCCGATGCACTTCACCTTCAGACGGAAACCAACGAAGTCAGCAGCCTGATTACGGGCCAACAGATGACGCAGTTGGCAACCAACGGCCGCAACATGGTTTCGCTGGCGACACTGGGAACCGGCGTTTCAAACATGCTGAGTTCCTTCAACGGAGTCACGGCGCAGGGCAGCGGCTTCAGCCTCAGTTTTAACGGCATGCGGCCGGACCACAATGATTGGCTCGTGGATGGTGGAGAGGCATACGATCGCGGTTCGGGCGGCAAGTTTGACCTGATGCCGACGATGGATGCCCTGGCCGAGTTCCAGACACTGAGCAGTAATTACAGCCCGGACTATGGCATCAGCTCTGGCGGCACCATCACCATCGCCTTGAAATCGGGCACAAAACAGTTCCACGGCGGCGCCTGGGAATTCAACCGCAACGATGATTTCGATGCGGTTCCGTATTTTTCCAAGAATAACCTTGCTGCTGGTGCTCAGCCCCTGATTCCAGAACTTCGCCTGAACATTTTCGGGTTTGATATCGGCGGTCCGGCATTCATACCCAAAATCTACCCGAAGGACCGTAGCCGGACCTACTTCTTCGAGAGCGAGGAATGGCGTCGCTACATCGCGGGCGTCAATCCCACTTCGACCGAGACCGTCCCCAACGCGGATTTCCCGACTGCGGGTGCGGCTCTGAACTATCAGCCGTGGAACGAGCCGGCGAGCCTTGCTAACGGGGTCTGCAACCCAGGGCAGGCATGGCCTTGCGTTCCGATGACGACCGATCCTGCGAAGCTTGCCGTTTATGCGGGGGATGGCTTGACGCCAGGGAACTCGTTCCCTGGCGGCCCCAACGGCACCATCACGATTCCTGCCAACCTGCTGGATGCCAATGCAGTTTTGTTCATGGGGACCGGGGCAATTCCGCACCAGACCAACTCGAGCGCCACTGATCCTCTGGTTGTAGGGGCGCCCAAGCAGCCGACTTTCGTGCGCGAGGATGTAGTGCGCATCGATCACGACTTTACCCCCAAGTTGCATCTGATGGGTCACTGGATTCATGACCAGATGTCGCAGACCATCATCCCGAGCGAATGGAGCGGCAGCAGCTACGACACTGTCGGAACTCAATTCGCCAATCCATCATGGGCGTCGGTGATCAAGTTGACCCAAACGCTGTCACCGTCTCTGCTGAACGAGACGTCTTTGAACGTCAATGGAAATACGATCGGCTGGACTCCGGTAGGTATTTACCAACAGCCGGCAGGTTGGAACGCGCAACCCTTCTCTGGGTTTGCAGGCAACGAAGCGCTGAAAGAACTCCCGCAGGTCGGGTTCTCCGGTGTTCTGAGCACCACATGGACCCAGAATTACGATCCTTGGCACAACGCGTTTCTTGATTACCAGGTCCGCGACGATCTTTCGTGGAACAAGGGCAAACATGGGCTGAAGTTTGGTTTCTCGTATATGCGAGTGGACAAAAACCAACAACAACAGGCTCTGGTTCAGGGACAGTATTCTTTCGGGTCGGACTGGTCAGGGGATTCGTACCTGAACTTCCTGCTGGGGTTTGCGGATAGCTTCCAGCAGCTCCAGAATTTGACCACCCCTCACTGGCTGAACAACACGTACTCCTTCTATGGCATGGATAACTGGCACTTGCTGCCGCGGCTGACCGTGAATCTTGGGGTACGCTATGATGCGCTGCCGCACGTTTACGAAAAGAACGACATGGTGTCGAACTTTGTGCCGTCAGCTTTCAGCGCCACAGACGCTCAGTATCCGAGTGCGACTACGGGGTCTTTGAATCCTAGCGGTCCTGGGGTCCAGACCGTCAACGGGGGGACTTTCTATACGAACGGCATTGAAATAGCCGGACAGAATGGACTTCCGCGTGGCCTTGTGAACAACGACTTCAACACCGTCGAGCCTCGGGTCGGGCTCGCGTACGACTTGTTCGGTGCCGGGAAGACAGTGCTACGCGCCGGCGGGGGAATCTTCTATGAACGCGTTCAAGGGAACGACGTGTACGGCTTGGACGTTAACCCGCCCTTTGCATTCCAGCCAACGGCGAACGCTGTGTACTTCTCGAATCCGAATGTCAGCGCGAAGAGCGGCCAGGCGGCGACCTCGCCGCTTAACCCAGCGGGCTTGGGGAACCTCAACCTTCACTATCCAAATCCAGGTACGGCACAATACAGTATGGGGATTCAACAACAACTGCAGCCATCCATTATTGCGATAGTGCAGTATGTTGGCTCAATTGGTTGGGACCAGAACGACGAACGCAGCATCAACACGCTGCCGCTTCTTGACCCCGTTAACGGCACATATGACGACCGCGAAGCCGTAGCGAGCGGAACCAACGCCAACCTATACAGGCAGTATGCCGGCTACGCTGGAATCACGCAGACGGAAAGCGCGACCAATTCCAACTACAACTCTTTGCAAGCGGGGTTGCGCATTGTGAACAACCATGGTTTGACGGCGCAGTTCTCTTACACCTGGTCGCATGAAATCGATATTGCGAGTGGCGATGAAGGTTCGACGAATTTCGCCGGCGGTTCATCTACCGTCTCAAACCCATTCAACCTGAGATATGACCGTGGATCGGGTGTGCTCGACCGGCGGCATATTTTCAATGTGAACTACGACTATAAGCTGCCGTTCTTCAGCTCGGGTGGCAGCATGCTGGGACGGGAAATCCTTGGCGGATGGGAGCTTTCCGGCGTGACCGTAGCGCAGGCGGGCACTCCTCTCGAGACTTTCTACAACGGTCCGGACACGCTTGGTCTTGGTGGCGGAACGACGAACAGGCCGAACCTGGTAGCGTCCGCGAAAGGCCCGAAAACGCAGAAGGAATGGTTCAACACCGCGGCATTCGCGGCTCCGACTGCTCCATGGAATGGAGGCGCGAATGAAGGCTTTGGCACTGCTGGAAAGGACGCTGTTGTCGGGCCCGGGCTCTTCAACTGGAACATGAGTCTATTCAAGAGCATTCCGCTTACTTCCCACGAAGGCCCGAGGCTGGAAATCCGCTTCGAATCGTTCAATACGTTCAACCACACGGAATTCAACAGCCTGGACACGGGAGTTACGGATACGCAGTTCGGTCAGGCTACCAACACTTACGATCCCCGCGTGATGCAGTTCGGCGGGAAGATTCTCTTCTAATCTCATGTGAGGAAAGCGAAACCAGATTGAACTTATCTGGTTTCGCTGTTGGCGCAGCGGCGGTCTCGTCCGCTGCGCCTTTTTTTTGCGCTTATTGATGAGGGGGTATACTTCCGGGGATCGATGGTAGGAGATTCCCATGATGGTTCGCAGTTTTATTTTTGTTTTATCCGGGGGCTTATTGCTGGTTGGGAGTGGTGCATGGCTGGGACAGACGGGCCAGACCGTTCCAGCCAAGCTTACATTCGATGTGGCAACAGTGAGGCCGTCGGCTCCGCTGGATATGGCGAAGATGGCGGCGGATATGCAGTCAGGCAAAATGCCGAGATTCGGACCGCACGTGGATACTTCCCGCGCGGACTACACCTATATGACACTCAAGGAATTGATTGCCAATGCATACAAAGTAAAGGCGTACCAGGTTACCGGGCCGGATTGGCTGGGCTCGCAGCGTTTCGATATTTCGGCGAGTATGCCTGACGGGGCACAGAAGGACGACGCACCGGCCATGTTGCAGTCGCTGCTGGAAGAACGGTTCAAGCTGACATTGCATCGCGACACACAGGAACATCCGGTGCTTGCACTGGTGGTTGGGAAGGGAGGGCCGAAGCTGAAGGACTCGCCGGCGCCCGCCGCGCCGATTGCCGACGACGAGCCGCTGAAACCGGGAGAGATGAAGATGGATGGTCCGGACGGGCCCATCCGCATGACTCGGAATGCCGACGGATCGACAACGATCAATATGGGGGCAAAGGGCACCGTCAAGCAGAAGATTGATATGAGTACGCAAACGCTCGAACTGGATTCAAGCATGGTGACGATGGCAGGGTTTGCGGATATGTTGACAACGGTGATGCAGATGGGTGGCGGAGGCGGGCGACAGGTGGTGGACATGACCGGGCTGAAGGGCAACTACCAGGTGTCGGTGGATATTTCTCTTGCGGATCTAATTGCGACGGCGCGTGCCCAGGGCATGGCGATGGCAGTGCCTGCCGGGGGCGGTGGAAACACGAACACCGCTCCGGCTTCGGATGCATCTGATCCGAGCGGCAGTTCGACTGTTTTCGCATCTGTGGAGAAGCTGGGGCTCAAGCTGGAATCCCGAAAAGCTCCGGTCGAGCAGCTTGTAGTTGACCACATGGAGAAGGCACCTTCGGAAAACTGAGGGAGGCGAGTGCTCAATTGGCTCCGCTGCCGGTTGATTGCTTGCGTGGTCTGTGGCGGGATGACGCGGAGGGTGATGATTTGGGGCGCGGGGTCTGGCTGGATGGGTGAGCTCGCGGGCGGCGATTTGCAGGCTTTCGGGCTGGGCGCGCTGTGTGTACCTTGGGCGGCAGCGGTGGAACACCTGCCAGCGCGGCGAGAAGATTGTTGCCTTCGTGGAAGAGATCGATCTTCCAGTCGTCCTTGTTTTCGGTGACCGCGACGAAGACTGCGGTATGGCGGCTGGGGCTGAGGGCGATGTAGGTGCTGAATCCGGCACCGCCGCCAGTCTTTTCGATGATGGATGACGGGGAGGATGGATCGCCGATTTGAATCCAGGCCAGGCCGATTCCGGTTGGATCGCCGGCGTGGCTCAGGCCCTGAACGGTTTTGAGCTGCTGCGGTTCCAGGGCAACGCCGAGCGCCGTGGACGGCTGTGCGGGAGAGCCTGGGATTTGCAGCAGATATTGCAGGAATTTAGCCATATCGGCGGGGGTGGAGTAAATGCCTCCGCTGGCGCCTGAGGCGAGCGTGTCGGTGCAGGGGCCTTCATCGCGGGGTCCACGGAGCAGGCGGGAACACTGTTCAAAGGACGGGACCAGGGTTGTGTCCCACATGCCTAGCGGCTGGAGCAGCCGGTCATGCAGGAGCTGGGCATAGGACTTGCTGGAAGCGATGGCCAGCGCGTCGCCAAGGAAATCGAAGCCGACATTGGAATACAAAGCGGCTGTGCCGGGAGGCGTGATCAGCTGCTGCTTTTGCAACCAGGCCCAGCGAACGGTGTAGCTCGGAAACGTGAAATGCGGAGCCTTGGCGGGATAGGCGCCGACTTCGCGTGGCAGCCCGGCGGTGTGTGTGGCCAGATCGCGCAATGTGATCTCAGTTCCGTCGGCTGCCCTGGGAACGTGTTTGCCAGGAGGAGCGTAGCGTTCAAGGGGATCGGCGAGGGAGAGACTGCCGTCAGCCGCGAGCCGGAGGAGGAGATCGGTGGCGAAAACCTTCGACAAGGAACAGAGGCGGATGAGCGATCTGGAATCGGGATTGCGGGCGCTGCCGGGGAATGTTTCGCCATAGCCTTTGATCATGGTTTCGCGGTCGCGGACTACGACCAGCACCATGCTGGAAAACCCCGATTGCTGAAAGAGGGTTTGGCCCTGGAGTGCGGCGTCGGCGAGGGACAGAGGCTGCTGGGCGCCGAGCGAGGCTCCCCACGGAAGGATCATTGTGCAAAGAATGAACGCTATCGAGACAGAACGGCTAATCGCGGAAGCGGATTTCGCGGCGGACAGGGAACTGGGAAACCTGGAAGCTTGAAGTGCTGTGAACGGAATAGCCATTTTGGGTACTAGACAAGGCCTAATATACCGGAGGCGGAGACCCAAATGTGGCGCGTGGCATCATGCTTGCTACTCGTCGGTCGATGAGACTCCGCGGTGAATCCGCGTTGGGAAGCAGTTCCCATCGAACGATAAACTTCCTGGGAGTTAACGAAAATGGCTGGGGCACAGAGGGCAGTCAACCCCCCGGCGCCTTCGGCGCGCCTTGCGAAGCGAGGATGGAACGATGTAGATTGAGCCAAAGAGCCACGAGCAGGAGGATACCGTCAGTGCGCAAGCGTCGCAGTTTTCTTCTGCCCGGCCTGAATGAATTCGCGATGCAGCCGGCGAGAGTCCTGGTGGTAGTGGCTTTCGTCCTTTCCGCTCTTGTTCCGGCGTTCAGCCAGACAGCTTTCACGCTTCCGTCCTGGCTGGTGAGCTATCCGGGTACAAGTCCAAAGGTTTACTCGGGCGATTCCTTCGCGCAGACAAGTTATGTCGTGGATGCGCAGCCGGCGGAGGTCGTGGAGCATTACCGAAAGCTGTTTGAGGCGCAGGGCCTGGTGTTTCAGCCCAACCCGGACGGCATTGGGACAACGATCCGGGTGGCGGCGAAAGAATGCGATCTCTTCATCCAGATTCGGCGGCGCGAAGAGGGCACGTTTACCAAGGTTACCTGCTCGGGAAAGATCGATCCGTCATCCGTTCAAGCATCGGAGAATCCCAATATTGAAATGGTCACTGGGATTACGCCTCCACCGCCTCCGGAAAGCGCCGCCGCCAAGGGGGATGGAAAGCAGGAAAACGCACCATCGTCTCCAAGCAATAAGGGGTCTCACAACATGCCGGCCTCTGCCTTGTTGTGGCCGGGTTGGCTGACGAATCTTTCCGGCTATGAGCTGAGTCCGGTGCTGATGGCTGACTCAACGGGCTCGCCCTTTCTGAACGCGACATATGTCACGACCAGGCCGATGACGGAGATCTTCAGTTATTATCGCAAGCTGCTGCAGGATCACGATTATCGTCCGAACAGTGCTCCCGCTGCGGGACGGACGGCGGCAGGATTCCAGCAAAATCCGACGGGCACGTTGCATGGCGTCCACTATGAGAAAGGTGCGGCGGGCCCGAATACGACAATTGATATTTCGAATAGCCGGGAGGGGCTGAAAGGGCCGATCACCGTGACGGTGAGCTTTTCGCCCCACGGTCTGGGCCAAAAGGAACGGAAGTCAAGTCCCGCCGGGACGCAGGCGCACAAAGCTCGTTGAACTACTCTGGATTGCTGCGCTGGCGCTCACAAGTAGAGCAGCGCGGTCTCATCGCCCACCAAGCGGAGATCACCGTTCCGTAAGCTTTAGCCGAAGATGGCCATGACCGCGTGATTCACAACGAAAGCTGCGCCCCACGCCAAGACCAGCATGTAAATAAATTGGATAGCAGGCCACTTCCAACTGTTGGTCTCGCGTCGCACCACGGCCATGGTGGAGGTGCACTGCATGGCAAAGGCGAAAAAGATCATTAGAGCCAGCGCGCCGCCGAGTGTCATGTCGTGGTGCAGAGCGGTTTGCAGGTGCATGGCCTGAGTCGCGGGGTCTGCTCCGTAAAGTGTGCCCATGGTGCTGACCATCACTTCGCGAGCCAGCACGGATGAGAGCAGGCCGATGCCGATCTTCCAGTTGAAACCGAGGGGCGCGATGGCGGGCTCGATGAAATGGCCGAGGCGTCCGATGACGCTGTCAGCGAGTTCAGGCGCTGCATAGCTGCTACCCGCTACATGAACGACAGGGAGATGCGCGAGCACCCAGAGGGCAAGCGTGACGGAGAGAATCACGGTACCGGCCTGGCGAAGGAAGACGTTGGCGCGGTCCATGAGGCGGATGCCGAGGGAGCGCAAGGTGGGCATGCGGTACTGGGGCAGTTCGAGAATGAATGGGGTCTCGCTGGACTTGAGGATTGAGCTTTTAAGCAGCCACGCTGTGGTCATGGCGCCCACGAATCCGGCTAGATAGAGGCCGAGCATCACAATCGTGCGGAGGCCAAGAAAGCCGTGCAGATAAAAGATGTTGGGAATGAATGCAGCGATTAGCAACATGTATACGGGCAGGCGGGCGCTGCAGGTCATGAACGGGGTGACCAGGATGGTGGCCATGCGGTCGCGCCTGTTCTCAATGGTGCGCGTGGCCATGATGGCGGGGACAGCGCAGGCGTAAGCGGAGAGCAGCGGGATGAAAGCTTTGCCATTCAGGCCGGTGGTGCGCATGACGCGGTCGGCAATGAGGGCGGCGCGAGCCAGGTAGCCGGTGTCTTCGAGGATCCCGATAAAGAGAAACAGAAGCAGGATCTGGGGGAGGAAGACGAGGACGGACGAGATGCCCTTCCAGGCACCGTCGAGCACAAGTGATTGCAGCCAGCCAGCGGGCAGAAACGGACGGACGAATTCGCCCATGCGGGCGAGCAGATCGCCAAACCCATCGGAGAGCGGTTGGCCGATGGAGAAGACCACTTCAAAGACGCCGACGACAACGACCAGGAAGAGCAGCGGTCCCCAGATGGGATGAAGAAGGATGTTGTCGATTTTGCGTGTGCCCTCAACCGAAAGCGGCGCCTGATAGCCCGTTTTGCGGCTCACCTGCGCGGCCCAGCTGTGGGTGCTGGCGGCGTTTCCCATCACGGGCAGGGCGAGCGGTGTGGGGGCATTGCGATTGGTTTGTTGATGGAGGAAGAGCGGAACGGCATCGAGTCCGGTTCGATGCGTGGCGCTGATTTGCGCGACAGGTGCGCCGAGTTCACGGGCCAGCTTGAGGGAGTCAATGTGGCCTCCGCGCTGCTCCATCAGGTCCGTCATGTTCAGCAGCACCAGAGTGGGCAGGCCTACTTCAAGGACGGGCGCGGCGAGCATCAACTGGCGCGTCAGGTGGAGTGAATCGAGAACAAGGATTACGGCGTCGGGCTTGGGCGTGCCGGGCATTTTTCCCTTGAGCACGTCGATGGAGACGCGAGCATCTTCAGAGTACGGAGTGAGGGAGTAAATGCCGGGGAGATCGATGAGTGTCAGGTCGGCTCGGCCCACGCCGGCCATGAGGCCCATGCGCTGCTCGACGGTGACACCGGGGTAGTTGGCGACCTTCTGTCGTAGGCCAGTTAAACTATTGAAAAGAGTAGACTTACCTGAATTTGGCGGGCCAATGAGGACTACGGTTTTGAGCGGCCCGGCGGATGAGTCAGGGGCGGGCGGAACAAATGCTGGGGTCTCACAGCAAGCGCTCATCGCAGAACCTCAAGCAAGTCGGCAACCTCGTCGGGAGCGCTTTCGCCGGAGTGCGCATTCGAGGCATTGAGGTCGTCGGCAGTGGCGGGGCGGACGCGGATGGACTCGGCGGTTTCGTGGCGCAGGGCGATTTCCATACCGTCAATGGCAAATACGGTAGGGTCGCCAGCCGGTGCACGACGCAGCGCGGTAACCAAGGCGTCAGGGACGAAGCCCATGTGCATGAGGTGGTTCTGAACAGATTCAGGGAGTTCGAGAGCGATCAGGACCGCGGTCTGTCCGACTTTCAATTCGCTTAACATGCTCACCTGATGAACTCCAATGGGCCACTTGTTCCGAAGCAGTCGAAAAGTGCGACTATTATGGTCGTAGTTGAGTATACGACCAATATGGTCGGATACGCAAACATCCTGTTTGAGAGGCTTTTGAGGAATCATCGGCATCATACGACCTCGGCGAAGGGGAAGTGCGGGCGATGAACCGGCCAGCACTCCCAAGCCCCCTGGCGGCTTTCCCTGCACTCTTCATCGGCTGATGAATCTTTTTTACCAGTGTGGAGGCGATCCAACAGTGATTCAAATCACTTTGGATGGGTTGGAATCTGTTGCGGGGAGTGCGACCTGGATGGTAGAACGGGCTGCATGAAGGCCGAAGAATTTCGAGCTTCGTTGACGGGCACAGAGCCGCCAGGCGGGTTGACCGCGCCGATGGCGGCGCTGTGGTGGGATGCGAAAGGTAAGTGGTCTAGTGCCCATGCTTTAGTGGACGAACTGGAGACGACGGAGGGAATGGCAGTCCATGCCTATCTGCATAGGAAAGAGGGCGAGGCGTGGAACGCGGACTACTGGTATAAGCGGGCTGGGCGGCGGTTCCATCGAGAGCGGCTAGAGGATGAATGGGTGGCGCTGGTGGAGGGGCTTGGGAACAGGGAACAGGGGTCAGGGAATAGGGGATAACCACCCATCGACGAAGACCTGTTGATGGGGCCCCGGCAGGGAATAGTGGGCAGTTTCGGGGTGTCAAATATTCACCCGAGAGGGTGAGCTACATAGGGTAAAAGTCTGCCTATGAGGTGAGGAAACCGGCCGAAACCTCACCCTTTGAGGTGAGATATCTGCCAAAAACTGACCTCGGAAAGTGAGGGGAAACGTGTGTTTTCTGTTCGGAAGTGGATGTTTGGAGCGTTGAGTCTGCTCACAATTACCCTGAAGTGACCCCCAAAAGTGAGACAACTTAAAATGAGCGCATTTGCAGGGAAGGGAGAACTGCAAATGGGTAAGAGAAGTTCTGGTTGGCATCCTGAGTGGTTTCGTGCGATGGCTGTGG
>JBEKRU010000073.1:0-30439 GCA_049518435.1 Occallatibacter sp. | reverse complement strand
CGATCCTTTCCGGGTTGTCAGGCTCTTCAGCTTGGATGCGAGCAGGTTCGCCACTTCCTCGTCATTTATTTCTATTTTGCCGGCGCCGTTCGACGGAACGTGCGTTTCGTTGGCTGCAAGCATGACAGAAGCCGTGAATTCCCTGGAAAGGTAACTGGAAAGCGTTCTAACGGTCGGAAAGTTGAAGGTTAGCATGGCTGGCACGCTGCGGCCCATCCGTGCCTCCAGGCGGTTTTTCAATTCCACGGAGACGAGCGAATCCATACCCATTTCGAAAAAGCCGCGATCGAACTCGATCGGCGCGCCGTCGTCGATGCGGAGAACGCGGCAAATCTCTTCCCACACTACGTTTGCAATCCAAGCCTCGCGCGCCTGGGCGGGAAGCCTTTGCCACTGTGGCTCGCTTACGCTGGCTTCGGTCTTAACCGTCGGTATCTCGATTCCATCGAACAGCGGCTGTTTACGGCGCGTTTCAAAAACGGCGCGCAGGTTGCGCCAGTTGATGGAGGCTACAGCGATGCAGGATTCGCGCGACTGCAAGAGGCTGCCCAGCGCCGCCAGCGCCCTGGACGCCGGCATCGGGAGGAGGCCTTGCGACCGAGATTCCTGCCGTTGTTTTTCCGATGCGTTGCGCATCTCATCCCAGGCGCCCCATTCGATCGCCAGCGCCGGCAGACCCTGGCCTTGCCGGTATTTCGCCAAAGCGTCGAGGAACTCGTTGGCGGCGGCGTAATGCGCCAGGCCGCTCGCCCCCAGCAACGAAGCGGCGGATGAGAAAAGGCAGAAGAAGTCGAGAGCGAGATGGAGCGTATGCCGGTGCAGCAGCCATGTACCCAGAACCTTAGGCCGCAGCACGTCGTGCAACGCGCCGGGAGACATCTCCCGCACGCTATCCCAACTCAATGCTGCGGCGGCGTGGATCACGCCTTTCAAAGGCGGTTCCTCGGCAGCGATGGAGTCAAACAATTGCGCCATAGTTTCCGGATCTGCGATGTCAGCCCGCACCGTGCGAACTGAAACGCCAAGGCGCTCGATGCGGTGCACGGCATCGGCTTGCTCCGGCCGTTCAATGCCGCTCCGCCCCACGAGGATCAGCCTGCGCGCACCTTGCTCGGCCATCCACCTGGCGACGATCAACCCGAGCCCGCCCAGGCCGCCGGTGACGAGATAGCTTGCATGCGGCTCAAAGCGTGGGACGGCCTGCGTGGGACGGGCGCACCGCTTCAGCCTTGCTACGTGACGGATGCCGCCGCGGAACGCGATCTGGTCATCACTATCAACGGCCATCAATGCATCGACCAGCAGCCCAGCTTGATTTTCCGCGCTGTCCGCAGGGTCGAAATCCACCAGTCCGCCCCAGATGTCAGGATGCTCGAGCGCAATGGTGCGTCCCAAACCCCAGACTGGCGCGGAGGCAATGGCTGAGCTCATCGATTCGCCGCCGACACGCTGGGCGCCGCGTGTTGCTACCCACAAGCGGCCTCCAGTTTCGATCAGCAGTCTGGTAAGCGCCAAAACCCGTTCACAGCCGAAGTGATGCACATTGTCCCAATCCAGGTCTGTGATCTTTTCAGCAGCTGGAACATCCAAACATGAGAGATCCACAATCCCGCGCCAGGCAGCTTGATCAACGGGCAGGGGATCGTTGTCGCAAACAACCACCGCCTGCTCACCGCGCTCCGTCAGCGTCGCTGCAACCTGGGTGACGAAACCGCTCTTGTCGCCGATCAGGAGCCAGTTGCGCTTCTTGTCGCGGTTCGCGTCGGGAGCGCGAGCAATCAGCAGAGCCTGTTGCGACTTAATATCAGATGGCAGTAACGTGATTTCGCTGAATCCGGTCTCGATGAGCAGCCTCTGCCAGCCCGATTTTGAAAGCAAGGGATAGTCGCCCCGAAGGCCGTCATCGTTGAACTTCCACCAACCGTCCGTCAGGCCGAAAGTGATGTCGACCCACCGTTCCGGCAAAGTGGATTCGAGTAGTACGAGCATCCCACCCGGTGCCAGAAGCTTCGCAACATGTGCGAGGCTCACGCGCAGGTCGCCCGTCGCGTGCAGGCAGTTTGCTGCAATCACGATGTCGAAAGACTGCTCCGCAAACCCCTGCGCAATCGGGTCGCGCTCGATATCCAGCACCTCGTAGCGGAAGAAAGGGTATTCGCGGAATTTTTCGGCGCCACGCATGGCAAACAGCGGCGAAATGTCGGTAAAGACGTATTCGGTGCGGGTCGAAGGCACGATCCGCGCGACATAGGATGCCGTGCCACCGGTTCCGCCGCCGACTTCGAGGATGCGGATCGGTCGATCTTCCGGCAACGCCGCTATCCCCTGGGCCACCGTCTGCTGCACGAGGGTTTGGAAAACCCTGGCTCCGGCGGATTTTTCGTAAATGGCCTCAGCGGTATCGAACGCCCCGCCGGGAAACAGCACGTTGAGCGGATCGAGACGGCCTTGGAGTACCGCTGCCAGTTGGCTCGAGCGGGACAGCAGTTCCAACTCACCACGGAATTGCGGATAGGCAGCCTGAAGCAGCAGGAAATCGGTGTGCGAATCATCCGATACGGGGGTACGCAGCACATTCCATCGCTCGCCTGCGCGCTCCAATATCCCTTCTTCTCCCAGGATATCCAGCATTCTCGCCAGCAGCCGCTGGTAGCGCGGCTGCACGCCAAACCGCTCAACGAAATTGTCGGCTCCTATCGTCTCTCCGCGAGCCGGGCGCCATCCACACTCGGCGAGTGCCCGCGTAATCTGCTCGAACGTCAGGCGGTCAAGCTCGGGCCGCAACTGCTCATACCGGTCGAAGCCGTGTTCGCGGCTTAACGAATCGTATTGCGTGGCCACACTGCCAGCGATTGCGAGGACGGCTCCCGGGGGCGCTGAATTCAGTGCGGCCGGCCCGGCGTGGCGTGCCAACTCCGAGCTGATCGGTTTCTTTTCCCAACTGAGCCTGTAAAAGTCGTCCGATTGTTCGGGCGGGGGTTGAGGGCGTCGCGTCTCGACCCAATAGTGCTGCCCTTCAAATGGATAAGTTGGCAGTGCAATTTTGTTCGCGGGCGCCGGTGCGGAAGGCATCTCGACGCCGGCAATATCATCTCCCGCCGCGACCCTGGCCAGCTTGCCGCGCAGCTCTTCGAGACTCGCCGCCGCCAGCGCCAGCACGCGGTCGAATCGCGACCGGCCTACATACGCGGTGTAACACGCATCCTGCAACGAAACGTCCGGATTCGATGCGATGAATTCCGCGTAACGGTTGGCCAGCGTGCGCAACGCGCCGGCCGTGCGCGCCGAAATGACGAGTACGTGATTAGCCTCCGGCGCTGCAATGGTTGGGCTGTATCCGGGTGGCGCCTCGAGAATCACGTGCGCATTGGTTCCGCTGAATCCGAACGAGCTGACACCCGCCATGCGGCGCTCCACGGCCGGCCACTCTGTCATGGATGCTGCAACGACTAATGGAACTCCGTTCAGATTGATGTGGGGATTGAGCTGGCGGAAGTGCAAGCTGGCCGGGATGATCCCGTGTCGCAGGCACAGCGCGGTCTTGATGACACCCGCGATGCCGGCAGCCGCCTCGAGATGCCCGATGTTGGTTTTGACGCTCCCGACATACAAAGGATTCCGCTCTTCACGGCCGGCTCCTAACACGGCAGCAAGTGCGTGCGCCTCGATCGGATCGCCAAGAGCCGTACCGGTGCCGTGCGCCTCCACATACTGTATGTCCGCCGCTTTGATGTCGGCGGCGTGCAAAGCCTGTCGAAGGAGTCTCTCTTGCGCCGCCCCATTGGGCGCCGTCAGGCCGGAACTGTGGCCGTCATGATTTACCGCCGAACCGCGAATCACGGCCCAAATATTGTCTCGATCGGCGATGGCGTGCGAGAGCAGCTTGATGGCGGCTACACCGCAGCCTTCGGCACGGGCGAAGCCATTGGCCGCAGCGTCGAATGCTCTCGAGCGGCCATCCGGCGACAACATGTGCGCCTTTGAAAGCGCGATCGTGCTTTCGGGAGACAGAATCAGGTTAACGCCCCCCACCAGCGCCAGGTCGCATTCCCCAGTACGCAGGCTCTGGCCAGCAAGGTGGAGCGCAACCAGCGACGACGAACAGGATGTATCGACAACGATTGCGGGGCCATGCGTCCCCAGGATGTAAGCCACCCGCCCGGCGGCAATGCTATGGGCACCGCCGGTCCCGGTGTAAGGGTCGATGCCCTCGTAACCGGACTGGAACAGCAACTGGCAATAATCCGCAGTGCTGATACCGAAGAAGAATCCTGTCTGGCTTCCGGCAATATCTTTGGGCGACACTCCGGCATGCTCGAGCGCCTCCCACGACGTCTCGAGCAGCAGGCGCTGCTGCGGGTCCATACTGATCGCTTCACGCCGGGAAATTCCAAAGAAGGGCGCATCGAACTTGTCGACGTCGGAAAGGAAGCCGCCGTGCCGCGTGGCAATTCGCCCGGGCGCTTCGACATCGCGATCAAACAGGCTATCAACATCCCAGCGGTCGCCCGGGATCTCGGTGATCGCGTCTCGAGACTCAGCCAGCAGTTGCCAGAATGCATTGGGACCATGCACTCCACCGGGAAAACGGCACCCAATTCCCACGATTGCCAGCGGTTCCTGTTGCGCGCGCTCGAGCTTCTCCAGTCGTTTCTGCTGGTCAAGCGCCAGCAGCAACAAATGCTTCGAAGACAGGTTTTCGATGCGATGCAGAAAATCCTTCACGGTGTTTGCCCCGCAGCCTGGTTCAGCAATTGTTCGACTTCGCCTTCGGAGAGCCGTTCGAGCTTGCTCAAGAAGTCGCCCATTTCCATGCCGGCTGATCCGGGTGCTTCCGTCCGCGGCTCTGGATCCATCTGGCTCGCGAGGTATCCCGCGATGGCGGCCGTCGACGGATAACTGAAGACCAAAGTGGATGGCAAAAGCTTGCCTATGGCCGTTGAAAGTGCATTGCGCAGCTCGACTGCCATCAGCGAGTCGAGCCCCATGTCGCTCAGCGCTCGATCCGGACCGATGGGATGATCGGGCGCAAGACCCATCACTGTGCAAGCACGTCGGCGAACTTCATCCAGCAGGACGGTTGGCCGCTGGTCTGCCTTGGTGCGCTCCAGTGTCTCCACCAGTTCCGCCGATACAGCGCTTGCGCCAACGGGAGCTGGGTGCATGCCCTCGACTTCGGAAAGAAATGCATCGTTCGCGCGAAGGGTCCTGCGGGCCTGATCCCAGTTCATCAACGTGGCCGTGAACTGTGCCCGGTCTCCGGCCAACGAGAGTTCCAACAGTTCGAGCCCTTCCTGGGCGGAGAAAAATCCGGCGCCGAGTTCAGTGAGGTACGCCGACGCGCGCGCCCCCGCCACCGTCCCAACCTCGCTCCATGCTCCCCAATTGATGCTGACCGCCGGAAGGCCACGGGACCGCCGAAAATGCGCCAGCGCATCCAGGAAGCTGTTGGCCGCGCCATAGCTGGCCTGACCGGGGGCACCCAGCACCGAAGCAATCGACGAGAACATAACGAAGAAATCCAGATCCATCGCGGCAGTTAATTCGTGCAGGGCCCAGGCGCCCTCGACTTTCGGGCTCAGTACGCGCGCGAAGCTATCGGCGTCAGTCTGCCGGAGCGCTGAATTTTCGAATACTCCAGCGGCGTGCACCACTCCCTTGAGCGGCGTTCCGATGCGGCTAAGGTCGTCAAACACTCGCTGAAGATCCTGCTTCCGGCTAACGTCGGCCTGGTGTGTGGTAACTCGAGCGCCGCGCGCCTCCATGCGGCGAATGGCCAGTTGCGCTTCGAGCTGGGGAGCGCGCCGCCCCACCAGGCACAATGTGCGCGAACCGCGTTCGACCAGCCACTCTGCTACGCGCAGCCCCAAACCGCTGAGGCCGCCGGTAATCAGGTAGGCGCCGTCTTCGCGGACCGCCGCCGTGGTGATAACGATTTTACCGATATGCCGCGCCTGCGCCATCCAACGGAATGCGCTGGATGCGTCGCTTAACTTGAAGTCGCGGCAGGGAAGGGGCGCTAGGTCGCCCGAATCGGCTGCACGTGTCAACTGTTGAAACAGCGCGGCGATGCCGTCGGGATCGCTTTCGTATTCCTGACCCCAATCGATGATGAAGTATTGAATATCGGGCCGCTCGTTGGCGACCGCTGCCGGTTCCCAGATACCGTTCTTACCAATCTCGAGAAAGCGCCCGCCGCGCGCCAGCACGCGCAGGTTGGCCGCGATGAATTCGCCGGTGAGCGAGTTGAGAACCACGTCCACGCCGCGGCCGGCGGTCAGGTCCTGGATTTCGCGAACATAGTCCGTTGTACGCGAACTCATCACATGCGGGATGCCCAGCGACCGCAAGTAGGCGCGTTTCTCCTCTGTGCCCGCAGTGGCGAATACCTCCGCGCCTGCACGCTGCGCTTCGGCTACAGCGGCGAGTCCGACTCCACCGGCGGCGGCATGTATCAGCACGCTCTCTCCTGTGCGGATGCGGGCAACCTGGTTGAGTGCGTATCGTGCCGTCATGTACGCCACGGGAATAGCGGCGGCCTGCTGCATGGTGAGACGGGCGGGCTTGGGGGCCACCAGCGCTGCGGCCGTCGTAACATGGGTGCAGAGGCAGCCTTTGGCAATGGCCATCACAGCATCGCCGCGCGCGAATTCCACTACTCCTTCGCCAACTTCAACTACGTGACCGGCGCATTCCGCACCCAGGGGGCCGGCTTCTCCCGGATACAGGTCGAGGACGTTCAGCACATCGCGAAAATTCAACGCGGCAGCGGCCACCTGGATCTCCACCTCGCCACGGCCGGGACGGCGGCGCTGCGAGCGGACCAACTGTAAGTGATCCAGGGTTCCCCGCTTGGCCGGATCTACACGAACGCAATCTCCATCCAGGGGCACCAGTCGCGCGGCCAAACGGTGATTGGCGCGCCAGGCCACCTGAGTTTCCCCATCGGGTTCGGCTATCTCGCGCAAGAGCACGTGGGCGGAGTCGTTGGCGTCCGGGTCCAGATCGACAGCCACGCAGCGCAGTTCCGGGTGTTCAAGACGGATTGATCGTGCGAGTCCCCAAAGGGGCGCCTGTGACGGTGAAACCTTGTTATCTCCGACGGCCTGAGCGCCGCGCGTAACCAGGACCAGTTGCGGTGCATGCTCTTTGCGCGCCGCCAGCGAATGCACAATCGGCAGGATTGATTCGCCGATCTCGCGCTCCGCCCGGCGCAGGTTGTCGATGTCCAGATGTTCGGCTGACGGAGCGTCGAGGGCGCGCAGATAGATCACGCCCGTCACGCCGGGATCGCGCAGTGCATCGCTGAATGATTCACCCGCTTCGACGATGTGACACACCACTCCGGCATTCCGAAGCTCGGTTGCAAGCGCAGCACCCACTCCGGTCGCATCGGCGATGACCAACCAGGTAGCCGCCGGGATGCGATCGCTCGCGGTTGGCAGATCTTTGCCGCGCCATGCCACTTCGTAGAGACAATTCTGCGAGCGTTTCAAGGGCGCCCGTCGAATAGTGATGCCCTCGAACCGAGCGACTGAGCGCCCGGAGGTGTCCAGCACATTGATATCGCCGCTCAGGGTGTCGCTCGAGACGCGCCGCAGTGTCGCCCAGCACCAGAGTTCGCCCATGGGAGGCTCGAACAGCTCAAATCGCTTGATCCCAAGAGGAAGATAGAGACCGTCCGCATCAGGCAACGCCGCACTGAGCACCTGGATCCAGGTATCGATCAGAGCCGGATGGGCGCGATATTCATCCGCACCGAGCGGGATCTCGACCTGGCCGAGCGCCTGCCCCGCGCCACCGTGCAACTTGCGAAGTAGTTGAAACGTGGGCCCGAGTTCGATCCCCAGCGACCGCAACAGGTCGTATCTCTGCCGCGGGTCCATCTCGTCACCCGACTGGGTCTGAAGACCCGCTGGCGGCTGAGCCGGCAATCGCTCCGCGGCCTTCACAGGACGCGCGCTCGCGTGCAGTGCCCAGCTATCGTGGTCGCGCCGGTACAACTCCACTCGGTCGGATCCCACTATGACCTGCACCGTGCCGGCGTTCTCGAATTCGAGAGGTTCAGTTACGATGAGGTCTTCGAGCGCTGGTGTATCGGCAGCGGCGAGAAAGATTTCAATGTAGGCGGCCATGGGTAGCACCGCCTTACCGCGCACACGATGCTCGAACAGAAACTCTGGCCAGGCGCGGGGAGCGATTTCGAAAACGGTTTGGGTGAGCGCGGGAGACGTGATGCGCCGCCCGAGCAGCGGATGGCCGGCGGGGCCCTGGCGCGAAGCAGCGCGCCAATACCGCTGACGCTCAAAAGGGGTGAGGGGCAATGCCACTTTCTGCCGGGTCAGCGCTTGTTCAGGGGTCGCCGACTGAGCGCGATCGAGCGCCGGCGCTTGATTGAATTCGGCCTTTTTGACGGCGTCCGCGAGACGACCACGCATCTCTGCCACCGTTTCGCCGCTTACCTCGAGTTGCCAGGGAAAGATCGACCGGCACGTAGCTGCTGTGTGACAAACGTCCGCGAGCGCGATATCGGGGTGCTCGTCGAAGAACAAGCAGTATCGTTCAGCCAGATGCCCAAGCGCCGTCTCCGTGCGGGCTGAAAGTTTGAGCACTTGAACTCCCGAAGCGGATTCGGACTCCGGCTGTGGGGGAGCTTCTTCCAGCACGACGTGCGCGTTGGTGCCGCTAAAGCCGAAGGAACTAACCCCTGCCATGCGCGGCCGCCCGCTCCGTTCCCATGGGGTGTACTTCACGGGTACGCTTACAGGAACGCCTTTCCAATCGATGTTGTGATTCCATCGGTGAAAATGCAGGCTCGCCGGAATGGCGCTGTGCGACAACGCCAGCGCCGTCTTCAGCAATCCAGCAACTCCCGCGGTCGCTTCGAGGTGCCCGAGATTCGTCTTGACCGAGCCGATCCGCAGCGGCGTTCGCGGGTCCCGATTTTTCCCGAGCACGGCTCCCAAAGCATGGGCCTCGATCGGATCGCCGAGCGCGGTACCCGTGCCATGCGCTTCTACATAATCGACGTCCAGCGGATCGACACCGGCATCGGATAATGCTTCCCGGATAACGCCTTCCTGCGCGGGACCATTCGGCACTGTCAGGCCGCTGCTGCGGCCATCCTGGTTCACGGCAGAGCCGCGAACCAGCGCGAGTACGTGGTCGCGATCACGTACCGCGTCGGAAAGTCGCTTTAACACCAGGATCACGCAGCCCTCTGCGCGCACGAAGCCGTCAGCGGAATCGTCGAACGATTTGCAGCGGCCGTCCGCGGCCATCATGTGGGCACGCGACAAGGCAACCGTATTCTCTGGCAGCAAGATAAGATTCGCGCCTCCCGCCAAAGCCAGGCGGCATTCACCCGAGCGCAGGCTTTGGCAGGCCTGGTGTACGGCCACGAGCGATGACGAGCACGCCGTATCGAGGGAAATATTAGGCCCCTGCAGCCCCAACACATAGGAGATACGGCCCGCGGCTACGCTCCGCGCCACGCCGGAGGCATAATACGAATCAAGTGAATTTGCATCATCTCGCGAAAGCAGGCGTCCGTAATCGTCGCTGGTGAGCCCCACGAACACGCCGGTGCGGCTCTCCCTCAGACGGGCGGGATTTTGCGCGGCGTTCTCGAGCGCCTCCCAACTCACTTCGAGCAGCAGGCGCTGCTGCGGATCCATGCTCTCGGCCTCCCGCGCCGAGATGCCGAAGAATTCGGGGTCGAAGCGATCCACTCCGTCGAGAAACCCGCCCCACCGCGTCGCCATTTTACCCGGTGTATCGGGATCGGCGTCGTACCAGTCTGCGATGTTCCAGCGGTCGCGCGGAATTTCGGTCACCGCGTCAGTCCCGTTTGCGAGCAGGCGCCAGAAGGATTCGAGGTCGTCGATTCCGCCGGGGAGGCGGCAGCCCGCGCCGATGATGGCGACCGCATTTTTCTCAGACGCCATCCCGAAATCTGCGCGCGTGGGGAGCGCAGGTTCGCTCTTCCCGCCGAAAACTTCACCATGAAGATATTCGACCAATGCATCGATCGTTGGGAAATCGAACGCCAGCGTTGAACGCAGGCGTTCGCGGAGTTGAAGCGAGCGTTCCAGCGATTCCCGAAGTTCGAGTGCCATCAGGGAATCCAGTCCGAGATCCATCAGCTTCAGGGTCGGAGCAAGTGCGCTCGGATTGTCCACGCCCAGCACGGCGGCCAGCCGCTCCCGCACTAAGCCCTCAAGCAAGGGGCGTCGATCGGCTGCCGGGGCCGCGAGCAGTTTTTCGCTGAATACGGCGGCATCAGCTTGGGGGGCAGCGACAGCCGCCACGGCGGGCGCCAACGCCAGCAGCACGTGTTGACCAAGCGCCTGGGTGGGTTCCCCATCCTCAGGGAACGCCCGCACGCCTATAAAGCTGGCATCGAGCAGGACGGTTGTCCACTGGCTGGCGCTGAGCAGAGGATGATCGCGGCGAATTCCGTCGTCATACCGCTGCCAGCCTTCGATGAGCGCCGTGGTGATATCGAACCACGGCAGATATTCAGTGGCTTCGCATAATATCAGAACTCCACTCGGCGCCAAAAGCGACCGGGTGTGAGCCAGCGCCCGCGGCAAATCAGCCGTAGCGTGGACGACGTTGGTGGCAAGCACCAGGTCGAAGGCGCCAGGCTCGTAACCTTGCTGGGCGGGATCCTGGTCCAGGTCGAGCAGGCGGTAGTTGACGGATCGATAGTTGCTGAATTTGCGCTTGGCGCGGCTGAGGAACAGGCTGGAAACATCCGTGAAACAGTATTCGGTGTAGCGCGCATCGAGCCGCGGCAGCACCGATGCGGTAGTGGCGCCCGTGCCGGCGCCAACCTCGAGAATTCGGAAGCCTTTGGTTTGCGCACGGCTGAGTGCCGCGGCCGCGGCGGCTACGATTGAGTTGAAATAACTCGAAACGGGAGCCTTCTCGTAGAGACGCTCTGCCAGCGTGGAATCGCCCTTGGGGAACAGTGTTTCAAGGGGACTCAGCTTTCCGAGCAGGATGTCGGGAAGTTGCCGGCCACAGGCTGCCGCGTATTCGATGAGCGCACTTTCATTTTGGAACTGGTGCGAGATGCTAGCCAGCACCTCTTCGCGGCTGGGCCCGGGAGGCGTGTCCAGAGCCACAAACGTACCATCCGATTCACGTTTCAATCGGCCCTGCGCAGTCAGGTGTTCAAGCCAGTTCTTGATCAGCCTTTCGTATTTCGGAAGAATTCCGCCGCTCTCGATGAGTGAATCTGCCGTGTATCTTTCCCCCGGGCGCAGAGGCTGTCCCACATCCGCGAGAGCCTGGATGATCGAAGCCGTCGCGATCGATCCCAGCGCCTGCCATTTCGCGGGGTAGTCCTCCGGATGGAGCTCCGGCGCAATCCGTAACGACTGTGTGCGCGCGGCCTCAATTGCTTCTGGCCATGGCTGCACTTCAGCCTGTTCTATCCAGTAGCGACGACGCTCGAACGGGTAACTAGGCAACGAGACCCGTCTGGCGGGACGAATCGCGGGTGTTTCCGGCCACGTTTCGCACACGCCGCCAGTCGCAAAAGCCTCCAGTTTCTGACGAAGCTCCTCGAGCGTGCTTCCGCTCCATGCTGCGCGCTGTACAAACTGTTTTCTGCCCGTCGCTGCGGTGAAACAGACATCCGCGGGCGCCAAGTCTGGGTGAGCGCCAAACCAGCCGGCATAGCGGCGCGCCATTTCGGACAACGCGTGCTCAGTGCGCGCGGAGAGCATCAGCGTGTGCCCCGAGGCGTCGTTTGCCAACTCCGCCATCTGCGGCGCCTGTTCGACGATCACGTGCGCGTTTGTACCGCTGAACCCAAACGAGCTCACGCCGGCAATCCGCCGCGCACCTGAGGCCGGCCAGGAAACCAGGTCGGTGGGAATGTGAAAGGGCGCCCCGCCCGGCTCGATGTGCGGGTTCAGTTTCTTCAGGTGTAAATGTGGCGGAATCTGGCCGTGCTCCACCGCCAAAATTGTCTTGATCAGCCCGGTAATGCCGGCCGCCGCTTCCAGGTGCCCCAGATTGGTTTTTGCCGATCCGATCAGGAGCGGCAGGTCTGCGCTCCGCCCCGCACACAATGCGGATACCAAGGCGTGGAATTCGATGGGGTCCCCCAGCGCGGTGCCTGTCCCGTGCGCTTCCACATATCCGATATCGGCGGGGTCCACGTGCGCATCCGCCAGCGCCATTCGGATTACAGCTTCCTGCGCCGGGCCGCTCGGCACAGTCAGGCCCCCGCTTCGTCCATCCTGGTTGACGGCCGAGCCGCGGATCACGGCGTGGATTCGGTCGCCATCGCCAAGTGCGTCGGCCAGGCGTTTGAGGATGATCACGCCGCAGCCTTCCCCGCGCGCGAAACCGTCCGCCGATTCGTCGAATGTCTTACACAACCCATCCGGCGACAGCATCCGCGACTTGCACAACGCCACGGTATTCTCAGGCGTCAGCATCAGGTTGACGCCGCCCGCCACGGCCATGCGACATTCGCGGGAACGCAGGCTGCGGCAAGCCAGGTGCGTTGCTACCAGCGAAGACGAACACGACGTGTCGACAACCAGGCTCGGGCCGTGAAACCCGAGTTGGTACGAGATGCGTCCCGCGGCGATGCTCATGCTGCCGCCGCTTCCGGTGTATATATCGATGTTTTCCGTGCTGGCCAGGAGCATGCGGAAATAATCGCTCCCGGCGATTCCAAGAAACACGCCAGTCGCGCTTTCCGCAATCGCGGCGGGCGGCTGTGCCGCATCCTCCAACGCCTCCCAGGCTACCTCCAGCATCAAACGCTGCTGCGGATCCATCGTGGTGGCTTCGCGCGGTTGAACTCCGAAAAAGTCGGCATCGAATTCGTCGACCTGTTTCAGGAACCCCGCGCGACGCACGTACATTTTGCCCCGCGCGGTCGGATCGGCGCTGTAATAGCGATCGGCATCCCAGCGGTCCGGCGGAATGTCCGCGATGCCGGTGCGCCCCTCCCGCAGCATGCGCCAGAAGGCATCCACATCGGGCGCCCCCGGCAGGCGCGCGGCCATTCCGATCACCGCCAGCGGCTCGCTCGCTGCGCCTTCGATTTCCCGCAGTTTCGCACGCAAGCCGGTGATTTCCACCAGCGCGCGCTTCACCGGAGACATTTCGGGCGGATTGTGCTCAGTTGCCATCTATTCTTTTCCGTTCGTGCCCATGCCCAGTTCAGCGATGAGCAATGCTTCAGCCGCCGATTCATCCATGTTCCGGATGTCCGCAACAGGTGAATGATCCCGCTCCCCCGCGAGCCCGCCATCTCCTTCGATAAAATGGGCAAGCTTCTGAATGCTTGGGTAATCGAACAGCAGCGTCGAGGGGAACGACCGGTTGAATGCCGCGCCCAGCACATTCCGGAATTCGATCGTCATCAGTGAGTCGAGACCCGCCGCGAACAGGGGCGCATCCAGATCGAGGCTGCTCGCGTCGGGCAGCCCGATGATCTTTGCGGCCTCTCCGCGCAGGTACGTGACCAATCCTCCGCCGCGCGAGACCGATAACCGAGACGCCTGCCGCGTATTATCGCCCGGAGGAGCCGGAATCAGGGCCACGCTCTCACTCCAGGAACCCGCCACGAGCTGGGTCAGGTGCCGATGGGACAGGGCTCGCTGCCAAAGTTCCAGCGCTTGTTGCGTGCTGAGCGCGTTCAAACCGGGAAAAGACCTTTGCCAACCGGCCGCGCTCGGCCGCGTCGCCATGCCTGACTCCGCCCACGGGCCCCAGTTGATGCTCAGTCCGGGCAGCCCTGACGCGCGTCGGTGGTGTGCCAACGAATCCAGAAATGCGTTCGCGGCGGCGTAATTGCCCTGTCCCGGCGCGCCGGCAACCGATGCCAGCGACGAAAACAGGATGAAGAAATCCAGATCGAGGTTCGCCGTCAAGGTATGCAGATGCCACGCGCCGCACACTTTCGGTCCCATCACGCGCGCAAAGCGGTCCCAGTTCTGCTGGGCGAGGACGGCATCGTCGAGCACTCCGGCCGCATGCACCACTCCTCGCAAAGGACTGGAACCTTCCTCGATTTCCCGAAGAATCGGCTCTAATTCCTCCTTGCGACTGACATCGGCCCGCCTGGCGTCCACCCGCGTCCCGGCTGCCTCCATCGCGCGAATGGCCGAGAGTGCTTCCTCGCTCGGATTGTTCCGTCCCACCAGGACCAGTTTTCTGGCCCCTTGGGCCGTCATCCACCCAGCTACTTTCAGACCAAGCGAGCCTAAGCCTCCGGTGATCAGGTATGCGCCATCAGAGCGCACGCCTGGTCCGGCAGACATCCGTACCAGGATCTTGCCGATGTGCCGTCCCTGCTCCATCCAACGGAAAGCTTGTTCTGCCTCGCTCTGGTCGAAGATTCGGCAGGGCAGCGGGCGCACCGCTCCACGCTCCGCATCCCGGATCACGTCGCGATAAACCGCGGCCACCAGTCCGGGATTGCGCGCGTACTCTTCGCCCCAGTCGACCACGAAATAGCGCACGTCGGCCCGCAAGGCGGCCACGCGCTGCTGGTCCCAGATGCCCCGCTTTCCCAATTCCAGGAACACGCCTCCCGGAGCCAGCGCCTCGAGGCTCTCTTGGATGTGATCGCCGGCAAGCGAATTGAGCACCAGATCCACGCCGCGGCCCTGCGTCTGCTCCATGATCTGGCGACGGTAGTCGAAGGCTCGCGAATTCATGATGTGGCGCACGCCCAACGAGGCGAGAAAATTACGCTTCTCAGCGCTGCCCGCCGTCGCGTAGATCTCGGCTCCCACGCGCTGGGCCTCGGCGACCGCGGCCAGTCCAACGCCGCCCGCCGCCGCGTGGATCAGGATTCGCTGACCGGCCCGCATTTGGGCGATCGTCTCGAACGCATAACGCGCGGTCAGGTAGGCCACTGGAAGCGTCGCGCATTCTTCCAAACGCAGGCTCCTCGGCTTTGGCGCAACCAGCTCGGCGGACGCGATTACGAAGCGTGCGAAACTGCTCCGCGCCACTGCCACCACCTCGTCGCCGACAGCCAACCCGGTGACGCCCGCGCCGAACTGCTCAACCCATCCCGAGCATTCTGATCCCAGCGCTCCAGCGTCACCGGGATACTCTCCTAAAGCGTTTAGGACATCGCGGAAATTCAACCCGGAGGCGGCCACTCGAATCTCAACCTCGCCGGGGCCAGGGATTTTGCGGTCGGACTTTACCCACCGCAGTTCCTCCAGCCGGCCTTTTCTCGTGGCCTCGAGGCGGACGCTTTCCGGCTCCTCACCGCGTTCGGCCAACTGCGGAACCAGCCGGCTCTCGCCGCGCCAGGCAATCTGATCGGCTCCATCCGGATAGTGGATTTCCTGGAGCAATGGGTCGCTGGAGGGGAGGTCCGGGTCCAGATCCACATTGATGCAGGACAGTGCCGGGTATTCGCGGCGAATGGTGCGGGCCAGTCCCCAGACCGGAGACTGTGTCACCGAGCCTTCCCTTTGGCCTGCGTGCGTCCACTGCGCTCCACGAGTCACGATAAACATGCGCGGCTGTTGCGGCCCGGGTTTCGCAGTTACGATCTGGGTCAAACGCAATACGGAGCCACAAATCTCCCGCTGGTTGCGCAACAAACGGACATCGTCCAAATCGAGGTTGGTGGGAGCGTCCAAACTCCAAAGATGCAACACCCCATTGACAGGCGAATCAGCGAGAACCGTTTCGAAATCCTCGCCACGCTTCACAACCAGGCAACGCGCGCCGTCGCGCTCGAGACCCTCAATAATGGACGACGCGATGCCGGTGCTATCCGCAAACACCAGCCAGACACCGCTGATCGGGAATTCTTTGGTAGTCTGGCGCGGCCGAGGAACCCAGACAATCTCCGACAGACACAGCCGATTGCCGGCGGCCGCCTTGCGCAGCCACATTCTCTGGGCTACAGCGACAGGTTGCCCAGCGGCGTCGTAGATTTTTACATCACCGGAAAGCGCGTTTCCGGCAGCGCTATTGATTTCCGCCTGGCTCCAGAGTACGCCGGATGGGGGCGCGTGGAAAATCTCAAAGCGACGCATCCCCAGCGGTAGATACATACGATCATCCGGGAGCAGGGCGCCGAGAGGTTGGAGGCAGCCGTCGAGGAGAACAGGATGGATGCGGTATCTGTCGCCCGGACCCTCGAAGCGAACTGTCGCCGAGGCAGATCGAGGACCGCCCCACAATTGCTCGATCGTGCGAAACGCGGGTCCGAAGTTCAACCCGCGCGTAGCCATGCCCCGATAGAACTCCGCGACGTCCAGTTTTTCACCGGCGGCATGCGGGAACTCCGTTACGTGCGCCGGCGAAGGCGGGGTAGAAGCGCTGGCCCGCCGCGCAGTGGCATGCAGCTTCCACTGGTCATGAGCGAGTGAATAGAGTCGAAGATCATCACCATCCGCCACCACCTGGATCTGACGCGCGCCGTCTGCGGGCAGTTCGAGAGGCTCTTGAATAATCACGTCTTCGAGGGCCGAGGCGCCGGAAGCCGCCAGAAACATTTCGAGACAGGCGGCCAGTGGCAGGATCACCCTTCCGCCCGGCCGATGGTCTGTCAGAAATGCTGGCGAGTGAGCGCTGAGCTCCGTTTCGAAAACCGTCTCGCGGAAGACTGGAGAGCTCAATCGCCGCCCCAGCAGCGGATGCCCGGCGCCCGCCGTCCCGCGCGGACTTGATGGCTCAAACCAATAGCGCTGTCGTTGCCAAACATGTGGGACTGCCGGCGGCCGGCCCGGTCCGGGATACACCGGCGCCTCTTCCAGAATCGCATGGGCATTTGTTCCGCCGAAACCGAAGGAACTCACGCCAGCGAAGCGTGGGGATCGGCCACGCAGCCAGGGCGTTTCGCGATCTGCGACGACCAGTCGGGTGCCTTCTAGATGGATGTGCGGATTCAATCCCACGAAATGCAGATTGCGCGGAATCCGCTCGTGTTCCAGAGCCAGGACGACCTTCATCAATCCAGTGACCCCGGCCGCAGCTTCGAGGTGGCCGAGATTGCTTTTCACCGCCCCGATCACGCAAGGTGCTGGTCCGCTACCGAGCACTTCCGCCAGCGCCTCCACCTCGATCGGGTCGCCCAGGGCGGTGCCCGTGCCGTGTGCTTCCACATAATTGATTTCAGAACCTTCGACATGCGCGTTCTGGAGCGCCGCACGAATGACAGCGCGTTGCGACAGCCCGTTGGGCGCGGTGAGAATGGTGCTACGCCCGTCCTGATTCACCGCCGTCCCGCGAATGATGCCGCGAATGGGATCACCATCCACCAGGGCGTCGGAAAGACGCTTTAAAACCACGATCCCGCAGCCTTCTCCCGGCACAAACCCATCGGCCCGCGCATCGAAAGTCTTGCACCGCCAATCGGTCGCCAGCATTCCCATGCTCTGAACCGACGTGATGTGTTCCATTCCAAGAATCAGGCTGACGCCGCCGGCAATCGCCATCTTGCATTCGTTCGCCCTCAGGCTTTGGCATGCCATATGCACAGCGACCAGCGATGAGGAGCAGGCGGTATCGATCGCAATGCTGGGCCCTTTCCAATCGAGCAGGAACGAGATCCGTCCGACCGCGGTGCTGTGCGCTGTCCCGCTGCTCGAATAGGCGTTGATATCCGCAGGGTGATTGAATTGAAAACGAAAATAATCGTTGCCGTAAATGGCGACAAAAACTCCATGGGGTTGCCCCTCGGTTTTTTCTGGATCAAGCCGAGCATCCCACAACGATTCCCAGATCACCTCCATCAACAGACGGTGCTGCGGATCCAGCCTTTCCGCCTCGCGAGGTGGGATGCCGAAGAAGTCTGCATCAAATTGATCGACTGCCTTCAGGAACCCGCCTTGGCATTCAGTCGTCGCACCAAAGGAACTCGAGCGCTCGGCCGGCAAATCCGTGATGCCGTCGACGCCATCGCGTAGCAGGGTCCAATACGCTTGTGGTGAATCCGCTCCTCCCGGCAGGCGGCAGCCCATTCCGATAACGGCGATGGGGTCAGCGTTGAGCAGATCGGGCGACTCTGCCTGCGCCCGGGCTCGTGTCACGCTCAGGGAGAGCTTGGCGGCGGAAAGCGTCACCGTCTTCCTCCGTCCGATAACAAAGCGTTGATGGCTTCCTCATCCGAAAGCTCCTCAACTTGGAGTGGCACCAGGGGCGATTCGCCGCGGCGGGGAGGAAGCGCTGGTTCCCGGGTTTCGACTTCTATACCCAGCTTGATGGCCAGGTGGGTAGTGAGCGCGGAAATAGAGGGATAGTTGAATGCCGCTGTGGCGGGGATGGGAATGCCAAAGCTCGAACTCAGGCGCCGTACAAACGCCACGGCCATCAGGGAATCGAGACCCATCGCACCTAAGCGCTTATCCTTGTCAATGCGGGAAACAGGCAGGCGCAGCACGTTGGAGAGTTCCGCGCAAATGTGCGATTCGAGCAATTGCCGGGCCTCCGCGGGGGGTGCGGTACGCGCAAGTAACAGTGGATCAGTGGCATCGGCTGCTTGCGAACCGGGTTGCGAATGTTGATGAACCAGAGTCTTGAGAACCGGCGGCACGCCCTCCGCGGCGTATGAGGACGCCACTTGCCGCCAGTCTATCGGCACCGTCAAAACCCCGGCTGCGGTTGAGCCTATCAGGTAGCCCAGCGCGTCCAAACCCTGACTGGTGGAGAGGGGCTTTATGCCGCGAGACGTGTATGCACGTCCGGAGGCTGCGGCACCTTTAGCAACGGCCAGCCCCGTGTCGTTCCACATCCCCCAATTTGCCGCCAGCCCCGGTTTCCCGACAGCCTGGCGATATCTCGCCATCGCATCCAGAAACCCGTTCGCCGCCGCATAGCTACCGTGGCCGGGCTGCGGCAGCAACGATGCGATGGAGGAGAACATAACAAAAAAGTCCAGGTCTGCGCTGGCGGTTTCACGGTGAAGATTCAAAGCGCCATATGCTTTCGGAGCCAGTACCTTAGTCAAGCTGGCGGGGTCTATCTTCGCGATCAGCTCATCATCAATTACGACGGCTGCGTGCAGGACCCCCCGCAGCGCGGGAAAATCGCTGCCGAAGCGGCTGAGAACGCGCCGCACATCCTCAGGCTTGCTTACGTCCGCCGACACCGTGCCGATAACCGCTCCGAGCGCCTCCATCTCGCCGATCGCCGCCAAGGCAGCCTGCGAAGGACGGCTCCTTCCAGTCAACACGAGATGGCGCGCGCCATTTTCGACCATCCACCGGGCCACGACCAGACCGACACCTCCCATCCCACCGGTGATCAGGTAGCTTCCATTTCTTCGGAAACGTGGCTTTCCCGGATGCGGCGGCCGAACGATCACTTCTGCTTCGTCGAAGGTCACAGCCAGTTTCCCGATGTGGCGCGCGCTGGCCATGCATTGAAACATCTGCGTAGCCTGTGAAGCGGGAAAAGTGGTTACCGGCAGCGGCCGCAAAGTCCCGTCCTCAAAATCTTTCAGGATCTGACCGAAAAGAGCGCTGATCTGTTCGCGACGCTCCACCAGCATGGCCGCGAGATCCACGGCAAAAAACGACAGATTCCTTCGGAATGGAGCCAATCCCAGCGGACGGTCTTCGTAGATGTCGCGCTTGCCAATTTCCACAAACCGGCCATACCGCCCTAACACGGAGATGCCGGCGTCAATGAAGTCACCGCTAAGCGAGTTCAGCACAATATCAACTCCTGCCGAACCCGTTGCCTGTAGAACCTCGGAGGCGAATGCCGTCGATCTGGAGTCGAAAACGTATTCGACTCCGAGCTGTTTGAGATACTTCCTTTTTTCTTCGCTTCCCGCCGTTGCGAATACCGTAGCGCCGGCTTGTTGGGCCAGTTGAATGGCAGCCAGCCCCACACCACCGGCGCCGGCTTGAATCAAAACCCGCTCACCGCGGCGCATACCTGCCAGAGTTTGCAGCCCATACTGGGCGGTGAGAAACGCCAGCGGGAGCGTGGCCGCCTGTTCCCAACTCAGGTTTACCGGCTTTCGAAAAACCAGTTCCGCGGGCACGATGGCATGCGACGCCATCAGGCTGGTTTTCAGAACCGAAGGTGTGACCGCCACCACCGCATCGCCAGGATGTAGATTCTCCACTCCGGGGCCGACGCGTATAACTCTACCCGCGCATTCCTCGCCCAGCGGCGGGCAAGTTCCCGGCTCGATGCCCGGATAGATTCCCAGCGATTTCAAGACATCGATGAAATTCAACCCCGCGGCGCGAATCTCGATGGCTACTTCGCCTAAGCCCGGGTCAGGTGCGAACGCCAAATCGAGCCCGATTGAGCCCAGATTGCCTGATTCGCCAATGGCCACCTGGTAAGCTGCACTTCCTGCGGCAACTGGAATCGGGGAAGGCTGCGGCTCCGGCAGAGTACGGAAACGCGTGAGAAACCGAGTCTTGCCGCGCACCGCTATCTGATCCTCGACTTCTTTCCAAAGCAAGGTGTGAACCAGCAGAGCGATTTCTTCAGCGTCCGGTGCAGGGCTCATGTCCACCAATGCACAACGCAACTCGGGGTGTTCGCACGCCACGGCGCGCCCAAGCCCCCATATCGGGCCCTGCCGGATGGATATGTGAGCCGAGCCGGTCAGATCGTACAGACCCCCGGTGGTGATGCACAGGCGCGGCGGCTGATCCCAACCACATTCCGCCAGCGCGCGCACCAGCAGCACGACGCTTCCCGTTGCCAGGCGTTGATCGGCCTCCAGCATTTCCGGAGAGATTGCTTCATTCTGCTGCAGATCCGCAGCCCATAGGTGGACGATGCCTAGACAGGGACCTGCATCCGCCGCGAGGCGCCGGTAGTCCTCGAGCGCCACCGGATCGATGTAATAACGCGAACCTTCGACGCTGTAAGTCTCCCTCGGATAGACCAGCACACATTCGTTGCCCAGCGCTTCAAGTTCCGACGCTATGCGGCCAGCCACGCCGCGGCCATCGGCAAAGAGCATCCAGCGGCCGCGAACTGATTTCGTCGTATCGTCCGAATCCGTATCGGCAATCCAGGTGAGGTCGTATAAGCAGCGCTCTGCTGTTTCGACACGCTGCAGCGGCCGGCGCAGCAGTCCGCGCATTTCCGCCACCAAACCGCCCGCTCCGTCGAACAGAAGGATATCGCTGCGCAAGCCATCGCCGGTGGGCAGCCTGATGGCGTGGGCGAACAGTTCCGCGCCGGGTTCCGGAGTCTTGAAGATCTGCACCCGGTCGAAGCCCACCGGAACATACGTTTCGTCACCTGCGGAATCTCCATCCGGAAATTCGCAGATGTATTGAAATCCCGCATCGAGGATCGCCGGGTGCAGCAGGTGTCGCGTCGATTCGGCGGCACTGACCTTCGTTGTTCGGATGCGAACCAGGCTCTCCCCTGGACCATGCCAAGCTTCTTCCGCCAACTGGAAAGCCGGTCCATACTGCAGGCCGCCGTCAGCCAGACTACGGTAAAACTCTTCACTGTTGAGCGCTGAGGGACACCTGGCCAGAATCGAGGCCAGCGGCTCCGGGGTGGGCTGCCGGATGTCGTCAGGGCAGACCTTACCGGTCGCCAGCACGCGCCACGAGCCGTCCGGTTCGCGATTGTTGATGCTGAATTGCCGGGCGCTCCCGGAGCGAGGCGAGAAGGTGAGCTGCACCTGCCGCGCCGTCTCATCGGGCAGCACCAGCACGTTTGAGAACTGCACATTCTCGATGTGGCAAGCCTCGGTTTCGACTTCCTTTGCGGCCGTCATCACCATTTCGAGATATCCGGCGGCGGGGAATACGACATGCCCACGCACACGGTGGTCAGCCAGGTAGGGCGTCGCATTTATGCCGATCTCCATCTCCCAGACGCACGATCCGGGCTGCGAAGACAGATCCACGCGCGGAGTCAGAAAGGCATGCTGGCCGCCTGCCTGGCGATTGCCCGCGGTCGCGGAGAAGTCTGGCCAGACATGCTCGCGCTGAAACGGGTAACCCGGCAGGGTGACACAACGGCCCGTTCCATTCACACGAGACCAATCCAATGGGTGGCCGGCCACGTAGAGGGAGCCGGCAGTTGCCAACAACGACGCACGCTCGTCCTCTTCTCTTTTGAGAGATGGAAGCGACAATCCCTCACGGCCGGTTTCTGCCAAGCCAGCTTGAATCGAGGTGGTCAGCAGCGGGTGCGGGCTGACTTCAATAAAAGTCCCAAAGCCGTCACGGATGAGCCTGTGGACTGCTTCGCGGAACATCACAGGCTCGCGCAGGTTCTCGACCCAATAGCTACTGTCGAGAGCTTCGCCATACTCCACGGTCCCACGGACCGTCGAGTACATCGGAATCGCGCCGCGGCGCGGGCGGATCCCGAGGAGAGCATTGAGGAGGTCGCCGCGGATCGGGTCCACAGAAGGGCTGTGGGAAGCGACATCGACTTTGATGAAGCGGCAGAAGATCTGCTCGTCTTTCAGGTCCGCAAGCAAACGCTGAAGTGCGCCGGTTTCGCCCGATAATACTGTGGAAGAAGCGTCGTTGCTTGCCGCTATTGACAGACCGTCGCCGTAAGCGGAGATCCGCGCAGCGATAATCTCCATGGGCAAGTCCACCACCGCCATGCTCCCCAGACCCCGGACGCGGTTCATCAATGCGCTGCGGCGGCAGATCACCTCGGCAGCATCGGCAAGAGAAAGGGCTCCCGCGACGTAGGCGGAGGCGACCTCGCCCATGCTGTGACCGACCACCGCATCGGGTTCCACGCCCCAATCGCGCCACTGCCGCGCCAATGCGGCGGAAACGGCGAACAGAGCGGGCTGAATCACATCGATGCGCTCCGGGAGAGCGTCGGAGGTTGTAAACAAGCCAAGCAGGGACCAGTCCACCAATCCGCGCATGACGGCGTCGCAGCGTTCGATCTCGTCGCGGAAGACCGCCGACTCGCGAAATAACTGGCGCCCCATGCCGGTCCATTGCGCGCCCTGACCCGGAAAGACGAATGCTACCTTCGCCCGCTCGGCATTGGTCCTGCCCCAGTTCGTACCAGGTGTGGGTTCCTTGCGGAGAAAACTGTCCAGTTTATCGTCAAAATCTTGCGGCTCACTGACCACCAGCACCAGCCGTTGGTCATGATGCGTTCGGCGTAATGCGGCGGTGTAGGCGATGTCCGCGATATCCGAATTTGGGGCATCGGCGTCGTTTCCATGCCGCTGGTGTGATCGGCTCAATTCATCCAGGGCCTGGGGACTCTTTGCGGATAGTGGTACCAGGTTGAACTTGCCTGAGGCCGGCCTGGGTGCAAGTGGGCGGGCAAATTCCGGCGGACACGCTTCCAGCAGTACGTGGGCATTGGTTCCAGTCAGTCCGAAGGAGGATACGCCGGCGATGTGCGGCGCTGGAGCCGGCCAAGGGGTGGTTTGGGTCTGCACCGCGAGTGCGATTTCCTTCCATGCAATGTTCGGATTGGGTTCCCGAAAATGAAGGCTGGCGGGGATCGCGCCGTGCCACAGCGACAGCGCAACTTTCATTAATCCGGCAATGCCCGCGGCGGCTTCCGTGTGGCCGATATTCGTTTTCACGGAACCCACCAGGCATGGAGCGCTCCGGTCCGGACAGCCATATACTTTTCCCAGCGCGCCGAGCTCAACCGGATCCCCCGCGTTGGTTCCCGTACCGTGAGCCTCTACGTATTGCACATCCCCCGGGTCGATGGCCGCATCGCGGCACGCGTCACGCAGTAGCGCTTCCTGCCCCTCACTGCTCGGGTGCACCAGCAAATGGTTGCTTTGCCCGTCGCTATTGACGGCGCCTCCGCGGATCGTCGCATAAATAGGATCACCGTCGCGTATCGCGTTCGACAAGGATTTCAGGACCACCATGCCCACGCCTTCGCTGCGGACAAAACCGTTGGCCGCAATGTCGGCGAACTTGCAGCGCCGATCCGGGGCGAGAACATTCGCTTTCAGAAAGCCCTCAGTGATTTCCGGGCGCAGGATCGCGTTGGCGCCGCCAGCCAAGGCAAACTCACTCTCACCCGACCAGATACTCTGACATGCCAGGTGAACCGCCACCAGCGATGATGAGCACGCGGTGTCGACGGCAATACTGGGTCCACGCAGATCGAGTGCATAAGATACCCGGTTGGGACCTGGAAAGCGTCCAACCCCGGTGATGTAATGGAGGTCGAGCGATTTACCGGCAGCGTATAGGTTGTTTTCAAAATCCCCAGCCCATATGCCCGTGAACACGCCCGCGCGGGCGCCCTTTACTTTTTCAAGCGTCAGTCCCGCGTCTTCAAATGCCTCCCAGGATACTTCCAGCAAGAGCCGCAGTTGCGGATCGAGACATGCTGCCTCGCGCGGAGACATGTCGAAGAAGTCGGCGTCGAAACAGTCCACATCTTCCAGCAGTCCCCCCACTCCGACTCCCGAAAGCTCGGGAAATCCGGATTTGCCCTTAAATAATCGGGGGCGAAATGGCTCAGAGAGCGCGTCTTTGCACGTCGCCATCAGACGCCAATAAGAAGATGCGTTGACGGCGCCCGGATACCGGCACGCCATCCCGATAATCGCGATTGGCTCCTTTGAGGAATTCATATTAGATTGGCTGCACCGCGGAACCCAGCATGATTTCCCAACTTGCACCGTACGTCAACGGGTCCAACGACCGGCAAGAAGACTGCAATTTCACGCGCGTCACCCCAGGAAATTTGGATTGAAAATAATTCGCTTCGCAAAAGCGCTCGGCGCCTCGTGCCGCGCCCAGTTCAGGACTTCCGATTCTTCTCGAAACCGTTCGGGTAAACCGATTCTACAGTGGCGGACAGTCTGGCACTGACTTCTGAAGTAACCTGCAATAGTTACGTTAATGACCTTGGGATGCAGGCACGGTAATTATCTTATGACTCTGTTATCTGTGGTCCCGTAACCCCGTGCATGACGAGTCTCTTTCTAACAATATACCTCCAGGGCCGCCAACTCCCCTCGCAGGAAAGGAATCTTCCCCTTGGATACCGCCGCAGGCCTGCGATTGGGTCCTGACAAGGAGATTCGGGGAACTTTAATGTCTGCTCCGAGTTTTTAGTCTCCACAACGTCTCCCAAAAAGTGTTGCGCCTTCCCAATCTTGACCGCTAGAAAATGAGTGGACTCCGTATTTTGCAAGTTCGGTACGGTCGGCTAAGAAAACCGTATCATCTGTCCTGCCTTCCGCATATCATCCGCCCATGGCCCAGCAGACACGCCAGCTCAAACGCTCTCGCTCAGCCACGCGGCAGCCCACGCTCGATGATCCAATTCCGGGCACGCTCGACGAACTCCGCGAGGAACTCGAGTACGGGCAATCCCGCGAGCAAACGAGCCCTGATGCGCTTGACGTCGCCGGCGTCATGAACCGCATTCTGCGATTGCGGGCGGAGTTGGAGGAATTCGATATGGTATCGGTCCAACCCGAATCCCCAGCCCAGTCTGACGCTTTATACAGTTCCGCATCTTCCGTTGATCCGTACGGAGTCCTCCCCGGATTTTCTGTCGTCGAACGATCCCTGAATGATCCTCTTCCTCAAACGCTGGACGGTGTTCGGGATGAGATGGAGTGTTGAAGGTCTGTCCGAGATAGGGAAGGGCCACAATCGAAGAATGTTGATGGCGTCTTGAAACGCCTCACCCTCCTCCTCGGCATTCGGACCGGCCTCGTGCGCAACCAGCCCGGTCCAGCTACGGCTCCACAGGGCTCGAAGACCTCCTCCTTTTTTTCTCCGCAGGGGAGGTTTCACCCTTCAGGAACCCCGCCGCCCCTGTTTCCTCCGATCCCTGGGGAAGCGGTGCCTCTCAATCTTCCGCAACCGCCGATCGCTTTGTCGGTTCGGGCAACGGACCTGCGCCCCTTGATCCATGGGCCGAGGGCGGGGCTGCCTCCTCTCTTGCCTCGCCAAACCCGTCCTCGCCGAATCCAGCGCCAACCGATCCGTTTACAGGCTTCGCTCCGTCTTCCTCGGCGAATCTGGGGTAAACTCCCTCAGCGCCGGATCCGGCCCCGGTGTCTCCCCTTCATCTGCAGTACGCAATCTCTGTGGTCGCCCGCGCCACACTTGACAAGGCAAACTCATTGGCAATCGAAGTTGGCCGACCGGTCATCGACACCACCTGCATTCTCTTCTGTTTCGCTGAGATGGCGGGCGCAGAGCGGAATACCGCCCCGTTTGTGAAGGACGTACTTTTTCCGGATTCAAAATTACCGGAAAGTTCGTGCGCAATTCGTCCGCGATTTCAAGGTTATGACCGCCAGCGATCCGGGGGAGCCAATCGATGGAATCGCAGGGCGCTTCAATCGCAATGTGCATGAAGTCATTCGATATGCTTTGCAGCTACTCGACCATGGCGACTACGATATTCACGAAATCAACCCTTGGCATCCGTTTGCCGCTTTGTTGGGAGTGTCCACTGGTAACGGAGATCTGGGAGTCCGCCACTTTTTGCGAACTCAGGGAGTCGATTTAACCGCCCTCTCTCGAGAATTCCTCCAGTTCCTCAGAGGGAATGTCACTCCGGAAAATCGGGTGGTGTGGCACCAAGCCCGTGGACTTACCCTCGAGTCCGTTCTCCCCAGTGATCCCGCGACTCTCGGCAGTGAAGAGCAGCAAGCAAAACAGTCGCCTCCCAATACGGCTACTCCTTCAAAACCCGAAGCCGCTCCGGAACTCTTCATTTCCGGCACGCCAGGTTACACCTCCGAATTCTGCGGCATCGGAGGCACCACTTCCGTCACCGATAACCTTGGCGTCGATGACCTCGCACCCTTGCCGAGCTCATCGTCCCTCGCGAAACCCGCCTGCCTCTCGCTGTTGGTTTCTTAGGCAACTAGGGATCCGGTAAGAGCCACTTCATGAAGCTGATGGATGGGCACATGAAGTCCCTTGCTAAGGAGGCCTCCGCCGCTTCTGTACTGGGTAGTGACAAGTGGTGCGGGCAGATCGTCCCTATTTACTTCAATGCTTGGCGCTACTCCAATCTCTGGGCCAGCCTCGTCACGCAAATCTTTGACAAGCTCTTTGCCCGCGTTCGTCCCAAAGAAAACGAGTTCAAGCTGCTGCAGGAGCAGCTCAAAGAGGGCGGGCGGCGTCACCACCCTTCCTGGCGAAGAGGTTCCGGTCCGCTGCGAGGCCCGGTCCTATTGAGTCATTGAAATATAGCGGTGCATTGCTTGTCGGTACACGGCGGATGAAAACACATTTGCGTCAAGGGAATTCACGTCTGAAACTGCTCCTTTAAAAGTGGTGAAAAATCGACTGAGAGTGCGAGATGGACGATAGAATGACCATGGTGTTCGTTCCTTGATGAGTCTGGAATCGTGTTCTTCCAGTTCTCGTGTGTCGGACAGCTGCGAAACAGATTTGGAATGCACGGAAGATGGTGTGCTGAATTGGGCGCTTTGTAATTCATTCCTAAGCTATGCCCAAACGGCACGCGGAGACCCTTATGGAACCTCGCGGAACCGCACCGAACGTCTTTGGAGGCGGGGACGAGAAGTTGATTTAAGTACATGAAAAGGTGGAGATTAAAAAGGAAGCAGGGAAGGGCCCGGATGGCGAAATCGGCAGACGCAGCGGACTTAAAATCCGCAGACCCTAACGGGTCGTGGGGGTTCAAGTCCCCCTCCGGGCACCAACAAGAATCCTACAAAATACGCGGGCTAGCTGGCCCTGAGTCCGGACGAGAAACACTCCGCGACAAACGCGGCGGATTTCGAGCCTCGTCTAAACGCGAGCGTAAAGTCTATCCCACTGAAACTGTTCAGCTTATTCAGAATGCTTAGAGCGGGCAAGTCTTGCACATCTGTTACACACTTTGATATCTATTCTTTGCTGCGATACCTGCAACCACTGCAGATTCCAAGACCGCGAAGGGCGGGTCACGCTCCGGGTCCTATCCGCGACATAATCCTTTTGCTCAGGGAGCACTCTAGCCCTCTGACATGGTGGAGTTTTCATGTGGCTCAGTCGCATTGTTGTTTTCCACTTCAACTGGAATTTGCGCCGGGATCAGTTCATAACCGATTGAGGCGTAGCCCTTCCGGCGGCGCTCATACATGCGGGCCAGCATAGGCTCTGCAATGTCGGCGTAGTCGTAGACTTGAACAATCCGTTTCCCGTCGTAAATGCGATGCAGTCGGCCCACATACTGCTGCAGGGTACCTTTCCAGGAGATTGGCATTGCCAGAAAGAGCGTATCGAGCCGCGCATCGTCGAATCCTTCGCCGATATAGCTTCCTGTGGCCAGAATCAGCCGTGGCGCATCGACGGGAACCGCATTCATCGCTTCACTAATTGCAGTCCTTTGTTTCTTTCCCATGCCGCCCTTCAGGACAAAAAGATGCTCAGTGGTACCTCTTATCAAGTCAGCCAAGTGCAGCAGATGGTCGGTCCTTCCAGTAAGCAGAAGTGGGGAGCGGCCATCGTGCAAGGCTGTGCGAACATCGGAAGCGATCAAATTGTTACGTGTCTCGTCTTGTGCCAGTGCCCGATAGATGTCCTGAATGGTGGCATCGGTAGTTCCGCTGTGCATCTGGAATGCCGTCAAACGCGGGATCACGAGATGTTGAAATGGTGAGGATCCCGTCATTGTCTTGGCGCTCATGCTAAAACGGATCGGGCCACATTGCATCTGAATGATCGGATCATGCCCGTCTTTTCTCGTCGGCGTCGCTGTGAGACCGGCGACAAATCTCGCCTTGATCGCGCGCATCACTTGCTCAAAGGTGAACGCTGAAAGGTGGTGGCATTCATCGACGATGACCTGTCCGTACTCAGCCACGAAATCCTGCGCGGCATGATTCTGACGCAGACTTTGAATGACGGCAACATCGACAACGCCAGTTCTCTTGACCTTGCCGCCTCCGATTGCCCCAACCTGTTCAATCGGAAGATCAAGAAACATCGCGAGCCGCGCCTGCCATTGATCGAGTAACTGACGACGATGAACAAGTACAAGTGTGTTGACCTTGCGTTCCGCTATGAGCCATGCTGCGACGGCCGTCTTACCAAATGCTGTTGGCGCACAGAGAATTCCATCATCGTGATCCAACATCCGGGCGGCGGCGACTTCCTGGTCTGGGCGAAGTTTGCCACGAAACTCCGTGGCGACCACCATGCCATGATTGCGTTCATCTTGAACCTCAACTCGTATGCCGTGCGATTGCAACAGTGCGAGCACCTCGCTAATGCAGCCGCGCGGCACCGCGATGTGGTTTGTAAAATCCTCGCCGCACGCAATGATTCGAGGCTTGCCAAAAGTGGAAAGCCGCATAGCCTGCGCTTTGTAAAACTCTGGATTCTGAAATGCAGCGATTCGTAAAATGCGATTGATCATAGCTGGCGGCAATCCCTGCTTTTCAATGTAGACAAGATTCGCACGCGTGACATTTACGGATTCGGGAAATGGGCCCTCAATGGGGTTGTTCGGCCCTGCGCCGCGAGGGCGGCAGCGTCCATGGATCTTGCGATTCATCGTCGTCGCTGAGGCTCATTCGAACCCCAATCAGGTCGCCTTTGCATTGCGCTTCCTCGACGATTGCCATTGCAGAAATCGAGGACAATCTCTGGACGGAAAACAAATAGGTCCATTGATCCTTGTATGGAACAAAATCGGCATCAAGAAAAACGCTGTTTCCTTGCTTCCTCGGAGAAAATTGCAGTGGAAGAGCAATCAGGTTGCCGAAGCCTCCTTTCGGCATGGTGTCCTGGTTCGGAAAGATGCGGTCGTAGGAGTCAAGCCCTAGCTGATGACGCCGCTCCATCGTTCGCGTCAAGAGGGCACTTCCCATTTTGCGCGCGATAACTGCGGGAACCGGTTGATCGAAGAAGATCCATATGTGCCCGCCATTTCCTGACCGCGAACGTTCCAGGGACGCTGGGACACTCATCGCGGCGCAAGTATCAAGATAGGCTCGGGCATCTTCCTGCCACGATTTCTTATCGAAATCGACGGCGAGAAACCAGCAGGTTTCGTCCGGCAACAAAGGATAAATACCGATGGTTTCTTTGCCGAGCAGATGGTTCTCAACGGCCGCGTCAGTTAACGGTAGGAATGTTCGAGTCTGTCTGGCGACCTTTTTGCGATCTTCGGGATTGCTTGAATGTATCGCACCCCAGTCCATCAGCGCCGCCGGCGAATATCCCGAGCGGCCGTCAGCGCTTGTCCAGCGTCTTGCATGGATGTCCTCGCGGCCACGAAACAAATTTCGGAATAGCCCAATGCGCTCCCTGGCGCGTTCATTGCGATCTTCCGGCTGTTTGGGGACAACGGGCAGATGGGAATTGTGTCGATTGGTGAGCGCAGACGCGGAAGTTAAGCCGTTAGCTGCCAGAACTTTTCGTAGGCGCTGAATCTCTTCACGAAGAGCTTTGTTCTCTTCTTCGAGATCACGTCCTGGAAAAGGCATCTGCCCGCCTTCAGCCATAGCATCTTTAATTCCGTGTCAAACCTGTCTTCCCAAAACCTA
>JBEKRU010000072.1:0-30692 GCA_049518435.1 Occallatibacter sp. | reverse complement strand
GTGAACAAGCCATGGCGTTCGCGCTGGTTCTCAGAGCGCGACTATGCGAAGCTCCTGGTCGAGGACGTGAAGCTCAAGGCTGAGCTGCGCGAGAAGTTGAAGGCCGCGGGCGTCAGCTCGGTCGAAATCGAACGGCCAGGCAACAAGCTGCGCTTCCTGATCCGCACAGCCCGGCCGGGTATCGTCATCGGCCGCAAGGGCGCGGAGATCGAGAAGCTCAAGACGGAACTCGGCAAGCGCACCAACCGCGACGTGTTCATCGACATCATCGAAGTGAACAAGCCGGAGCTGGATGCGCAGCTGGTTTCGGAGAACATCGCTCTGCAGCTTGAAAAGCGCGTGAGTTTCCGCCGCGCGATGCGCAAGAGCGTGGACTCCGCACTGCGTTTCGGCTGCAAGGGAATCAAGGTGCGCGTTTCGGGCCGCTTGAATGGCAATGAAATCGCGCGCTCGGAGTGGTATCTGCAGGGGCGTTTGCCGCTGCATACGCTGCGCGCGGACATCGATTACGGGTTTACGGAAGCCAACACGACTTATGGCGTGATTGGTGTGAAGACCTGGATCTATCGTGGCGACATTTATGAGCAGAAGCGTCGTCAGACGCCCGCGGTTGGTTCGGGAGTGTTTTAAGAACAGTTCATAGTTCGCAGTTCTTAGTTCACAGTAGCGCTAAATACTGTTGAACCACGGGAACTGAGAACTACGAACTCAGAACTATGAACTGGTTTTCGAGGTTTTCGCTATGTTGATGCCAAAGAAGGTGAAGTTCCGCAAGCAGCAGAAGGGCAAGCGCCGTGGCAAGGCGTGGCGCGGCTCCTCGCTGTCGTTCGGTGAATACGGGTTGAAGGTGCTGGAATGCGGTTATATAACCGACCGCCAGATCGAAGCCAGCCGTATCGCCATGACCCGTTTCATCAAGCGCGGCGGCAAGATCTGGCTGCGCCTGTTCCCGGACAAGCCGATTACCAAGAAGCCGGCTGAAGTTCGAATGGGCTCGGGCAAGGGCGCACTCGACCACTGGGTCGCGGTTGTTCGCCCCGGCAAGATTCTCTTCGAAATGGAAGGGGTTGCCCCTGAAGTCGCGCAGGAAGCCATGCGGCTGGCGTCGAACAAACTGCCGCTTCGGACGAAGTTCGTGATGCGGCCGGGTGCCGAGAAGGTAGTAGCCGCGGCGAAGTAGGCCGGGGGTTGAAGCCCGGAGTTGAAGCGCGGAGTTGAGATTGACGAGCTCAGCCACTGGTAAATCAGGCTGGGAGCGCCGGAGAGAGAAACAAAGAGATGGAACTCGCAAAGATTCGCAGTTTGAGCAACGAAGAGCTGGCGCACCAGGAGAAGACTGCCGCCGAACAACTGTTCCGGCTTCGCTTCCAGGTGTCGCTGGGGCAGAATGACGGCGTGAAGAAGCTCCGCCAGTTGCGCAAGGAGATTGCGCAGATCAAGACAGTGGCCAAGGAGCGCGAGCTCAGCATTCGCGGCACGTCGGCGGACGGCGCGGCGACGGAAGCCAAGGCTACCAAAGTGAAGGGAGCACGCTAAATGACGGCGACTATTGAAGCAGTGCAGGCGCCGACGACCGGCGCGCGGCGTAACGAGAAGGTTGGTAATGTGGTTTCGACCAAGATGCAGAAGACCATTGTGGTCGAGGTTGAAATGCGCAAGGCCCACGTGAAGTACAAGAGGATTGTGCGCTCGACGAAGAAATTCTATGCCCATGACGAGCAGAGTTCTGCGCGGATGGGCGATGTGGTGCGCATTCGCGAGACGCGTCCGCTGAGCAAGCTGAAGCGGTGGTCTCTTGAAGAGATTGTGCGGCGTTCCACGCTGGGCCAGATCGAAGACGCGGCAATTCGGGGCGAAGTCAAGGCTGCCAACTAGAGCTGGCGGGTAAGGAGAACAACCATGGCAGTGCAAATGAGAACGATGCTCGCGGTGGCCGATAACTCCGGCGCGCGCAAGCTGCAAGTGATTCTTCCGCTGGGCGGCGGACTGGGCAAGAAGGCGGGCCTCGGCGACATTGTGACCGCGGCGGTGAAGGAAGCTTCGCCCGACGGCACAGTGAAAAAGGGCAAAGTGGTGAAGGCAGTTATTGTGCGCACGCGCAAGGAGTATCGCAGGCGCGACGGTACGTATATCCGCTTTGATGAGAATGCCGCGGTGGTTATCGGCGATGATCACGAGCCAGTCGGCACGCGCGTATTTGGGCCAGTAGCCCGTGAATTGCGCGAGAAGAAGTTTCTGAAGATTGTTTCGCTGGCCCCGGAAGTGGTGTAGGAGCAGTTCATAGTTCGCAGTTCGTAGTTCACAGCGGCTGCGTTGCAAAACTGAGAACTCTGAACTAAGAACTACGAACTGATTTTGGAGAAGAAGATGCCGAGTTTACATATTCATCGCAACGATACGGTCAAGGTGCTTACTGGTTCTGATCGGGGCAAGACGGGCCGTGTGCTGCGCGTGTTCCCCGACAAGGGCACCGTTCTCGTGGAGCATGTCCGGATCGTGAAGAAGACGGTTTCCAGCAAGCAGGGACAGCGGACCAAGGGCGGAATCGCGGAGCAGGAATCGCCGATCAACGTGTCGAACATCGCTGTTGTATGCCCCAACTGTGGGCCGGTCCGCGTGGGCTACAAGGTGGAAGGCGACAGCAAGGTTCGCGTCTGCAAGAAGTGCGGGCAGACGCTTCCAACAAAGAAGTAACGGGACCCAACGCCGGTGTCGGCAGTGAGCCGGACGGCCAACCCCTTCCGCAACGGTATACGGACCACCGTAGAGGTCCACTCCGAGGGCCGGAAGAAAGAGAGCAGATCAAATGGCAGCACGGTTGAAAGAGAAGTATCACAAGGAAATCAAGCAGGCGCTTCAGAAGGAACTAGGCCTCGACAATCCGATGGCGGTTCCGCAGTTGGAGAAGATCGTCATCAACATGGGCCTGGGCGAGGCCACGCAGAACACCAAGCTGCTTGATCCGCTGGTGAACGATCTCCAGCAGATTACCGGTCAGAAGCCGGTGACCACGAAGGCAAAGAAGTCAATCGCGGCTTTCAAGGTACGCGCCGGCATGTCGATTGGCGCCATGGTCACGCTGCGCAACGAGAAGGCGTATGAGTTTCTTGACCGCTTGATCTCGACCGCGCTTCCCAGGGTGCGCGATTTTCGTGGTGTTTCGACGAAGAGCTTTGACGGGCGCGGCAACTACACGCTTGGACTGCGGGATCAGTTGATTTTCCCTGAGATCGATTACTCCAAGGTGGAGAAGATGAAGGGCATGAACATCACGATCGTGACCACGGCCAAGGATGACAATTCTGCGCGGGCATTGCTGAAGCATTTCGGCCTGCCGTTCCGCCAGGGGGCGTAGAAGCAGTTTGTAGCGCGCAGTTCATAGTTCGCAATACGGCTGGAACATGAAACTGAGAACTGTGAACTAAGAACTGGAAACTGTTTTTGAGGGATTTATGGCAACTACTGCAAAGAGAGTGAAAGACGCGCGGAAGCCGAAGTTCAGCTGCCGCAAGCACAACCGGTGCCAACTGTGCGGAAGGCCGCGCGGGTTTCTGCGCAAGTTCGGCATCTGCCGCTTGTGTTTCCGTGCGCTGGCGCTCAAGGGAGAGATCCCCGGCGTCGTCAAGTCGAGCTGGTAGCGAACGAGTTCGTAGTTCTTAGTTCGTAGTTCACAGTTGCTTGCGGGTGACTCTGATTACGGCAAGTACCTGAAAACTAAGAACTCTGAACTGTGAACCAAGAACTGCTGTAAGCATTCCCGCTGGTTTCCGCGTACGGCGGACGAACGGGGAATGAAGGAGAAGGAATGAGTCTGACCGACCCAGTAGCAGATTTTCTGGCGCGCATCCGGAATGCAATCCGGGCCCGCCATCAGAAGCTGGATGTTCCAGCTTCGAAGCTGAAGACCGAGATTGCCCGCATCCTCAAGGAGGAGGGCTATATCTCGAACTACAAGACCCAGGAAGAGGAAGGCAAGCTCGTGCTCCGCGTGTACCTGAAGTACGGCGGTACCGAAGCAGCCATCCGCGATCTGGCCCGGATCTCGCGTCCCGGCTGCCGTGTCTACATCGGCCGTGACGAGATCAAGCGCGTCCAGGGTGGTCTTGGCATTGCCATTCTCACCACGCCCAAGGGCGTGATGACCGGCCGTCAGGCACGCCGCGAAGGCGTAGGCGGCGAGCTGCTTTGCGAGGTCTGGTAAACCAGACCAGTTCAGAGTTCACAGTTCTTAGTTCACAGTTGTCCGCTGCGATTGAAGTAACTGTGAACTACGAACTAAGAACTGCTTTACCGGCTGCAGTGGAACGATAGGACGTTGAAACTGATCACTGACAATTGATCACTGACGACTGCTTTTCGGGACTCGCAAGCCATTTGAAGGATTGAATCGATGTCGCGTATTGGAAAAAAAGTGATCCCGCTGCCCGCGGGCGTGAAGTATAAGGTCGAGGGCAATACCGTTCTGGTCGAAGGCCCCAAGGGTAAGGTTTCGGCGCTGATCGCCGAAGGTATTTCGCTTGAGACGGTGGGTACAGAACTGCATGTGAATCGCGACACGGATAAGCATGCCGCGGTGCACGGTCTGACGCGTGCCCTGGTTTTCAATGCCGTTCACGGCGTGACGTCGGGCTGGAAGAAGGACCTGGACATCGTTGGCATCGGCTACCGCGCCGAACTGAAGGGGAAGGGCACAGTGGTCTTCACGCTGGGCTATTCGCACCCCATCGAATTTCCGCTGCCCACGGGTATCGAGGTGGCCATCGATCCGAAGCAGACGCACCTGAGTATCACCGGCATCGACCGGCAGAAGGTCGGCCAGGTTGCCGCCGATATGCGTTCGCTGCGCAAGCCCGATCCCTACAAGAACAAGGGCGTGCGTTACTCGGACGAGAAGCTGAAGAAGAAGGCCGGCAAAACCGGATCGAAGTAAGAAAGACGGTTCAAAGTTCTGAGTTCGTAGTTGATGATGGAATTGGTGGTTGGCTTCTCAACTGTGAACTAAGAACTTTGAACTGCGAACTGATTTTCAACCGAACGGAGTCGCAGGGCAACTCCGCTGATAGGAATGAGAGACCAATGATTACGCAGACCAAAAGAAACGCAATTCGCCAGCGCATCCACTCACGCATCCGGGCCAAGCTTTCAGGCACCACTGAGCGGCCGCGGCTGAATGTTTACCGCTCGTTGAACAACATCTACGCGCAGGTCATCGACGACCAGACGGGGACGACACTGGTTTCAGCGTCGACCATCAAGCTGAAGACCGGCGGCAACATCGCGGCGGCGAAAGAGATTGGCAAGGAGGTTGCCGAGAAGGCTGTCGAAAAGGGCATCAAGAAGGTGGTCTTCGATCGCGGCGGCTACCTGTATCACGGGCGCATCAAGGCGCTGGCCGACGCGGCTCGCGAGGCGGGCCTGGAGTTTTAAAACAGGGAATAGGGAACAGGGAATAGGGAACAGCGCAGGTCGCGACCGATCAGCAACAACTGATCACTGTTCACTGGAGAGACGAGAGCAATGACGATCTTGAAGAAGAAACTCGATGCCAACCAGTACAACCTGAAGGATCAGGTGGTGGCCATCAATCGTGTGACCAAGGTGGTAAAGGGCGGCAAAAACATGTCGTTTGCCGCACTGGTGGTTGTGGGCGATTCCGCCTCGGGCGTGGTGGGTTATGGATCAGGCAAGGCCAAGGAAGTTCCCCAGGCAATTCGCAAGGGAATCGAGTCGGCCAAGAAGAACCTGTTCCGCATCAACCTGACCGAAACGACGATTCCGCACCAGGTGCTCGGCCGTTACGGTTCGGGCCAAGTGCTGCTGAAGCCGGCTCCTGAAGGCACCGGGGTGATCGCCGGCGGCGCAGTGCGCGCGGTGATGACCTCCGCCGGAGTACAGAACGTTCTCACCAAGAGTCTCGGCTCGCCCAATCCGCACAACGTGATCAAGGCAACGTTTGACGCTCTGATCCAGTTGCGCGACCGGGCTGAAGTGGCCAACATGCGTGGCAAGACTGTCGAGGAGATGTAGACCATGGCCGAAACCAAAATGATACGCATTCAGTATTACCGCTCAGCCATCTCGACGCCCACCAAGCACAAGCTGGTGGTGAAGGGACTTGGCTTTACGCGGCTCAACCAGGTTGTTGAGCGCGTTGATAACGAATCGGTGCGCGGCATGGTCAAGGCAATTCCGCACCTTGTCCGCATCATCGAAAACTAGTTCTCAGTTCAAAGCTCATAGTTCACAGTTGAAAAGCGTCCTCAACCAGTGAAGTAATCCGGAACTTAGAACTACGAACTAAGAACTGCGTTAACGCGAGTCGGCAGGGCTCAACCCTTCCGGCGCTATAGCGAGGAAATCATGGCGAAGAATCTTTCAAATTTACGTGCTCCCAGGAAAGCCAATACCGGGAGCAAGCGTGTCGGTCGCGGTATGGGATCCGGCATGGGCAAGACTTCAGCTCGTGGCCACAAGGGCCAGGGCTCGCGCACCGGCACCAGCCTGATGCGCGGTTTTGAAGGCGGCCAGATGCCGCTGCATCGCCGTTTGCCCAAGCGCGGCTTTACCAACATCTTCCGCACCGAGTACACGGTGGTCAATCTAGAGCGGATTGCCGAACAGATTGAAGGCATCGAGATCTCCGAGATCACCCTCGACAGCTATAAGAAGCTGGGCCTGTCCTCGAGCAAGAGGGCACTGATCAAGGTTCTCGGCTCCGGCGAGCTGACCTCGGCACTGACCATCCACGCGCACAAGTTCTCCAAGTCCGCGGTCGAGAAGATTGAAAAGGCCGGCGGCAAGGCTGTGGTTCTGGGTGGCGCGCCTGCACCGGCCGCTGCTTAGTGAGCGGCAGCACGTTGCGGCGAGTTGTCCGCGGGTAAGATGGTTTGTCAGACAAGAGTTCGAGTGGCGCAAAACGCCCTGAAGCGGATGAATCAATATGCTTGAGAAGTTTCTCAATATCTTCCGGATTCCCGACCTGCGCAAGCGGGTTCTGTTTACGCTCGGCATTCTGGCTGTTTACCGCCTGGGCTCGCATATCCCCACGCCGGGAATCGACGCTCACCAGTTGGAGATTCTCTTCAACCAGCAGAGCGGCTCGGCCCTGGGGCTGATGGATCTGTTCGGCGGCGGCAACCTGCGCCGCATGACGATTTTTGCCCTGGGCATCATGCCGTACATCACGGCCTCGATCATCTTTCAGTTGCTCACCGTGGTCTATGAGCCGCTGGCACGCATCCAGAAGGAAGGCGAGCTGGGGCGGCGCAAGATTACGCAATGGACCCGTTACATGACGGTGATTCTGGGCGCCCTGCAGTCGATCGGCATCGCCGCCATCCTCACCCGTCAGCCGGGCCTGGTGCTGAATCCGGGAATCGGCTTCAATCTGATGACGATTCTCACCCTGACCACTGGCACGGCGTTCATCATGTGGCTAGGCGAGCAGATTACCGACCGCGGCATCGGCAACGGAATGAGCCTGCTCATCTTTGCCGGCATCGTCGCCGGGCTCCCCAACGGTGTACACGAGCTGATACTGAAAATTCAGTCAGATGCGTGGGGCTCCTTTACGGTCATAGCGGTCCTTCTTTTGCTCGTCGGCATGGCTGCAGTAGTCGCGTTCATCGTGTTTGTGGAGCGAAGCGAACGGCGAATCCCCATTCAAAGTGCGCGCCGCATCGTGGGCCGCCGGATGATGGGCGGGCAATCGAGCCATCTGCCGCTTAAGGTGAATTCCGGCGGCGTCATGCCGGTCATCTTCGCCAGTTCCATCCTCTCGGCTCCCATGCTGCTGAGCCAGACGGAGTGGGCGCAGAACAGCCGCTTCATTCATCCAATCATGGAAGCGCTGCGTCCCGGCGAGCCGTGGTATGAAGCGCTCTACATGCTGTTCATCATCTTCTTCGCCTACTTCTACATCTCCATCGTGATGAAGCCGGACGACATTGCCGACAACTTCCGCAAATCCGGATCGTTCATTCCGGGCATCCGTCCTGGCAAACGCACTTCGGATTTCATCAACGACATTCTGACCCGGATTACGCTGGTCGGCGCAATCTACCTGATCATCATTTCGCTGGTGCCCACGCTTCTGATCTCGGGCATCCGGCTCGATCACCTGTTCCTGGTCGGGCGGTTCTTCGAGAGCCTTCCGGCAGCATTTACCCATGGTTTGGGGGTCAACTTCTACTTTGGCGGCACGTCCCTGCTGATCGTGGTGGGTGTGGCCATGGATACAGTTAACCAGATCGAATCGCAGCTGATCATGCGGCATTATGACGGCTTTTCCCCTCGCTCCGGTCGCATTCGCGGAAGGAAAACCTGGTAATGTCTTCATTTATGACGGAAGCTGAACGCGGCCGGGAATCGAGTCGAAAGACTGTCCCCGGCCCAATTCTTTTGATGGGCGCGCCGGGCTCGGGCAAGGGAACCCAGGCCAAGGAGCTGGTGAAGCTTTGGGGAATTCCCCAGATCTCCACTGGCGACTTGTTGCGGGGTAACGCGGCTCAGGGCACGGAATTGGGCAGAGAAGCCAAAGAGATCATGGGACGCGGAGAACTGGTTCCCGATTCCTTGGTGAACGAGATGGTCGCGGTCAGGCTCAAAGAACCCGACACGGCCAATGGATACATTCTGGACGGGTTCCCGCGGACTCTGCCCCAGGCAAGTTGGCTTGACGGTCGTTTGGCCGATCAACCCGACACGCTGCCGGTGATTGCCGTCAGCATCCATGTGGACTATAATCAATTACTGCGTCGAATTACAGGGCGCAGAAGCTGTCCGGTCTGCGGGACCATCTACAACGTCTACTCAAATCCTCCGAAAAAAGATGGATTTTGCGACATTGAAGGTGCTGCTCTGGTCCAGCGAGCAGACGACACGGAAGAGGCCTTCAAAGAGCGCATGCGCGTTTATGAGGCTCAGACCGCGCCGGTTGTTGAGCACTACCGGGCCCAGGGACGTTTTGCGGAAGTGGACGGAGACCGGCCGATTGCGTTGATCGCGCCCGGAATTGTTGCCGCCGTTGAGCGGTTACGCCAATAGCGTAGCCGAACGGCGGGTTTGTGCGTTAGAAGCTAGTTGTAAGTTCTCAGTCGTCAGTTCTCAGGAAGCCCGCCGCGGCAACTGATCTCTGACAACTGAAAACTGACAACTGAGAACTGGATTTACAGTGGCTGTCATCGTCAAGTCGTCGCAGGAAATCGAGAAGATGCGCCGCGCGGGCCGGGTGGTCCGCGAGGTGCTCGAACTGGTGCGCAGCCATGTAAAACCGGGCGCCACCACTCTCGACCTGGAAAAGGCTGCGGAAGCGCGGCTGAACGAACTGGGCGTCAAGGCGGCCTTCAAGGGCTACCACGGGTTTCCCTGCGTGCTCTGCACGTCGGTCAACAGCGAGGTGGTTCACGGCATTCCGTCGGCCAAGCGGGTCCTGAAAGAAGGGGACATTGTTTCGGTCGATTTTGGCGCGATTGTCGACGGGTATTTTGGCGACGCGGCCATTACTGTGCCGGTGGGCGAAAAGATCGATCCAGACACGGCGCGTTTGCTGGCAGTAACGGAGAAGTCGCTCCATGCGGGTATTGCGGCAGTTCGGCCAGGGGCGACTCTGGGCGATGTAGGCGCAGCGGTGCAGGGTGTCGTTGAGGCCGAGGGTTTTTCAGTTGTCAGGGATTTTGTAGGCCACGGTATCGGCGCCCACATGCACGAAGATCCGCAGGTGCCGAACTTCGGCGAACCAGGCCGCGGAATGAAGTTGAAGGCGGGCATGGTGATCGCGATCGAACCGATGGTGAATGCCGGCAAGGCGGATGTTCAGGTATTGGGCGACGGATGGACGGCGGTCGCCAGAGATGGAAGCATGAGTGCTCATTTTGAGCACACGGTGGCGGTGACCGCTACCGGATCGAGGGTTTTAACCGAGTAGCACGCTCGGGATAACAGGCTGATTGCGCGAGAAGCGCAGCAGCGGAACTGGGACACAGTTTGTCGAAGGAAGACGCGATTGAGGTAATGGCAGTAGTCACAGAGACACTGCCGAACGCCATGTTCAAGGTCAAACTCGAGAATAATCACGAGGTATTGACCCATGTCTCCGGAAGAATGCGCAAGAACTTCATCCGCATTTTACCGGGCGACCGAGTGGCTGTGGAACTAAGTCCATACGACCTGAATCGCGGGCGAATTGTGTACCGGTACAAATAACAGATGTCAGTAAAGGCCCAGAGCGGAAGCTGAAGGCTGAATACTGAGTTTCAAGGAAGGGCAGCAAACAATGAAGGTCCGTGCATCGGTAAAAAAGATTTGCGTCAAGTGCAAGGTCATCACCCGCAAGGGAGTGGTCAGGGTGATCTGCGAGAACGCAAAGCACAAGCAGCGCCAGGGCTAGAGCAGCCTGGCACCAACGGACGCTTCCACAGAAGTTTTCAGTCATCAGTTATCAGTTAAGACCGGCTTTGCCGGGGTTTTGAACTGACAACTGAAAACTGATAACTGAAAAGAGGCTAGTTAGCCCGAGTCAAGGCTTGCGATGAACCTCTGGAGGCACTCCGCATAACCCGTGCGAACCGGTTGAGGCCGGAGGCACACAACGGAAGTAAAGAGGAATTCGAATGGCACGTATTGCTGGCGTCGATCTGCCCCGCAACAAGCAGGCCCGGATCGCGCTCACATACATTTTTGGCATCGGGGATCCCCGCGCCGCCAAGATTCTGGAGAAGGCGAACGTCGATCCCTTCAAGAAGATCCAGGACCTGGGCGAAGACGAGGTTAACCGAATCCGTCAGGTGATCGAGGACGAAGGAAACGTTGAAGGCGACCTGCGCAAGGACGTCTCGATGCACATCAAGCGTCTCATCGACATCCAGAGCTATCGCGGTACCCGTCACCGCCGGTCGCTGCCGGTTCGCGGTCAGCGCACCCACACCAACGCCCGCACCCGCAAGGGCCCGCGCAAGGGCACAGTTGCCGGCAAGAAGAAAGCGACAGGTAAAACCTAAATGGCGAAACCAGAACAGAAAGCCGGCAAGCCTGCTGCCGGCAAGGCGAGCAAGAACAAGAAGTTCAAGAAGCGCGAGCGCAAGAATGTGCCATTTGGTATTGCGCACATTCAGGCATCGTTCAACAACACGATTGTCACCATCACCGATCCGGTGGGCAACACGCTGAGCTGGAAGAGCTCGGGTTCGCTGGGCTTCCGTGGTTCGCGCAAGGGGACGCCCTTCGCGGCTCAGCAGGCAGCATCAAACGCCGCCAGCCTGGCTCGCGATCATGGTTTGCGTGCTGTGGATGTTCGGGTCGCCGGTCCTGGTTCGGGCCGCGAGTCGGCCATTCGCGCACTCGCAGCGGCTGGAGTGGAAGTTCGCTCCATCCGCGACGTGACGCCTGTACCGCACAACGGCTGCCGTCCGCCGAAGCGTCGCAGAGTTTAAGAAGCAGATGACAGGTTACAGATGACAGATTACAGCCAACCCGCGCACTATGCGTTGAGAGTAACTGTCATCTGTCATCTGTAATCTGTCACCTAAAAACCGGGCCGGGACGAAGTCCCACCAGGACGTAAACCGGCCGTCATCCGAAGTCAGGAGAAGAAATGGCTCGTTATACCGGAGCAGTCTGCCGCCTTTGCCGTCGCGAAGGCACCAAGCTCTTTTTGAAGGGCACCAAATGTACCTCCGACCGTTGCCCGCTGGAGAAGCGCAACTTTCCCCCCGGCATGCACGGCAAGGATCGCAAGGCCAAGATCGTGGGCTACGGCCTGCAGCTTCATGAAAAGCAGAAGGCCAAGCGTATGTACTTTACGCTGGAAGGCCAGTTCCGCGAGTACTACGAAAAGGCCAACCGCGCCACCGGCGTTACCGGCGAGCTGCTCATCCAGCAGTTGGAGCGCCGTTTGGACAACGTGGCATTCCGCCTCGGCTTTGCCATTTCGCGCCGCCAGGCCCGCCAGGTGGTTCGTCACGGACATGTCGAAGTAAACGGACGCAAGGTGAACATCCCTTCGTACCAGGTGAACGTGGGCGACGAAATCAAGATCCGCGAGAACGCCAAGAAGCTTGTGATTGTTGAACAGGGCGCGCAGTACGCTGCGCAGAACCCGGTCCCGGCATGGCTCGAAGCGAGCTTCGAAAACCTTTCCGGCCGCATATTGTCGCTGCCGAAACGCAAGGACGTCAACCTGCCCATCAATGAGCAGCTGATCGTCGAACTGTACTCGAAGTAAGACAGATTACAGATTTCAGATTACAGATGACAGCAAGCGCCTCCGGGTTTTTGACCGTCATCTGTAATCTGTCACCTGTCATCTGAAATTCAACCGAAGGAGAACTTGCGCGGCCGCCGCAAAATGCATCGCGACGTACATGCCGCGCGGGAAAAGAGACGAACCTATGTTGTGGAGAGGATTCCAAAAACCGAAGCGCCTGGCAGTTGATGCCGAGACGCTGACTGAAACATTCGGCAAATTCAGCGCCCAGCCCTTTGAGCGCGGCTTTGGCACCACCATCGGAAACGCGCTGCGCCGCACTTTGCTCAGCTCGATCGAAGGCGCTGCCGTTACCGCCATTCGCATCGAAGGCGTACTGCACGAGTTCCAGTCCATCACCGGCGTGGTTGAAGACGCCACCGACATTATCCTGAACCTGAAGCAGGTTCCATTCAAGCTTTCCGGCGACGGCCCCAAGGCCCTCTATCTGCGCGCCGACCAGCCGGGTGTTGTTACCTCCGGCATGATCGAAGCCGACGGCGATGTTGAGGTCCTGGACCGCAATGTGTACCTCGCCACCGTCTCTGAAGGCGGCAAGCTGGACATGGAGATGCGCCTGAAGCGCGGCCGTGGTTACATTTCGGCGGACAAAAACTTCGACGCCGACCTTGGTCTGGGTTTCATTCCTGTGGATTCGGTCCATTCGCCAGTGCGTCGCGTGAACTATCTGGTTGAAGCAGCCCGTCTGGGACAGATCACCGACTACGACAAGCTGACACTTGAAGTGTGGACCAATGGAGCTGTGCTTCCGGCCGATGCGGTTGGCCTGGCCGCCAAGCTGCTCAAGGACCACATGAACATCTTCATCAACTTCGAGGAGGAAATCGAAGCGGAAGCGCGCGGCGAAGAAGGCCGTGTCCTGCTGCGCAACGACAACCTCAATCGCTCCGTCGAAGAGTTGGAACTGAGTGTTCGCAGCTATAACTGCCTCAAGAACGCCAACATTCAGTCCATCGGCGAACTGGTGCAGAAGACCGAAGCGGAGATGCTCAAGACCAAGAACTTTGGCCGCAAGAGCCTGAACGAGATCAAGGAAATTCTTGCGCAGATGGGTCTTTCGCTCGGCATGAAGATCGACGAAAACGGCAACGCCGTTCCGGGGCCAACCAGCATTCCGCCCGCCGCCGCACTCGCCGCCAGCTACAACCACTACGACGACGAAGACGAGCCGTTGGATTCGGTCGATATGCAGTTGCCGACCGAGACAGAGAACTTCTAAAGGCAGTTGTCAGTGGTCAGTTTTCAGTTGTCAGGAAGAAGCAACTGATCACTGATCACTGACTACTGACCACTGTATCGAAAGAGAGTTTCACCATGCGCCATCGCAATGCAGGATTCAAGCTCGGACGCAACACCAGCCATCGTCGCGCACTGCTGCGCAACCTGGTCACGTCCGTAATCATAGAAGACCGCGTGGAGACCACCGTGGCCAAGGCCAAGGCTGTCCGTCCTCACGTGGAAAAGATGATCACCCTGGGCAAGAAAGGCGATCTAGCATCGCGCCGCCTGGCCCTTAGTTTTCTCATGACAGACAAGGCCGTGGAGCGGCTCTTTGAGACCGTGGCTCCGCGTTACGGTGATCGCCAGGGCGGTTACCTGCGCATTGTCCGCACCGGATTCCAGAAGGGCGATGGCGCCGAGAAGGCTTTCATCGAACTGCTGGGCGCCGAAAAGCAGCTCGAAGTCAAAAAGCAGAAGCGCGACGAGATCAAAGCCAAGAAGCGCGCCGAGCTCGAAAAGCAGTTGGAAGAAAGCAAGAAGGACGACGAGAAGAGCGGCGAAGAAGCCGCGTAACTCACTCCTCTTGCCTCCGGAATATCTTTTCGATCACGCTGGAACGGGTGCATTCCTTGCCGGAATGCGCCCGTTTTTTTGTGCCCGTTTGCCGGTCACGCCGTTCTTGCCAGCCGCTTCGGTTTTAACGTTCGCATGAAAATGTAGACAATCAGTTGCAGGACAATCGCGCCCGTGCAATCCAGCAGCACATCCCATGGTGTTCCCGTGCGATTAGGAAGATACGACTGGTGCCATTCATCGCAGCTCGCCACCAGCGCAGTCCCCAGGAGCGCGAGAAGCGTGTCGTGGAGGAAACGCGAACGCGGCAGCGTCAGCCACCAGGCGCGCAGCCATGCCAAGCCGATGAGCCCGTAGCCGACAAAGTGTCCCGTCTTGCGAATGTAATGATGAATGTTTGCCCAACGAGCGTCGGGCACATGGCCGAAGAACGCTTCGTAGAGCCGCCGCAGCGGTTCACTGGTGTGGTCCGCGCCCATGTATTCCTGGGACTCAAATGCAATGATGGCGATTCCCAAAAGAACGGGAAACCACACGTAGGCCCAGTACCAGGGGCTGCGGCGGTTATTCAACATGGTAGTTGGGAGCTTCTCGGGTGATGATCACGTCGTGGACGTGACTCTCGCGCAGGCCGGCGCCGGAGATGCGGACAAACGCCGCCTTTTCCTGCAACTCCTGAATCGTCCCACAGCCCACATATCCCATTCCCGACCGCAATCCGCCAACCAACTGAAAGACCATAGATTCCAACGGTCCGCGGTAGGGTACTCGGCCTTCAATGCCTTCGGGTACATACTTGGCAAGCCGGTTCTGGCTGGCGCGCTCGCGCTGCACCACGCCCTCTGTACCCATCTCAGCGCTGGCCAGGTCACTGGTGCTCTGGAAATAGCGCTCACCGGAGCCCTGGCTCATGGCGGTCAATGAGCCCATGCCGCGATAGCTCTTGAAGCTGCGTCCCTGGTACAGAATCGTTTCGCCGGGACTCTCGTCCACACCGGCGAACAGGGAACCGATCATGACCGAGCTCGCGCCCGCGGCGATTGCTTTCGTGACTTCGCCGGAGTACTTGATGCCGCCGTCAGCGATGATCGGAATATTGCGCTCCCGGCCAGCGCGCGCAGCTTCGGCGATGGCTGTGATTTGCGGCATGCCCGCACCCGTGACCATGCGTGTGGTGCAAATCGATCCGGGCCCAATACCAACCTTGATGGCGTCGGCGCCCGCATCAATCAGTGCCAGCGCGCCTTCGTAGGTTGCAACATTGCCGGCCAGCAGGCCCAGGTTCGGGAAGCGCTTCTTTACCTCGCGCACCGCTTCAAGCACGCGCGAAGAATGGCCGTGAGCGGAATCGATAGCCAGAACATCCACGCGCGCGCGAATCAACTCCGCAGCCCGCTCAAGGAAGTCGCCCGTAGCGCCAATAGCTCCACCTACCCGCAGCCGGCCCTGATCATCCTTGCTGGCGTTGGGGTACTTCAGCTTCTTCTGGATGTCCTTGACCGTGATCAGCCCCTTGAGCTCGTACTGATCGTTCACCACCAACAGCTTTTCCACCCGGTGCTCGTGCAGAATCAACTCTGCTTCTTCAAGCGTGGTGCCGACCGGAACCGTGATCAGGTCTTTCTTCGTCATCACGTCGCCAATCGGAATGTCGGTGCGTGTTTCAAAGCGCAGATCGCGGTTGGTCAGGATGCCGACGAGCCTTTTTCCCTGCGTAACCGGTACGCCGGAGATCTTGTAGCGGCGCATGACTTCCAGGGCATCGCCAATCATCTGATCCGGGCCAATGGTGACCGGATCCACGATCATGCCGCTCTCCGACCGCTTCACCTTGTCGATTTCGCCCGCCTGGTCGGCGATGGTCAGGTTGCGATGCACAATTCCGATGCCGCCCTGCTGTGCCATGGCAATTGCCATGCGCGATTCAGTCACCGTATCCATGGCCGCGGAAAGCAGCGGCGTATTGAGCGTGATTTCGCGGGTCAACTGGGTCTGCGTGCTCACCTGCGTGGGTACCACATCGCTGTAGGCGGGCACCAGCAGCACGTCATCAAAGGTAAGAGCTTCCGTAAGGTTTTGGGCTAGCATAATGAAGTGATGCGCCTGGCGGACAAGGGATTCGATCCCCAGTGCGGCAGGCGCTTCGTTCTATTGTAGCGGAGGGGAATGCCCACGCCATTCATCGGCAGTTCGGCCATGCTTTCCTCGCTCTGACCCTTGCTCCCGACCCAATGGGAACTGGCCAAGATATATTGATTGCACATGCTTCCCTGCGCCCGAGAGGTTTTCGCAATGCTCCCGTTCCGCAAATCTATTTCTGTGTTGTTTTTGGAGATTCTTGCCGTTGCCTTTTGCCTCTCTCCGGGGGCCCGTGCCCTGACTCTCATTGCCGCGCCGGCCAGGCCCAATCCAGGGCCCACCGACCGCATCGTCCTCGGCAAGTCGGTACAACCGCTCAACGGCCCCTGGAAGTTTTCGACAGGCGATTCTCCGATTGATTCAGCCACCGGAAGGCCCCTCTGGGCAGAGCCCGGCTTCGACGATTCAAAATGGGAGGACGTCGACCTGACGCCCGCAGCCGGCTCGTTCAATCCAATTACTGGCATTGCCGGCAGCGTGCCCGGCTGGACGGCTCGTGGCCATGCCGGTTACTGGGGCTACGGGTGGTATCGCATCCGCGTGCAGGTCGAGACGGGGACGGGCATCAACCTGGCGCTTGCCGGCCCGGCTGAAGTGGACGACGCCTACCAGGTCTTCGATAACGGCGTGAACTTCGGAGGATTCGGAAATTTCTCCAAAACGCCGCCTGTCATCAATTACGCGCAACCCATGATGTTTGCTTTCCCGCAGAATACCGGTGGCGCAAGCAACGAATCAGCGCATGTGATCGCATTTCGCATCTGGATGGCCCCCGAGTCCCTTTATGAGAGCAGCGCTGTGGGCGGCTTTGAATCCGCGCCGATGATTGGCGAAGCTGCCGCAATCGCCGCCCAGTACCAGGTCCAGTTCGATGACCTGATCCGCTCCTACCTTTGGCAGCCGATCGAGGGGTCGGTCTTTGGCCTTCTCGGACTGGTAGCTCTGAGCCTCGCTCTCTTCGATCGCTCCGACCGCGTATACCTCTGGATCGGCGCTCTGCTGCTGATTATTTCCATTGACAACTTCTCCGGCACCTTCGCCGTGTGGACGCCTTCAGTCAGCGCACGCTATGACCAGATCTCTCATGCGATTGTTCTCTTCAGTCTGCAATATGCCGGCTGGGTGATGGTGTGGCGCGCATGGTTCCGTCAGCGTCAACCTGTGTGGCTTCCGTGGACTCTCATCCCACTCGTCCTTCTGTTGATGCTGGCCCAGGCGATGACCGAGAATCTGTTTTTCGTCGTCGTTTCGGGACCCGCCATTACCGCTGCCCACGCGGTATCTCTCATTGTTCGACTCGTGCTTTCGGCCTTTCTGCTTCAAATCGTTTTTGACGGAATTCAAGAGCAGGGGTTGGAAGGCTGGCTGGTTCTGCCGCCCGTGCTCCTGGCGGCCGCGGCAGAGTTCTCTCGCGAGCTGCAACTCCTGGGGATGAAGACGAACTGGTTCCCGTTTCATGTCCAGCTCACGCTTCCGGTGGCCTCGCAACTCGTGCTGGTCATCGTGCTGGCCATTCTCCTGGTGCGCCGCCTCGTCCTCTCCATCCGCCGTCAGCGGCTGATGGCGCTCGACGTGAAACAGGCGCAGGAGGTGCAGAAGGTCATCCTGCCGGAGGCGCGCGCTGTGTTCCCGGGGGTTGTGGTCGAGAGTGAATACCGGCCGGCTCGCCAGGTGGGTGGGGACTTCTTTCAGATTTTGCCCCATGCCTCCGACGGCAGCCTCCTCATCGTGGCAGGCGATGTGGCCGGCAAGGGCCTCCAGGCCGGCATGCTGGTGGCGCTGCTGGTGGGCGCAATCCGCAGCACTGCGGAGACAACCTTCGATCCACTGGCGCTGCTGGATGCCTTGAACCGCCGCCTGCTGGGCCGGAATGAAGCCTATGCCACATGTCTCGCATTGAAGATCGCAGCGGACGGCGCGGTTACGCTGGCCAACGCCGGCCACGTTCCGCCTTACCTGAACGGCCAGCCGGTGGCCATGGAAGGCGCTTTGCCGCTTGGACTGCTGGAGGGCGCACAATTTTCCGTGACGCAATTCAAACTCCAGCCCGACGACCGCCTGGTACTCGCGTCCGACGGCCTTGCCGAAGCCATGAATGCCGAGGGGCAGTTGTTCGGCTTTGCCCGCGTGCAGCAACTGGTGCAGGAAGGCAAAACCGCCGATGAAATCGCCAATGTGATTCAGGCCTTTGGCCAGGAAGATGACGTCAGCATCATCACGTTGACGCGTGCCTCCGCGATAGCCTGAGCACTAAATGGATTGTCTATTATGCAGCGGGCGACACTTTCTTCGCCGCCTTGAGCAGCACGCGCAGAGCCTCATTTACCGAATCTGCGTCGGGAAAGGCTTCGGCCACATCCGGAGCCAGGGTGACCATTACCACGTCTTTTGGGAAGCGATTAGCGTATTTGCCGCGGACACCGCCGCTCATGTCGTACTCAGACCGCATGGTATCCCTAAATTTGCTGGAGGTTGTCGTCTTCGTAGGCATATCGTTCACTCCGCGTGGGTAGCCTTGCACTGATGATACGTATTTCGTCTGAGTCGTCCGTATGTGCGACAAGGACAAGCCGATGTCTGAATGATAGTCCAAGAGTCAGAAATCTGCTTTCTGAAATCGAGTGATCCGGATCGGGTTTGGTGGTTGAAAGCGGATCCTCAAGAGCTGTGGCAGCTTCTTCAAACGAGACCTTGTGTTTGCCGAGATTACTGCGAGCCTTGCGAAGATCCCATACGATTTCGGGAACTGGAACGGGATCCTGCGAGTCCAAGCTCAAACACCCACAGGGAACGGCTTCGGGCTCGACTCATCCGTATTAGCGTCGGGGTTGCGCCAACGCTCAAACCGGCCCTGCAGAAGGCTCATCAGCCCGGTATACCAGTAACCCACCACAAACAGGATCAGGAATGGCGCAGTGAAGTAGTTGTGGTTGGAGAAGGTATAGAGAATTGCCAGCGCAAAGTAGCAACCGAAAATCAACTCGATCCAGGGCGCCAGCACCAGCCGCTTGCGGTATTTGGCGGCCTGCGATTTCTCGCCCTTTTTGGCCACGCGGTATTTGGGTGTGCGCACGAAAGCGCTCTTGATGCCGAACAGCGCCTCCATTACCGCCTTGGAGTTGGTCCAGGTGAGTCCGATGCCCAGAGCCATCAGGAAAGGCAGGTAGAGCAGGGTCTTCAGCCATGTCTTGGGGTACAGAATGCGCTGGCTTACCAGGTAAAACACCGCAATGGAGAAGCTGGAAGCGGTGAACAAAGGAAAGTCGATCAGCAGCATCTGAAACCAGCCCTGGTAGAAGCGGCAGATCATAGCCGGAATCAGCAGCGCGGACATGACGACCATCAGCGGATAGCTGAGGTTTGCCGTGAGGTGGTAAACAGCCTCGATCTTGATGCGCCGTGGCACGTTCGACTTGAACATCATGGGCAGCACTTTGATGCTTGTTTGGATAAGCCCTTTCGCCCAGCGTGCCTGCTGCGTCTTGAAGGCCGTCATCTCAATCGGTAGTTCGGAGGGGCACTCCACGTCCGGCAGGTATTTGAACTTCCAGCCGGCCAGTTGCGAGCGATAGCTCAAGTCGGTATCTTCGGTGAGCGTATCGTGCTGCCAGCCGCCGCCATCCGTTATGGCCTGGATGCGCCACATCCCCGCAGTGCCGTTGAAGTTGAAAAAGTCGCCGGAGCGAGCGCGTGCGCCGTGCTCCAGAATGAAGTGTCCGTCCAGCAGAATGGCCTCAATCCGGGTCAACATGCTGTAGTCGCGATTCATGTGCGTCCAGCGCGTCTGCACCATCCCGATCGCGGGATCGGAGAAATGGTGAACCACCTTCATCAGCCAATCGGTGGGAGGAACAAAGTCCGCATCAAAGATGGCCACAAACTCGCCCTTTGCGACCTTCAGCCCCTCATCCAGCGCTCCGGCTTTAAACCCATGGCGGTTAGTCCGGTGAATGTAGGCGATCGGATGTCCCAGCGCCGCGTAACGCTCCACAATCCCTGCGGCTACGGCCTGGGTCTCGTCGGTGGAGTCATCCAGCACCTGGATTTCCAACCGGTCGCGCGGGTAATCCATTGCGCAAATTGCATCGATCAGCCGGTCAATCACGAACTGCTCGTTAAAGATGGGCAGTTGGACGGTCACCCTCGGCAGCTCGACGAAATGAGCCGGCGGGGCGGGGTGGTAGTTCTTGCTGTACTTGAAATACAGGTACACCAGCGTGTAGCGATGAACGCCATAGATGGCCAGAACGATCATCACCGCAAAATAGGGCAGTAGCAGCGCCGCGTCGAATGAATTCCAGTGGTAGAGGTTCTTGAAGGTTACGTCGGTCTGCTGCATCGCCTTTAAGTAGTGGCGCAACCCGTTTTGCGGTGCAAAGGCAAGATGCTCAACCAGCCGCATCGACAGCCCGCCAATATGCATCCAGGCCAGACTGACTGCGGGTTTTACGACGGTCAAAAGCGCGGCGAACAGGGGTGAGCCTCCACGTCCGGGATCATGTCCATTGTATGCGATGCGGGATTGACTGAGTCATCTCCGTCCGGAGGTGGAATCTCCTGAGAGCGATTTGCACCTGAGCTCACAACTATGCGTCATTCACCAGCATCGAAACGTTCAGCCAAACCGAACCATCGCATGCCCCAAGCTCCATTCGCCGGTTTGTTCTCAAATTCGCATTCCTGCGGTTGCCCTTTGCCGCCCAGTTGGCATAATGTTTCCTGACAGTTGGAGAAGTCACGATGACCACTCTTACCGCATCCCCTGTCGTAGCCGCCGCGGGCGGCAGTTTTCTGATCGAAACCCGCACCCCCGCCGAGGTTTTCACTCCCGAAGACCTGAACGAGGAGCAGCGCCAGATTGCCGCGACAGCCGCACAGTTTGCCCGCGACGAGATTCTCCCGCTCGCCGCGGCCATTGAAGCAAAGGAACCCGGTGTGCTCCCGTCGCTGTTGCGCAAGGCCGCCGAACTCGGATTCACCTCTGTCGACATCCCCGAGGAATACGGCGGCATGGGCATGGACAAGATTACCTCCGCGCTCATCGCAGACCACCTATCGATTCTGGCCAGTGTCTCCACCGCTTTCGGCGCTCACACCGGCATCGCCACCCTGCCCCTTGTCTGGTACAGCACCGAGGACCAGAAGCAGCGCTATCTGCCCAAGCTCGCCACGGCGGAGTGGATCGGTTCCTATGGTCTCTCGGAGGCCAGTTCCGGCTCCGACGCAATGAATGTCCGCACCCGCGCCACCCTTTCGCCCGACGGCAATCATTACATTCTCAACGGCGAAAAAATGTGGATCACCAACTGCGGAATCGCCAACCTGTATACGGTGTTTGCCAAAATTGACGGCGAAAAATTCTCCGCCTTCCTCATCGAGCGCGATACGCCAGGCCTGACCGTCGGCGCGGAAGAACACAAGCTGGGTATTCGTGGATCATCCACCTGTCCGCTAATCCTTCAGGACTGCAAAGTGCCCGTTGCGAACCTGCTCGGCGAGGCTGGCAAAGGTCACCACATCGCCTTCAACGTGCTCAACGTCGGCCGCTTCAAGCTGGGTGTCGCCTGCATCGGTGGCGCCCGTCATGCGCTCGCACACATGATTCGCTACGCCAAAGAGCGCGTCGCCTTTGGCAAACCGATCGCCGAGTTTGGCCTCATCCAACGAAAAATCTCCACATCGGCCGCCCAGCTCTACGCCGCCGAGAGCATGGCTTACCGTCTGGTTGGCATGATCGACGCAAGCCTGGACCAGCTAACCTCCGAATCCAACACTGCGCGTGAAATCCAGAAGCGCATCGAAGAATATGCCGTCGAGTGCTCCATCCTCAAGGTCTACGGCTCTGAAATGATGAGCCTCGTGGCAGACGAGTTGGTAGCCACCATGGGCGGCTACGGCTACGTGGAGGAGTACCCCGCCGAGCGCTTTTATCGCGATGCCCGCATCAATGAGATTTTCGAGGGAACCAACGAGATCAACCGGCTCATCATTACCGGCTGGCTCATGAAGCGAGCGCTGAACGGTCAACTTCCTTTGCTCGGAGCCATCAAGAAGCTCATGGACGAAGTGACCCAGCCGCCATCGTTCGACTCAGGCTCCGGCGACGACGAACCGCTGGCGCGCGAAGCTGAGGTGCTGGCAGCGGTTAAAAAGATCGCGCTGTTTACATCAGGTGTTGCCAGCCAGCGCTTCATGACGTCGCTCCAGGATCAGCAGGAAGTGATGGCCGATCTGGCCGATATCATCGTGCAGGTGTTCGCCCTGGAATCCGCACTTTTGAGAGCCCGCAAGATGACGTCTCCCACTGCAAAAGACGTTTGCGCGGCAATGACCGCCTTGCTGGCCGACGAGGCAATGAGCCTGGCCGAGCAGGCAGGGCGCCGTGTGCTGGCTGCCTGCGCCGAAGGCGATCTGCTGAAAACCCAGTTGGCCATTCTGCGCCGGCTGGCGCGTTTCACACCTGCCGACGCAGTTGGCTTGAGTCGCCTCGTTGCAAAAGAGTGCATTCAACGAGAGCGATATCCGTTGTAAGCGGTTCTAGGCGGCTGCGCTTCTCGGTCCCCGTTCCACCGACTCGATCACCGCCTTGTTGAATGCCGGAATGTCGTCGGGCTTGCGGCTGGTTACAAACTGGCCGTCGACGATTACTTCGCCATCTATCCAATTGGCGCCGGCATTCTTCAGGTCAGTCTTAAGCGATGGCCAGGAAGTAACGGTCCTTCCCCTCAGCGCCCCGGTCTCAAGCAGCGTCCACGGACCATGGCAAATTGCGCCCACGGTCTTGCCCGTTGAAATGAACTGGCGAACAAAGTTCACCGCGCTCGGATCCATGCGCAGATGATCGGGATTCATCACACCGCCGGGCAAAACCAGCCCATCGTAATCGTTGGGGTTGGCGTCTTCCAGTGCCGTGTCCACCTTCACTTCCTCGCCCCAGTCCTTGCTATCCCATCCCTTGATCTTTCCGCTTTTTGGTGCGATCACTTCGGTTTGCGCGCCAGCTTCGTCCAGAGCCTTGCGTGGTTCAAGCAGTTCGGCCTGCTCGAATCCATCCGTTGCCAGGATTGCGATTTTCTTGCCCTTTAGATTTGAAGCCATATCGATCCCTCCTTGGGTCATTCGTACCCCTCTAGGACGCTATGGCTGCATCGCGAGGTTGCCCCGGCGCTGTGTGTGTGATCAACGCTGAAATGCCGCCAGTGAAGCGGTTTGTCCGATCACCCACGCGCAAAAGATCCCCCATCCCGGTCGATAATGCACCGCCGGAATGGAGGATCGCTTGTTCTGCGTGCTTGTTCTGCCCAAGGCAGGTCGGTTGCTGGGGGAGTCTTAGTGCTTGACCACGACGTTCAGGTCAATGGTCATCGGAATGGCCTGGTTGTCGAGCGTGGCAGGGGCGAAGCGGAACTTGCCGACCGCAGCAACTACACGGGCGTCCAGGTCAGCGCTTACGGGCTTGATCACCTGGATGTCACGGGCATTGCCCTGTTCATCGATGTTCACCTTCAGCCCAACTTCGGCATCCGGAGGAACAATCGCGTCGAAAGCATCGGTGGGTATATCGAGGCTGGTGGACTTGAGGAGTTGAGGAGCGATGACGCCGGTGCTCACGCGGCGAACCTGGGTTGTGGGAGCAGCGTCGGTCGCGGGCTGGCTTGCGACTGCCGATGCGGTGAAGAGCACAGGGGAGAGCAGGAAGCTGGCTACTAGAATACGGCGCATGAATTATCTCCAAAGGTCATGTGTGACCATCACCACTTTAACCTGAAACAAATACGATTGTCAAAGTAAATTTGTACACATCATGTTTATCAGTGGCTTACGAAGCATCCACTGTGATTTTTTGATCAATCATAGAAAATTATTAGAAGAATTCCCAACACAAAACCGGCGCAGAGTCCATCTCCGCGCCAGCTCGCCTTACAGACAAAATGCTTCTGGGATTAGCTCTGCGCCTTCATGATTTTGTTCACAGCGTTGATCCGGCACTGATAGTTCCTCGACTTGGCATGGTTGAGCCAAATCGCAAGAGGAAGCATAAGCAGAGCGACGCCTAGAACCACGTACCCGGGCAGGTTTGCCGGATAGGGCAGCGCAATCACTGCCGCGAATCCGAAAACAAGTAAGGCTGGAAACAGCGCTCCAATGCGGGACCAGAGCCAGATGCCCCGATGGAAATCCCGCTGGCGCGCTAACTCGTCGCGATAAAATGCGAGCGAATTGGTAGTGCCCAGACCGCTCGCTTCCGTGCGACCCAGCCTCCGCTTGCGCTGGTCCAACACGATCTGCGCGATCAGAAACGCCATTCCAAAAATCACCAGCAGGGAACCAACGCGCAACACCCACTGCGGAAATTCGATCAGCATCCAACCGAATGCGGCGATCTCAAGTACACAGCAGCAGTAGACAATCGAGTCACGGATAAGCAGTTGTCTCTCAAGCCGCGTCATCTTCCTGCGCAATTCCACGGGTGTCATCTGGAAAGGTGCGCAAGTTTGCTCCTGCCACGTGCTGCGAACATCTTCGGCTCCGTTATCGCTGTTCATGGTTTCCTCCATTGCGGAAGCGTTCGGCCAGAATGGTCTTGATGCGATGGATTTTTGTGGCCACATAGCCGGGCGAAATACCGGTAACGTCTCCAATCGCTGTCGCGTCAATCCCCTCGAGATAGAGAAGAATGACTTGCCGGTCGATCGGATTGAGCCGTTGAATCAAGGCGTAAAGACGGTCCAGTACCTGGCCCCGTTCCACCGTGGCCGGACTGTGATTTTCAGAAGCGATGCCGCCGCCCTGCGCTTCGATTTCTTCAATGCTGACAACGGGAATCGATCGTCCGCGCCGGCTGCGCAACACATGCGAGGTTGCCGCATTGTGGGCCACGCGATAGACCCAGGTGCGCTCGGAACAGCGCGCATCGAATGTCTTGAAACTGCGCCACAGGGCCAGATGCATCTCCTGCAGCAGGTCCTTGCGTGCATCTTGGTCGAACTCCCAGGCGCGCGCAAGGCGAACCAGCGCGGGGCCGTAGTTTGCCACGGCTTCCTTGTAAAGATCGTCTTGTGTGCTCTCAACAGTGGGCATGTGCGCTCAAGGGTTCCTACAACAGATAGTCGCCCAATGCGAAGATTTCTTACATGCCCAACCGGCAAAAATCCAGCTTCAGAACTTGGTCCCGTTGTTGTAGTCCGCGGTAATGGCGGTGTAGACGCCGGTCATGCAGCCGGGATCGCTGAAGATCAGCCCCAGTTCACGGTTGTCATTCAGCGAATCGGTAGAGAAGTTCTCGCTGCCTGCAAAAAGGCTGGCCTGCGGTGTGCCGTAGTCAGCCAGAACCGTTTTGGCGTGGATGTAGTACCCGGTCTTTGAGCTGAAGATCGCGATGACGGCGCCGGCGGCCTTCAGGGAGTTCAGGACTTTTGAGTAGTCGCCGTTCAGGTTCTCCTGCACCAGTGTGACCGCAACGCCGCGCCTGAGCGCCGCTTCCACGAGAGTTTGCAGGCCGGTGTCGTCGAACTCCTCCTGCGAGATGAGCAGGGACTTGGTCGCGCCTTCAATCAGCGTGGTCAGCGCCGCGCGGGAGTTGGTCGGGCTCCAGACCAGGTTGTCCCCGGTCGGAGGAGTGATGGTCCCATTCACGAAATCCGCGTTGAACGTAGTCTCGATGGCCGCCACGTCTGCTGGATCGTTGGTGAACACGGCAAAATCGCGGGTCGTGGCGTAGTCCTCGGGAGTCAGGTTGAGGGTCATGATGGCCGACGTTGCCGAGTCGATGGTGATGGTCTTCTGGTGCGTGCAGGCGTAAGTGGGATTGGCCCAATGCACCGCGACTTTGCCGGCGGTGAGCGTGTTGTACGCCATCGTGTTGTTGGCCTTCTCGTTGTTCTGGTCCAGGATGACCCGGACCGTGATGCCCTTGGCCGCGGCGCTCGTCAGCAGGCCTGTGACGATGGTATCGGAGAGCTCGTACATCGTCATGTCGATAGACTTCGTGGCCGAGGAGAGCAGGTCGTAAATGGGCTGAAGGCCCTGATCTGGTTCAGTCAACAGTGTGTAGGTGACTGTGGTGGCTACCGGGGTGGGTGTGGGAGTTGGTGTCGGTGTGGGCGTCGGCGTTGGTGTGGGAGTTGGAGTCGGTTTGGGGTGGCGCTTCTCGGGTTCGAATTCGGAGGCGGAGTCAAATTCGGGGGCGGAGTCAAAGGTGGTGTCGGGGGACATAGATTTCTCCTTTGTGGGGCCAATCGGCGATTGCGAACAGTATCGCGCGAATTGAGGCTACTAGTCTTCATCTTGTCGCGATTAGCCCGCGGACGCGGATGAAGATCCGAAAAATACAACTTGAAATGACAGCTTTTTGAGGCGATTTGGGAGGACGGGATAGACCTGGGGGCGACGGAATAGACCGGTCACACCATAATGACTACCCCAAATTGACAAGAGTGGCCCAAACGCCTCTCCAACTCGTCCTGGAAGCAGTTTGCAGAGAATTACCCTCCCCCGGCGCACAATAGAAACAGTGAGCCCATGCGAAAAACCGCCTTTCCCGTCAACAACAAAACCAACCGCCGCGCGCGGATCTTTGCGCCCCGATTTGGGGCCGCTTTTCTTGACCGCCCCCTCTCGCAGCCACTCGAAATAGCGCGCAAACAACCCCGCTTCCCGTCGGCAAAGATTAACCATAACTCGTTCTACAGAAAAGACTTACGCCTTAAGCGTTTCGCTAAACTGCATGTACAGGGTAGTTTGAGGCTGAATTCTCACAGATTTCCTAACCTTCCAGGGTCTAAAACTGCAAGTTTCCTAACCTTCCAGGCTGAATTTTTGAACGTTTCCTAACCATCTATGGTGAGGCTTATCGGCTTTTTCGCAGCGTAAGCATCTGACAATAAGTTACTTAGTAAAAATCGACTCGCAAAACAGCCACCCCCCGTTTTCGGGCTGTGAAACTGTGAGACTCACTAACATATTGACAATAAACAGCTTAAAAGAGAAAAACTCAAAGAAACACAGTCCCTGTGATCCTGTGAAACTGCGGACGAAAAACGGCCCGCGCCTCATTGCGAGGAGCGGGCCGTTTTGTTTTAGAGCCTGCTTCGGTTTACGCCTTGGCAGTAGTAGTAAGTGCGCCCAGGTCGGCCGCCAGCTTTTCCGTCGAGAAGGCTTCGATCACATCGCCTTCCTTCAGGTCGCTAAAGCCGGCCAGACCGATGCCGCACTCCATTCCGTTGCTGACTTCGCGCGCATCGTCCTTGAAGCGTTTGAGTGAGTTGATCTTGCCCTTGAAGACCTGCTCATCGCCTCGCATCACCTTGACCTCGGCATCGCGGCGAATCACGCCGTCCTGCACACGGCATCCGGCAATGGTGCCCACCTTGGGAATCTTGAAGACGTTGATGACTTCCGCCTTGCCGACGTAGTTCTCCTTGAAAGTTGGATCGAGAAGGCCCAACATCGCAAGCCGGATTTCGTCCTGCAGTTCATAGATGATGGAGTGCAGGCGAATCTCGATGCCTTCCTGTTGCGCCAGCTCGGCTGCCTTGCGCTCCGGGCGCACGTTGAAGCCGATGATGATGGTGTTCGAGGCGGTCGCGAGCAGAACATCGCTCTCGGTGATGGAACCCACACCCGAGTGGATGACCTTGATGCGCACCTTCTCAGTGGACATGCGTGTCAGTGAATCGGCCAGCACTTCAACCGATCCCGTCACGTCGCCCTTGATGATGAGGGGCAGATCCTTGACGCCAGCGGTGCGAATCTGTTCCGCCAGTCCTTCGAGGGAGACGCGGGAGCTCTTGGCCAACTGGGCTTCGCGTTCCTTCATCTTGCGGTACTGCGCAATGCCCTTCGCCTTGTCGCGATCGGCAACCACGAGGAACGTATCGCCCGAGTCGGGCATGGATTCAAGGCCGAGCACTTCGACCGGGGTCGAAGGCCCCGCTTCTTCCAGTGCGCGCCCGCGATCGTCGAACATGGCGCGAACCTTGCCGAAAGTGTTGCCGACAATGTAGCTGTCGTTCAGGCGAAGAGTTCCATCCTGCACGAGTACGGTTGCCACAGCGCCGCGGCCACGGTCGAGCTTGGCTTCAATGACGGAGCCGACGGCCTTGCGTCCCGGTGTTGCCTTGGGTGCGCGAATGTCGGAAACCAGGCAGATCATTTCCAGCAGCAGATCAAGATGGATGCCCTTCTTTGCCGAGACTTCGACGAAGACCGTGCCTTCCTGCCCTGCGCCTGCCCAATCTTCAGGGATCAGACCGCGGTCGGCAAGTTGCTTCTTAACCCGATCAGGATTAGCTTCCGGCTTATCGATTTTGTTGACGGCCACAATGATGGGAACATTGGCAGCCTTGGCATGATCGATTGCCTCAAGCGTCTGCGGCATCACCCCGTCGTCGGCGGCAACCACGATGACAACAATATCCGTCACCTTGGCGCCACGGGCGCGCATGCGGGTAAATGCTTCGTGACCCGGGGTGTCGAGGAAGACGATCTCGCGACCAAAAGCTGGAGAGCCTTCCTTGGCAAAACGGACCTTGTATGCGCCGATGTGCTGCGTGATGCCGCCAGCCTCGCCGGCCGCCACATCCGTTTTGCGGATAGCGTCGAGCAGGGAGGTTTTGCCGTGATCCACGTGGCCCATGACGGTAACGACAGGTGAGCGCGGAACCTCGAGCTCGCCTGTGTTTTCGGCCTCGAGCACTTCTTCGATCGCCTGGTTGGCAATCTCCTCTTCGTAGCTGATGACAGTAGCTGCCGCGCCGAACTTAGCCGACACGTCCTTGATCATCTCAGCATCGAGAGACTGGTTGACGGTGACGAAAATGCCGCTCATCAGAAGAGTGGCAATCAGGTCCTTGGCGCGCACATCGAGCTTCTCGGCCAGGTCCTTGACGCTGATGCCTTCCGTGACAGTGATCTCGCGGGTGATGGGTAGCGGTTCTCCGCCATATTGCACCCCGCCATAACGTGGCGGCGGCACAAAGCCCTTCATTGGACCTTCTTTGGTCTTCGGATATTGTGGCCGTCCACCACGACCCCTGCTTGGCGCAGCGCGCTGCGGACGCGGCGCTTCGCCGGTCGGAGGTGCGCTTCCACCCGGGCCGCCGGGCCGTGGCCCGCCAAAACCCCCGGGACGAGGTGGTCCACCAAATCCAGGGCGTGCTCCAAATCCGGGCCGTGCTCCGGGACCACCGGCCCCTGGGCCGCCGGGTCCAGCATAGCCGCCTGGCGTGGTGCGGGTAGGATGCTTGGGGCGAGGGCCGCCGGGGAACTGGCCTGCCGGTGGTGGTGCCCCTGGCGTCCGCTGGGGATAGCTTCCCGGGCCGCCTGAGGGCCGGCGATCGAAAATCGGCTTGCCGCGTTGAATGCCGGCAGCTCCCGCGGCCTGGTTGCCGGTGCCAGCCACGGGAGCGGTTGGGCTCACGATGGGCGCCTTGTATACCGGGCGGGGACCTGTTTGTGGCATCACCACGCGCCGGGCGGGCAGGGCCGCAGTGGGTGACGGAGTATGCATATGACCTTGCGTGCGATGAGCCGGGGTCAGTGCCGCTTCGGCCGGAGCCGCAGTTTCAGGTTCAACAGTAATGGTTGGCGTACTTTTCTCCGATGAGTCGGTGGGCGGCTCAATCGGAGATTGAACGGCAGGTGGAGCGGACACAGCCGCAGTTGCAGGAGACGCATATACTGCTGCTGCCACTGTGGCAGGTGCGGCAGAAACCGGAGTCGGCTGTTCGACTGCGGCAGCAACGGAAGCCTGCGGTGCGAGGGTAGCCGGAGGCGCGGTTGGAGGCTTGACCACGACTGGGGGCTGCTCTGCGGGGCGAGTCTGCTCTTCGCGTGCAGGCGAAATCACAGGCGGCTTGACCACCACGGCCGTCGGTGGCGGAGCCACAACCACAACAGGCCGAGCCACGGTGACAGCGCCTGCAGGAGCCTTCGCGACCACTGGACCGGTCGGCGGACGGGATGCAATGGCGGGCGGAGCCGGAGGGGCCGCAACAATGGGAGGTGCGGAGCGCGGTTGAGGAACAATCTTTCGCGGTTCCGGCCGGCTGGGCGGCGTCGGCGGGGCAACGGCGACCGGCGCCGCGGGCCGAACCACCGCCGGCGGAGGAGTTGGCGGACGCACGGGGGCATGGGATTGCCGAGCTTCCTGCTCCTCTTTTTGTTTGTTGGCCAAAATGGCCTTCATCACGTCTCCCGGCTTGGAAACGTGCGAGAGATCGATTTTCGGAGTAATGCCCTGGGGTGCGCGAGAGGCTGAAGAACTCGCATGATTGCGCGATCCGCGGTCCAGATGCACGCGAACCTTCTCCGCCTCATAGTCCTCCAGGGAACTAGAGTGAGTTTTTCCATTGGCCAGGCCGAGTTCCGCCAGTATGTCAAGAATCTGCCGGCTCTTGATTTCCATCTCGCGTGCGAGATCGTTGATACGAACCTTACTCATCCGCCTCTTTTCAAAATGTGCTACCCAAAGCCCTTAGTTGCTCATAGCTACCTC
>JBEKRU010000071.1:0-30887 GCA_049518435.1 Occallatibacter sp. | reverse complement strand
TTCCGTGCAGATTCCTCGTGCAAGCCATTGATTCTTCGTGGCTGTGCAGGGTTTGTATGGAACATTATAGAAAATTATGTACTTTATTTCTAGTTATTTATGATATAGTTCTCATCCTGAGCGCAGCGAGTCGAAGGACCTGCTTTTGTATGGCTCTTTATTCATATTTACAGCTCTTTATTCATATTTACAGCTCTTTATTCATATTTACAGCTCTTTATTCATATTTACAGCTCTTTATTCATAACCATCTTGCCCGGCTCTGGAAGACCTCATAGCATCCTGACCGTCTTCTTATCCGCGTCCTTGTCCTTCCCCCACGTCCTGTAGAGTCCAAGATACTCATAGTTCTCCGTCTGTCCCGCCACCGAGTGCCCATACGCAAAAAGCAATTGCAACCCCGGCGTTTTGAAGTGGTAATACCCGCCCGCATCAATCAGCGTCGATGCCTGTGTCTGCGCCGTTGCAATCCCCTCTTTCGCGTGTGAAAATACCTCCGCCGAAAGCTCCAGCCGCTCATTCACAACCTTCTTCATCAGGTAGCCGCCATAAAGATAATCGCGATATCCCGTCTGTGGCACCACCGCATATCCAAGCCCTCCAACCAGGCTCCATGATCCAAATTCTTTCTCCGCCCATAGCGGAAGCTTGTACCAGACCTTACCCACACCCAGACCTTTGTTGAAGTTCCCCGTTGGCATCTCGAACATCGTGAAACTCCCAATCTGCGGCCGATGCGGCGTCTGCTTGATGAATCCGTATTTCACGCCCAGTTCCATATCGGTCACGCCAAAGGCGCTCGGCCCTGTCCCATTCGGAGCGTAGACAGGGTTATTCGTCGGCGCCGCCGCGCCAAAAGGCAAAATCGCATGAAGCTGGATATTCGGGATAGCTCCCCAATTAAACTCGAATGCTGGCCCAGTCGAGTCATACTCCACCGGAGTTCCATCAGCAGTCCCAAAGATATAAAACTCATAATGCCCCAGGTCCACCGGCGTCGGATCGTCCGTCTGAAACGGTGGCCCCGCCTGCGCCACAAGCTTGCACGCCCCGAGAAGAAGAGCAGCCGCCAGCCCAAACCGAACCACCAGGATGAAAGCCCTCATGCGATGCCGTCCTCTTGGGCAGGTTGGATTCGCCAGCCGTCGATCCTAGGGACGGCGTGCATACTCCTTCGTCTCCCCCGTCCTCCCATTCGTCACCGAGAAACTCCCATCCCCCTCCGCCACCACCTTCAAATACGCCCCATCCGCCCCGCCCTTCAAATTCGCAATCCGCGCCTCCGCGCTGTTATGCGCCGCATCCGATCCCTCCGCCGTATGCAGCATCCACAAGTCCTCCAGCCCCGGGCTCTCATGCACCGTCTGCCACGCCTCCGGACTCCCCGCCTTATGCGCGCCGTTGTCCATAATCGCAACTCTTGGATGAATCGCATCCACAAACGCCTTCGAATTCGACAGGTTGAACCCGTGGTGGTTCACCAGGTAAAGGTCCACCCTCCCAATCAAGTTCTCTGGACACACCAGCGGAATCTCCTTCGCCTTCGTCAGATCGCCCAAATCCAGAAAGCGAAACTTCCCAAACCGCACCAGTATCCCCGTCGATCGCGGATTCTCCGTCTCATCCAGATCCCACTTCGGCTCGCTCGCGCAATACTGGTTCGCTTCCGGCTTCACCCCCGGAACCTTCGCAATATGCTCCCCATCCGCCGTAATCACAATCGTCTCCAGCCCCGGAATCGTGATCGTGTCCCCCGGATGCACAATCCGCCGCGGCTTGCCCTCAATGGCCTTCAGGTACGCCGCATAATCATGCCGCGTAATGTCGGAATCCTCGCGGTTCACCCCGTGATCCAGAAACTCCCCTACCTCGACATGCTTCACCAGCTCCGGAACCCCGCCCACGTGGTCCGTGTGAAAATGCGTGATCAGCACATGATCAATCCGCGTAATCCCTGCATCCTTCATGGCCGCCTGAATGCGTCCGGCGTCCCGCCCCGTCTGCCCGTCCCCATTCGGCCAGCCCGTATCCACCAGCAGCGACGCGCCGGTCGGAGAAACCAGCAGCGTTGCCTGCCCTCCCTCCACATCGATCGCGTAGATCAGCAAGTGTTGTTGCCCAGCCGTCAGTCCCGGCCCCTGCGCCCGCACCTCCGGCGCAGCAGCCACCAGCGCCACCCCGCACAAAGCCGTTGCAAAAAGGGAGACGATCACAGCCCGGCGCACACCCAGCCAATATCTGATTTGGAGCAAGCAAGTTTCAGCATCAATTCGCATGCGCGCCAGTGTACAAGTTTCCCCACCGCTCCGACAAAGCCCGCCCCGCGACCTTCGGCCCGCTCCAACTCGTGTAAACTATTCAAGACCCTAAAAAGCCGGTTCGCTCCTCCGCGAACCGGCTCCATTGTGTCGGGACGTGGCTCAGCCTGGTAGAGCACTCGCTTGGGGTGCGAGGGGTCGGGAGTTCAAATCTCCCCGTCCCGACCATTAAAATCAACAGCTTAAGTATTCTGTTTCGATGCCTTCGCGAATAGTGTGTGGAGTTTTGTGTGGACCTGGTGCATTTTGCGCGGTTTCGGCCCCCACATCCGTCCTGTCCGAGGGGCTGTCCAACTACCGGGTCCGGTTTTCCGGCGCGATGGATAATGGGTTTGCTGCGCAGGTGTGTGGATGATGCAAAGGAAAGATCATCTCATCTCGACTGGACGCGCGGCTGCTTAAGAGGCGTGATTGGCAGCGAAAAGTCGGCAAGTATTTGCGCGTCTTGGCAACGGACGCGTGGTACGGCAGATTATGTGGAATTGAGGGACTTGTGGATGATAAGGCGTTCTTTATTCTTATCCACTCATGACCGGTGATTTTTGGCACCAGTGCAAACGTTTATATAATTCCCGGCAGACCCATTTGAGATCCCAAAGTGCAGCTTTTTAGGGCAGACCCGCGTGGGGAACTTCAACCCTTGTCATGAGGATACAAGAGCGGTGGTGCGCGGCGGCTTCGGTATCGTCAAACGTGGGTGCGGCACAAACGAATAGCGTTTGGCCATCCTCGCCACCCAGCATGCAGGCGAATGCACAGAGGTCGTTCGTTTTGAGTTCATCGAGGATAGTGCCCCCTTCGGCGACACGAATGACGCGACGGTTGAGAACGTCGGCGATCCAGACGGCTCCCTCGGCGTCGAGGCAAATGCCGTCGGGCACAACGGCAGCGCCCTCAAGGATGGTCCCCACATCTGCAATTGCCGGAGGATCGCCGAAGGCAGCCCAGGTGCGCCGTTCGCTCAATACGCCATTGGAGACAGTGAAAGCTGTCAGTCGATTGGCCATGGTCTCGGCGATGATGAGCGTGCACCGGTCAGCCGTTATTACGGTGCCGTTAGGGAAGGCGAGATCGCGCGCGGCGATGGTGGGCGTGCCGTCGGGATTAACTCGGATAAGTACTGTGGAGCGGGCTGGCTCGCCGCCGAATAAGTCAAATCCGAAGTTGCCCACCCATGCGCGGCCTTGGTCATCGACGAGCATGTCGTTCAGGTGGCCCGCAGCATGGATTGATAGATCGGCGTGTTCGACGATGGTCCCGTCATGCTCGCGACGGAGGACCTTCCGATCGCGCATGGAAGTAATGAGGAGGCGGCCGTCGGGAAGGAATCCGATGCCTGCCGGCAGCCCTTCCGTGCGGGCATACGTTTCGACTGAGCCATCCGTAGAAACGGCGAGGATGCGCCGCGTGTAGCGATCAGAAAAGTAGAGGCGCCCGTCGCGCCAGCGTGGGCTCTCGGTGAAAGAAAGACCGTCGATAAGAGTAGTGAACATCGAAATGGCTCAGTATGGAAGCATCATGCATAGATCCGGCGAATCGAGTACATGGCAGCCCGTTCGTTGTTCGACTGCCTGCCTGGTAACACCCTCTGCAATTTCCTTCAGGATGAGTCCTTCGCTGGAAACATGGAACCAGCCAAGCTCCGTAACAATGTCATTCACCACGCCTCTTCCTGTGAGGGGGAGCGAGCACTCTTCGACGATCTTGAAGGCGCCGTCCTTCGCGTTGTGTTCCATGGCGACAATAACGCGAGCACCGCTGGCGACTAAATCCATTGCGCCTCCCATGCCCTTAACCATCTTCCCGGGAATCGTCCAGTTGGCCAAGTCGCCACGGCAGGATACCTGCATTGCCCCTAAAATACTTACGTCCATATGGCAACCGCGGATCATGGCGAAAGCCTGATCGCTGCCAAAGAAGCTTGAACCGGGAAGTATTGTCACAGGTTGTTTTCCAGCGTTTATCAGGTCGGGATCCTCCCGATCGGGAGTGGGCGGAGGCCCGATTCCAAGCAGGCCATTTTCCGACTGCAGAATAACTTCGATCCCATCTGGCACGTAAGCTGCGACGGTGGTAGGCAGCCCAATCCCAAGATTGACATAGAACCCGTCACGGAGTTCCAGAGCGATACGTCGTGCGATTAGCTCTTTGCCATTCACATTCACAACCCTTCACCTGAGTGTCATGCTGCCGTCTCGCAGGAGTTACATGTAATGACATTAGAAGTGGTAGCCGCCGCTGCAGATGAGTATCTCACCTGTAACGTAATCCGATAACGGAGAACAGAAAAAGAGCACAGCGCCAGCCGCCTCTTCAGGAGTTCCAATGCGCCCAAGGGGACATTCAGCCACCGCCGACTCCAGCATCGCGGGTTGGACACCGATGGGAATATCCTTCCCGGCCATGTTTATTTTGCCTTCCGGTTTGAGTGGTTGCGTCATGCGCGTCTGGATAAGTCCGAAGCCGACGGCGTTGACGTTGATGTTATAGCGGCCCCACTCTTTCGAGAGAGTTTTTGTAAGTCCTATGACTCCTGCCTTGCCTGCACCGTAACCTGCCTGGCCTGCATTCCCGTCAGTACCGGAAATCGAGGTGATGTTCACAACCTTGCGCATCACGCGCCGCCCCGCCGCTATCTCCTTCTTTGCGGTTTCACGCAGATAACTGGAGGCGGCGCGCAGCAAGCGAAAAGGCGCCACCACGTGGATGTCCAACATCGCCTGAAACTGTTCGTCCGATGTTTTCTGAATCACGCTATCCCAACTGAAACCGGCGCAGTTAACAATGATGTCAATTGAATGGAAGCTATCGAGCGCAACGTTCACGATTTGTTGAGGGAATCCAGGGTCAGTCAAATTTCCACTAATGGATGCAACCAGGTTGGGATAACGAACCAGGGTCTGCATTTCTTCGAGCGCTTCGTTATCCAGGTCTGCCGCCAGAACATTTGCGCCTGAAGATGCGAGCAACTGTACGATGGCTCTTCCAATTCCCCGTCCGCCACCGGTTACGATGGCTGTTTTGCCTCGCAGTGTGAAGGGCGCTTCTGTCCCTGCTGAATTCTCGACGGTCATCGTTTCGCATGCTCCTTGATGAAGCGGGACTCAATTGGTTTCTGAAACTCAGCCCCCACGACGACCCTGTCCACATAGACTCCCGGCGTCACAATTTCATCTGGATTGAGTTCGCCTAACTCAACGAATTCCTCCACCTCAACAATAGTGAGCTCAGAGGCAGTTGCCATTGCGGGGTTGAAATTTCGAGATGTTTTGCGGAAGACAAGATTCCCGTGGCGATCGGCCTTCCAGGCCTTGATCAGCGAGACGTCCGCGCGCAGAGCGCGTTCCATGAGATAAGCCTTACCGTCAAACTCCCGCGTTTCCTTTCCTTCGGCAACAACAGTGCCCACACCAGCAGGCGCATAGAATGCGGGAATGCCTGCTCCTCCTGCGCGGATTCGTTCAGCCAGCGTGCCTTGCGGAATCAACGTGAGATCCAATTCGCCGGCGATGACTAGTTTCTCAAGCAAGCGATTTTCGCCCACGTAACTGCCGATATGAGATGCAATCATCCCGGCCTCAAGCATGAGTCCCATTCCGAAGCCGTCAACACCCATGTTGTTGCTGATTGTGTGCAGTCCTTTTACGCCCTTGCGAATCAGGGCCGCGATCAGGTTCTCCGGAATCCCGCACAGCCCGAATCCGCCAAGCATGACAGTCATGCCATCCCTTACATCTGCGATTGCGGCATCGGGAGAGTGGATGAGTTTGTTCAAACGATTCGCATTTCCGGATGCGCGAAAGCACGTGCGCACGCCCTATGTATGTTAGTCAGAGGTATAGTACTGCGCTGTGTGCCAATCGGACAAATGGATGGCGCAATCTCACAGTCACGAGGAGGCGAAATTGTCCTGAATAAAGTACGAAGCGCGGACAATCAGCCTGTCTCCGCAGGCGTTAAGAAAACTCTTCCCAAACGGAACTGTGTTGGAGCACAATGTATGGGCGTCGTGTGATGCGGACACAAATATGTTCGAGTCGGACAACGCGTCGTCGCTATGATACTTCCTCTTTGGAATGAAAAGCGCTACGCACCCTACAAGGTTGCGGCCCTGGTTGAAGTACTCAACGAGCAGGGGATTGCTCCCGTAGTAAGTTTGTCGGGCAGCGGCCTGTCGCCCGAGAGTCTTACCCAACCACAAACATTGACCTCCATTCGTCAGTACATCACTGTATGCCACAACGCTCTGCAATTGTCGAAGGATCCTGAAACTCCATTCAGTGTTGGCAGCCGGATTCCGCTTTCGGCATACGGCATGTACGGATTCGCGCTGGTGTGCAGCCCGACGATCCGCGAGTACTTTCAGGTCGCGGTCAAGTATCACAGGCTGGCCACGCCGATACTGTCCATGTCGTGGCGCGAAGAGAAAGACAGCGTATCGTGGGTGCTCGAGAAGAACCCGGTGGTTGCTCACCCGGATTCACTTGTGCGCTTTTTGTTGGAGCAACATTTGACTCAGCTCGCCACCCATTTGAGGACTGTAGTCGAACCGGGCTGCTGTCATCCTATTCGCGCTGCGCTCCCATATGCGGCCCCGCGCCACGTGCACCTTTATAAGCGCTACATTGGTTGCGACCTAAGATTTGGCCAACCGGTTTGCGAGCTCACTTATCCGAAGTCGATTCTCTCTGAAAAGCCGCACATGGCGCACCGCCTGACTTCAAAGCTCATGTGGGATACATGCGATCGAATTCTGGGCGAGGTGAAGACTTCCATCGGCGTCGCTGGCGAGGTGTACCAGATTATTGCCTCGACGCCCGGACATTCACCCACCATGGAAATGGTGGCTGATCGGCTCGCCACTACGGTCCGCACACTGCACCGTCGACTCCACGCGGAGGCCGTTTCATTCACACAGATCCTGGACGACGTTCGCTGCAACCTGGCGAAGGAGTATCTCCGTTCCACGAGGTTGAGCGTTGATGACATATCGGAACTCGTGGGATTCAGCGAAGCCGCGAACTTTCGGCACGCGTTTCAGAGGTGGACCGGAAGCACGCCCGCTCACTTCCGGTCCTGACGCTCGACCCTAGAATGAATACTTCAACGCAAGCTGAATCACTCTCGGGTTGGTGCTCATTGCCGTGATCTTCCCGAAGGTGGTCGAAGAGGCGGCATTGTTGGGGCCGGCGAAATTGGGGTGGTTCAGAGCATTGAAAAAGTCACTCCTGAACTGCAGACCAGCGTCTTCCCTGGGCCAGCGAACTAGGAAGGTCTTGCTTAGGGAGAGATCGACATCGGACTGGTCAGGCTCTCGGAGAATGCCGTTTGGGGTGTTGCCGAAACCTGTGGCGACACCGTCGTCACCAATCACCTCCGGAACTGTAAAGCAGGCCGTGTTGATGTAGTTATTCACGCGATGACTGATTGATCCGGAAGTTGCTACGTTCTTTGCCCCGCAACCCGGAGCATAGCTTGCCCGATCGCCGGGAATGCCGTAAACGTTATTGATGTTGTTGTAGGTAATGCTGCTCTGCTGGCCGTCCTGAATCACTGTAGCGGTCGCAAGACTCCATCCCCCGAGCGTGCTTGATAAGAATGCATGAGATTTATCCGGACTGGGGAGAGAGTAGTATGCGGAGAAGACAAACCGCTGCGGCCGGACGTTGTAATCGGGTCCGTATCCGGCCTCATGAGCGCGCAGGGCGGTCTGATCACCCGTTGGTCCAAATTCGTTGGACCCGGTCGTAAATCCTGGCACAGGGCTCAGCAAACGCATCCACGTATAAGCTGCCTGGTACTGAAGACTACGTTTGAACTTCTGTGTCAGCGATGCTTGCAAAGCACTGTACCAGGCTTCGCCATCGGTATTGAAGTAGTACATCGTGTTCGTTGTCCAACCAAGATAGGGCGCGCGCAACGGGATGTTGGCAACCGTATTTGTGGTCTGGCCGCGGATGGGGTTTGTCGCTGAGGCCAGAGGCGCCTGGTTGATGGTTCTTCCCAGAATTCCGTGCAGGTCGCGTGCTCCGGCGTAGTCGATGTCTAAGACAGCGCCACCCGGAAGTTTGGTTTGGATGCCGAGGCTATAGTGATAGGTTGTCGGAGGACGCCATCCCATCCCCAGCGCAGCCAGCGTGTAATCCGTATAGGGAGAGTAAGGCGCAAACAGTGGGAAGGTCGGCGTGTATGGGAAGGGATTGGCGTCAGACGAGGCCGAGTTATACGATCCTGTGTACACGGCCCAGATACCGGTGGGGGCTTCCGCGCACAGCAGCAGGTTCATCTGGCCGTCTGTCGTCGAGTGATATATGCCTATTCCCCCCCGAAGAAGAACCCGATCGGAGCCGGGCAGCAACCACGCAAAACCGAACCGCGGATTCCATGTATTCTGGCCATCGCCATTGAATCCGAATGTATTTTTCCCACGGATAACTCCTGTGGGAGGCGCTGGCCCAGTGTAATTTGAATTGACCAGGTACCCATTGAGACTGCCCGCCGCGGGTGGGTTCGGATTGATCTGAGACACGTCGACGTTGCCACCGCCGTTGGCCGACCCCAGGTCGCCTATGTGCTCGAGCCGCAGGCCGAGGTTCAGGGTGAGGCTCTTTGTTACTTTGTAGTTGTCTTGAACGAAGGCGTTGCCATCCTTGTATCGCCAGTCGCGCAGGAAGTCGCCAAAACCCGCGTATGTCTCGTAGATGTTGCTGTATGTACCGGGTCCGAACAAGTTACCCTGTCCCAGCAGGAAGTCTGCCCAGGTTAGCGGGATAACATATGCCTCGAAATCGAATTTCCCCATGTTATCCCTGCCATAAGTGAAGCCGCCGCCAAAAGTAAACTGGTGCTTTCCCTTGGTCCAGGATAATGTGTCGGAGATTTGATCCTCTGACTCCAGGAAGTAGGTCGCTGAAGTAGTGCCGGTCTGAAAGCCATCGGATATGAACCAGATATTCGGGTAATTATTCACCTGGGCCGGAGCGTTCATGCCCAGGCTCGAGAAGGTAAACGCATTTCCGTAGGTCTGGTTCGAGGTTGACCGATGGAGACCGACCAGGAAATTGTTCACCAAGTTCGGGCTCACGATGAAGGTCTCTCCAATCGAAGCCACGTCGAAACGCTCCGGCTGATAGAGTGGATTTCCTTCAGTCTCGTATAAGGTCGACCATTCCTGATTGCTCAGCGCACCGAAATATCGAATTGCAAACTTGTTGCGGTCGGACAGCACGTAGTCGCCGTTCACCATCCATTGGTTTTCATTGAAGAAGCCGGGACTGGTCACGTAGGCTTCACCTTCCGAATCGAATCCGCCCGGAGCAGAAGGATCGACAGTCTGCGCTGTCGGTATCATGTATTGTCCGTTGGGCAGTTTGGTCTGGAGCAGCGCCAATGCCTGGGGAGCGATGTTTGAGCCATTAGCCGCGATCGTGCCACCATATGGGCCCAGGTAGCCTTCCTGGCCACCAAAGACTGCTCCTAATCCCGCTGCGGACCGGTCATTCGTTATGGGCGGTTCATAGTCTACTTTGTGGTTCGCAAAATCGGTTTCATTGTATTGCTTTGTGCCCTGCCAGGAACCAAAAAGAAGAAGCTTGTTCTTGACCAATGGACCGCCCGCTGTAAATCCGTATTGATTCTGCCTTAAAATTCCGCGCGGCTCGCCGAAACTTTTTGTAAACCAGTCATTGGCATTCAGATCTTCATTGCGGAAGAACTCGAACATTGATGCGTGATATTCGTTGCTTCCGCCTTTCGTAATCACATTGACGTTGGCACCGGCATTGCGCCCCGTCGTAGCGTCGAACAAGGCCGTCTGCACTTTGAATTCCTGGATGGTGTCAGGATTGGGAGCTGGAATCCCCTGCGAGTAAATCCATGAGCCCTGCGTGTCGTTGATCGAGAGGCCATTCATCTGAAAGCTGTTGTCAGTGGAGGTGGCTCCCTGGCTCATGATGCTTCCGCCTCCGGGATTAGCATCCTGGCTGCCACCGCCCCTTCCCACACTGCTCGCGTTATTTACCTCCTGTGACACACCTGCGTTCAAACCGATAATCTGCGTGAAGTTGCGCGTAACCAGGGGTAGGCTCTCAAGCATCTCGGAATCCGTCACGCGGCCCAATTCACTTGATTCGGTCTCTAACTCCACGCTTGAAGCAGCCACAGCAATTGTTTCCGTCACCGCGCCGGTCACCATCCGGACGTTGACGACCGTTGGCTCCCCCACCACCACCTGCACGTCCGACGACGAGACAACCTTGAAGCCCTGTTTCGTGACTTCCAGCGTGTATTGCCCCGGCGGAAGTAGGGAGACAACATACATTCCACGATCGTTGGACAGCGAGATTCGCGTGGCCCCTGTGGCCACCTCCGTAACCTTGACCTGAGCGCCCGGCACCATTGCGCCAGTGGGGTCGGCAATGGCGCCGCTAATGGCGCCTGTTCCACCTGTCTGCGCACCTAGCAGCCCGCACGCTGCAATAAGTGCGCATGTGAGGAACACCGTAACCGCGCAGTGGTTTAGGAAGACAATTTGCTTGCGAATTGCTTGCACTTGCTGGGGAAAACGCATCTGTTTTTTCCTCTTCGAACCCGGCCTCTTCGAATCTCGCAGGAGAATGCGATTGGCGAATAGTAGGAAAACAAATGCACAACGCGACAGGTTCTTAGCAGACATTCTCATGTCATTTACAGACACCCGCATCCCGGATGAGACTCCTCAGCAGCGTGTAACTGCACAGGAGCTCATCGACAAGTTTTGTAACTTGTCTGGCGAGACGCAGCAGTCGCCTGTCATCGGGATTTTCCCGTCACTGCTTACATTGCGCCTGCTGTGCGGGGAGCTTCGGCGAATAGAGTCCGACATTCCAATTCCAGGCTATGTTTCCACTCACACGACGCCTGCATACAGTCTCTTCAATGAACTCGTACATGCCTGGCAGCAGGCGGTCTGCCGGCTTGGGAACATCCTCGAATGCCATGTAGACGCCTGTAGTTCCGAATGCCGGCCAATCGGGCTGATTCGCGGCCACGGGCTTGCCTGTACGAGCGAACGAAGTCCAATAGCCGATCATCGCATCGGATAGTTTCGTCTCTTGCGGTGTTGCCCGAATCTTAGGCCACAGCGGCGGTGTCTTATTGAACGTTCCGAACACATACGGCAATTCGCTCGCGTGGAAGCTGTGCAGCCCGGCAGAGTCGGCGGCCTGGTATTCATGATCCCAGAAGTAGAGAAAAGACGGCGGCCCCTGCGCCGTCTGTTTCCTCACCAGGCGCTCAGCCGTCCATCCGTACAGAGAGTCTCGCGTTGTTTCCAATATGCTCTCTGCCATGGTGGCGCTCGGATAGAGCTTCAGGAATTCATCGGAAAGATCACCATATCGATCGCGAATGGTAGTTTCGTACACGTCCGCACTAGCTGGTGGCTGGGGCGCCAGTATCCTTAACGAGCGGATCTCGCCGCTATTGAACCCTGCGAGTATAGGCACCGGCGCTTGTTCTCCTTTATCGAAAACATCCACCAGTTGTCGCAGCATCACGCGTCCGTCAATCGTTCCCCAAGGCGCATATCCAGCCGCCGGCGCGGCGAGGCTCAGCTTCCCCGCGTCCATCGCTCGCATCGCCGCGATATCCGGCGCATTAAGCGCGGCCGCGAGCTTCACACCGCTTTCCTCGGCGGAAGGCGAGCCGAAGCTTGCCTGTCTTAACTCGGGCGTCGAGATCATGTACGCGCTTTCTGCGATTGCCTTGGCGAACAGACCTCGGGCCGGGGCAGCAGCCATAAGATACATCACGCTTAGCGCGCCCGCGGATTCACCGGCAATGGTTACGTTGGAAGGATCTCCACCGAAGGCACTTATGTTTTTCCGAACCCATTTGAGCGCTTCGATCTGATCGAGCAAGCCGTAGTTGCCCGAGACGCCAAGCGGCGACTCTTTGCTTAGTTCCGGATGCGCCAACCAGCCCAGGACACCCAGCCGATAGTTAATGGAGACCACGAGAATGCCCTGTTCAGCAAGCCGTGTGCCGTCGTACAAAGCATCCCTACTGGACCCCGTAACCAGAGCGCCTCCATGTATCCAGAAAAACACAGGCGCGTTCCGTGCTCTGGTGGGAGCCCAGATATTCAGTGTCAGGCAGTCCTCGCTCATGGGCGATGGAACCCAGGTGTAGATACTTGCAGGCGGATTTGGTGGCTGGAAGCAAACGGGTCCAAACTCGGTTGCTTTTCTGACGCCCGCCCACGGCGGCATTGGGCTGGGCGGCTTCCAACGCAGTTCTCCCACAGGAGGCAACGCGTATGGGACGCCCTTGAAGACGCGCAGATTGCCTTCCATCCCCCCCTCTACCGTGCCGGCAGGAGCCTTGACGACCGGCCCGTGTTTGTCCTGAGATGGATCTGACATAGATGAAGCCTCGATAGCGTTACTTTGCAGCACCGGAATGAGACATGCGGCAGCGGTGCCCAACAAAAACAAGCGGCGAAGCAGGATCATCAAGTTGTTCCTCCGACTGTAAGGCTCTCGTTTCTAAGCACGCGCGCCAACAACAGGAACAGGCATACAGCTGCAACATACAGCGGCGCGAGCAGGTAAAGTGCGATTTGCAATGACTGATGTGGATGGCTTGCGTGGAAATAGTCGCTGGCCGCACCCACGAATGTGGGACCGAGCCCGAGACCGATCAGGTTCATGATCAGCAACAGCAGCGCGCCTGACATCACGCGCTGATCCGGCCGCACTTCCTCCTGCACCAGGGTCACCGCCGACGTCAGATAAAAATAATTCAGAAACATGGTGCCGGTGAGAAAGAGCAACGCCAGTCGCCAGGTGGGAGCCCATACAAATGCTAGAAATAGCGGAAGGGCAAGGCTAAGTGAGGCCGCGGGTACCAGGGCATAAGCTTGCTTCCAGCGCCGCGTGAACCGGTCTATCACGGGGCCAGAGATGAAGATGCCCCCGCCCATTCCGATTGCGACTACCAATGCGTAGTAGACAGCAACTTCATTGAGATTCATCTGTTTCTCACGCATCAAAAAAAGGACCGCGAAGTTGGTGAGGCCGTAAGTGATGAATTGGTTTGCGCCGCTTGCAAGAGCGACAAGCATGAGAGACGGTCGCGATACGAACATCGCCAATGTCTGCCGGAATCCAGGCTTGCTTGTGGTCAGGACATTTCGATCCAGCCCGCCGCGACGGGGTTCGGGCACCAGGAAGAGGACGCCGATTACTGCGATAAGGCCGACTCCGCCCAGGAACACAAACGCATAGCGCCAACTAAATGCCGCGGCGATGGAAGCGCCGAAGGCAATACCCAAAGCTGCGCCAATTGGAGGTCCGACGTTGTAAAGGCCCAGCGCTCTACCCCGACGGCCCGGTGGAAAATAGTCCGAGATGATCGAATAGGAAGGTGGAACGCCGCCGGCTTCGCCGAAGCCGACCGTCATGTAACCGAGGGCAAACTGCAGATAACTGCCCGCGCCGCCGCAGCACATCGTCGCGGCGCTCCAGATTGCACACGCCAGGGCTAGAACTTTCGACCTGTTCGTCTTGTCGGCGAGCCAACCGACTGGAATTGAGATGGTGCAATAGAAGAGCGCAAAATAAAGGCCGCCAATTCGCCCAAGCTGGCCATCGGAGACATGCAGGCTGTCCTGGATCGGCTTGGCAAGAATGCCTGGCAACTGCCGTGACAGGAAGTTCAGAACATACACCACGATCAGCATGGAGAGAGCAATCCACGCACGCGTGCCTGGTGGCGTAAGAGCCTGGGTAGGCTGCGCGTTCGATAGTTCTCCGGCATTGCCAGATATTCCAATCGGCGATCCAATCGGCAATCCCTCCTTGTTCATTGCCATGCTCGCCTTCCCCACATCAGAGAACCTCAAACAAGCCAGCCGCGCCCATACCGCCACCGACACACATAGTCACAACCACGTAACGCACCGCCCGTCGACGCCCTTCAATCAACGCATGCGCAACCAGGCGATTCCCGGACATGCCGTAAGGATGGCCGATGGAGATAGCGCCCCCGTTCACGTTAAAGCGTTCATTGGGAATGCCGAGCCGGTCGCGGCAATAGACCACTTGCACGGCGAAAGCTTCGTTCAGCTCCCAAAGCCCGATATCTTCCATTTTGAGATCAAATCGTTTCAGTAGCCTGGGCACCGCGAAAACCGGCCCAATTCCCATCTCGTCAGGCTCTGTGCCGACGACTGCCATGCCACAATAGCGACCCAGTGGCTCAATGCCTCGCGCAGCAGCCATGCCTGCCTCCATCACCACGCAGGCTGAGGCGCCGTCAGATAGTTGACTCGCGTTGCCCGCGGTAATACATCCACCTTGCCGCACCGGCTTGAGCGACGCAAGGCCTTCCATGGTCGTGTCTGGCCGATTGCCTTCGTCGCGCGTCAGCACCACCTCCTGCATCGCGATCTCGCCGGTAGACTTGTCGGTCACCGCTTTCATTGTCTTAACAGGAATGATTTCCGCATCGAAGCGGCCAGCTTCCTGCGCCTCTGCCGCTCGACTCTGCGACTGAAACGCGTACTCATCCTGCTGTCCCCGCGAAATGCCATAGCGGCGGGCGACAACCTCGGCTGTGTCGATCATCGGCATGTAAATGTCCTTATGCCGTGCGAGCAATTCAGGGTCTGCTCCGAGGCGAAGTTCATTCGTCTGCACCAGCGAGATGGAATCCATGCCACCCGCAACAACAACATCCATGCGATCCATGACAATCTGCTTCGAAGCCATGGAGATGCTCATCAGACCCGATGAACACTGCCTCTCAACAGTCTGTGCGGCCACCGAAACCGGCAACCCAGCAGCTAACGCGGCGGTCCGTCCAATCGTATGCTGCTGACCCTGGGGTAACGCCGCCCCTACGATGCAATCCTCAACTTCATCCGGTTCAACCATCGCGCGCGCCACTGCTGCGCGAATGGCGTGAGCAGCCAGCGTCGGCGCGGGAGTAGCGTTGAATGCGCCTCTGTATGCGCGGCCGATAGGGGTGCGCGCTACGGAAACGATAACTGCATCACGGCTCACGTCACTTACCTTTCCTTACTTGCGTTGCGATCTAGAAATAATAGCCATCCACACTGATCGCCTGCCCCGTAACATTGCGTCCTGCCGGAGAACAAAGGAACAAGCACATCAGCGCTACATCGTCCGCAGTCACCATCCGGCCCAGGGAAATACTCTTCAGGTACTCCTCCCGCATCGCCTGCTCTCCCACACCTTCCAGCTTGGCGCGAGCGCTGATGACACCATCCATCCGCGGTCCCTCCACAATGCCGGGCAGCACTGCATTCACCCGGATGTTGTCGGGGCCGAGTTCGATTGCCAGCGATTTGGCAATCCCCACAATGGCCCATTTTGTCGCCACGTACGGCGTCCGCCATGGGATGCCCAGACGACCGGCAATAGACGAAATGCAAATGATGTTCGCGTCCCTGGATGCCCGCAGCATCGGCACAGCATGGTGCAGACAGCGGTACTGGCCGTTCAGATTTACGTCGATTGTGCGCGTCCACTCTTCCTCTGTGATCTTGTCGACTCCAGCCGTGGGGCCCGCGATGCCGGCACAATTAATCAACACATCCAAACCGTCAAATCGGTCTCGCTGCGTCTCGAACATAGTTGCGACCTGGCGTTCATCGGCCACATCGGCGTGAGTCGTTTGACAGGATGGGAAACGCTTCTGGAATGCATGCAGGGCAGCATCGTCGATGTCGCAGACGTGGATTTCGGCGCCGGTTTCCGTGAATGCGGATGCTATGACGGCTCCAATACCGGATGCTCCTGCGGTCACCAGAACCCGCAATCCATGCGGGGGATAGAGTCGATCCTGGAAGGTCATTCTTGACTCACCTCTCATTGAATGTTTTCTAACGAGGATGCCACTCATTTCAATCAGACGAAATGGACATTTTCCGCGCCTTTCAGGTGCAGCATCTCTCTCACGTCTGAAGGTGTGGCAATTTCAAAGGAGAGTTCTTCAAGGATTCGGCGGATCTTCCTCACTTGCTCCGCGTTGCTCGTCGCTTTTATGCCAGGTCCGAGATAGAGATTGTCTTCGAGGCCGACGCGCACGTTTCCCCCCATGATTGCACCCATGGTTAGAAGAGACATCTGATGGCGACCCGCGCCCAGCACCGAAAAGTGATAGGCATCCCGCCCGAATAAACGGTCGGCCGTCGATCGCATGATGAAGAGATTTTCCGGGTCTGGACCGAGCCCACCGAGGATTCCGAAAACAGCCTGAATGAAGATTGGTGGCTTGATGATGTTGCGATCGATGAAATAAGAGAGATTGTAAAGGTGCCCGACGTCATAGCACTCCAGTTCGAATCGGGTGCCACTCTCCCCAAGGTTCTCAATAATGTATTCAATGTCAGCGAAGGTATTCTTGAACACTCCTGCTTTCATCGCCTCGATCTTCGGCTTCTCCCAGTCATATCGCCAATTCGTAATCTTCTCGGCCATTGGATGAATGGAAAAGTTCATCGACCCCAGGTTCAGCGAACACATCTCAGGTCTGGCCAGCAGAGGATAAGTGAGCCGTTCCTCGATTGTCATATTCGAACTGCCACCGGTTGTAATGTTGATAATCGCGCTTGTGCGCTCCGCGAGAACAGGACAAATCTCCCGGAAGTGGGCCGGATCACCTGAGGGCCTGCCATCCGCGCCGTCTCTGGCGTGGAGATGGACAATCGCTGCCCCGGCCGAGGCAGCCTCAACCGCACTGTCAACAATCTGCGATGGAGTAATGGGAAGATACACCGACATAGTCGGAGTGTGAACAGAACCGGTAATCGCGCAGCTAATAATGATTTTGCGATTGTTTTTGGCCATTTTCGGTCTCGAGTAGGATCAATAACCGAACGATGATAAGAAGTGGAAGATAAGTCGCGGCAGGTTCACAGCGGACATTCTCATGTCGCTTTCTGACATCGCGGGAGGAATGTCGTGGAGGCGAATGAAAGGTTGCGCTTGGGCAATACGACGCTAAGGCGTAAATGTCGAACCCACGACTGAGAGTGCCCAACGGGACACCTGGGTCACGGAATAGCCGCTTGGGCGCCGCCCGGACGCCGGTCTTCGATTGCAGAAACCTTTGAATTAATTCGTGCCCTCTTCCACCTCGATGGCATCGACGCTCGCGTAATTGACGTCCGGAACAAAAGAGATGATCAGTTTGCCCTGAGCATTGGGCCGTAGTCCGTTATAGCTCTTGATCAATGCGCGCCCGGATCCCGCTTCCTTCACAATATCCAGCCTCCGGGCCAAGGCAACGCCATTGCAATAGACATCGAAGATCCGGCTGCCCACGCCTCCTGTCTTCGATACGTCGGAACCCCAGTATTTCTCTGAAAAGTATAGAGTCAGCTTATAACTACCCTCATCCACAGGTAGTGCGTAATTGAAGTTACCATACCGCTCACCGGCAAAGAGGCCGGGCTCTGGTGTGCCCGCAACAACCACCTTATCCGCCGCGAGTTGTCCGCTGCTGAAGTACATATCCGGCATCCACAAGTTGCCCGCCTTGTCCACGAAGAAGCTGTTTTGCGCAACCATGCGAATCGGCCGCAAGCGATGCTGCAAGCCGGGAACGATCTCGATCGCGTTGATAATCGGCAAGCCTAATGAGCCGGTAAAATCAAGATGAAGATAGCCGTCCTTGTTTGGAGTTATATCTCGAAACACGCGCACATCGGCGGTATTCGCGCCCGCGTCAGAGACAATGTCGAATTGACTCAACAGCGGGCGACCATTAAGTTGAACGTCGAATACTCGGCTGTTCTCCCCGCCGCCCAGCGTGCTGCTAGGGCTGTACGTGGTCTCGGCAAAATGAAGACGCAATTCGTAAATGCCTGGAGCGAGGGGAATCTTGTAGGAGAAGACTCCCGACCTCGCGGTGAGATACAAATCAGGGTTGCGCGTGCGGGCAATATGCTGGTTGGGAAGTTCCGTAACAAAGCCGCCGGTGAAGTATCGATCTCCTGTCCAAACGTTTCCTTCTCCGTCTTTGTACATGGAGCGCGAGTACCCGCATCGGATGCGCACCTCCGGTCCAGATGGCATGGCGATCGAAGACGATGTTGAAGCAGTGGCTGTGCTATTGCGGATACCATAGTGGCCGTGACTGAACCACCAAATTCCCAGTGCGGCGGATGAAACAATTGTCAGCATCGCGCCGATCGCTAGGATTGTTCGCCGGTCAATCGGACCCTTGTCTGAACGAGTCTCAGACGGGAGCGGCGGATCGCTCAACCCCTCCTGACCGTGGCTTGCTTCTGGAGTCGATGGCGGCTCTCTGAGCTCCAACGCACCTTCCGGACTTGTCGTATCTGCCGATGAAGCCGAATCGGCCAGTCGATCTTGTGGCAGCAGTTGGGAAATCCGGTCGACGAATTGTGGGCGATAATGCCCGGTGGCCACCACAATCTCTAAAGATTGATTCGCACCTTCTCCTTCATAGAATTCGCGCAGCCTCTTCCGCAGTCGAAAGACCTCCACTCGAACAATGGAATCGGTAGCCGGATCGAAGGATTGAGAACGGCCAAACACATCCGTCGCGATTGAATATTCCTTGATCGCATCGATCTCGCCCTCAAAATGCCGTTCGCAAATGTATTTGAGGAGGCTCGCCATCCGCGGCCTGCCTTCGAATGCACCTGATGCCAGCACTGCGTGGAGCGCTGCCCGTTCCAGGGCCAGACGGTCCGGATCAACATGCACATGATCCGCGTTCGCCGGATGAGGAATCGTTCCTTGAGTTGTCATAACTGGAAAGCACTCCACCACGCCACAGTCGCCGGAGTTCAGCGCGGCCTTCCCGTTCCGCCGCGCCCCCTTTCGTCGAGTCCGCGACGATTCCAGGGTTTCTCGCCATTCAGGCCGAAATGTAGCACAAACAAATCTCGGCAGACATCAATGTAACGTCCCATGTAACGGTCCTGCAACCGCGCGGTAACAGCGAGAACGTTTCGCCCGCATCTTCCGGCGGCCTACAGTCGCTCACGGCTCGGTGACATGAGCCCACTCCCCCTCTGGAAGGATCCCCCATGGCGCATAAGTCGAACCAATTCAGTGTTTTCAATCTGTGCCGTTTTCCTGGCCGTTACGATGCTGTTCTTCCTCGGATTACATCCGGCCGCGTAGACGCAAGACTGATCGTTGATAGCGAGAGATAATTTCGCCGGACCGCCAGATCGACTCCCAATCCCATTAATTGGACTCTGCAGCGAGGCCTCACCTCGTATGGAGCTGAGTCCTGGTGGGATTCGCGTTTCGGACACTTCTACCCACAGCAATGAAGAAGGAGAACACAGTGAAGAATAACTTTCTGCAGGGTCCGATCATGAGAATCGCTTTCTATCTGTTCGTGTCACTAACGTCATCGGCGTCGCTCATGGCGCAAGGCACGGACATACTGGACATCAGTGCCGGGGCAACGGCAGCATCGGGCAGTTATACGGCCGATAAGGACTATTCGGGCGGAGCTGCGGCCTACACCTCGACGACAATCAGCACAACAGGAGTAACCAACCCGGCTCCCGAGGCTGTGTACCAGAATCAGCGCTACGGCAACTTCACCTATACGCTTCCCGGGTTTACATCCGGAACCACTTATCTGGTCCGGCTGCACTTCGACGAGTTTTATTGGACGGCGGCGGGCAAGCGGGAGTTCAATGTTCTGATCAATGGCACCCAGGTGCTGACTGATTTCGACGTCTTTGCCACCTCGGGTGGCGAATTCAAAGCGGTCGTGGAACAGTTCAACGCCGTGGCGAATAGCTCCGGAGATATCGTGATTCAGTTCGTCTCGGTAGTGGACAACGCCGAGGTCAACGGAATCGAGATCGAGACCGCCAGCGCCGCGGAGGGTCCATACCCCGGCCCATCCGCCGCGGTGATCCCCGGAACAGTGCTGGCTGAGAATTACGACACCGGCGGCCAGGGAGTCGCTTATAACGTGACTTCGACCAATGGATCGGATAACGCCTATCGCCCGCAGGGCGTCGATCTGGAGGCAGCGTCGTCGCCGGCAACCGGCAACGATCTGGGCTGGACGGCCGCTGGACAGTGGTTCAAATATACGGTCAACGTTTCCACCGCCGGCACCTACACAGTCAGCTTCCTGGTTGCCTCGGAGAGCGCAGTCACCGATGCATTCCATCTGTCGAACTCGTCGGGCACCAATCTGAGCGGCTCAGTCGCCGTTCCTGATACAGGCGGCTGGCAGACCTGGGAGACGGTGACGGCTACCGTTACACTGCCCGCGGGCACACAGACACTGACCCTGAACCAGGATGCAGCGGGTTGGAACATCGACTCGTTTGTGTTTGCGTCGAGTGGCGGCGGAACGACGGAGGCTCCGTACCCTGGCCCATCCGCTGCGGCGATTCCCGGCACGGTATTGGCTGAGAACTACGACACGGGCGGCCAGGGAGTTGCCTATAACGTGACCTCGACCAATGGATCGGATAACGCCTATCGCCCGCAAGGTGTCGATCTGGAGACAGCGTCGTCGCCTGCAACCGGCAACGATCTGGGCTGGACGGCCAGCGGCCAATGGTTCCGCTACACGGTCAACGTTTCCACCGCCGGCACCTACACAGTGAGCTTCCTGGTTGCCTCTCCGGACGCTATTACGGATGCATTCCATCTCTCCAACTCGTCGGGAACAGACTTGAGCGGAGACGTTGCCGTTCCTGCGACCGGAGGCTACCAGGATTGGGTCACTGTGACAGCCAGCGTTACGCTGCCTGCGGGCACGCAGACCCTCACCCTGAACCAGGATGCGGCAGGCTGGAACATCGACTCGCTCGCGTTTGCGTCAACGAGCGGTGGGGGTGGATACGTTCCTATTGCCAACGGCGGTTTCACTCTCACCCCGCAGAACGCCCCAACATTTGTCCTGGATGACTCCGGCGCCAGCACCGCGACTGGTAACCCGATCGACATCTACACTCCGAACAGCAGCACCGCGCAGGCCTGGGCAGTGAGCAATAGCGGCGTTACCCCAGCCGGCTACTACAACCTTGCTGTGATCGGCGCCTATTGCTTGACTGCTTCGGGAACCACCAGCGGTTCAATAGCGGTTCTGGATCCGTGCGCTGGCACCACGGGTCAGGCCTGGGAAGCTGTGGAAGCCGGCAGCGCCTACACCTTCCATCCCGATAACAACCTGGCCCTTTGCCTTACTGCCAACGGGACAACCTCGGGCTCTGCTGTTGTGGTGGATACCTGCAGCGGAGGCAGCAATCAGGAATGGGGGCTTACTGTGGTTACAAACGGTGGTGGCCCCGGCCCCGGCGGCAGCAACTGCACCGGCGTTGCCAACATAACAGTCGGAGGAACCACCTACACGCCAAGTTGGTGCCAGGAATTCAATGGCGCAGCCGGTCCGGCACCCACCGCGGGCTGGGGTTACGACCTCGGAAACAATGGCGGCTGGGGCAACGGCGAACTGGAAGTTTACTGCGGACCGCCGGGATACCCGAGCAATCCGTCTCAGTGCCCGACAACCTTTAGCACTTCCACGGCTCCGGTCTACCTTGACGGCAATGGTCACCTCGTGATCCAGCCGTTAGATGTAGGTGGAACCTGGATATCCGCACGCCTCAATACGGATGGAGGACAACTCTTCCAGTACGGCATTATCGAGGCAAGCATTGAGCTTCCCAATATGACTCCCGAGGGACTCTGGCCTGCCTTCTGGGGCTTGGGAAACAACATCAACAGCGGCGTTTCATGGCCCACCTGCGGCGAAACGGACATCCTGGAAGACTGGTCTCCGTCAGTGGATGGTGGAGCAGGAAACGCAGGAGAAAACTCCACGATTCACACAATGGACACTGGCGGTGACGGAGTCTCAGATCGCTTTCTCTTTCCCAGCGGTGAGGCAGCTAACACTGGCTTCCACACCTACGGGATGATTTGGTCGGCGAACGAGATCCAGTACTTTGTGGATGACCCGGCAACGCCGTTCGCCACACTCACTCCCGGCAGCCTGCCCTCAGGGGATACGTGGCCATTCAATCAGCCGATCTTCCTCATCTTGAATGAGGCGATTGGTGGCACGCTTGGTGGTTCGGCCCCCGCCTCCACTCCGGGGCCAATGACAATCGACTACGTTCGCTGGTACGCAGCACCGTAGAGACGCCGATGACATCGTTGGTATTCCGCCTTCGATGTCATCGCCAACGCCGGTAAAAGGACAAGGCCGCCGTCATTCTGTTCACGACGACGGCCTTGCCCTCCGGCAGGACAATGATTCATTTCACCTCGGCGAGGATGACGAAAAATCAAAGGCCTCGATATCCAGCAGTCAGCGGATTCTCCATTCACATGGAGGGGAACAACTTTCATGCTCCTCACAAATTGAATTGCCAGACTGTGATGCGCAAGGGATACGCCGGCCAAATCAATCGTCGAAGTGCTTCTCCCAAAATGTAAAGAGGTCGTTGGCGCCTGAAGTTCCTGCCGAATCGATCCCGAATCGATCCCGAATCGATCATTGACGGCTTCTTGAAGATTCTGCCCGCATCCAATTTAAAGTTCCATCGTCTGCACATTCCCCGTTGCGGGAGCGGGAACGGCAACTTTTCTCTTAGCCTCGCGTTGCGAGGCAAAAATTACACGGGCCTCCTCGAGCAGATGGTTCGCCGATACTCCGGCAACCCAAGGTTCGCCTTCCCCTATTGGAACTGGACGGAGGAGCCTGCGATCCCGCCGCAATTTTTCGACGGCATTCTCAACCCGAAACACCATGCATACATCGAGTCCTACGAGAAGTTCCACGATGCTTTTCAGGCGCCGGTCCAGGACTGGTTCGCCAACATGAGCCCGGCGCAGTTGCTTCAGGCCAAGCTCAACAAATTCCCGACGGCCGACGCTTTCCTCGACGGCATCAAGAGCAACGGTTTCTTTCCCAACCGCGACAAGGCACGTCGCGATTACGCGCTCCGTTACCCGCTCAAACCGCTGGCGGCGTTCAGCGTCTCGCATAAGGTGATGGATTGCGCGCTTGCGGTCCGCAACTTTCTCGACTTCGGAAGCGCCGTGACGGAGAACCACTATGTCCTGAATAAATTCAGCATCTTTGAAGGCATGGCGCACAACAAGGTCCAAAACGACTTCGAGGGATTCATGCAGGACAACATGTCGCCGGGAGACCCTATCTTCATGATGCATCACTCAAACATGGAGCGCTTTTGGGTGGAATGGACTGCTCAGATGGAAGCACTGCATCTCGATCCATTGCCCACGGAGGGGCTCGACGCGTGGAAGGCCGAGCCGTTTGTGATCTTCATCGGTCCGGACGGCAAGCCCGCGCCGAACCAGAATGCCGGGGCTTATCTCGACGTCGACCAGTTCAACTATCGCTATGTCGGCGGCAAGACCGGCGTGGCCGCCGCCCGCATGCTTATGGCATCCAGGCCGTCGCAGTTCGCCAGACAGCGCCTTGAGGCTACGGAAAGTCCTAAGGCGGCCGATCCACGCGGAGCCGTCTTCAATGTTGCGCTGCCGGCTCCGCTGTTGAAGACGAGCCCTGCGGCGGCAAGCCCACGGGATACGGAATTCATCCTCGAAGTCACGGTGGAGGGCATGCCCGGCCAGTACGGAGAGGAACTCAACCTGTTCGTCACAAAACGAATTTGCCCCAACCACATCGCGGCCTCTAATCGAAGCTGCGGGAATTCAATACCAACCCAACAACCTTCCTGAGTTCCACGGAAAATCGAAAGTGCGAAAAACTCTGGACACTACCAAAGAGGCGAGCGTCATGCAATTCATTGCATGACGCTCTCCCCGGGTTCAAGACCTTAGAAAATAAACTTTGCGCTTATCTGAAGCTGTCGCGAAGAACCGCCGTCGCTGGTGGCGAAGCGGGTTGAAGAGATCTGGCCGAAGGTCGACGACTGAACGTTGCCCGACGGCTGACCGAAGTTGGGGTGGTTGAGAATGTCGAAGGCATCGGCGCGCAGTTGGAAGTTGAGACCCTCGAAGATCTTCGTATCTTTTTGCCCGGAAAGGTCTACATCCGCGAAGCCCGGTCCCGTTATCGCGTTCCTCTGCATCGTTCCCAGACCGGTATAAACAGTGGGTGCAGTGCTTGCAGTGGCAGAGGCTTGTGTCCCTTGAACTTCAAAGCTGCAAGCAGAGGTAAAGTTCGTTACATCGCAGACAGCGCCACCATAGCCCAGCCCGGCGCTGGGGAACAAGGTGACGTTCGCTACTCCCGCCAACTGTTTTTTCGACCTGACGATCGGACCCACCTGCGTCGGACGAGGGAGGCCGGTGATGCCGTTGAAGCTTGAGCTACCCGCAACGACGTTGACGGGGTTGCCTGTCTGATATTGGATGATCGTTGAAAGCTGATATCCCGTTACCAGGCGGTTGCCCTTCACATGCGGCGCGTAGACCGCGGTTCCGGCGTAGTGCTGGCGTACATCAAAGTCCGACAGTCCATAGTTTTCTTTGGGATTGGTGCTGTCCGGAAGTGTCAAGCCGCCCTGTGACCCAAGTGAGTTGAGATCCATCGACTTCGTCCACTCATAGTTCATGTTGAACTCAAGGCCATTGCTCATGCTCTTGCTGAGCACTGCCCACATGGCGTTGTAGTTGGAGAAGCTATTGCTGGTCCTCTCGCCGATGTTGGAGGCGATGGCTCCGCCTGCATCGATGGGGCTGTTCGTCGATAGAGCCGTGAACGGATGCACCTGCGTCGCCGATGTCGCGCCTACCACCTGGTTTATGTTGGATTCGACTTCCAGATGGCGTCCTAGCGATCCATAGTAGCCGAGTGAGGACACGAGACCCCATGGCAGCGCCTGCTGAACGTTCAGGTTGTAGCTCTCAATGTAAGCGTTCTTGTAGTTTGGGTTAACCATGTAAATTGAGAGGCCGGAGAGTTTTGCGTCGGCATACAAATTAGCAACCGGAATTGCCGCACCGTTATAGGTGACCGCGGTGCTGAAGGGCGGATTGGATGCTAGTCCCACCACTACACCCGCAACCGGTTGGTCAACTAGGTAGGCATAGCCGCCTCGTACCACGGTCCTGCCCTTACCGAAAAGGTCGTATGCAAACCCCAAACGTGGCTCGTAGTTGAGGTTCTGACCATATTCGGAATTGGCCGCGAGCCCGTTGGTCCCCACCTGAGTAAGAGTGAGGGCGCCGGGGTTGAAGATCACAAAGCGGTTCTCACCCTCGACTGGGGTTCCATTCCATTCGAAGCGCAGGCCGTACTCCAGCGTAAGTCTAGGTGTCACTTTGAAGTTATCCTGTCCAAAGAAGCCCAGGGAGTCGTCGTAGACGCGGCTCGATACGATATTTGGCTGGACGCTGAAGACGGTAGCCTTGTCGGTCTGAAACAAGCTGGTGGGCGTCGTTGAAGTCGTAAAGGTTAGCGTTCCGATGTTTCCAGTAAAGCTGGCAACCAGGTAACGACGGAACTCGCCGCCAAACTTGAAGGTGTGCTTGCCGCTGAGCCAGGTCGCGGTGTCCGACAAAACTCCGGTGGTGTCGAAGCGCCCTTGTGGAAAACCGGAGGGTCCGCCAAAGACAAGGCCGATATCGGAGAGTGTTGTCTGAGGCAAGCCAACATTGCCCGTGAGACCGTCGCCAATGCCGACGCTGCTGGGGCTGGTTGTGTTGGCGGGGTTGAACGCGATGGCGATGCGGTTGAAGCCAAGCCGCGCTTCATTCACTAGGGTCGGGCTGAAGATGTGGGTCTCGCTCAGCGTGCCGATCTGGCGGTGTGCGTGGCGGTGGTCTCCCCAGCCGGGAATAGTATCGCCTTGCAAAGCCGGCTCGGTGCGGACATCGTGCTGAAAGGCATAAAAGCCGTGTGCTGAATCAGTGGCGCTGAACTGATGAAAGAGGTCGAGCGTGTACTGGTCTATTTGAACCGGGCCTGGTGTGAACCCGGTATAGTTTGCCCCGTTATTTGGCAGCGGAATGAGCGCGGCCATGGCTGCAGCAGCCGGGTCATTGGCCGCATTGGCGGCAATTGCTGTCTGATTGGCCGGTGAGATCACCGTGCTGTTTTGCAGGATTCCCTGGTGCTGGCGAAGACCTTCGTAACCGCCGAAGAAGAAGGTATGGCCTTTCCAGATCGGACCACCTACGCTGAACCCGAAGTTGTCGCGCTTCAGCGGGGCCTTGTCTCCGGTGCCGGCAGCAAGTAGAGCTCCAGTAGCCACGTTGAAGCCCCGATTGAAGTAGTTGCGCGCGTCAAGCGCTTCGTTGCGGAAGTAGTCGAAGGCCTCGCCATGGAAATGGTCTGTGCCGGAGCGCGTGGCAACAGTCACAATCGATCCATCGCTACGTCCGTACTCAGCGCTGAACGTGGAGTTATTGATCTTGAACTCGGAAGTAGTGTTAATCGAAGGCTGGAAGGTGATCTGGTTCTGGTCTATATCGTTGAGGTTGATGCCGTTGATCTGAAAGTTCACTGAATCTTCGCGGTTGCCTGCTGTAAGAAAGGAGTTGGCTCCAAGTCCGCGGCTTGCGGCGGTCAGACTTCCAGCGGTGTCAGCCACAACGCCTCCAGGCGTAAGCACTGTTAGATCGAGGAAGTGGCGGCCATTCAACGGCAGTTCCTGCACCGATGTTTGACCGATCACCTGTCCAACCGTGATGGTCTGGGTCTCAATCTGCGATGCAGCACTCTCTACCTGAACTGTCGCTCCCGCGGATGCGACCGGGAGACTGATGTTGGCAGCTACTTTCATGTCGACGTCCAGAGTCACTTTCTTGATTGTGACTTTGCTGAATCCCGTAGCTATTGCCACAACCTGATAGTCACCCGGTTGCAGAGAGGGGACAACATAAATCCCCGCGGAATCGGTCACAATTTCGCGATCAATTCCGGTTGCAAGGGAGTGGACGGTTACGTGAGCGCCGGGCACAACTGCGCCACTCGGGTCAGTCACCACGCCAGATAGCGTGGCGGTGGATTGGGCAAATGCGCAGACTCCATATATTCCCAACACTGCTATAACGAAAAACTTGGACAGTTTCACGATGACCTCCGATACGTAAGGATTGAGTTCTGGAACTTCAGCCGCCTGGGGAACTTCTTGCGGGGCCGGAGCGAATAGATTTACTTGAATATACGGTAAACAATTCTCCAGTCAAGAGACATCCAGACAAATTCCACCCCGAAATGTAATAAGAATGTCTTCGGCCATAGGACGGGCCCGTGAGAAGGAGGTTGGAAGTAACTTGTGTCCGTTGGTAGCATTTGGATTGAACTGAAACTCCGGCCCCGGAAACCGCCGCGGATCACACCCGCGACGCCTTGTGGGTCCCGCGGTCATTTACCGGTTAGATCACATCGATTCTTCCAAATCAAATGGGGGATGTTACATGCCACCGACTAACGCACCGGTTCGATGCTTTTCATTTCGTGCCTTTCAACTGCTCGCGCCCTGCCTCTTGCTTGGTGTCCTGCAAAGAGCGGCGATCCCGCAGCAACCCCATCCCGACCGCGACTATGAGCTGGCCGGCTCGCGCATATCTCCGCCTATTCCCGACAAGCAGATCGTATCCGCGCTCAAACAGGTTTCGCCGGAGCGGATCAGCGCCACTATTGCTGCGCTGGTCAAATTCAATAACCGCAGCACCGTCTCCAGCATAGAGACCGATCTTCCTCCTGGAACCGGAGTGTTGGCAGCTTCGGACTGGATCAAGGAGCAGTTTGAAAGTTATAGCAAGGCATGCGGCAATTGCCTTGAAATCAAAGTAGACGCCTTCATCGAACAACCGCCCACTGGCGCGGCGGCGGCCCGGGCGCGCATTACAAAGCCGACGCCGATTCGGAACATATATGCGATTTTGCGGGGCAGCGATCCGGCGCAATCGAAACGCATGTACCTCGTTACCGGTCATTATGATTCGCGCGAGACCGACGTTATGGAAGCGCACTCTCCCGCTCCCGGTGCGAACGACGACGCCAGCGGAGTGGCCGTGAGCCTCGAGTCTGCTCGCATCCTCAGCCAGTACAAGTTCCCCGCAACCATCGTCTTTGTCTGCGTGGCCGGTGAAGAGCAAGGGCTCAACGGCAGCCGCCATCTCGCCAAACTCGCCAAGGTAGAAGGCTGGCAACTCGAAGGCGTGCTGAACAACGACATCGTCGGCGGCGACACCACTCCCGGCGAGACGCTGCAAAACAAATCCTTGGTGCGTGTCTTCTCCCAAGGCATTCTGGCGTCCGCGCCGCCTGAGATTATCGCGCAACAACTCTCCCTCGGCATGGAGAATGACACCGCGTCCCGCGAACTGGCTCGCGAAGTACTCGCCGTTGGCCGCACTTACTTCGCGCCGCTCTCTGCGCCCGCCAGACCCGCGCAGCTCAGGCCGCTTGAGCCGGTAATGGAACTCAGGCTGGATCGCTACCTTCGTGGCGGGGACCACAGCTCTTTCAGCGCCGAAGGATTCCCTGCTGTTCGCTTTACCGAGTGGAGAGAGAACTTCAATCACCAGCATCAACGTGTTCGAACAGAAGACGGAACTGAATACGGAGATCTGATCAAGTTCGATGACTTCGAGTACATTGCGCAGGTTGCGCGCCTCAACATGGCTACGTTGGCCACACTTGCCTTCTCCCCCGGCATTCCTCAAAACGTCCGCATTGTTACCACCAACCTCGATAACAATACGACGCTGAAGTGGGATCCGCCTGCCGCCGGGCCCGGATCAATTCAGTATCAGATCGTGTGGCGCGAGACGGCTGCTTCCGATTGGCAGTTCTGGACCGACGCATCAAAATACGGGACAACGCCGGGGAACAACTCTGTCACACTCCCTGTCTCAAAAGACAATGTCTTTTTTGGACTCAGGGCTTGCGATGCGTCTGGCCACTGCAGCCAGGCCGTCGCGCCTTTGCCAGAACGCCGTTGATGAATGCTTGCCGGCAGCTGTTGATGTATTGGCTCATCCGCTGGTCGCTGGTTCCTGCACGAATCTCGTTCAGATTTGATGTGATTCGATTGGATTGTCGGCAACTTTGAAGCTACTACTTGAGCAACACATAGTGAAGATGTTTACGACAAGATTAGTCGAGTAGGGCTATGGCGCCAGGCAGGCTTCGAATGATGCCGCCGTTTCCATAATCCCCTCCAAAATTCCGTACGGCGGATTTTCCCCAGTACGGCTTCAAGGCTGACTTTTTAGAGGATGCCCCTGCCAAAATAATCTGTGCCACCCAAAAGACGATGTTCATGAACCGTTCCGCCCTCTCTTGCCCGCGCTCGCCAAACGTCGCCCTGAAACTGGCTGTGGGGAAATGGAAAGCAGATTCGTTTCCCATTCCCCCACATCCCAGGTTCTTCGCCCCAATCAATCGGCCGGCCGTCTGGCAATAACCTACGGCTTCGGCACGCTATTAATCGTCTTCAGAATCTGCGAGACGATCTGGTACGGATCAGCCTCGGAGTTCGGACGGCGATCTTCCAGGTAACCCTTGTATCCATCCTTGATAAAGTTCACCGGCAACCGCACCGAAGCTCCGCGATCCGATAGGCCATAGCTGAATTTGTCGATAGCCTGCGTCTCATGCAGCCCCGTCAACCGGAGATGATTATCCGGCCCGTAAACTGCAATGTGCTCGGGAACATTCTTCTCAAACGCCGCCATCAATGCTTCAAGATAGGCCTTGCCGCCCACTTCGCGAATGTATTTGGTCGAGAAGTTCGTGTGCATGCCCGATCCGTTCCAGTCGCCCTTGATCGGCTTGCAATGCAACACCAGATCCACTTCGTACTTCTCGCAAAGGCGCATCATCAGGTACCGCGCGGTCCACACATCGTCAGCGGCCTTGGCCGAGCCCTTGGCGAAAATCTGAAACTCCCACTGTCCCTTCGCAACTTCGGCATTGATGCCTTCATGGTTGATGCCGGCCGCAAGACAAAGCTCAAGATGCTCTTCAACGATCGTGCGAGCCAGGCTGCCCATGTATTTATAGCCGACTCCGCAATAGTAAGGACCTTGCGGTGTTGTCGGGTGTCCGTCCTTCGGGAACCCCAGCGGACGCCCATCCTTGTAAAGGAAATACTCCTGCTCGAAACCCACCCACAGATCCGGGTCGTTTTCGATGGTGGCGCGCATGTTGGTCGAGTTGGGCGTTCCGTCGGGGTGCATCACCTCGCTAAGCACAATGTAGGCGTCCTTGCGGCTTGCATCCGGATACAGTGCAACCGGCTTCAGAATGCAGTCCGACTTGCTTCCCTCAGCCTGCATGGTGGAACTGCCATCAAAACCCCACAACGGCAGATCTGCAAGCTTGGGTGGAGTCTCATAGGACTTCAGCTGGGTTTTGCCGCGAAGCTCAGGAATCGGTTTCTTGCCGTCGAGCCAGATGTATTCGAGCTTGTACTTGGTCATGAGTCTCCTATTTGGTGGGAAGATTTTTCGAGGGTCAGATTTAAGTCTAGTAAAGAACAAATAAAGAAAAGATAAAGAATTCATAAGTACAGACCCGGCGATGAATGACTGTCTGCCTGCGGCGAAAGACCCACCCGGCACCCACCCACAGTCTCACTGCGGCAACCGG
>JBEKRU010000070.1:0-30935 GCA_049518435.1 Occallatibacter sp. | reverse complement strand
ATTCGAAAATGGCCGGAAGCGGTTCTGCGCTGGACTGGATCGGATTCGGGCTGCTGGCGTGATTGAAAGTCGACTTCGAAAACTCCGACGAGGGAGCGAAGCATTTCCGGCACGTTGATTTCAAGCATGGCGAAGCGCCGCAACGTGTCCAGTTGCTCATTGGTCAGGTTGGGCAGTTCGGCTTCTCGAGTCATCTTGCTTTAGACCGCGGCGATTTCTTTTTGATGGGTTTGCGCAAGGATTTCTTTTTGCCCGCTGCTTTCTTTTTCGCTTTCAGAGCTTCTTTTCTGGCGGCTGCGTTGCGGCGGCGAATCTCATCTGGAGAATACATGCTGCCGCGGCAGACTTTTGCACCGCAGTTGCAGATGGCGTCGTCGTCGCCGCCGTCATAAAGGCAGTAGTCATAGGTAATTTCGGCTCCGGCGGGGATGTTTTTGATGGCGGTGACCCAGACGCGGCCGTCCACCTCGCTGGTCTCACAATTGGCGTCGCAACTGTGGTTGATGAACATGGTGATGCAGTGGCCGTCGATGACGATCTCTCCGTCTCCCAGTCCAAACAGGTAGGTGACGAGGGAGTCCTCGTAGAGCGCGTCGGCCTCCTCCTTGGAGATGTGGCGGCCGGTGTATTCGGCGACACGCGCGCCTTTGCGGATGCGGGTGGTGGTGTAGCATCCGGCGGCGTGGATGGCGGAAGAACGGATAATGAGTCCCATGCGTGTGTGCGATGCTTTCTTTGGGCAGGAAATTGTTTCGTATGGACCGCATCGTAACATTGAAGGGTGCCCGCAAGGGACGAGGAAAAAGGGAAATGAGACGGTGGTCTTGGGTTTGGGTGGTTTTGGCGGGGTGCCTGGCGCTTAGGTCGCAGGGGATTGCCCAGGCTCCGGCGGGCGGGGATGCCGGTGTGCCGGGCCAGGCTAAGCCGGCGGCCCCCAAGCCAGCTGCGCCCCAGACGGGATCGAACCCGTTTCCTGAGGATACGAATTCGGTTCCGGTGCTGACGGCAAAGCCGGACGTCGGGTTGGATGAAGGAAACAACGGAGCGGCTTTCTCACGGACGGCTCTGCCAGAGGAAGATCTGGACCCGGTGCGCAGCCCGGACGATGCGGTTGCGGCGCCGAGTGCGATGGACAGCGGTTCCAGCTCCAGCCTGGCGGGCCTGGACAAACTGCTGCCGGGGCCGGACGATGATGAGAAGGACAGGGATCAGAAGGAAAAAGAAACCAAGAGAAAGCTCGCAGTGAAGGAGCCTAGCCACAAGGAGGCTGCTTCAAAGGACATTGAGGTGGGCGGGTACTACCTGGAGACGAAGAACTGGAAAGCGGCGGAATCGCGATTTGAGTCGGCGATGGTTCTGGATCCGGACAATCCTGACGTCTTCTGGGGGCTGGCGGAGGCGGAGCGGCACCTGGGTAATTTTGCCGACGCGCGGACGCACTATCAGACGGTGCTGGTTTATGACCCGGACAGCAAGCATGGCAAGGATGCGCGGAAAGCGTTGAGGGATCCGGAGATTGCGAATGCCAAGGCGGTAGCGGCGACGCCGGGGAAGTGAATTGGGGGATTCGCTGAACCGGGCTTCCGGATTCAATCAGGGAGAAACATGAGGAAGATAGAAAAACCCGATGGCCGACGGTTTGGCTTTGTGGTTTCCCACCCATTACGAGATGAAACTGCGCAATGGATGGGGCACCCAGAGTCTCATCTTTTATGGGTCGGCGACGCTGCTGGCCTGCACTCAAAAACTGTAAGCCGGGGTCAGCAGCCTTTTTTGCAGCGGGCCATGATGGCGGCGTGCAGTCGTTCACGAAGACCCGGGGGCAGGTCGTAAATCTCGTGAGAGCGGTAAATCTCAATGGTCTTGCGGGTGGTGTTCAGGGTCACCTCGCAGTGATCGCAACCCTTGAGGTGCTCCTGCAGATGGGCGCGGGTCTCGGCGGATACCGAGTCGTCGATCAGGTCATCGAGAAGAGCGAGAAACTCAGTGCAGGTCACTTTTCACTCCTCGATTCTCCAGAACCTTTTTTCTTGCGAAAATAGCGACTGAGACGCTCGCGCAGTTGCAGGCGGGCACGCAGCAAACGCGACTTGACGGCCGGCACGCTCAGACCGAGCGTTTCCGCGGTCTCTTCGGTGGAAAGCCCTTCTACGTCGCGCAGGACAAAGACGATGCGAAAGCCCTGGGGCAGCCCCTGAATGGTTTTGCGCAAAATCTCGGCCAGCTCCGATTGGGTGTAATTCTGTTCCGGGTCGGGAGCCCAGTCGGCAAGATCGCGGGGGACGCTGCCTTCCTCGGTCTCGACGTCTTCGTCGATCGAAACCATCTTGCCGGTGCGCCGCTTGCGCAAGCGCATCAGGCTTTCGTTGACTGCAATTCGAACCAACCATGTGTAAAACTTCGAATTCCCTTGAAATTGATCGAGCTTCTCGTACGCTTTGAGAAACGCGTCCTGCATCACGTCCTCGGCATCTTCGCGGTTTTGCGTAATGTGCTGCGCAATCCGGAAGATCTGTCGGTCGTACTTACGGACCAGCGTATCGTACGCCGAGACATCGCCTCCGCGCACCTGTTCTACCAGGGCGACGTCGGGATGCGGTTCGAGTTCTCCTGCAATAGGTTGGATGGTCGACATGGCTCGAAGATGCGGGAATTCGTTGCGGAACTTGGAAGACCGGGTAGTGCGACTGCAAAGGACTAGTGTAACGGACGGGGCGGCTGGAGCGAAATCGTTGATTCCAAATAAAACAAATTCCCAGACCGGACAGTCTGTTCAGAAAAGGCTCATCTTTTGCGTTACGCGGATGGTTCCGACACGTTGCGCCGGGATAAAAGCGGCATAGAGTGGAAACATGAGGGTTTTGGCTTCGACAAACTTGCTCTTCCGCATGGCGTTGCGGTGCCTCGTGAGCCTGCTCTCTGTCCTGATGGCTTTGCAGCCGGTTGCCGGACAAACCACCGGGGACTCGACAGCGAAGACGGCCGGGACGTCGAAAGCGAAAAAGACAGCGGCGAAGGCGAAATCGACTACTGGAGCGGCAAAGACGGGTACGGCGTCGGCGAGGCGCAAAAAGCCCGCGAGCCGGTCTGGAAGGACGACAGGGACGCGGGCAAGCAGGGCGGCAAGAGCGGCGCGGACCGCACGCATTAAACAGGCTTTTGTTGCCTCAACTGAATTGCGGCCGATGGCACAGCAGTTGGCTACCCTGCGTACGCCTGCAGCTTATGCGGGCGTAACGAAATATGCGCATGGGCACACCGGCGAAGCGGCGGCGGCTGCATACCTGGCGCTGGGGCACGCCTATCTGTTGGACAAGCGCTTCGGGGAGGCTGAATCCAACTTGAAACTGGCGCGCCAGTCGGGCCAAGAGCTGGCGGACTACGCGGATTTTCTGGGGGCGCAGTCGAATCACGACACGGGCAACGATGCCACGGCGGAGGCTCTGCTGCATGGGTTTGCGACGCGCTACCCGGACAGTATTTTCGACGCGCAGGCAGCGGAACTTGAGGCGAATGTCCTGCTATCGATGAACAATGCCGGAGCGGCGAAGCAGGTGCTGGCGGCAAATCCTCCAGCGAAGGAGCGCCCAGGTTTCGAACTTGCGCAAGGCCAGGTGGCATTGGCGCTGGGACAGAAGGACGAGGCCGAGCGTCTTTTCAAGCATCTGTTGCTAAGCCATCCGCTGACTTCCGAAGCGTTGATTGCGCGGGCAAAGCTGACGGCAATGGGAGCGGAGTCGAGCTTGACGGCGACGGAATTGCGCAGCCTGGGCGATGCCTACTACAACGCAGGCCGGTATGAAGAGGCAGAGGAGCAATATCGTACCCTGGCCCGTGATGCGGCACTGGATGCGGAGGCGCGCGACGGGTTTGCAGTGGCGGAGGCGGCTTGCGACTTCAAGCTGAAACGACTGAGTCCGGCAACGGTTCAGGGGCTGGCCGACACGCCGGATGAGAACGGGGCGCGACGGCTCTACCTGTTGATGGAACTGGCTCGGGACCGCAACGACGCGGAAGACCAACAGCGCATTGTGACGCTGATGGAATCGAGGTTCCCGCATAGCCAGTGGCTTGCGGAGGCGCTGTTTTCAAGCGGCAACATGTACATGCTGCGCCGCGACTACCCGATGGCGGTTACGTACTACACCTACCTGGCGACGCATTTTCCCGAGAACACCAATGCCGCCGCGGCACACTGGCGGGCTGGCTGGCTCAGCTACCGGCAGGGACTTTATGCCGATGCTTCGCGGATGTTCGACGATCAGATACGGCTTTATCCGGCGGCCAAGGAGACTGTCTCCGCTATCTACTGGCGGGGACGGTTGTACGAAACGGAAGATCACAAGCCGGCGAGTGCGGCAGCCAACTACCGCGCCGTGGTGCGTGCATACCAGCACTTCTTCTATGCGCAGATGTCCCGGGAGCGACTGGCTGCCCTGGGGAGCGCAGAGCCAGTGGCGCAGGCGCAACTGGACCGGCTGCAGGCGGTTGCTGTGCCGCACCTGGATGAGAGTTTTCCCGAGGATAGCCCCCACCTGGCCAAGGCGCGGCTGCTGGCCAATGCGGGATTGAACGATTACATTGCGCAAGAAATTGCCGCCGATCCTGACTCTTCATCCTGGAGCGCATTGGCTGAGGCTCAGATCTATGCTTCCTATGGCGAGCCCTATCGTGCCATACGTGCGCTGAAGAAAGCATTGCCCTATTCCGCCACTGCTTCCATCAAATCGATCCCGCTGGTGTATTGGCGGATTCTCTTTCCGAAGGCATGGTGGGACGTGATCGAAGCTGAGTCGGCGAAGAAAAACCTGGACCCGTACCTGGTGGCGTCGCTGATTCGTCAGGAGTCGGAATTCAATCCTTCGGTTGTTTCCTATGCCAACGCTTACGGCCTGATGCAGCTTTTGCCTGCGGTTGGTAAGCAGATGGCGAAAGAGGAAGGAATTAAGAATTTTGAGACGTTCCAACTGCTTGATCCGGCCACGAACATTCGGCTGGGGACGCGGTATTTGAAGCAGATGATGGACAGGTTCGGCGGCGTGCAGGAGTATGCGCTGGCAGCCTACAACGCAGGTGATTCGCGGGTAGTTGATTGGGAGGCGGCGGGTCCCTACCATGGGATGGACGAATTCGTGGAGTCGATTCCATTTACGCAGACCCGGGAGTATGTCGAGTCGATTCTGCGCAACGAAGAGACCTACAGGGCCATCGACGAATCGGTCGGTTCGCAGGAGAAGACGGCGCTGTTGAACTCGCGTTAAATAAGCGCCTTCCGATACTTTGTTGATTCGAGCCCGGGAATCCCTTTCGATACTCCTTGCATCCGATTCCATTTGACAGGTTCGCTCGTCCAAGCAACACTGAGTTGTCCGGTGGTTCCCCAGCCCCCGGAATGCCATTCGCAGCCTGCTGTTGTTGCACAAACGGAGCCGGCCCGGAGAAATGGGACGGCTTGGTTACATCCACCCACTGGAGGGACGATGTCAGCCGACTTGCAGTTCATGGAAGAATGGATTCCCGAGAGAATGGACCCCGGCACGGTTTTCGTGCTTGAAAACCAATCAAAGCTGGGTAAGGCACAGAACCCATTTGTGGCCGTCATGTCGTGCCCGCGTTGCGGGACATTGGGGCTCATTACCCGCCATCAGCTTTGCGGCGGCGAGACGATGATTTGCGGCGGCGATGCCTGTTCAGCCGAATACCGGCTGGAAGGCGAAAACATCTGTTTCCGCAGAGCGCAGTAGCGAATTTCATTGCACTTGGAACTGGTGCGGCAGGCGAATGAGCGTCTGCTCGTGCGGGGGTGCCGTGTGCATGCGGGGATTCGAAGCAAGCCACAAGTCTTCCGGGATATCATCGCCGCGTCCTCAGTTAACAGGATTTGTAGAGGACAGATGTCCATAGCCCGGATGGCGAAATCGGCAGACGCAGCGGACTTAAAATAAGAGGAACCTCGCCCCACGAAGGTCCAAATCCCCGTCGCGCAAACACATAAAACTTTCTATGACGTGTCGCTTCTGTTGCTAATGACCAAGCAGCGCGGATGCTCGGCATTGCGGAACCCAAGGAGCTTCTCAGTGATCTCGGCAATCGGGGACGACGCGGAGAAGCTTCCGGATGAATTCGTTCCAAAACACTCCCTGCCGAACGCGTTGCTTTGCACTCAGCGGCAACAGACAACTTGGCCTCGATCAAGACCGCACCTTCGTGATAGCCTTTCTCCAGGATAGACTAAATTCCGATTCGGGTTGTGACCGGGATTCGCGCTAAATCATACTTCCAGATGGAGACCGGCCCCATCGAGTTCTCCAGGAACGGGTGCAGTTTCTGCTCAACCACCTAGAGTGGGACGAAACCATGAAGACATCGGCGCGCAGCTTTCCAGAGTTGCTCGACGCATCTTTTTCAGCGATACAATCTCAGCCTGCCGTCGAATTTCTTGGGACAGTGCTGTCTCGAACTGAGCTCGCTGACCGTAGCCAGCGGCTTGCTTCGTGGTTGATCGAGAACGGCGCGGGCCATGGCGCCCTGGTGGGCATCTACATGGACCGCTCGATCGAAATGCTGGTTAGTGTCCTGGGAGTTCTCAAGGCAGGAGCGGCGTATGTGCCCCTCGATCCTACATTTCCCCGCCTGCGGATTCAGCAAATCCTGCATGAAACCAAGGTTCCGGTATTGCTGACACTGAAACGTCACCTGAAAGATCTGGACGTTTCTTCGGATGCACGGATTTTCTGCGTTGATAGCGAAGCTGCCGCGTTGCAGGCATTCCCCATTCAGCCGTTGCCCAAAATCCACTTCGGAACGCGGGCATATGTAATCTTCACCTCCGGCTCCTCGGGGGTTCCCAAAGGGGTGGAAGTGGCACATGGGTCGCTCGTGAACCTGCTCAATTCAGCTCGGGATCTAATCGAGATTGGGCCGCAGGACCGTTTGTTTGCGATTACCACCCTGGCCTTCGACATTTCTGTGCTGGAACTGCTGCTGCCCCTGGTCTCCGGTGGCACTGTCATTATTGGATCGAAGGATGCGGCGGCCGACAGCGATCTGTTGATGGAACAGCTTGCGGCTTCGCGAGCGACTGTGCTGCAAGCTACTCCGGTAACATTTCGGATGCTGCTGGACTGTGGGTTCCAGCCCGGGCCTGGGTTCAAGATGCTGTGCGGAGGCGAAGCCTGGACCGCGGTGATGGCAGAAAGACTGCTCGCGACGGGAGCGCGGCTGTGGAATTGTTACGGGCCGACGGAGACGACAGTATGGTCGTCCATGACTGAGATCAAGCGCGGCGATCCTCGCGTGGTGATTGGCCCTCCGATCGCAGATACAAGCTTTTATGTGGTGAACGAACGTCTGGAGCCAGTCCCTGCGGGTACCCACGGCGAGCTTCTGATTGGCGGCGCGGGAGTTGCGTTGGGATACTTTGAGCGTGAGCTTCTCACGGCCGAAAAATTCATATCCGATCCTCATCTTCCGAGCGGGCGAATGTATCGGACCGGCGATGAGGTGCGCCAACTTGACGACGGTAGACTGGAGTTCATCGGACGGCTCGACCAGCAGATTAAACTGCGCGGTTACCGAATCGAACTAGGCGAGATTGAGACGGCCATGATGGCGTGCGACGGTGTCCGCGGAGCGGTTGCGATGCTGCGGGGAGATAGTTCCAACGATGCTTTCGTGGTTGGATTTTATATGGCAGCAAAAGGCGTCACGCCTTCGATGTTGAGAGAATCGCTGGCCCAACGGCTTCCCGGCTACATGGTTCCGCGCAACTTCGAGCTGCTGGACGCATTCCCGCTCACCCCCAATGGAAAAACGGACCGCCGGAGTCTTGCGGATTATTCGTTAACGATCAATTCTTCCGATATAGCTGGGGCAGCGGAAACGGCATCTCCGATCGAGTTGGAGATTATCCAGATGTGGGAGAAGCTCTTTCAGGGGGAACAAATCGCCGCGGATTCGGACTTCTTCGAGCTAGGCGGCGATTCTCTTCTAGCGGTCCGCTTGCAATCCATGGTCAGTCGCACGTTCGAACTCCGGCTCGAAGCGGTCGACCTCACCAATCACTTTACACCCGGGAAGCTCGCAAAGTGGGTGGAACAGAAGCAGACTGATGGCGGCGATGTAGAGAAGATGCCGGCCCCAGACCCGCGTCTTCTTCCGTTACAGAAACTAGGCAGCCATAATCCGATCTTTTTCCTTCCTCAAATGATGCATTTTCGCGCGCTGGCAGAAAAATTGGGTACAGAGCAGCCGGTTTATGCCATTCAGATGAAGGATAGCGATCTGCCGGAGGAGATGGATTCGGTGAGCATGGAGGATCTGGCGCGCCTGTACATCAGACTGATTCGCAATGTGCAGCCGTCCGGACCGTATCGCCTTGGAGGCTGGTGTCTCTGGGGTTGGGTGGCCTATGAAATCGCGCGGTTATTAGAGGAGCAGGGGGAAGTTGTCGAGATACTCGTGATCATAGACGCTTTGGCTCCTGGATTTTGGGAGAAACACTCTCCATCACGTCAGCTCTGGATGAAGATGAGTCAGTTGGTATCTCGCTTGCGATGGTTCGTAATCCTGCTTGGGCGGGTCGGCTTCGCGAAAACGAATAAAGACCGTCTGCAACGTCTGCGCATCCTTGGCATGTCAGTAATTCGGATGTTGCCTCGCCGATTCTGGCCGCAGGCGAATGTAACGGAGACGGAGCGCATAGAACAAATTGCAATGCAGGCTTCCCTTGTGTATATGCCTCTGCCCGTCAAGGCCAACGTACTACTCTTCAAGAGCGAAGTGCGCAAGACGGGCTCTGTTACGCGGAATGACATGGGATGGGGAACGGTATTGGGGCGTCCTCTGCATCTCAATTCCTTGCCCGGGAATCATACCGAAATATTTCATCCAGTTTCTGCGAGCATCATGGCTGGGCTTGTCCGTGAGGCTCTGGGACTGAAACCTGAGGTAACTTCCCGCGGGTGAGGTTGCCCGATCCTCGCGTGTGTCCACTCCAACAAAAACGTTAATCGGCCGACCACGCGCTATCATTGAATGAATCCCAACGCTTGCGGAGTAACGGCGGATTGAAATCTGAGCTCAACCCCGAGCGTAGACCTCCCAACGCGCTGGATTCACGCGACCTCAGGGAACTTACATCCGCCGAACTCCTGGCGTTGCTCGATCTGAAGAATATCCTTCTCCATGCACGCGACGAACGCCTTGTGATCAACGCACCCTCGGGCGTACTTGACGACCATCTCCGCGCCGAACTTGGACGTCGCAAAGCGGATCTGTTGATACTGCTCGGGTCAACGAAAGAAGTCTCCTCGCAGCCGCCTTTACTTTCGATGAAACGAGGTGGCCGCATTCCCATGACTCCAAGCCAACAAGGAATGTGGCTCATCGATCATTTCGACCCTGGCAACATCGCCTACAACATTCCTGAGGCCTTTCTGTTCAGCTTTGCGTTGGATCTTGAGATTCTCCAAAGGTCGGTTGAATTCCTGATCGCGCGGCACGAAATCCTGCGGACCGGTTTTCACGAAGAGGACGGCGAACTCTACCAGGCCATTGCGGCAGAAGTTCATGCGGAGGTCGGCTTCACGGATCTGCGATCGCTTACTGAAGTGGAAACCGCATTTGAATGCCGCACCTTAATTCGTGAACATGCACGCCGGCCTTTCGATCTTCGGTTTCCGCCCTTAGTGCGATTTCATCTCTTCCGCGTAGCTTCGGATCGTGACGTCCTCCTTGTCAACGTCCATCACATCATCGCCGATCTTCAGGCGCTATTCACGATGCGCGAAGAGCTGATGGTTTGTTACCGGGCATTCTCAGACAAGACGGAGCCCAGCCTCCCTGGGCTGCCTTTGCAGTTTGCCGATTATGCACTCTGGGCGGAACAGCAATTGCGCGACGGGATGATGCAGAACCAGATCCCATACTGGAGGGAGAAACTGGCCGGCCTGCCGCCCTTTCTGGAGCTTCCCATCCGTGGAACGTATCCTGAGAAGCGCAGCTCGGGGGGGGGCAAGATAGCCTTGGAGGTTCCTTCTGCTGTGTGCCTCGCCCTCAACCGGATCGGTCGCGAATGCGGCGCTACGCCCTTCATGACTTTTCTTGCAGCTTTTGCTGTGTTGGTCGTGCGCTTTTCTGGCCAGCACGACTTCTGCATCGGCTCCCCTGTTACTCAACGTACTCGCGTCGAAACCCAGCGGATGCTTGGCCTGTTCATGAACATGGTTGCCTTTCGGGTCCAAATTGCTCCGCAACTTTCGTTTCGCGATATTGTGCGGCAAGTCCAGACAACGGCGCTGGAAGCCTACGAGCACCGGGACGTCCCTTTTCAGACATTGGTGCGTGCGCTGCGTTTCAACCGAAGATCGCCGCGATCTCCGATCTTTCAGGTCATGTTCGGGTTTGAACCCGTGAGCGTGGCAGATCCGAGCATCTGGCAGTTCGATAGTGACCCAGGTTCCGCACGATATGACCTCTCCCTGCTTTTAAACGAGTCCGCGGACGGCAAAATGTATGGCTATTTGGAGTACCGCACCGACATCTTCGAAGAGGTGGAGATCGCGGCCCTCGCCGGCCGTTTCTACAAGCTTCTCGCTGAAGTGGCGGAAGTTCCAGATCGCGCCGGCGTCTCCAGGCCACTTGAGGATCTGGAGGTTACAGCAGAGGTTGTCGAATCGACACAATCCACAGCTGCGCCACTCGGTCCACGTCCCACACTCTTCGGCAGACTTTCCAAAGTCTTCTCTGCACGCTCAGACAAGGCGGAGCGGTGAAGTATGGCCATGGTTCGATCACGATACCTGTTGCGTTTCAACCGGTAAGTCCGGCCTTCGCATCAAATGGCCGTTGTGAATTTCATAGACGGCATCGAAATTCTTGACCACATGGATGTCGTGTGAGACGACGATGATGGTGGGGGCGTTGGGAAGTCGTTGAAGATTCGCAGTGACTCTCGCGACCGAAGATACATCAAGGTGATTGGTCGGTTCATCGAGAAGCAAAATGCGCGGCCGCCGCAGAATGGCTCGCGCAATGGCAATGCGCTGGCGTTGTCCACCAGAGAGCAGCGCACCGCCTTCGCCGACGATGGTGTCATAGGCGCGGGGCAGAGTGACGATAAATTCATGGGCGGTTGCCATTCGGGCCGCCCACTCCACTTCTTCAGGCGCGGCCGTGGGAGCTCCGTAGACGAGATTCTCAAAGATGGTGCCGGAGAATAGTATTGGGTCCTGCATGACCACCCCGATCGAATCGCGCAGTTCAGAAATATCAATATCATCGTACGGGTGCGCGTCGGCCAACAGGCGCCCCGCACGGGGCCGATAGAAGCCGCATAGCAGATGCAACAAAGTGGTCTTGCCAGACCCATTCGGACCGATAAGTGCGATCCGGGAACCTGCCGGCAATTCAAGATCGACTCCCTGAAGGAAATCATCGGCGCGATAGCCAAACCGTACCTGTTGGAACGAAATATTGCCTTGAAACGAGATGCGCCGAGTTCCGCGATAGGGCTCAACATCGGCGATCACAAGCAATTCGTGAAGTTCTGAGAGTGACTCGCTTCCTTCCATGATCAATGGAGCGGAAGAGAGTAAGTCGCGGAGGTAGGAACTGAGCAGACTGACACAGAAATAGAATGACATCAGGCTGCCCATGGTCATGGCATGGCTGGCCAGGGCCCATCCGCCCATCAGCAGCATCAGGGCGAGCAGCGCGGCGGTCATGTTCTGCTGTGAAACGCCATAGATGGCTTGGAGCCAGCCCAATTTAACGCTAACCTCACGCAGGCCATCCATACGTCTTGTCTGGCGCTCCACCTCGAATTCCTTGGTGTTTTGCAGGCGAACCAGGTCAATGGTTCTGAGCATAAACTGAATGCCATGGCTGAAATCATGGAATGATTCGTGATGCCGCTTCACCTGAAGTTTCACCCTGCGTGCCAATTGCCGATTGACGACCAGGAGGACAGGGCCGGCACAGAAAATCGCCATGGAGAGCCTCCAATTGAGCACGACCAAAATCACGGAGACTGCCACAGAACACACCGCTGAAGGCAGAAGGTCCGACAGAATGTAGGTGGTCATGCGGTCGACCCGATCGGAATCGTAAACGATGAGAGAGTGTATGTGACTCGATTCGGTTTCGGAGAAGTACCGCCGGGAGATCGAGTACATTTTGATCAAGAGGTCGGTGCGGATCTGACAGATAAGGCGTTTCGCGGATTTCAGTGCAATCCTGCGTACCAGCAGACTCAGTCCGCCTGTAACAAGATTCAAGGCAACAATTCCCATGCTCGCTAACGCAAGAAGTCGAAAATCCGCGTGCGGAATAGCGCGGTCGAAAATGACCCGAACAAGCATGACTGAAGGGATCACAAACCCAAATCCAATGACGGCAAGTGCGGCACTCGCCAGGATCGGCCAGCCTTGGCCGCGGTATTTTTTTGCGTAGTAGCGCCATCCTGCAGGGATCATGAAGTTAACCGATTTCTACTTTGGGTATGCGGTTCCCGTCGATGTGCGCGGCCAACGCGGCAATGCTCGGGTACCGGAAGAAACTCACCAGCCGAAGATTCGGGTCGAGTTCACGACGCAGTCTATCATGCGCTTTTACCAAGAGCAGAGAGTGTACGCCGAGATCGAAGAAGCGCTGATCGATTCCTATGCGGTTTGTATGCAGAAGCTCTTGAAATACTTTGGCGATCGCAGATTCAGTTGCATTGCTGGAAAATGGGCGAGGAAATTCCGGAGCGAACCCCTCTGCCGACTCTTTGGTTCGGTCCGTATCTGCCAGCTTGCTACGGTTGAGCTTCCCGTTTGGAAGACGCGGGAGCGCTTCAAGTATTACAGTGCTCCCCGGGATCATGTAATCGGGAATATGCTCCCGAAGACGATCGCGCAGCCGTGCAGCGGAAATTGTGTGTCCAGGGTGGAATACGACGTAAGCGGCAAGTTCCTTCAGTTCTCCTTCTTCACGCAGCAGCACCACGCACTCGTCGATTTCCGGCTGCTGGTGCAGCGCGTGTTCAATCTCTCCGAGTTCAATGCGGAATCCGCGCAGCTTGACCTGGAAGTCTCCGCGACCAAGAAACTCGATGGTGCCATCGCGGCGGCGGCGGACAAGATCACCGGTGTGGTAAAGCCGCTCGCCTTTTCTAAATGGCGCCATGCGAAAGCGCTCAGCGGTGAGTTCAGGACGTTGGAAGTAACTGCGCGCCAGGCCGTCGCCACCAATATAGAGTTCACCCACGACGCCGAAGGGAACGGGCTCTTTTCGAGAGTCGAGCACATAAAACCGAGTGTTCTGAATGGGCCCGCCAATCGGGATGCTCGTCCCGGTCGCGGAGTTGACGCGATACGCTGACGACCAAACCGTCGTTTCTGTTGGCCCATACATATTCCACAAACTTTTGACGCGAGTGAGAACAGCCGCAGCAAGGGTTGGCGGCAGAGTTTCTCCGCCGCAAAGCGCGGTCATGCCGGCATCGCCTTCCCAGCCGCCGCCGATCAGCATTTGCCATAGCGCTGGAGTGGCCTGCATGACTGTCGGTCTTACGCGGGACAGATCATCGAGCAGCGTGAGAAGATCGCCGGGCGCAAGGGCGACAATCACCTCACCGCCCACATAAATAGGAAGGAAGAGTTCGAGCCCGGCGATGTCGAAGGAAACGGTTGTAACAGCTAGAATCCGGTCCTGGCTGGTGAATCCCGGCTCTCGGGACATGCTATCCAGAAAATTCGCCAGGGCGCCGTGGGATATTTCGACGCCCTTCGGTTTACCTGTCGAACCGGAGGTAAAGATCACATACGCGAGGCTATCGGGTGAAGGCATTTCGACGGCGCCGGTAGTAGTCTCCGCCGCAAGTGCATCGTGGTCTTCGAGAATATCCCCGTTAATCACAAGGCATTGCGATTGATATTGCTCAAACAGCGGGAGGAGTGAATTCTCGCTAATTAGAGCGCGCGGTTGAATGTCATCTAAAATCGCGACGATGCGATGTTTTGGAGAAGCCGGATCGAGCGGCACATAGGCCGCACCGGATTTTAGAACAGCGAGAAGGGCTACCAACATCTCTGTTGAACGATTCAGGCAGATAGGAATCAAGGAACCCGGAGATACGCCCGCGCGTTGTAATCGTCCGCAAAGAATGTTGGCGCGATGTTCGAGTTCCGCGTAGGTAAGCGATTGCGTTCCCGCTCGAACTGCAATTTTCGCAGGCGTTTTGTTGACCACTCTCATGAAGGCATCGAGCAGCAAAGAGCCACTCGGAAGCGTGACAGGCGAAGGATTGCCGAAGTTGAGGAGTTCTTCTCTCGCTGCTTCCGGCAACAGCGGAACAGAGTCGATCGTCGCGCTGGGATTGGCAGTGACGAACTCCAGCACCTGCTTGAAGCTCCGCTGCAACTCCGCGATTGTTACATCGTCATAGAGATCGGTGCGATATTCAAAATAGACGAAAAGCTCGTTGCGGTAGGGATGAATTTCAACTGTCAGATCGAAGCGCGCTGTCAGTGGATCGGTCTCCAGCGGCGAGATTGTAAGTTCCGGCAGTTGCAGTTCTTCGAGCGGGAAGTTTTGCAAGGTGAACATTGTCTGAAAAAGCGGCGCGTAATCGGGGTTTCGGTCGGTCTTCAACTCTCGCACCAGATGATCAAAGGGAACGTCCTGGTTTTCGTAAGCGCCAAGTGTTGATTCACGGACTCGCTGGAGCAAATTCAGAAAGGTGATGTTGCCTTCGACCTTGGCTCTCAATACAAGATTGTTCACGAAAAACCCGATCAACTCGCTCAATTCACCGCGGCTTCGATTTGCGGAAGCCGAGCCAACGACGATGTCTTCCAGCCCACTGTATCGCGAGAGCAACAACATGAAGGCAGAGAGCATGGTCATGAATAGCGTGGCATCGTGGGCGCGCCCGAACGCTTGCAGTCGTTCAACCATGTCCGCGGGAAGCACCAATTTGGCGCGTCCGCCGCGTGCATCCGCTGCGGAAATTCGCGCGCGATCCGGGGGAAAGAGAACCACGGGGGGCGCACCCTCTAAACATCTGCGCCAATGCTGCATTTGGTGTTCGAGCACGCCGGTTGCGAGCCATTCCCGCTGCCAGACGCTATAGTCAACGTACTGGATGGAAAGATCCGTAATGCGTGGGGATTCTCCCTCGCGGAAGGCTCGATAGTTCTCCGCCAGTTCGCGACCTAGAACTCCCATCGACCATCCGTCAGAGATGATGTGGTGCATGGAGAGCAAAAGAACGGATTCCCGCTCGCCGGAGCGAAGTAGATAGGCGCGCAGCAACGGTCCTTGACCAAGATCGAAAGGCTTGTTCGTCCATTGCTGAGCGAATCGCGTGACGGCTCGCTCAAGCGATTCGTCGGGATGGCGGTCGAGCTCAAGCCTATCCATTTTCCAACTGGAGCCATCCGCGATTTTCGTATAGGGTGTGCCATCGTTTTGAACAAATGAAGTCCGAAGATCTTCATGACGGAGAATGATCCGATGGAGGGAGCGCTCCAGCAGATCCGGGTCCAGATTGCCTTCCATCCGTAGTGCCCCGAGCAGATTGTAAGCTGTGCTTTCCGGATCCATCTGCTGCAGGAACCATAACCTCTGTTGCGCGAACGACAGCGGCATGAGTTCCTGCCGGACAACTCTGGTGATAAGCCGTGTCGCACTCTTTCGGCCGTTCTCCTGGGTAGCGCGCAGCAGTTCCAACAGTTCGGGCTTACTTGCCTTCAACGCCGTTTGTAGCTCGGGAGTTAGTGCGCCCTTAGGCGCATTAATGCGAATTGTTTCGTCTTGAAGATTCAACTGCACGCCAATGGCGCGCAGGCGCATGAGAAGTTCGGCTGCATTGCTCATAGGAGAATCTTGTCACCTTCGGCGATCATTCACTGTCTTCGCCGGTCATTTCAGATACGCATCGTCGCGTATCCGCCTTCATGAAGTGCTGAGGTTCCATGTCCCCGGGATTATGATTTTACAAAGCCGTATTGCTGAGAAAGGACCGGGCATCAAGCAGAGTGCTCAACATTTTCTCCCTGATGATAGACAAAACGATTTCACTGCTGGTCGAAAGGAAAAAATGGTCCCCCGGGATGATTCGAAGGTCGAAGGATACTTCAGTGTGACGGCGCCATTGCTGCATCACTTCGGGCGTGACCGCCGCATCATCGCTGCCGGCAAAAGCCGTAATCGGGCAACAGGCTTGCGTGACACCGTTGCGGTCGAATGTCTCATAAGCCGAGAAATCAGCTTTGAGTGCCGGAAGAAGAATCTCCATCAGTTGTGACTCCTTCAATACCGACTGCGGAATGCCGGAATACAGCTCCTGCACTGCCGTCACAAAGTCTTCATCCGATAAATGGGAGATACTTGGATGGATCAGGCCGGCGACCGGCGGGGCACTGGCACCAATAAAGAGGTGGCTGGGCGCAGGAAGCCCCTCCCGCCGTAGCTGCTGCGCCAACTCCAGGGCCAGCAGCCCACCGAAGCTATGCCCGTAGAAAACAAAGGGCACGTCCAGGTGAGCGCGCAGTAAGGGCAGGTAGTCCTGGACCATCTCGGTGACTGATCGATGAGGCGGCTCAGAGAAGCGCTTTCCCCGGCCCCGCGGATGCGCTGCCCACACCTCAATTCCTGGTTTCAATCTCTCTCCCCATCCCGCAAAAATCGCTGCTGATCCTCCCGCATATGGAAAGCAGAATACGCGCGCCTGCGCGCAGGAGCTATCGGTGGTACGGTGAAACCTCGCGGACAGTGGGTGTTCCGGCAAGTTTGCTCTTTTCATGCGTGTCCCTGGACCAATTCCATCCACGCGCAGGGATCAATAGTTCTGCTGCTCTCGATGTTACTCATGCGGTAAGAAAAGAAAACCGATTGCAAATGCTGCGGGTCAGATTTCAAATTCTTCTCGCTCCCCGGAAACGGCAACCTCGATTCCTGATTCAGCCGGCCTGCTCTCCCGGATGCGCTCGCCCAGCGCCTGCGGGGTTGGCGCTTCAAAGATCGCCCGGATGCTCAGCTCGATCCCAAACTGCTCTCGGATGCGCGTCAGGACCATGGTTCCAAGGAGAGAGTGGCCACCCAGCTCGAAGAAGTTGTCTGCTGCGTCGATCTGTTCCGCACCCAATAGCTCTTTCCAGATTCCGATGACTCCCTGAGTTTCCAATGTGCCGGCGGCGTTGAATGCATCCGGCGAATTCGGATCCTTCTCGGCTCTGGTTTCGGAAGGCGGTTGTGGTTCCAGGTGGTCGATTGCATATCTGAGTACGGATACGAGGTCTACCGTCGAAACCAGCACTTGAGGCTCGCCCCACGCCAAGGCCCTCTCAATCACATCAATGCCCTCTGCGGGGGACATGGCCAGTCGTAGCCGCTCAGCTTTGGCTGGCTCGAATTGGGCGGAAACTGCCGCTTCCGCGGCCATGCCCACCTCCCGCCATGCATCGAAGTTGACCGAAATCGCCGGAACCCCAAGATGCTGGCGACACCAGATAGCGTATCGATCTTGAAACGCGTTTGCGGCCGTATATGCCGAAGCACCAGCGACCGGAACAACCGCGTTGATCGAAGAACAGAAAAGCAGGAAATCGAGTTTCCGACCGGCCAGCAAATTCGCCAGCACCTGACTACCGTCGACTTTAGGGCGGAAAACCTCTTGCATCGCCTCCAGCTTCTGCGCCGCAATGCGGGCGCCGATATGGAGTCCAGCCGCATGAATCACGCCATGGACTGCACCGAACCTATGCTCGATGGTCTCCCAGGACTTCTCCATCGCAGACTGATCGGCAACATCGGCGGAAAGTAGCAGCAGTTCGCCACCTAAATTGGTCAACTCTTTTGCGCGCTGAATTCGCTGCGACATTGGGTCGCTTGGCCCATGCTTTGAAAGCCAGTCCTCCCAATCCTCGCGAATTGGCAACGCCGTTCTATTGATAAGGGCCACTTTTGCGTTGTATTTGCCGAGTAAGTGCGTGGCCAACAGGTAGCCAATACCGCCTGTACCGCCTGTAATGACGTACGTTCCGCAGGTGCGCAGTTTTGACGTGGCTTGCGATTCGAGCCGGATGGGCTGCCAGACCTGCTCCCAGCGTGTCTGGCCACGGTAGGCGACGATCTGTCCGTGCACCGGCACGGTGCTCATCTCGCTTACCACTGCTTTCAAAACAGCAACGTTGGCTTCGCCGATGTGCGAATCGAATGTGAGAGGACCCGGATCGAGGATACGCGCTGGCAGCCCGGCGAATTCCGTCGGAAGGATGCGGGCCAGCCCCTCAGCCACGGCGCGTTGGGTATCTTCGACACTTTCCCCATTGACTTCCAGGAGTTCATCGAAAAGGAATTCCGCCTGAGCGAAGCGAACCCGTCCGATCTGCGCGGTTTGCAGGAGGAGAAGCAGCTTGGCATAGAGGTCGATTTCAACTCCACGCAAGGTCCAACAGCAGATCAGACCGATCCTCGTGCCGGCAATTACGTCGTGGTGCTCCTTCCAGAAGTCGTGGAGATCGTGGCGCGATGCAAGAGATGTGGGCAGAAGCAACACCCTCTTGCCATCCTGCTCGAGCTGTTCCCTTATAAGCTTTCCGAAGCTTCGCCCATCGCTTCTGGTATCTTCCAGGATCAGCCAGGTTGTGGCCGCTTCCGAGGCGAGCCGAAGCGCCTGCACTGCCGCAGGCGTGCGCTGCCAGGTGTGCAGGTAAAACCAGGAACCGACATCGTTGCGCTTCGCCGGCTCGCGCGGAATACTCGAGTCCGGACTTTGAGTCTCTGCCGTTGCGATCCCTTGCATACTTTCAACCCAATAGCGCTCACGTTCGAACGGATATGTGGGCAGAGCCATTTTGCGCAGCGTGCCGGCAGGACGGCCCGGCAACCGCTCCCAATGCAGGTTGGAGCCAGACTCCCAAACCCGTGCTGCCGCCTCGACAAATGACCGGAGATCGTCGCCATGGCGATTCGCGCCGCCCAGGCTTGAAGCGCCTGGAAGGTTGCGATCGTATTGGCGTACCAAGCTTGCCAAAGCGTCGCCGGGGCCAACTTCGAGAAGGAAATGTCGATGCTTTACGAGAAGTGCGGCATTCTCGGCAAAACGCACGCGTGCCGTCATCTGGTGAGCCCAATACTCCGGGGACACAGCTTCCTGCGGTGTAATCCAAGTGCCGCTTACGTTCGAAAGCCACGGGATGGACGGGGCGCAGCGTTCTACCGACGCGACCACTGCGTGGAAACGCGCGGAGGCTTCGGCCATGTGTGGGGAATGAAACGCCCTGTCAGTTTGCAAGCGCACGGTTGCTATCTTTGCCGCTGACAACTGCTGCTGAAGCTTCTGGACAGCGCTGGGAGTGCCGGAAACGATTGTCAGCGTCGGGCCATTTTCGGCAGCGATCCAAAGATCATCCGATAAATAGCGACTGGCTTCCTCGACGGACAAGCTGACCGCGAGCATCGCGCCTTCCGTCATTTCCTGCATAAGACGGCCACGCGCTGCTGCGAGCTTCAGACCATCTTCAAAGGAGAAAACTCCCGCCACCGCCGCGGCCGTCAATTCGCCGAGACTGTGTCCGAGCAGAATGCCTGGCTTCACGCCGATATCAATCCAGCGCGTTGCCAGTGTGTGCTCCACGAGAAATAGAAGTGGCTGTGCCGTGCCGGTTGGCAGCGCGGAAAGCTGTTCCGCATCTGCTCCGTTACTGCATATCGCACGACGAATTTCCTGCACGAGTTCGGACGGCAACAATGCCAACCCCTTGTCCACTTGAGTACGAAACGAATCGTCGACACTGTAGAGGGACGCTGCTAGGCCTGCGTGCCGCAAGCCTTGGCCAGGGAAAAGGAAAGCTACTTTGCCGTGCTCTGTATACGACTCGCGTCGGGTAGCCCCGCGCGATTTGCGCAGCATCTGAGCGAACTCCTCAACGGTTTCAGCCACAACAGCGCGCCGATGGGCATAGAACCGCCGGCCCGCCTGCAAAGTGAAAGCGGCCGAAGAGAGGCTGAGGTGCGTCGGTGATTCGACGAATTGGGCAAGTTGCCGAAGACTTGCATCCATCGCGGTGGAGGTCTTTGCGGAAACCGGAAACACCCACGGCCCACCCCTGACAGAGCCGGCCCCAAATTCCGGCTGCTCGACCGGCGCGCTGTGCAGGCAAAGATGGACATTCGTTCCTCCAATGCCAAAGGAACTCACTCCTGCCCAACGTTCGGTGTCACCTTCCGGCCATTTGGCCGAACTCGCACTGACGCGAAAGGGAGATTCTTCGATGCCGAGGGCGGGATTCGCTCGATTGAAATGCGGTGTGGGCGGGATGACTCCGTGATGCACCGCAAGCGTGGCCTTGATCAGGCTCGCTACACCCGCAGCAACATCGGCATGCCCCATGTTGGCCTTCACTGAACCGAGTAAGCAACGCGCAGCTTCAGCCGGACGGGTGCCGAAGGCATCCACCAACGCAGCCACTTCGATGGGGTCACCCATTTCTGTGCCCGTACCATGGGCTTCGACATAGCCAATGCGGTTCGGGTGGATACCGGCCGCAGCCTGCGCAGCACGAATCACGTTTGCCTGCCCTTCCACACTGGGCGCGGTGTAACCAACTTTCCCCGAGCCATCATTGTTCCAGGCCGAACCGGCGATAACGGCGTAAATTTTGTCGCCGTCAGCCATTGCGTCGCTTAGACGCTTCAAGACCACGACCCCTGCTCCTTTGCCGGGGACAGTGCCCTTTGCCCGCTCATCAAAAGGCCGGCACAGCCCATCGGGAGACAGAATCATTCCGGGCACATAAGCGTAGCCCGCAACCTGGGGGAAAGTCACGGAAACGCCCCCGGCCAGCGCGCTGTCACATTCCCTCGACAGCAGGCTCCGGCACGCCAGATGCACGGCGGCCAGTGAGGTGGAACAAGCCGTCTGGATCACCACCGCCGGCCCGCGCAGGTTGAGCTTATAAGCTACCCTGGTTGCCAGAAAATCCTTGTCATTGCCAAGCATCAGCTGATATCCGCCGGCCAAGGCCATGAATTCAGGATTTCCCAGCAACTGAATCGAATAAGTATTGATGCCGCATCCGGCAAACAAACCTACACGCGCTCCATCGCCAGTCAGGCCGGCGTGCTCCATAGCTTCATAAGCGCATTCCAGAAATATGCGATGCTGCGGATCCATGGTTTCGGCTTCGCGGCGTGTCAGTTCGAAGAATTTTGCATCAAAGTTATCCGCGTCTTGAAGCCGGGTGCCGGAGCGGATGAAGTGCAGTGCCTGGGCGGAGTCGGGATCCATGCCAGCATTGCGAAGTTCCTCGTCCGTCGCCTGCGAAAGCAGGCTTGTGCCGGCCGTAAGATGCTCCCAGAACCTGTCGACCGACGGCGAACCCGGAAAACGTGCTCCCATGCCAATGATCGCAATGCCTTCCGGCCAGCGCGCCGCAGCTGTCGGGCCGACGCCGAGTGATCCAGGATGACACTCCTCTTTGCTCAACTCTGCGCTCTCAAATACCAATCTCTGGATTTCTGGCGGCTTCTTGCTCTCGGGCTGCTTCATTTTAACACCGCCGCACCCGCAGCTTCACGATTGTCTTATAAGCGAGTTGCCAACTCCTGGGGCGATTTAATCTGCTCCCGGTCGAGTTCATGCTGCCACATCCGCTCGTTGCCATGCCGCAGCAGGTACTTCCGCTCAGCTACTATCCGCCAGTGCCGCCTCGAAACCGAAACGCAGCACCTCAGCTTGCGGACTACCCGCGGCCAGCGCTGCGACGGTCTGCAAAGGGGTAGTCAAATTGTGCAGGGTCCAAGGACGTCGAAATGCCGCCGGCGGTCGTACCCCGCGAAGCTTCGCCGGTAAACCTGGGATCAGCGAAACATCGAAGGAGTGCAGAGGGAGATTCAATCCGACCCCTTCCGCTTTGAGGATTGCCTCTTTGCGCGTCCAGCAGTTATAAAACCCTTTCAACCAAGCCTCTCCCTCCAACAACGAAAGGTCGGCGAGTTCGGTTGGGGAAAAATGACTGTCCGCTATCTCGGGCTCAATAGGCCTGATGTCCTCAATATCGATCCCAAGCTCTGAATCCATCGAGAGAGCAAGCAAAGCAATTTTCCGGCTGTGGGTTAGGTTGAAAAACAGGGGAGGGGATTGCGCCTCTGTTACTAATTCGGGTTTCCCAAAAGAATTGAAACGGAATAAAACGCTCTTCGGTTCTCGATCCAGATAGGCGCCGAGGATCCGGCGCATATTCACATGAGCAATAGCAAAGCGGGCCCGATCGTTCTCAAAATGAAAGCCGTGAAAACGCTCAAGTTCTTTGGCGTCGAGCAACCCGATCTGGGATTTTTCGTGATCGCCGGAACCTGTGGGAGGGTTGAGTAGCCACGCCCATACATGGATTTGGCTCGCGGCGATCTTCTGAGGAATTCCGGCGGCCGGCCAAATTGGGGGGAACAACATGACTTCATCCTACTGGGTTGCAACACGCTCGAGGAAAGGTTCGATTCGAGACCGTCTTCATAGACGGCGTGGTATTGGCGCGCGGGCTTTAGCCCCTGTCCCTATCGGGCCTTCGTCAATACAAAGCGTCCGGTTTGCTGCCGACTGTTGCCAATGAGTCATTTCGGTCTCAAATGCCAAACAAAGCTACTCGGCGTGGTTTGCTCCTCAACTTCACCGACAAGATCAAACTGTCGTTCCCCGATCAGTGAGTAGGGTATTTCATTCAGCACGCGGTGCCAAACCTCCCATGTGAGCACACCTTGTCGAGACAAACCATGGAAAAACAGAAGTTCCGGCATGATGGAGGACTCATGATGTTCCGCGAGAAGTTCAGGAGACAGCGCGTTGATCTCTCCGAGGATGATGTCTGCCTTAGGAAGCGCCGACGACACCTCGTGGAAGAAACGAATGACAGTTTTGGGATCCCCACCTGAGAATTCATGCACGACAAACCACATCGACACTACCAGGGGTGAAGCAACTTTCAACTCTTCTGGTAGATGCGCGACCCATTCGGCAACATTCACCCCGCTATTCACGATGCCCACGACATCTTTGCGTCCAAATGTCTCAAGCTGCTTGAGGGTGGTCTCCACAGCTATCGGAGAGAGATCGACGGCGGCGATAGAGACGTTGGGCCATTGGATACAAGCATCTGTCAAAAACTGTCCGTCGCCGCACCCGACGTCGATTAGGGCGGAAGGGCGCGCTGCGTGCAACATCTCCCAGACCGCGGGAAAGAACTTCTTACTATGGAGGGAGCCGCTGCCGAGCACGTTACGGCGCCGGTCAACTGTGACCGCCTTCGACTCTCCTGTCAGGAGAGCGGAAAGATTCTCGAAATATCCCTTATATGAGAAGAGAAGGAGGAAGGCGCCGCTCCTTTTGAGCGCAGTGCGACCCTCGCGGGTCAATCCATAACCGCCCTCGGGCATCTCCTTCAGCAAGTTCAGTGAATGGAGGTAGAGGAAGACAGACGACAAAACGCGTTTGTCCACTGCCATCGGAAAGTCTTCGACACCAAATGGTCCTGCGAGCATTCGCTCGATCATTCCCAATTCCGCCAATGCGGCAATAGTCGGAGACGAGAAGAAACCCCTCAAGAGAGAGATCACGGAGCTGCGGACCTTTTTACGATCTATCGCAACCCCGGATACGGATGGGTCGAGCTCGGATGACATTTTCGAGTACTCCTTGTGTATAAATAGTTGCGCCAAGCAAGGGGCCGAAGCGCTTCGCTGTATCTCTTGGAAGTACCAAGGTCTTTGATGATGAATTCGCCAAGGCGGAGAAAATGTCCCCGGCTAATTTAAGTACGACAAGGAGTCTTCAGGGACACGCAAGATAGAACGCATGGGAGATAACGCATCTAGTTCGGCGAGCCATGATCTTCGATAAGCAATGTCCTCTGAATTGAGGTTCTACACTGCAATTCGTCAAGTGTAGACGTAGCTTCCAATCGGTCTACCTTCACCCAGAATCGCCCAATGCATGCCAATATTATCATGTTCCTTCGTGAGAGCATCTCGAATGGCGGATGGAGTTAGAGATCTACCTGTTCCAGACGAACACGCCTGCAAGGTTCCGTGAATGGCGAAACCTGCGGCGTTCACTTCAAAAGACAAATTCATCGATCCCAGATTCGGACAACTCCGTCTTGACCGGCAACTCACTGTTCTCAATGTGAGGGTTGGCTGAAATAGTCCAGCTCATCTCGCCTTCAGTCAGCATAGGTAGTTCTGCAATCCGCCGATCGGGATTTGCGATCGAGGCCGAGAGCAACTGCAAAAAGTGAGCAACCATGCGCGTGGCCGTCATATCTTCAAACAGCGCGGTGTCATACTTGAGCGCACCAGTCATCTGCTTGCCGGTGTCGGCGATTTCGAGAGTAACATCAAACTGCCCGGCCTGTTGACTGATCGGATAGGGCCCCAGGCGTAGCTCACCGCAATCGAAGCGAGTGGTCTGGTCCGTGCACGAGACTAATCCCGACAGCCGATCAGCCGTCTGGGCTTTGTGAAAAACGAAGCTGGCTTGAAAGATCGGTGCATGAGCCGCACCCCGGCTTGAACCGATTCGCTCCACCAGCAGCGGGAACGGGTACTCCTGATGTTCCAAAGCTTCCAGGACGACCTGGCGCACCTCCTGCAGGAAATCTCCAAACTGCAGGTTGTCATGAACCCGGGCACGGAAGGCGATCATATTCACGAAATCGCCGATCATCCCGGCAAACTCTGGCCGGCTTCTGCCGGTTGTGGGGGAACCCACAATCACATCCTCCTGGCCAGTGTGTCGATACAGGAACAGCATGTAGACAGCCAGCAAATACATGAATGGTGTGATTCCTGACGTGGCGGCGCGGTCCTTTAACCGGCGTGCGACGTCTTCGCCGAGAGCGAATGGGAGAGCCCTGCCGGCATAGGACTGATGCGGAGGGCGAGGTCGATCCACCGGCCACTCGAGAACGGGGAGTTTGCCGGCGAGTTGCTTTTCCCAATAGGCACGGTGCTGCGAACCGGCCGGGCCGGCGAGCATCGTTCTTTCCCAATTGACGAAGTCTGCGTACGACGTTTCCAGCGGTGGCATCGATTCACCCTCACAGAGACGCTGGAACTCATCGAGTAGAACCCAAAACGACCATCCGTCGAAGGCGATGTGGTGAATGGCAATCAGCAGCACATGATCCGTTGCGCTGCGCGTGAATAGGGTGACTCGAATAAGCGGTCCAAGTTCCAGGTCAAACGGACGCCCCAAAGAATGATGGACGTGATCCCGGAGGATCGCCTCGTCGGCGCCAGCTGAGTCGATCCGTTCCAGGGAGAAGTGCGTTGTAGGATGGATTTTTTGCGATAGCTGGCCGTCGCGCAACGCGAAAGTGGTTCGAAGAGTCGGATGCCGATGCACAAGCGTTTGGAACAACTGCTCAATCGCCGCCGGATTCACGGCGGACAGAATGCGCATTGCGAAGCCGGCATTGTATGCAGAGCTGTTCGGAGCCAACTGATTCAGGAACCACATGCCCCACTGGGCATAAGAAAGCGGCCGAAATTCCGCTTTCTCGGCGAGGAGTCGGGCAAGCAGTTGACGCTTTTCCGCGGCCGACAAGCGGGAGAGGTCGATGAATGGACCGCCGGCATTCATAGTGAGACGCCGTTGTTCAGGAGACGGACCAGGGCCGCGTCGAGTTCCGCCTCCGTGAGATCGTCCACGCGCGCCAATAGAGCCCCGGCATCCTCAGGTTCCACGATCGCATCCGCGTCGGATGACTGTCTCATCAAGGGTTCGATTTCGGCGGATAATTGCGCCAGCGTGGGCCCCTGGAGGAACCTAACCATGGACACCGCCAAGCCGAGGTCGGCCTCGATGCGGTGTTTGAACTCGAGCGCGGTCAGGGAATCAATTCCGAAATTGCTGATGGGCGTGTCCGGGTCTAACTGGCGAGCGTTGAAGCCCAGCACCGAAGCCAGAGCGCCAGCCAGGTAACCAGCGAGTTCGGGTTGGGAGCGGGGCTTGCGCGCCAGTTGCCCATTGAGCCCGGCTGCCGCGCGCTCGCGCGGTTTCTCGAACAGCGAAGTGAGCAGTGGCGATCCGATGTATGAAGGATAAAGCTCTGCCCACTTCCGCCAGTCGACTGGGAGCACAGCAATCTGCGCTGCCGGCTGCTGCATGAGGCGCGCCAGGGCTTCCAGCCCTTGTTCATTGGTCATGCTGCCCACCCCTCGCTCGGCCAGTTCACGGACGCTGTTGGATTCATAGCCCAATGCCATCCCCGCCTCGCTCCATAAGCCCCAGTTCACACTGAGAGCCGGTTGCCCACGCCCGTGCCTTCGGCACGCAAGCGCGTCGAGGAAGCTGTTGGCCGCTGCATAGGCGCCCAGCCGCGGCGTGCCGCGCAGCGCGGAAGCCGACGAAAACATGACGAAGAAATCCAGCAGCTCGTCTTCAAGCTCCCGGTCTAACACCCAAGCGCCGATCTTCGGCAGTAGGGACCGTTCGCACTGCTCCGGCGTGAGGTCGGCCAGCAGACGAGGTTCGAGAATTCCCGCAGCGTGGACGACGCCGCGAATGGGCGGCCAGCATTCCTGCTTGTAACTTGCGAAATAACGACTGACGGCGCGGCTGTCGCTTACGTCCAGGTGTGCCAAATGTACCGTGGCACCCGCACTTTCGAGCTCGCGAATTGCCGTAACCTGGGATAACTGTGGATGGTCTGCGGCGAGCGCGCTCCACATGGATCGGTCCGGCAACGGCGTTCGGCCCATGAGCACGAGCCGGCTGGCGCCATGTCCCACCATCCAGCGCGCTACTTGCAAACCAAGACCTCCGAGTCCGCCGGTGATCAGATAGCAGCAGTCCCGTCGCAGCACCACGCTGGCCGTTTCCGGAATCGTGCAGTGTTCGAGGCGCGCGGCAAAAAGGCGGCCTGCCCGCACGGCGACCTGATCCTCACCACCGGGCGACTGCAGGTAGTGCCAGAGGACATCGGCGTTCTCCGCGGGAGAAGCGTCCGGATCCAGGTCAATCAGCCCACCCCAGAGTTCCGAGTGTTCGACTGCCACGCTGCGCGCCAGTCCTCGCAGCGGAGCCTGCCACACGGCCTCTTCGCGGACTGCATTATCGACTTCTTCGAGTCCCGATGTAACGATCCAGATCCGCCCTTCCGCGTTCTTGGCCATGACCCGAATGAGTTCAAGCAGGCCCCCGATCTCGCAGGATGCGGCTGCGGGTCCTCCGGCAGGCTCGCGGGCGTCCAGGCCCCATAGGTAGACGACGCCAGCTGTTGGTGCGTGCCCGAAGACTTCGTGAAGCTGCGATTGCGCGTGATCGGTGACTACCGTCGACGGCAGATTGGCCGCCCGCATGTTAGCCGCGAGCGCATCGGCTAGCGCCACTTCCTGTCCGCTCAGAATCAACCATTCACCCACCACTGGCAGGGGATTAGCACTAAGCAGAGCTTCGCGCCACAGGATGCGGTAAAACCACTCCGAAATTTTCCCTGCCGATTGCTGATCGAGGTATCGCATCTGCGCTCCCTGCAGATGGGAAATCAGAGTTCCATCGGCGTCGAAGACGCGCACATCGCCGCGGACTACCGCGGAATTGGAGACCGGCACGACCTGCCCATGCACAAAGAGCCGGTTTCCGCGTGGGCGTTGGTAGATGCATACGCGGTCGATCGCCTGCCCCACAAAAGCGCCCGAATTGGTTGTGGCTTGGGCGGATGCCAGGGCTGCTAACACGTGTCCGCATGCGTCGGCAACTGCCGGGTGAACGCAGTATCGCTCGATGCCACTGCGAATCGACTCGGGAACCTCGATCTCACTCCAGGCTTCATCGTGCCTGAGCCATGCGTGGCGCATGCCCTGAAACGCGGGACCCCACATGTTTCCGCGTTTTTGAAAGGATTCGTAGAACTCCGCGCCGCTCATCTGTCCTTCAGCTCGGCTCTCAAAGTCCTGCGGCGGGCAGGCGTCGGCGGGCTGTTCCACGGTTTTCACAAAGCTCTGGGCGCACAGGGTCCACGGTTTCGAACTGTCGCTCCGTGCGTGAATCCGGACGCGTCCGTCGGAGGGGGACAGGCTCAACTGCATCCTGACTGGATCAGCGGTCAGAAAGAGAGGCTTCCGATATTCGATTTCTGTGACCGCAACCGGTAAGTCACCATATATTTCCCTTGCCGCCGCCACGGTCATTTCGATATACGCGGTAGCGGGAAAAATTATCTCTCCTTGCACGCAGTGGTCCTCTAAATATGGAAGCGTCGTGGTGCTGAGTTCGTTTTCCCAGATGTAGGTTTCAAGCGTGCCAGCTACTGCGAATCGGGACCCGAGCAGCGGGTGCGCGGCAGTATCGGGCTTCGGTGCGGGCGAGGGCGAGGGTACAAACCAATACTGCTCTCGCTCGAACGGATAGGTTGGCAGCGACACGCTCCGGCGGAAATAGGGTGCGTCGAAGCCGCGCCAATCGACGTCGGCACCGGCCACGTATAACTGCGCGAGGCTTTCGAGGATCTGCTCCCAGGCGCCCCGCTCCCTGCGAACTGAAGGCGCCCAGAGTTGGCCTTCGGCACCAATCGACTGTCTACCCAGGCCACACAAAACGGGAGCGGGGCCGATCTCGAGAAACAGATCGTAGCCGGCTCCGGCCAGCGTCATGATGCCGGCGTGGAATTCGACTGCGTGGCGAACCTGGCGGCGCCAATATTCGGCTTGCCCCAATTCTGCGCGATCCGTGAAGGCTCCGGTCACGCTGGAAACGATGCGGCATTGCGGCTCGTGCGTCTCCATACTGCCCAGGAATCGGGAGAAGTTTTCCGCGGCCTGATCCATCTGGCTCGAATGAAACCCGTGAGATACTGCCAGCCGAACAGATTTGATGCCGGCCGCAGCCATGAGCTTCTCCACCACCGCCAACTCTTGTAAACGGCCGCTGACAACTGTGCTGGCAGAGGCATTGCGGGCCGCGATAGAAATATCGAACCCGTGCAAAATGTCCTCAATCTTTTCCGGACCGGTTTGCACCGCCGTCATGCCCCACCCCGGACCGAGAAGCTGCATGAGGCGTGCACGCTCTGTGATGATGCGCAGCCCATCGGAGAGCGTCCACACGCCGGCTACGCAGAGAGCGACATACTCGCCGACGCTGTGTCCAAGCACCACATCGGGCTCGATGCCCCAACTCTTCCAAAGCTGCGCCAGAGACCATTCGACGGCGAACAGCGCCGGCTGGGTATAGGCGGTCTGGTCGAGCAGGGCTCCTTGGGAGCCGTAAATCACATCGATCAACGGCCGCTCCAAGGGCAGTTTCTGGGCGCACTCATCGAGCGCGTCGCGAAATACGGGGTGCGTATCGTACAGATCGCGGCACATTCCCGTCCATTGCGAGCCCTGCCCGGTGAACAGAAACGCCAGCTTTCCGCGGACGTGGCCCACGGCACGTCTGAGGACCTTGCCGGCCGCGAGCTTCTGCTGCAATTCGCTCATGTCTCGCACAATTATCGCGCCCCGTTCGCGGAAATGAGTGCGCCCGACGCCGAGCGTATAGGCAACATTTGGCAGCGACGCGGGAGTGCGTGCCAGGCAGGCGGCCAAGTCCGTGGCGACGTGCGCGTACGCTTCGACGGTGCGGCCCGAAAGTGTGACGACATGCAAAGGCCGCTCCAAGTTTGCCGCCGCTTCTTTTTCGACCGGGGCTTCCTCGAGAATCAGGTGCGCGTTGGTTCCGCTGAAGCCGAAGGAACTGACTCCTGCCAACCGGCGTCGCGACCCACGTGGCCAATCGTGTATTTGAACCGGAATCGCGACAGGCATTCCAGCCCAGTCAATTTTGGGATTAATTTGGCGGAAGTGTATCTGCCCGGGAATGCGTTCGCGCTCGAGCGAAAGAACGGCTTTCAGCAGGCCTGCTATGCCGGCGGCCGATTCGGTATGGCCGAGGTTGGCTTTGACCGAACCAATCAGCAGCGGATTTTCCGCGTTGCGCCCGGCGCCAAGCACGGCTGCCAGCGCCTGCGCTTCGATCGGATCGCCCAGCGAAGTTCCCGTACCATGCGATTCGACATAGCCAATATCGGCCGGTTCCACGCCGGCGGACGTCAGCGCTTGTCGGATGACGGCTTCCTGCGCGGGGCCGTTCGGCACAGTCAGGCCGCTACTTCTGCCATCCTGATTCACCGCCGAGCCGCGGATAATTGCACGAATACGATCACCGTCGGCGAGCGCGTCGGAGAGCCGTTTTAATACCACCATCCCGCAGCCCTCAGAACGCACGAACCCATCGGCCGAGGCGTCGAAGGGCTTGCATTTGCCTCCGGGCGACATCATGCCCCAAGCGTAAAAATATTCGAACAGTTGTTCGGACAGCAGCACGTTCACACCACCAGCCAGCGCCATGCGACAGTTGCGGGCGCGCAGGCTGAGGCAGGCCAGGTGCACGGCCACCAGTGAAGAGGAGCAGGCGGTATCCACGGCGATGCTAGGCCCTTGCAGGCCGAGAACGAACGATAGCCTTCCGGCCGTGGCGTTGTGTGCATTCCCGGTCGCGATGTAGACGTCCGGCGGGCAGCCCCCGTTCTGGATCAATTGCCCATAGTCGCTGGTCGTCAGCCCAATAAAAACGCCTGTGGAACTGCCGGCCAGCGCGCCGGGTGCATGACCGGAGTCTTCGAGTGCCTGCCAGCCGACCTCGAGCACCAAGCGTTGTTGCGGGTCCATGGTGTTAGCTTCGCGCGCCGAAATCCCGAAGAATCGCGCATCGAACTGATCAATGTTATCCAGCAGACCCGCATGCCAACGGTCTCCAGATTTCCAGCCGCCCAACGCGCGGCGCTCCGGCGTCACCGCCGTCACAGCGTCCACACCGTTTTCGAGAAGATGCCAGTAGCTGTCCAGATCGGTCACGCCGCCGGGAAAGCGGCAAGCGGCTCCGATCAACGCAATCGGTTCGTCGA
>JBEKRU010000069.1:0-31453 GCA_049518435.1 Occallatibacter sp. | reverse complement strand
TCGAAGAGGGTTTGCGCGTCGGCGAGGCTGAGGAAGCCCATCTGCATGTCGTACTGGTAGAAGCCGGAGTGGAAGATGCCGGCGAGGCGGAAGGGCTGGTACTTGGGGATGGTGCCGAAGGGGCTCATTTCGCCCTGGGGGCTGATGACCATGACGGTGTCGCCAACGGATGCGCCGACGGTTTCGGCGAGGTCGCTGCCGAGAATGATGGGTGGGCGCGCCTGATTGCGGGCGACGACGGGACGTGCGTGCGGCTGGAGGGCGTTGACGGAGCCGGGCGTGGCGGTGTTGAGGATGTCGCTGACGGTGGCTTCTTCGGCGGGGAGGATGCCTTCGACGAGCGCGCCGCCATCGCGTGCACCACGGGTGACGAGGACCTGTTCGTAGAGGCCGGGCGACGCGGCGGTGACGTGGGGGATTTTGCGGAGTTTTTCGAGCAAGGGGCGCCAGTTTTTGATGCCGTCGCCTTTGATGCGCATGATTTGGATGTGGGCGCTCGAGCCGAGGAGGCGGTCCTGCAGGTCGCGCTTCATGCCGTTGGTGATGGCGAGGGCGATGATGAGGGCGGCGACTCCGGCGGCGACTCCGGCGATGGAGATTGCGGTGACGACGCCGACGACGGCCTGGCGGCGTTTGGCCTTGAGATATCGGAGAGCGAGAAAAAGCTCAAATCGCATTGGGTGGCCTTGCTTGCAGGATCGGCGTGGAAGGCCGTGGCTATTTTGCTGCTGCGTGGACTACGGTTTTGGCGGCGCCTACGTTGTCGTGGCGGTCGTAGACGCGGACGGTGATCAGGTGTTCAGAGGTTTTGGCTTCAGGCGCGATGGGAACTATGAAATCGTAGTGCTCGCGGCGGGAGTCGGAAAGGTTGCCGATGGGGTCGATGAACTGCCAGGGGCCGGCGTCGAGCGAGTACTCGGCGTGAGCGACGGGTGAGAATACATCTTCGGCATCGAAGAGCGCGTGAATGGCGGGACCGCAGGGCTTTGCTTTGGGGCAGGTGGACTCGAGGGTCGCGGTGAGGCCGGTGACGGTGGGCGGGGTGGTGTCGACTTCGAAACGATCGCTCTCTTTGAAGCCGGTGAGGGCGTCGCCGGGGGTGTGGGAAGGCGCGTCGGAGGCGACGACTTTGAGCTGGTAGCCGCCGTCGGGAATGAGGGCGGCGTCGAAGCTGTAGGCCTTGTCGGTGATGTTGTCTTTGAGGAGACGCCAGACCTTTTCGCCGTCGCCGCGGAGATAGAGAGCGTAGGTGAGGTCGTCGCTGTCGTCGTCGTGGGCGGCCCAGCGCACGGAGATGGCGGTGCGGTCCTTGATGGCGGGGAGGGGATTGGCGGGTCCGCCATCGGCGTATGTGACGGTGACGCCGGTGGAGGATGCGGGAAATGCGATGGTGGTTTGGGGCGCGACTCCAACCTGCGGGGGTTGCGGGGTTACGCGGACGCCGGGGACAACGATGAGGTCGTCGACCACGGGGGCGGAGTTGACGGGAAGGTAGTTGACGCCGACGGCGCCGATGGTTGCATTGGCAGAGAGAGTCGCTTTCCATTGCAGGAAGCGGCCGGGGGGCGAGGCGACTGCGCCGTTGTTGAGCGGCTGCCAGTCGGACCAGCCGCGGACGGGCTGCTCGACGTTGCCGGAGCGGGTGAAAAGTTGATAGCCGGTGGAACCGGGCTCGACTTCGATGTGGCCGAAGCGGGCGAAGGCGCCGGCATCGAGGACGTCGCTTGAGTATTCGTGGTCTGGCGCGGTTCCGAGACGAGCGAGTTTGCCGGTGTTGCCTGTGCCGATGAGGATTTCGCCGGCGCCGGCGGGTGCGGTCATGGTGAGCCCCTGCTGGGCGTCGAGGTGGGCAATGTCGGCGTAGCTGCCGTCGTCGGCTATGCGGTAGACGCGGCCACGGTTGCCGGTGAGGGCGAGAAGGCCGTCGGGGCGCGCGGCGAGGGCGTAGACGATGTCTTCCTTGCCGGACCAGAGCTTGCGGGGCGCCTGTCCTTCAGTGAGGGCGTAGATCTCAGTGCCGTCGGGGAGCGCGGTGCTGTTGTTGGCGGCTTGCAGGGAGCCGGGCTGAACGACGGTGATGGTGATGGTGGCGTTGCCCTGAAGCGGGAGTGGCGGCAGGGGATTGTGGCTTTTGTCGCCGACGCTGGCGGCGTAGATGGTTCCATTGGCGGCGACGGCGACAGAGGTGATTTCGCGGCGGGGGGCCTGGAAGAGCACATAGCCTTTGCCGTCGGGGCTGATGCGGTAGACGAGGCCGGAGCCGTCGGAGCCGGCGATGAGGTTGCCCTTGCTATCCCAGGCGAGGGTGCGGATGTGTTCTTCGTCGGACTGGAAGAACTCTTCTGGCTGGGGGCTGGGGCTGGCGGGATCGAGCTTGGTTGGATCGAGTTTGGCTGGATCGAGGCGGTAGACGGCACCCGGGCCTCCGGTGGCGATGTAGAGGCGGCCTTTGGAGTCGAAGGTCATGTCCCAGATGTAATGGGATTTTGTTTCGGACTTCTCGGAGCTTTCCGTTGGTTTGGTGGGTGTGGACTTTTCATGAGGCGCAGGCGCGTTCAGGTTGGAGGCGTCGAAGATCGGAGTGGCGCCGTTCTCGCCGATTTTGATGGGGGCGTCTGGATGGAGGCGGTAGACTTTGCCGCTGGGGAGCGTGGCGACGTAGAGCATGCCATCGGGACCGAGGCGGACGACCTGCACGCTGAGATCGGTGGTCTCGAAGAGGGTGAAGGGCTTGCCATCTTTGTCGATGCGTAGTACCGATGCCGGAGACGCGGTGCCGAGGTAGGCGGTGCCCTGGGGATCGACGGCGACGGACCAGACGAAGGTGGAGGGGGTGGTGAGCAACTCAGCGAGGCCCGGGCCCTGAAGCAGGTGGTTGTCGCTGGTGAGGGCGACACCCTTCGGCGTGCCCTTCTCGAAGTCCTCGATGCGCGATTGAGTCCAGAGGTGGGTGCCCTGCGCATGGAGGGGCGCGGCGGCTGCGAGGGCTACCGCGACTAAGAGGAGAGCCGATGTGTGGGCATTGCGGCGTGGGTTGACCAGGAAAACAAACATGCTGCCGTTGAGTCTACTAAAGTTGGCTTGCTATGGGGCAGATTACCGGCACATGTGGGGGCTGAGGGGATCGGAACGGTCGAGAATCTCGCGTGGCCACGATTCCGGCGCGTCTATTTGGGCCATCGCGCCAGAACGATGGGCTGGTACGAACCACTTTCCGCGGGCATAAGCCACTGAATATCCTCGAAGCCGGCGCTGCTTAAGACGGTTGAAAGTTCGTGGCGCAGTAAGCAGCGGTATTGCGATACGAAGTGCCGGGTTTTCCATCCCTGCTGGGATTCGGTGGTGATGTAGAGGTGCACCGTATACCCCGGATCGTCCGCGTTCTGGGTCCAGTCCCAGACCTGGTGGACGATGCGCCGGTTGCCGGGTGGTCCGTAGAAGGCCGGATTTTGCATCACCGGCTTTTCGAGGATGAGCGAGTCGTAGTCGCGGATGCTGGCGAGGAAGAGGCCGTTGGGCTTGAGCCTGGAGGCGATTGCAACAGCCGCTTGCTGGAGTTGAGTTGGACTGAGATGCGGCAACGCGTTGTCCATGGCGATAACCGCATCGAAGTGGGTCGCGGCGATCTCGCGAAGGGAGGTCATGTCGGAGACGAAGAACTGGATGGTCAGATTTCGATGCAGGGATTCGTGCTGTGCGCGATGGATGGCCGCGGAGCTCAGGTCTGACGCCACGACTTGATGGCCCATCATGGCGAGCCCGATGGACTGGGTGCCGATTCCGCATGCGCAATCGAGAATCTTAAGTGAACTTCCACTATAGTGCTTCGACAATAGAGTGCTGAGCACTTTCGCCTGACGATGAATGGCGCTGTCCCAATCGTCGAAGATGAGGTGATAGGAGTCGGCGAGTTGGTCGTAGAAATCCGAAACGTTCTTTGACATTTTGAATACCGGGTCCTGGTGTCCTGTCTCTGAAGATCATTGAAGAGTAAAAGCAGGTCCTTCGACTCACCACCCCCAACCTCCACCCCAAAGAGCAAAGACCGCTCTTTGGGGACCCCGGAAGAAAAACGTTTGGGGCCCCGTTCCCACCCCAGCGACGAAGACCTGTCGCCGGGGACCCCGGGGTTCGCTCAGGATGACAGGTCATTTTATGTTATGGACTTTAGAGGCATGACACCAGCGCAGGCTTTCATCTCAAAACGTGTATGGATGCCCTGGTGAAAACTGTGTGAGGGAAGGCGCTGTGGTTGAGTCCACAAATGCGGAGGATGGGCATATCCTCGTAAATTGACATCAGACTAGTTACGATTTGGTTCCGTCTAAGTGTAACTGCAACCTGCTCCGGGAGGACGCCGATGAGGTCGATTGCCGCGATTGTGTTGCTGGGCTGCTCTGTTGCTGCGGCGCAGGGTCCGACGGTCTCCGTGCCGGAGACGGCGCCGCTGCGGACGGAGACCAACGTGGTTGTTGTTCCCGCGTTGGTGAGCACGGGGGATGGACAGCCGGTGTTTACGCTGACGGCTGCGGACTTCAAGATTACGGACGATGGGGTGGAGCAGAGACTTACTTTGGACGAGGACACGGGCGGCGAGCCGCTGGCGCTGGTGGTTGCGGTGGAGACGGGCGGCGGAGGGGCGCGGAAGCTGGCGAGCTATGGCAACCTGAGTGCCCTGCTGGGGGCGGTGGTGGGCGCGGTCCCGCACCGGATTGCGGTGGTGAGCTTTGACGGTGCGCCGACGCTGGTGGAGGATTTTACTCCCGACGTGGGAGCTGCCGGGGCGACGATTCACGATCTGCAGCCGGGCGACAAGGGAGCGGCGATTCTGGATGGGCTTAAGTTTTCAGTGGATCTGTTGCGCAAGCAGCCGGCGACCTGGCGGCGGGCGATTCTGCTGATCAGTGAGACTGTGGATCACGGAAGCCAGGAAACGATGGACGACGCGCTGCGGGCGATCAGCGACACCAATACGGCGATCTACAGCCTGGGGTTTTCTTCGTCAAAGGCGGATGCGCACAATGAAGCGTCGAAGGTGTTTCAACCACACACGCCCGGGCCCAAGGGAGGCTGCATGGCGCAGGACGCGGATACGAAAGCGGAGTATGGCGGGAACAAGGGAGCGCAGCTTTACGACTGCTTGAGCCTGCTTGCGCCTCCGCTACGGCTGGCGAAGATGGCGGCGATCGCGATGACGGACGGGCTGCAGCGCAATGTACCGGAGACTGTGGCGGAGGTTACGGGAGGTGAGTATTTCAAGTTTGAAGACGCGCGGGGGATGGAGCGCGACTTGGTGGAGATTTCAAACCATGTGCCTAATCGTTATATGTTGAGCTTCCATCCGGAGTCGCCGAGGGCGGGATACCACGTGGTTGCGTTGAGTCTGCGGGATCGGCCGGGGCTGCGGGTTACGGCGCGGAGCGGGTATTGGGTGGATGGGACTGCGGGGCAGCCGTGAGGGAGTTTATAAGGGGCTGTAAAAGGCTGTAAGAAGCAGGTCCTTCGACTCCCTGCGGTCGCTCAGGATGACAGGTATTCGTAAAGAGCGATAAAAAGCGGTAAGAAGCGATAAAGGGCTATAAGGAGCGGTAAAAATCTATAGGGGACGGTAAGAGGCTGTAGATAGGTGGAGCTATCCCAAGTTAGGCGCGATGAAACTGCGCCGAACGTGGGGCACCCAGCTTTCTGGGAGGCACCGCTAGCTTCCGCGGCGGAACTGGATGATTTTGCGGCGGTCGCGCTTGGAGGGGCGGCGTTCGGGGAGCGGCGCAAACTCCTGCATGGCTTTGCGCTCGGCGGCGAGTTTGAGGCGCGCTTCCTTGCTGGCTTCGGTTTCGCGATAGAGGGCTTGCGCGACGGCGGCAGGGCCGCGGGTTTCGCTGAGCCCGAGGACTTCGACCTGGAAGAGCCCACCTTCGTTTGTGATTTGCAGCATGTCGCCAACGCGGACGTCGCGGGCCGGCTTGGCGGTGATGCTGTTGGAAAGAATACGGCCCATATCGCAGGCTTTGGAGGCGAGGGCGCGGGTCTTGAAGAAACGCGCGGCCCAGAGCCATTTGTCGATGCGAACGGAGGTCATGGTTGATTTTCGTCTATGGGGTCAACAAGACGAGGAGGAAAGTCCGGCGTCCTCGAAGAACAGAAGCAGATCCTTCGACTCACAACCCCCAACTTCCACCCCACAGACAAGGACCTGTCTGCGGGGGCCCGGAACTGAAAAACGTTTGGGGCCCCATTCCCACCCCAGCGACGAAGACCTGCCGCCGGGGACCCCGGTTCGCTCAGGATGACAGGCCTTGTCAGGTTGTGAACTTTCCGAGAACGCGTCAGGACTCGGGCTCGACCTTCCAAATGTACAGGTGCTCTTCGTCGCTGGAGGTGGCGACTTCAATGCCCTTTTGGCGCGTGGCGCGATTGAGGGCGGAACGGATGTTCTCCTTGGAGTCAGGGAGAGCGGAAAGAGGAACTTTGAGCGCCGTGCCCGCACCGAGCTGCTCTATGTCGCTGAGCAGTTGCGTGACGATCTTCTTGTGCTTGCCATCCCGGCCCTTGGGCACGTCGAGCTGCAGGATGGATTGGAACTTCATGGGAACACCGTTGGGATCTGGATTGGTTGCCATTGCTTGAGTCCCCCTTCGTTCCGGCGTCACAAAAGTGTAATCGAACGAGGAACCGTGCGCTTAACGTATGGCTAAATTGACGTAAAGCTATCCTGTAGTTGAAAGAATACTAAGCGAACCCGAAATTAGCAAGGTCTTTATGCAGAACTCATGCACACACGGGGCAGAACCTTCAATGTCCTGAATTCTGGTATAAGTGCCAGATTATAAAGATTTAATGCGAATCAAAAAGAGTTTCCCCGTATGGCGGAAGGGCTGGTACGTTCAATTTAGAGGTTGTGTTTCCGGCGGCGCGTAAGCGGCTTCCCCTCGGAAAGCTCTCCTGGCAGGCGCAGAAGCGAAAAAACATTACCCTCGATAGCCTGAGGGTTATCGCCAGCCGGGAGGACAAATGACAGAACCTTGTTTCAGAAAGAAAGAATCCAATCCGCCAATGTGCGGTGTGCACGAAGCAATTCTGTTGAACAAGATGATTTCGATCGACTCAAACCACTCGGAACTTGGAATGATTGCGTGTTTGATTTGCCCTGCTTCTCATGCCGTGGTTCGAGAGACAAGAAAGACGTAATCGCGGATATTCATCCAGCAGAAAAAACTTAATTTCCCCAGGAGCGTATCGAAAGATGAGCAAACCAACGAAGTTTGAAACAGTGTCGATCAAAGATATTCCGGTGTCGGAGGCCTTAAGAGACGCGATTGCAAATCGTCCGGTGGTGCTGGTGGTTGACGATGAGTCGGTTATTGCGGACACGCTTGCGGAGATCCTGAATCGGAAGGGGTATGCGGCGATCCCGGCCTATGATGCGGAAGAAGCGCTGGAGACGGCGCTGGTGATGCCGCCGGAGTTGCTGCTGACGGACGTGGTTCTGCCGGGAATGAGCGGCATTGAGCTGGCGATCAAGGTGAAGCGGATATTTCCGGATTGCAAGATCCTGTTGTTTTCAGGGCAGGCGGCGACGACGGAGCTGCTGACGTCCGCAAACCGGGCGGGGCACCGCTTTGATTTGCTGACCAAACCGATCCATCCCACCGATTTGCTGGCGCATGTTTCGGCGAGCCTGAAGCCGCGGCCTGTGCAAGCGAAGGCAGTGGCTATGTAGGTAGATTCCTGCATGAAGGACGGGCGTGCCTTGGGCGCGCCCGTTTTGCTTTATTGCCGGTTTTAATTTGCGAGGACGGCGCGGTAGCGGACTTTGTTCTTTTTGACCTTCTCGATGGCTTCGTTGGCCTTGGCCATGGGGAAGGATTCGGTCTGGGCCTTGACGCCGTGGCGTGCGGCCACATCGAGCATCTCGCGGATCATGGAAGGGCTGCCGGTGGGGCTGCCGCTGATGGAGCGCAGGCCGGAGATGAGCGGGAAGGCATGGACGGAGACCGGGGATGGCGGGACGCCGACGAAGCAGAGGGTTCCCGTGGGGCGCAGGGCCTGAATGTAGATGCCCCAGTCCTGGTCGGCATTGATGGTGCTGACGATGAAGTCGAAGGTGCCGGCGACTTCTTTCAGGGCCTTGGATTCGCGGCTGTTGACGAAGTGGTGGGCGCCGAGGGTGCGTGCTTCCTCTTCTTTGCCGGCGGAGGTGGAGAAGGCCGTGACTTCCGCGCCGAAGACGCGGGCGAACTGGATAGCCATGTGGCCGAGTCCGCCGATGCCGATGACGCCGACGCGCGAAGAGGGGTTGACGCCGTGGGAGCGGAGGGGATTATAGACGGTGATTCCGCCGCAGAGCAGGGGCGCGGCGTGTTCGCTGCCGAGGGCATCGGGAATGGGGATGACGAAGCGGGAATTGGCGCGGACACGCTCGGCGTAGCCGCCATTGCGGTGGACGCAGGTGCCTTCCGCGGCGGGACAAAGATTCTCCATGCCACGGATGCACCACTCACATTCGCCGCATGAATTGGATTGCCATCCGAGGCCGACGCGTTTGCCTACAGTGAGGGTGCGCACGCCCTGGCCGACGGCTGAAACGGTTCCGACGATTTCATGGCCCGGGATGAATGGGTATTGGCTGATGCCCCAGTCGTTGGAGATGAGATGAATATCGCTATGACAGATGCCGCAGTGGGAGATGGCGATCTCCACCTCTTGCGGACCAAGAGTGCCTGGGTCGTAGTGATAGGGCAACAACTCTGCGCCTGCCGCGTGCACTGCGAGTCCTTGAATGCGAGCCATGATCGTTCTTATGTCCTCACTGGGGTTGAACACGGGCCGGCATGGGTATAGCGGGTTCGCCAGCCCGAAAGTTTAGAAAGGTGGACCTTGACCAGTCTAGTCTAAACCGCCGCCCGGCTCCACGTGGAGGTTGAGAATCTGAAAACCGCTGAGGACTCCGCCAGCGGGAATTTCGCCGGCCAGGTTTGCCGACTCGCCGTTGAGATTGAGGTCTTGCGCGGAGCGGAGCGGCTCGAGGGCGTTGGCCATGGAAAGGGGCAGACTGGAGAGGGTCTGGCCATTGACGGCAACCTGCGTTTCCGGCACCAGCAGAGCGACATAGACGCGGTCTTCGGGATGCAGTTTGCGAGCCTGGGCAAGGACGGATTCAAGGTTTGCGGTGTGGGTGGAGAATCGGGGCGGGTCCATGGCGCGGTCCAGCGTACCGGCGTCCGAGACGAGAAGCCGCAGGTTTCCCGCGCCCAACCTGGCGGGCAAAGTGACTGGAATGCGTACGTTGCGGGCGGGCTGCTGCCAGGGATGGAGGGTTGCTTCGACGATGACCGTGTCCCCGGCGTGAACGATGTTGGTACTGATGAGCCGCGCGGACTCGAGTTCGACCTGGACGTGACGGGGGATGGCTTCAATCTGGATATCGACTCCGCGCAGATCACCCTGGCGGGTGCCGTTGGTGTAGAGCTGCGAGAAGCGCTGGGCGGCCTGGAATGCGGTAGACATGGCTGCGGGGAGCTGGCCTCCGGCGGGAGACCACTGGTCGAGCGGGGAGGGCGGGTAGCCGTCGAGGGAGATGGTACCAGTGAGGTGGTAGCTGACTTCGTCGGTGCTTTCGTTGCTTTCGAGCAGGGCTTCATAGAGCCCGACCATAACGGCGTTGGGGGTGAGCGACGGGAGGTCGAGGACTTCGAAATTGAGCTTGCGGGCAATACTGGGGCCGGGGCTGGAGTCGGGGCTGGGGCCGGGGCCGTAGACGGAGATATGCACGGGGATCATGCGGGCCTTTGCGCCGAAGACGCCGCGGATGGCCGATTCGCGATCTTCAGTGAAGGCGCCGATGAGGTCGCCGGTGTTGATGATCTTGAAAGCGTTCAAGGGCGAGGCGAGGGTGGCGACCACGTCGGTGGTGGTCATGGGAAGGGAAACGGGACCGGCCTGGAGAACGGGATGACCGCAGGCGAGAAGCTGTTTGGGGTCGACGTAGGTGACGGTGCAGGTGGCGGCGATTTCGATGTCGCCACGGACCAGTTGGGCGCTGACGGCGGAACCGGGAAGAATGCCGGCCCAGGCTGAGGGGGGGATGGGGGCGTTTTCGGTGGTGCCGGATTTTGATGTGCCGGACATGCCTCCGGCGGCGACCATATCGAGGCCGGTTCCGGCCATTTGCTTTTGCCACAGACGGATGGCCTCTGGCTGAAAGCCGCCCATGACGAGCGGGGTTTCCATGGCCTGGAAATTCATGCCGTCCATGGATTGATTGCTTTGGGGGAATTGAGCGCCGGCGGGGGCAGCGGGCGCGATGGCGAGCGGGGATGCGTTGTTGCGCGTTGGAGGCGTTGGGCTGGCGTTGATGGGGAGATCGCGTACTTCGAGCATCTGCTCGATGGGAGTGATTCCGGCGATGGGGTCTTTGCTGAACTGGCCGATGCGATAGGAGAGCGAGCCGAGGAGCTTGTCGCCGATGTAGACGGGGCTGCCGCTCATGCCGGCGACAACACCTGTGTATTCGGGTTTGGCGCCGTGGAGTTGCACCAGGATCATGTCCTGGCCGGGGCCACGCTCGCCGCGCAGGACGCCGAGGATTTCAACCTGCATGGGCTCGGGTTTGGTTCCGGAAAAGACGGTCCATGCGGTGGCGGTCATGCCGCGATGCACCTGGCTTAGGGGAAAGAAGCCACCGGTGGAGGGGGGTGGGCCGGAGGTTGTGTTCGGAGACTGCGCGGCGAGCAGGCTGGGGACGAGCAGGAACGCGAGCAGGCTGGGGACGAGCAGGAGGGCAAGCTGGGAGGCCAGCGTGAATTGCCGGATGGCCAGGGAGGGACGGATTTCCTTCAGGCTCGTTTTCACGTCTATATAGAGTACAGCGAGGGAGCGGCTGGATTACAGCTGCCAGCCTGGAAGGGCAAGCTGACAGCTGCCAGTTGCGGCGCTAGAAGCTGGGCGCTCTCTTCCCGTATGCTGTTGAGCACAGAGGTCGCCATGTTGCGTTTGCATAGTTCCGAGAATTCCCTAACCCTATTTCGCCGATTCGTGTTGTACAGGCGAGTGCTGCCGGCGGCTTTGCTGATTCTTTTTGCGGGCGTGCTGGCCGTGGCAACGGGGAAGGCGCAGAGCCCGACGCCGACTCCGCCTGCTCAGCCGGATCAGACGGCTCCGGACGCAGGTGGACCGGGTGGGGACACGGGCGTAATTGCGGTTCCCAAGAAGAAGGATGCGCCGGAGGAAGCTGCTCCGCTGCCGCCTGCGCCGGCAGAGCGCAAGATCACGAACCCGGAGGGAATGCCGAGCACATCGATTCGCATCGAGGTGCCGGAAGTAAGCGTGGACGTGGGTGTGCTGCTGGAAAAGACGCACCAGTTTGTGCCCGGCCTGAAGCCCTCGAACTTCCGCGTTTACGAAGACGGGGTGGAGCAGAAGGTGGTGGGATTCAAGCGGGTGGAGGCGCCGATTACTGCGCTGATGATCTGCGAGTTTGCCTCGCCACGCAACATGAACAGCTATGGCGGGTACATGCTTATCCGCGACATGCGCAATTCGGCATTTGCCTTTGCGGAGCAGTTGCGGCCGCAGGATTACGTGGCGCTGATGACGTTCGATATGCGCAACCAGATCCAGCTGGACTTTACGCAGGACAAGAAGGAGCTGCTGCAGGCGATCGATTCGCTGCGGGTTCCAGGATTCAGCGAAACGAACCTGTTTGACGCGGTGGCGGAGGGGCTGGACCGGCTGTCGCGCGTGGAGGGCCAAAAGTACATCATTCTGGTGGCTTCCGGGCGGGATACGTTCTCAAAGCTGACGCTGGACAAGATTCTGAAGAAGATCAAGGAATCGGAGAACATTACGATTTACACGATCTCGACCGGTGGAATGATGCGGGCGATGGGCGGGGACAGCATCACGATGCTGCAGGCCGACAACGAGATGAAGACCTTCTCCGGGCTGACCGGAGGGGCCAGTTACTTCCCGCGTTTCCAAGGGGAGTTGCCGGATGATTTCGGCCAGATCAACCAGAACATCCGCAGCAAATATCAACTGGTGTACCACCCGACGAATCCGAAACAGGATGGGACGTATCGGAAATTGCGGGTAGCGCTGGTGGACGATGAGGGCAAGCCGCTGCAGATGCAGGACGAGAAGCACAAGCCGCTGAAGTACGACATTATTGCGCGGGACGGGTACAGGGCCAGGCCGGAAGTGGAATAGGCGGGGACACGACCAGCTTGGCGGCCGCAGTGAGCAGCCGCCGCGCCAGGTTGCGGAAGCCGCTCTACTTGAACTGGTTGACGACGTCGAGGACGTAGTAGCCGACAACGACCAGCGACATGACTCCGGTTAATCCGAGCACAACGCGACGGATCGGCTTCATTCTGTCGACTTTAGCCATGATCGCGGCTTGCTCGGTTTTGAGGCTATCGAACGCCTCATCGAGGGTGAGTTGGTCGGTCTCATTGCGGGCGAGCCGGTCAGTGTACATCTTGAGGATTATGAGCAAAAGGACAAAGGCGGCCCAAACCGCCCACATAATTAAAACGAACCCAGTCATACTCCACCTCCAAAAGGCTTTCGGGTCCCAGATACCTGCGGGTCCGTGAAGGAATCGCGGTCTCGTGAGTAGAGGGGCCGTACAGTTGACCATGATAGCCGGATACCGGTTCGGGCGAGGTGACCAGAGTCACAGGGAATTTTGCGGGCAAAGAACGGGGCGTGCACGCAATCGGGCCGGTATGGGGCTGAAGCCCCATTTCTCTCATTTAAGAAGGCTTATGGAACGAATGAAGGCGTGTCGGTTCGCACATCCGCGGCGGAAATAGAGATTTTGAGCAACTGTCAGTTCTGCGACTTTCGAGCTCCGGTTGCATCCAATGGTATGGTTATGTGAATAGGACTTGTGCGCGCGCTCGTGGGGCATTAGAGTTGAAGCAGTTACGAATCCACGGCAAGCGATTCACTACCCGGGAGAAACCATGGCGACAGCAACCGTTGCACCTCAGCAGGAAACCGAGAAGAAAGCGCCCCTTCACCTAACGCCTCAGGCGATTGCCAAAGTGCGGGAGATCATGGCCACCCAGGACCCCCTTCCCGCAGGACTTCGCATTGGAGTGGTGGGCGGCGGCTGTTCTGGTTTCCAATACTCGATGGCTTTCGAGAACCAGAGCGGGATGATGGACAAGGTCTTCAAATTCGATGATGACCTCAAGGTTTTTGTGGACGCGACCTCTCTGATGTACCTGAACGGCTGCATCGTCGACTACGTGGAGACGCTGGAAGCGGCCGGTTTCAAGTTTGAGAATCCCCAGGTGAAGTCGACCTGCGGCTGCGGTTCTTCGTTCAGCGTGTAGGGGCTTCGGCTTGTAGCGCTGCAGTTTTTTGGCCAGGTTCTTTCGGACAAAAGGCCCATCCCTTGAAGGGGATGGGCCTTTTGTGTTTGGGCGGAGGGGAGTTGCCGCGCCTATTGCTGTGGCGGGGTGGGATTGTTGGAGGTGCCGCCGGCACCGGAGTTGGATCCCGTACTGGCGCCTGAACCAGAACCGATGCCACCAGTGCCGATGCCACCGCCGACACCGGAACCCGTACCGCCGCCAGGGCCGGAACCGGCGGGGTTGGATGGGTTGATGCCCGTGCCAAGGTTGCCGCCCTGCATCATCTGCTCGACCCGCGGGTCGTAGAAGAACTCCCACTCGTTGTAGTGGGTTTTCTTTTTATAGACCAGGATGGATTGCTTGGGGCTGCCGGGGGAGACGCCCATGATGCCGCCTCCGCCGAAGGTCTGCCCGGTTAGCCCTGTGCCGGTGCCGGTTCCTCCGGGTGCGTTGGGGTCAGTGGGTGTGCCGGTGGCGGGGTCAGTGCCTGCGGGTGTTGTGCCAGTGGGGTTGGCGGGATTGGAAGGGTCGGTGGAGCTGCCGGTGGTGGGAGTGTTGGAATTGGAGCCGAATACGGAACTCGTTCCAATGGTGGCGCCAGGGCCGCCGGTACCGGGAGCGCCGGGGGTTCCGAGGGGATTGCCGGGCGCTCCCGGCATGGAGCCGGCGAGGGGCTGGCCGAAAAAGCCCAGGGTCTGGGTCTTGTTCTGTCCCACGTGTATGAGCTTCCACTCGTCTTTGCCAGTGGTGGGATCGATGTATTTCTTGCGCAGGAAGCGAATCTGATTGGACATAACCAAGGCGTCCATGTTGGGGGGATAGGAGCCGAATTTCTTGTAGTACATCTTGATGCCGCGGACGTAGGCCTTGCCGCGGCGCATGGTCTCGACTTCCCGGTCACGCTGAATCTGCTTGGCAATTTTGGGCACGGCGACCGACATGGCCACGAGGAGGATGGCCAGCATGAACATGACGGCGATGAGCATGTAGCCCTCCTCGGAGGGCTTGATGCGGGGGCGGGATTTAGCCGGGTTGGTCATGGGTTCATTCGATGTTGGCCGTTTTGCCTGTTCGCCGAAGTTCCTGAAGAGCCGGGCCTGAAGGCCGGGTCGATTTCGCTTTTCAGGGGGTTAAAACCCCCTGCTCCCTCCGACCAAGTGTCCGCTCCGATCATGCTAGTTCGGTTGCATGTTCAGGGTTTGCATGTTGTTGTAGCTGAGGTCGGTGACCTGAACGGTGGTGGGTGCGATGATTCCCACTTTATAGCGGTGGTCGACGATCTCGCCGGTTTTGGCCATGAAGACGTCGTCTCCATGAACGAAAAACGCCTTGAGGGACTTGTCGCCGGCCTGAGCGTAGCCGAAGTACTTCAAATCGATGGGTGGCGGCTTGGGCGGCCCTGGGGGCGGGGCGGGCGTGTTCACAAAGGCCTGGATGCGGGCGGACTGGAGGGGAGTTTCAATATGCACCGGGGCGGAATCGGCGGAGAAGATGTTGCGGCCGGTTCCGGCGTATTCCACGTCTTCACTCTCGGCCAGGCGCTCGAGGTGGAGCGTGGGGTCGAGGCCGTCGTTGGTGAGCTTCTGGGCTTCCGCGCCAGCGACCAACGAAACGCTGGTCTGGACGGGTCCGGCTGCGGGGCGGGCGCCGGGTGCGGGCTGGACGGGGATGGGCCGGGGCGCAGGGGTGGAGAAGGTGCCGTAGAGCTCGTAGCCGCCGACGACAACGACTACGGCAATGAGCGCGGATGCAATGTAGACCTGCTTCTTGTTTTCAGTTCCGAGCTTGAGGGCCATGGCTATTCACCCTCCTTGCTGGGATGAACCGCCGCTGGACTGGACGGCTGATTATTGTCTTCGTCGGGGCCGGGAGTCGGCGGCAAATGGGCGGCCTCGGCGTCGGCGGGGCGGAGCCAGGTGGAGACTTTGAGGCGCAGGCTGACGCTGCCACCTTGTTGGCCGGCAAAAGCCATGGTGCGGATGACGAAGAAGTTCCGATCGCGCTCGACGCTGTTGATGAAGCGCATGATCTGGGGATAGGTACCGGTGATGCCGGCGTCGAGGGAGATCTCAGTCAAATCCGCACCGGGGGGGCCTTGCGTGTACTGGAGCCGGGAGAGACGGACACCGGATTCAACCTCGAGTTCGCCGATGCGGGTGGCGAATGACGAGTAGCTGGCAGGGATGCGCCGGGTATAGAAGGTCTGGATGGCGTCGCGGGAGATTGCGACGCGCTTGTCAAGGCCGCGCAGGGGAGCGGTTTCAAGGTCAATGGCCTTGAGCTCAATCTGCTTGCCGGCGAGGGCGTTGGTGGAACTGCCGTTGGTGGCGGCCCAATCGAGCCCGAAGCGGACGCCGAGGCCGATGACCAGCGCGAGGAGCACGGCAAAGCCGGCATAGTGCCAGGTGAGCGGGTTGGCCAGCCGCTCACGCCAGGATATTGTGGGCCGGTCGCTCATTTCGGCGGACCTCCGTTAGCGGGGAAGGGCGCGCGCAAAGGCGAGTCCTGGATGGTTGGTGGGGCATTTGGCGCGGTGCGGACGATGGGGGACGGGGGATGCGCCATCGGGGCGGGGAAGGGCGGGCGGGCTGGCAGGTGGGCGGGCGGCATGGCGGCGGAACGAGATTGGGGCGCGCGATTTTCTTCGCGTATTGCCTTCAATTCAGCGGACCTTCTGACTGATTTGCGCTCGCCGGGAACGGCTGGGTTGTATTCGGCGAGGATGTCGAAGTTGACGCGGTTGGAGGCGCTGACGGGCTCGGGCGCTTCACCGGGGCGGGCATTGGTTTCGACGGCATTTTCGCCAGTGATGCGGGGAAAGAGGAAGCGGCGGGAGTGCTCGAGGTTGCGGACCAGGTCGATGGCGCGGTTGCGGGGGCCGATGACGCGGAGATGGAGGGTGACGTGGCCATCCTTGGCAGGCACGGGCTCGAGCGTGGAGACCTGCACGCCGCCGGGGAGAACTGTTTCGAGGTCTTCCATGGCCAGGGTCCAGCTAAAGGCTTTCTGGGCGAAGAGCTTGTTGAGCACGGCGGACTGGGCGAGCAACTGGGCGTTGTCGGGCTGGCGCATCATGGCTTGATAGCCTTGGCGCTCCTGGGTGATGCGGGCGATCTGGCCGTCGAGCGAGTGGTCGCGGGCGCGGGCTTGCTCGGCCTTTTTATCGAGAGCGCGCAGGCCGAAGCCGAGGCCGATGGCGACGACAACCAGCACGGCCATGGCAATGCGCAGGCGCTTGATGGCCGGGCCGATGTCGGCGAAGGGGCGGGTGGCGAGATTGAGGGTGATTCTCAATTAACGGACCCCCGCGAGCGCGCCGGCGAGAGGAGCGATGCTGAGATTGCCGAGGGCGGTTGTGGCGCCGGTTTCGGGCCTTGGAGAGAGTTCAATGACTTCGAGTTCGGGATCGGCGATGACACGGGCGAAATTGTCCGCGGCGCCAATGCCCGCGTAATGCAGGCGGGCGGGGCGGGCGAGGAGCTTGTCTTCAAAATAGGCGGCGGCGACGGCAATGCCGCGCTGCACTTCTTCGACGCGCAAGGCGGGATCGAGAGGCAGGTCGACGGTGCGATAGAGGAGCAGGGTGTTGCCATTCATGATGAAGGTGGTGAGGGCGATGGCGCTGAGGTTCGCACCCATGACGGCACCCAGCGCTTGCGCGGCGTCGCTCGACTCCAAGGCGGCAAGGCTGGCGGGCAGGACGGACCCTGGTTCGTAGCCTGCGGCGCGCACCGCGGCTTCATACTCGGCGAGGATGGGGCCGGGAATGACGGCGGCCAAGACCTTGCATTCGGTCTTGGATTCAGAGAGCACCTGGTAGCTGAGGCCGGCGTGTTCGACGTCAAATGGGACCATTTTGCGCAGGCGGAAACGGAGGATGGGGAAGGCTTCAGCGGGCTTGGGGGGCAGGGAATCGAAGTCGAGGACGAAGACGCGGACGACGGTATCAGGGAGGATGAGGGTGACAGCGCGGGTGCGCGGAGAAACCTGGCCGAGAGCGCTGCGGATGGCGGCGGCGATGACTTCAGGAGCGCGCAGGTTTGGTTCGCCGATGCCGGGGAGAAGCGAGCCGGGCGGCAGGGCTTCAAAGGCGTAGACCGGGGGCTGGTTGGGACCGGGGAGCGCGGCGGCGAGGATGCCTTCGGGGGCGATCTCGACGGCGACGGGGGGACGGCCGCCGGAGTTGGCGGCGATTTTGGCTTTGCTGAGGATGGAGGCCATTAGCGGGACTCTCCGGCATCATTTGCGGGGAGATTTTTCTGGATGCCCAAAATGAATCCCACAGGGGCTAAAGCCCAGGTCTTTTTATGCGTGTTATCGGCACGGCTAAAGCCATGCCCTGATACAAAGCGGGAGCAACGTGGGCTTGGAAGGGGGGATTCCGCAGGGGCTAAAGCCCACGTCTTCTTATGAGCGTCATCGGCACGACTGAAGTCATGCCCTGATACAAAGCGGCTGTGACGTGGGCTTGGAAGGGGAGATTCCACAGGGGCTAAAGCCCAGGTTTCCAAATGGGCGTCATCGGCACGACTGAAGTCGTGCCCTGTTACAAAGCATCTACGGGCGCAGGATATGGATTGCGCAGGGGCTAAAGCCCAGGTCGATTTGAATGGCATTGTGCCGGGGATAAATCCCCGGCGTACCGCACGAAGGGCATCTTCCAAGCGGTTAATCATCGTGTCGCCTCGATGAAGGTGACTTTGTTGATTTCTTTGAGCGTGGTGAAGCCGCGGCGGACGCGATCGAGGGCCGACTCGCGGAGGAAGCTCATGCCTTCCGCGCGGGCCAACTTGCGAATCTCGGAGGTGGGCTTCTTTTCGAGAATGATTTCGCGAATGGGGTCGGTGAGGTCGAGGAGTTCATGGATGGCGGTTCGACCGCGATAGCCGGTTCCGGCGCATTCGATGCAGCCTTGGCCCTCGCGGAACTCGAAGCCGCGCCAATCGGCTGGGTCCATGCCGCATGCGAGCAAAACGCTGTCGTCGTATGTGACGGTGTGAGCACAGTGATCACAGATGGTGCGGACGAGGCGCTGGGCGAGGATGCAGTTGAGTGCTGAGACAAAGTTGTAGGCTTCAACGCCCATGTTGAGGAAGCGGCCGAGCACGTCGACGACGTTGTTGGCGTGGACGGTGGTGAAGACGAGGTGGCCGGTGAGCGCGGAGTTGATGGCGATTTGCGCGGTTTCCTGGTCGCGGATTTCGCCGACGAGGATCTTGTCGGGATCGTGACGCAGGATGGAACGCAGGCCGCGGGCGAAGGTGAGGCCCTTTTTCTCATTGACTGGAATTTGCGTGATGCCGCGGATCTGGTATTCGACAGGGTCTTCGATGGTGATGATCTTGTCTTCGTCGCTCTTGATCTCATTGAGCGCGGCGTAGAGGGTAGTGGTCTTGCCGGAGCCGGTGGGGCCAGTGACGAGCACCATGCCGTAGGGCTCGCGAATGTAGCGGCGGAAACGGCGGAGGTCTTCTTCAGCGAAGCCGACAACGTCGAGGGTGAGGTTGCGGAATTTCTCGCTCATCGACTCCTTGTCGAGCACGCGGAGGACAGCGTTCTCGCCATGGACGGTGGGCATGATGCTGACACGGAAGTCGATGAGGCGGCCTTTGTAGCGGACACGGAAACGGCCATCCTGGGGGACGCGGCGTTCGGCGATATCGAGCTCGCTCATGATCTTGATGCGGGAGAGGATGGTGGAGTGGTGCTCGCGGGCGATGGGCGCCATGGCGGCCTGGAGCACGCCGTCGATGCGGTACTTGACGACTACGGAATCGTCATTGGTTTCGATATGGATGTCGGATGCGCGGCGCTCGAGGGCGGTGAAGATGGTGGTGTCTACCAGGCGAATGATGGGGCTGATGTCTTCTTCGCTGGTGAGCTTTTCGATGGAGATGTTTTCGTCGGAATTTTCGTCGCCGGTGAGGACGTCGAAGGTGAGTCCTTCGCTGGCTTCGTCGAGTACGCGCTGCGACTGCTCGGTCTTTTTGAGCAGGTCAGTGATTTGGGAGAGTGTGGCGACGCGGGCGATGATGCGGTGTGCAAGGAGGCCGGCGATTTCATCGAGGACCATGAGACGCGAGGGATCGCTGACGGCGATGACGAGTGCGTCGTCGTGCTGCTCAATGGGCACGAAGTTGTAGCGAAACATGAGCTCCACAGGGACGGTGCGCAGAAGATCGTGCTGAATTTTGAAGTTTTTGAGATCGACAAATTCAGCGCGATAGCGGCGCGCCAGGGCTTCGGCCTGGGACCGTTCGTCCTGCGCTGCGGGGACCGGAATTGCGAGCACATCTGCCATGGTGGATTACCCCGTTGCCGCGCCTGCCGAACCGAGGGAGAAGATCGGCAAGTACAGTGAGATGAGAATAACGACAACTACGACGCCCATGATGATAAGGATCAATGGCTCAATCAAAGCCAGGCTGGCGGTAAGAGCGGCGGCCACATCTTCTTCAAAGAATTCACTGACTGAGTTGAGCATGGCGGGCAGCGCGCCGGTCTGTTCGCCGACGGTGATCATTTCGGCAGCGAGGTCAGGAAAGACGCCGGTGTTTTCGAGGGCCTCGGCAAGGCTTTTGCCTTCGCGCACGGTGGTGATGGAGGCTAAGACGGCCTGAGAGACACGGCGCGAGGAGATGGAGCGGGCCGCGGTTTCGAGCGAGGGGACGAGGGACAATCCGCCGGTGAGCAAGGTGGAAAGGGTGCGGGCAAAGAGGGCGACCTGGTACTTGAGCCAGATTTTTCCGAAGACGGGAAGGCCGATGCGGACCCTGTCGATGATGTCCTTGCCGCGTTCGGTGGAGGCGAAGCGATAGAAAGCGCCGCCTACGATGAGGATGGTGAGGCCGATCCAGATCATGTTGCGGTTGAGCCACTCGCCGAAGTTGAGCAGGTCAGTGGTGATCCAGGGAAGCTTGGAGCCCAGCTGCTCATAGAGCTTGCCAAATTGGGGGATCACGACGGCGAACATGAAGAACATGAGAGCGAAGACGAGCACCAGGAGCACGCACGGATAGATGAGCGAGGTGATGAGTTTCTTGCGGAAGGTGAGCGAGATGCGCTGGAAGCTGACGTAGCGTTCGAGGACCTCCTGCAGGTTGCCGGAGCGCTCGCCAGCGAGCAGGGTGGTGGTGTACATGACGGGAAAGCCGGTTTGCGCTTCGAAGGCAGCAGAGAGGGATTCACCGGTTTTGACGCGGTTTGAAACGTCCTCGAGCTGTGCGGCAAAATGGGCGTCTTTCTGGTTCTTGGCCAGCATGAGCAGGGAGCCAAGAATGGGCAGGCCGGCTTTGATGAGGGTGAGGAATTGCTGGTTGAAGATGAGGAAGGGCTCGAGCTTGACCTTGCGGCGCGAAAGTCCGGCAAAACCGGAGCGGGCGCGGACGCTGAAGACGTGGTAGCCGGCGTGGGAGAAGCGCGCGCGCAATTCCTCGGCCGTGGCGGCGGTTTGCACCTGCTCCTGCACGCGTCCACGCTCATCTGCCAACTTGATAACGAACTCAGCCATGCTTTCGCTCGCCGGGCTGCCAAACAACGGTCTGGCGCCGGCCTTTCCGGGGCAATTTTCTCAGGTTCAAGGGTACCAGCTTTGGGCACCTGTATTCGTAACGGATAGACGCGGAAGGGTCAGGGAGCGCTCAGCTGGGAGGGGTTGGCGGACGGGCAGGGGTTAGGCACCTGCGGAGTTCGGGTTCGATGGATGACAAAAACGGCGTTCGCAGCGAAGTGTTCGGTATAGTGACACCTAACCGGGAGCAAAAAGTTGCCGGGTTGCAACAGAGTCCACCCGAAAGAGGTTTCATTTCAATGGGCAACATGAGTACGCCATGGTATCTGAAACCATCGACCCGGTGGGCACACTTCCGGTCGGTGCCGTTGAAGCGCCTTTGGGTGCTGCTGGTGGCGGTGTTCCTGCTTTTCTCGGTGATTGGCTTTTACATTGACCTGGTGCAGACAAAGGGGACACTCCCCTATGCAGCAGTGGTGGCGATCGCGGTCTTCAGCGGACTGAACGCAATTATGTGGATCGTGGTACTGGCGCGCATGCGCAGGATTTACCTGATTGGCGTGATTGCGCTGCAGTTCTTCGTTTCAGCCATCGGTACTTTCATTGCCAACTGGATCGTCAACACTTTTCAACTGAAGGAGGTGGGTAGGGACGAGGGGACTCAGTTCGCAGCCACTTGCATCATGGCCCTTGTGATTGCCTCGTATATTTTCTTTGTTTCGTACATGAGGCGCGAGGGCAGGGAGTCGTTCAGGATGCGCAACGAGCTGGAACTGGCGCACGGGATTCAGAAAACGTTGGTGCCGCCGGTTAGCTTGCGGTCGGGCAGTTTCGAGGTGTACGGGGTTTCTTATCCCAGTGAACAGGTTGGCGGTGATTTGGTGGATGCGGTGTTTCTTCCGGGCGGCGATGCGGTGGCTTACCTGGCGGACATTTCGGGACACGGATTGCAGGCGGGGATCCTGATGGGGATGCTGAAGACGGCGATGCGGACGGCGTTGCTGGACGCGGGGGAGCGTGAGCCGAGCCGCACGCTACCGGTGCTGCTGGACCGGATCAATACCGTGCTGCCGGCGGTGAAGGAGCCGCAGATGTATGCCACGTTTACCGGGTTCCGATTGGGCGCGGATGGGAGCGTTTACTATGCGCTGGCGGCGAGCCCGCCTTTTTTGCAGTGGCATGCGGGCAGGCAGACAATGAGCGGGAGAGAGGAGGCACAGTTTCCGCTTGGACTGCTGCCGGTCTCAAGCTTTGATGGATATACGCTGCAGACGGCGCCGGGCGATCTGCTGGTGGTGGCAACGGACGGAATTCTTGAAGTGGCGAACAAGCCAGGCGAGGAGTATGGCGTGGAGCGGCTGAAGGACGTGATTGCGGCAAATGCCAGGGATGCGCTGCCGGTGCTGGCGGAGAAGATTCTTGGGTCGGCGCGCGGGTTTGGGGCGCAGTTCGACGATCAGACGATTCTGCTGGTGCGGCGGTTGTGAGGATGTGACTGGGAACCTGATCTGAGGATGCTGCGTATCTGGATGGAGCCGGAATTTTCCTGGCGCGGTACGGTGCGCGGCTGTCGGATAGAAACGTCAAACCCAAGTGAGAGGTGAATCTCATGAACCGAACTTCCCTTCAAGGCGTTTGTCGTGCAGGCGTCATTATGGTGGCGCTCATGATCACGTTTACGTGTTTAGCGACGATGCCGATGGGCATGGCTCAGGAGAGTTCGCAAAACGGCGGCCAGGCTGCGCCGGCGATGAGCATGGGCGGCATGGCGCATATGGCGGGGCATATGTATATGACCACGCTACGGCCAATTCAGCCGGGCGACAAAGCGAAGGCGGATGCCATTGTGGCGGCGGCGAAAGAGGCAATGGCGCCGTACACGGATTACCACAAGGCGCTGGATGACGGGTATCACATTTTTCTGCCGAACATTCCGCAACCGCAGTATCACTTTACGAAGATTGAAAATGGGCGCGTGGCTTTGACGCATTTCGATCCTCTGAAGCCGACTTCGCTGCTGTATACGAAGACCGCTGATGGCGGATACAAGCTGGTGGGAGCGATGTATACGGACCGCGTGACGGCGAATGAGAACGAGTTGAATGAGCGGATCCCATTGAGCATTGCCAAGTGGCATCAGCATGTGAATTTCTGCAAAGCGCCGGCGGGTCATGTTGCCGAGTATTTTGGGCATGACGCGAAGTTTGGGCTGATGGGTTCGATTCATACGAGTGAAGAGTGCGAGGCGGCGGGCGGAACGTTTTTGCCGCATGTGTTTGGGTGGATGGTGCATGTGTATCCGTATGAAACGGACCCGGCAAAGGTGTGGTCGACGGGCGATGACGATGCCGGGCACGACAATATGGATCACTCGGCGATGCCGGGGATGCAGATGCCCTAGAGATTCAAGGGCGAAATCTTGAGAAGGGCAAGTCCGTACACGACTGCGGAAATGCGGGGTTGTGCTTTTTTGATTGGTCGCTAATATCCGCTGGAAACGAGCCAGGCTTCGGTTAGCTCGAAGGACGGTCTCTTTTCTTCCTGCATTTGTGCGTGGGCTAGTTTTACGAGCACGTCGGCCTCGACGTTGACGGGGGAGCCGGGGCGGAGGGTGTGCAGGTTGGTGCGCCAGTAGGTGAGCGGCAGAATGGCGATGGTGATGGTGTCGCCGTCGAAGGCCGCGATGGTGAGGCTGATGCCTTCGATGGCGACGGAGCCTTTGTGGACCATCCAGGGGCGGACGCTGGGCGGGACTTGGATTTTGAGCGTCCAGTCGGTAGTGTGTGGGTCGAAGTCGGGGCTGGACTCGGGGACGACGGGGTCGAGGGCGGTGAGTGTGCCGCGGTCATCGACGTGCCCCTGGACAATGTGGCCGCCGAGGGGGCTGCCGGCTGCGGTGGGCAACTCCAGATTGACTTTGGCGCCGGGAGCGAGCGAGCCGAGCGAGGTGCGGTCGAGGGTTTCCTGGGCGAGGTCGGCGTGGAAGTAAGCCGGGTCGACATCGAGGGCGGTGAGGCAGACGCCGGAGACAGCGAGGGAATCCCCTTCGCGGAGGCGGGCGGCGAGGCCGGGAGCCTCAACTGTGATGCGGCGGACACCGCCTGTTTCCTTGAGGCTGACGAGCGTGCCGGTTTGTTCGATGATACCGGTGAACATGAAATCATTTTAAGGGAACAGGGAACAGGCCCAGGGAATAGGGATCAGGTGGCAGACGCGCTGATTAGAATCGGCTTCACCATGGCTTCAATCCTGGCGGCCATCTCCTCTGCGGGGATGCGATCTGGTGTTTGATACCAGCGCTGTGCAGCGCCGAAAATCGCCCAGGCAGCAGTGGTTCCGCGTAGTTCATGGTCGATACCAGGCACGATTCCGTGAGCAACGGCCCCTTTCCTGAACATGTCCTCCACCACTGGAATGACGGAACCTTCAAGGGGGAGTTTGGCGAACTGACCGGGGCAGCAGCCGCTGGATTCGGCAAGGTAGTCGCAAACACCGAGGGCGATGGCGCGTAGCGCACCATCGCAATTTGTGAAGGAAAGCCCGCGACGCACAATGAGCTCACCAAAGCGCTGCGCCGTCATTGCCCGCAGCAGAGCGCTTTTGTCAGGGTAATGGAGATAAAACGTGGCCCTGTTGAGGGTAGCTTCGTCAGCGATCTCCTGAATCGAGATGTCGTCAAACCCCTTTTGCCTCAACAGCCTGGCCAAAGCCTCCATGAGCATTCGCCGGCTGCGGACGATGCGAGGATCCGTCGCTGCCATCGTACCGTCGGCTTCGAGTGTGCGTTCCATTGCAATTTGAGGATAGCTCGATTTGCCGCTGAAGGCGATTAAACGACATTTGTCAATTAATCTGAATCGACATATGTTGCTTAATCGTCACATGATGTATAGGAGGCTCTCACTCATGCCCACGCTTCTCCATGTCGACTCAAGCCCGCTCTATGGAAATTCCGTCTCGCGCCAGCTTACCGGTGCGTTTGTAGCCCAATGGAAGGCTAGCCACCCGCATGGAACGGTCATTGATCGCGATCTCAATGCAACTCCGATTCCGCCCATCAATGCCGAATGGGTGGGTGCCGTGTACACGCCGGAGGAGGCTCGGACGGCCCAACAGAAGGAATTGCTGTCGCTCTCGGATTCTCTGCTCGTCGAACTGGAGCAGGCCGATGAATACGTATTCGGAGTGCCGATGCATAACTTCGGCGTTCCGTCGGTGCTGAAGCTTTGGATCGACCAGATTTCGCGTGTCGGAAAAACGTTTTCTTATGCGAATGGTACGCCAAAGGGCCTAATTATCGGCAAGAAGGCAACGTTCATTGTGGCGACCGGCGGGATCTACGATGCCCACACGCAAATGGCGTCGTACAACTTTGTGGAACCTTATTTACGTTCGCTTTTCGGCTTCCTTGGCTTGACGGATGTGACCTTCCTGACCGCAGGTGGAACCATGGCGCTGAACCACGGCCAGGATCGCGAAGTGTTTCTTGCTCCTCATCTCGAGGCCGTCCTGGAGCATGCGCAGACCAATTGAGATTACGCGGGCAAGAATTGTCATCCTGCTGCAGTTCAGATTGCGCGTATCCGGTTATTGCGGGGGTTTTCTTCCACCTCTGCCATGCCGAGGGTTTTGAGCACCATGGGCACGTACATACCGAATCGTCCGCGATAGCCGTTTTTGAGGCCATACCATCCACCTACGGGATTGTTAGGTGAGCGGGCCCATGCCTCGACTGTGCCTTCGGCGGGGGTTTTCTGCTCGTCGGCGCTGCCTAGGGGCATCCAGTCTCCATGCGCCTTCAGCATTGCGTGCAGGTCGTGGATGCATCGCAGGTGATAGCGGAGTTGCGTCGATCCCACCTGGACGACGAGCGCCGGCGGGCTTCCCGTCTCATCCTTGTATGCCTGGAATTCGGATGTTCCTGGCGGCGTCTTCAACTTCCACGGATTATCTTTGGAGCCTGCCTGCTTTGTCATTTGCCTCCTGTTACTCCTCGGCGGCACGATTGCGAAGAGTCACATTGATGAGACCATCTGAACCCGGCTTGCCGAGGCTGTCAACGAACCAGAAGGTGCGTGAGCGGTCCTACGATGCGGCGGGCAGATTCTGGCCCCAGCTGAGCAGGCTTGTGAAGGTTGGCATGAGCCCTTCGCCGAGTTTGGTGGGCATGTAGTGCGCGATCTTGCGTTCCCCGACCTCGCGGGAAAGGATTCCGGCTTCCACCAACTCGCGCAGATTACGCGTCAATTCCTTCGGGCTGATATCCGTCACAGTGGTGAGAAGTTGGTTGTATCTTTGCGGGCCGTTCAACAGGATGGACCGTAAGACCAGTAACTTCCATTTGCCGCCGATGATCTGGATTGCGCTCTCTACCGGGCATGGCTTTGTAACTTGCTTCATGGATCGTCCTCAGGTGTTCTTCGTCCCGGCATCTGCGGGCCAAGGGTCTTTGAGGAGGGAGCAGAGGCCAAGGTCGTTGGCATAGCGCTCCACTTCGACTTCGGCCATGCGGATGGGGTGGGCCATGCCGCGGAATGCGGGGACGGCGTCGGAACCCATGATTTGCGGAGAGACGAAGAGGTGGACGCGGTCAACGAGGCCGGCGGCGAGAAGGGCGGTGTTGAGGCGCGTGCCGGTTTCGGTGAGCAGGTTGAGGATGCCTTCTTCGCCCAGCTTGTCGAGGACTTTGGCAAGAGGGACGCGGCCCTGTTGCCACCCCTGCGACATGGACCTGTCGCCGGGGACCCCGGTGTCCGCGGGCAAGACTTCGACGCGGACACCACGGGTGCGGAGTTCGTTGATTCTGGCTTCGTCTTTGGAAACGGTGAAGACGACGAGATCGTTTTGCACGCTGGCCACCATTTTGCAATTGAGTGGCATGCGGAGGGCGGAGTCGAGGACGACGCGGAGAAGCGGTCGGCGACGGCGGAGACCGCTACGGTCGGTGAGCAAGGGGTCGTCGGCGAGGACGGTGTCGACCCCGGTGAGGGCGGCGTCGGCCTGCCAGCGGAGGGGTTGCACGGCGGCGCGGGCTTCTTCGCAGGTGATCCAGTAGGGCGCGGGGGCAGAGTGCTGAGCAATCGCCAACCCCAACGACGAGGACCTATCGTTGGGGATCCCGGAGACTGGCGGCGCGATGCGGCCGTCGAGAGTCATGGCGACTTTCATGAGGACGAGCGGGCGGCGATGCTGGCTCCAGCGAGCGAATCCTTCATTGAGGCGGCGGGCTTCTGCCTGGCAAGGGCCAAGGACGGCGTCAAGGCCGGCGGCGCGCATTTTTCCCATGCCGTGGCCGGCTACGGCGGGGTTGGGGTCGATGGTGGCGGCGACTACGCGACGAAGGCCAGAGGCGATCAGCGCATCGGTGCAGGGGGGGGTGCGGCCGGTGTGATTGCAGGGCTCAAGGGTGACGTAACAGGAGCCGCCGAGGAGACGCTTACCGGCATGCTGTTTGGCGACGTTGAGGGCGACGACTTCAGCGTGGTCAACGAGGTCGTACTCATGCCAGCCTTCGCCAACAACCTGGCCGGCGCGATCGAGGACGACGCAGCCGACGGCGGGGTTGGGCGAGGTGACGGCGATGCCGCGGCGGGCAAGTTCGAGGGCGCGTTGCATCCAGTAGCGATCTTGTTCGGAGGTGGTCATGAGTGCGCCCGCGGGCGATTCAAGTTTACATTGCCGCCTGCTGAGAATCAGCTAATTGCGGCTGGGTAATCATCGCCTCCAGTCGTCGATGAGGGATGCTACGAGCGCGCTCCAACCTGTCTGGTGCGATGCTCCGAGGCCGGCGCCGTTGTCGCCGTGGTAGTACTCGTAAAACAAAATCAGGTCTTTCCAATATGGATCCTGCTGGAACTTCATTGTCCCACCGTAAACCGGGCGCTCTCCTTGAGGGTTGCGCGTGAAAATGCGAATCATGCGGTTGGCGATTTCGCCGGCCATCTCCAGAAGGTCCTGCTTGACGCCCAAATCGCCGGGAATATTCAGCTTGAAATCATCGCCGAAGCCCAATCCCAGCGTGCGCAGCGAGTCGATGATAAGGAACGTTGTGGGGAACCAAACGGGACCGCGCCAGTTTGAATTGCCGCCTTTGATCTTGTTGTCTGACTCGGCAGGATCGTAACGGACTTCGTTGTGCCCGAAGATAAAGGGATGCTGCTCGTGGTATTTCGACATGCTGCGAATGCCGAAATCGGAGAGGAATTCTTGTGGGCTCACGAGCCTCTCAAGCAAGCGTCGCAACTGGTGTTCATTGACGATCGTCAATTCGTACTGCTGTTTACTTTCGAGGTAGTGGCAGCAGCTATCGGTGAGTTGCTTGCGGTTCTTCACAAACCAATGGAAGTTAGTGCGAAAATGCTGGAAGTTAGCGATGTCGGATAACTTCAGGGTCTCCGCGGCATAGAGCGGGATGATGCCCACGAGGGAGCGAACGCGGAACTTGTGAAAGCTGCCATCCGGGTAGCGCAGCACATCGTAGAAGAAACCTTCGTCTTCATCCCACAGCGAGTATTTGCGGCCACCCATGTTGTTCATGGCCGCGCCGATATAGATGTAGTGCTCGAAGAATTTGAGGGCGAGGCTCTCGTATGCTTTGTTTTCTTCGGCGAGCTCGAGTGCGATACGCATCAGGTTGAGGCAGAACATTCCCATCCAGCCGGTGGCGTCCGATTGCTCAAGGACTGCGCCTCCGGGGAGCTTATCGCTGCGATCGATGACGGTGATGTTGTCCAGGCCGAGAAAGCCGCCTTCGAAGACATTGTTCCCGGCACTGTCTACCTTGTTCACCCACCAGGCGAAGTTGATGAGCAGCTTGTGAAAACACTTTTCAAGGAACTCGCGGTCTTTTGTTCCGGTGCGGGCCTTCTCCGCGTTGTAAACGCGCCACACAGCCCACGCATGCACCGGAGGATTCAAATCGGAGAACTCCCATTCGTAAGCGGGAATCTGCCCGCTGGGATGCTGGAATTGTTCAAACAGCATCAGGAACAGTTGCTCCTTGGCGAACTCCGGGTCGATGAGTGCGAACGGTATGGTATGGAACGCGAGGTCCCATGCGGCGAACCAGGGGTACTCCCATTTGTCCGGCATGGAAAGGACGCGCATGGAATTGAGGTGGCGCCAGTGCCGGTTGCGAATTGTGAGTCGCGATGCGGGCGGCGGAGCATTTGGATTGTCGCCATCAAGCCAGGCATTCACATCGAACAAATACGACTGCTTGGACCAAAGCAGGCCGGCAAATGCCTGTCGTTGCACGAGCTTTTCGTCGTCAGTGGCCTTGGGCGGATGGATGGCTGCGTAGAATTGATCGGCTTCCGCGCGGCGCTGCTCGATGGTTGCGTCCACGCTTTCGAGCGGCGTGTCGAGGCGGTCGGGTGAAAGCCGCAGACGCAGGACCACAGAGCCGCCGGCGGGTACGTTGTACTGGTAATGCAGGCATGCCTTAGTTCCGGTCTGGTTTGGGTTTACGGCATCCACCTCGTCATGGACGATGGCTTGATGGAATGCGTCTTTTACGTATTTGCTGGCGCTGGGAACACCATAGAGACGCTCCGCGTTGGTCTCGTTGTCGGTAAAGAGAAGCTCGCCCCCTGGCGGAGCATATAGATATCGTGCGCCAAGGCGGTATTCAAAGGGAAGATTCTTGAGGCGGTCCGCGTTGGCGTCATCGGCTACAAGGCTGACGCTTCCGCTCTCCTGCGGGCCCTCGGAGATGGTTGGCGGGATGCCGCGCTGATCCGTCCATGCCCAGGTGTTGCGAAACCACAGATTCGGAATGAGATGCAGGGGAGCCGCGTCGGGTCCGCGATTCACGGCGTGGATGCGAATGCAGATATCTTCCGCGGATGCCTTGGCGTATTCGACAAACACGTCAAAATAGCGGTCTTCCTCGAAGACGCCGGTGTCGAGAAGTTCGAATTCGAGGCCTCGGCCGCCACGGTTTCGGTTTTCTTCAACCAGGTGCTGGTAGGGGAAGCTGGCCTGGGGATATTTGTAGAGGTACTTCATGTAGGAATGCGTGGGTGTGTTGTCGAGATAGAAGTAGTACTCCTTCAGGTCTTCGCCATGATTGCCTTCGCCGGGCGTCAGGCCAAAGGCACGTTCTTTCAGGATCGGATCTTGTTCATTCCAAAGGGAAAGACTGAAGACAAGAAGCTGATATCGGTCGCAGATTGCGGCCAGGCCGTCTTCACCCCAGCGGTAGGCCTTGCTGCGGGCGGCGTCATGGGAAAGGAAATCCCAGGCGTTTCCGTTTGCGCTGTAGTCTTCGCGAACGGTTCCCCAGGAACGCTCGCTGACATAGGGCCCCCAGTGACGCCAAAGGAGTTGTCCGCGGGTCTCAAACAGCCGACGACCTTCCGCAGTGTCGTTGATAGCAGGAGGTTTGGGAGTCGCGGCGCACTCGAGAGGTTGTTCAACTGGCGATGAGCGTTTATCGGCCGGTTTGGTCATACGTTCCTATCGCACGGGGGGCGCGGTACGCGAGGCGGATTTGCTGATACTGAATCCGCTTAATGTCTAGCACACGGATTAAGGGGGCGCAACGGCTAAATCTAAAGGACATAATCCGGGGGAATCTGACGGTGGCCGGTGTTGATTTTTTATCCGAGGAGGGATTCGATGAAGGTGACGGGGTCGAACTGTAATAAGTCGGACATTTGCTCGCCTACGCCTACGTAGCGGACGGGGAGGTTGAGTTCGCGGGCGATGGCTACGGCGATTCCGCCTTTGGCGGTGCCGTCGAGCTTGGTGAGGATAATGCCGGTAACTCCTGCGGATTGAGTGAATAGGCGGGCTTGCTGGAGACCGTTCTGGCCAGTGGTGGCGTCCATGACGAGGAGGACTTCGTGGGGTGCGCCGGGGATGAGCTTGGCGGCGGTACGGCGCATCTTTTCAAGCTCGTCCATGAGGCCGGATTTGGTGTGGAGACGGCCGGCGGTGTCGACAATTAACTCATTGATTTGGCGGGCTTTGGAGGCAGAGGCTGCGTCGTAAAGGACGGCGGCGGGGTCGCCTCCCTGGCGGGTCTTGATGATTTCTACGCCGGAGCGTTTGGCCCAGACTTCAAGCTGCTCGATGGCGGCGGCGCGGAAGGTGTCTGCGGCGCAGAGCAGAACTGTTTTATTTTGAGCACGATACCAGGCGGCGAGCTTGCCGGCGGAGGTGGTTTTTCCGGTGCCGTTGACGCCGACGAGGAAGGTGACTTTGGGGGGCGTGGCAGGGGTTGTGACGGGGGTGTTCGTGGCGCGGAGAATGACGACCAGTTGCTCCTTGAGGAGGGTGCGGAGTTCGTCGCCGCCTTCGATGGCTTTGCGGGTGGCGCGGTCGCGGAGGGCGTCGAGGATTTCGGTTGTGGTCTGGACGCCGATGTCGCTGGTAAGTAGCGCAGATTCAAGGTCTTCGAGAGTGGACTCGTCAACGGTGCGGGTGAGGGCGACGATGCCTTCGATCTTGGAAGAAAGCGACTCGCGGGTGCGGGAGACGGCCTGCTTCATGCGGCTGAAGAAGCCGGATTTTTCGGGCTCGGATTCGTCTGTCTGCTTTGGTTTGTCCGGGTCGTCGTAGCCGCTGAAGAGCG
>JBEKRU010000068.1:0-31830 GCA_049518435.1 Occallatibacter sp. | reverse complement strand
CCCGACTCCGCTTCACCGGCCGAAGCCAGAATCGACCAGATCCTGGCTCTCGGCATAACCAAAAACAGCAAACGGCAAATGCGCCGATTTTAAACTGTCTCAACTTAGGGGGTCACCCCAAATTGCGGTTTCGAAAAACGCGCTGATTCTGCATGGTTTTGTGACTTAACCCCTTGATAATGCATTAGTTATTTTGATTGTGGTTGACTGTGCAGTGGCGCGCAATTTAGCGAGGCGGGCGCGCTGAGACGGCGCATCGAAACGCGCCGGGAGGTTTGGGTAACGAAGCAGGCGCAGGTAACCTTTTCGCAGGGGGTCCATCTTATAGGATGAAAGCGCAGGTGTGGTTCAGTTGCGGCGTAAGGGGTCTTATTTTTATGTCGAGAGTTCTGGGTTTGATTGCACTGATCGTTATGGGAATCGCCGCGGCGGGCGTTTATACCAGCGCAAAGGGCGCTGTGCGGTCGGCGATCCCCGCAGCTACCACGGACGTTCCGCTGGAGCAGGCGCCGGGGAGAGAGACGGCGGTATTTGCGGGGGGGTGCTTCTGGGGCACGCAGTCAGTGTTTGAGCGGGTGAAGGGCGTGGTTTCGACGACGGTCGGCTACTCCGGGGGGTCGGCGGAAACGGCAACCTACGAGCAGGTAAGCAGTGAATCGACAGGACACGCGGAATCGGTAAAGGTGGTTTACGACCCTTCGAAGATAACTTATGGGCAACTGCTGCGAATCTTCTTTTCGGTTGCGCATGACCCGACACAGTTAAACCGGCAGGGGCCGGACAGCGGCACCTCGTATCGGTCGGTGATCTTCTATGGCAACGAGCAGCAGCGGCAACTCAGCGAGGCATACATCAAGCAACTGGACGCGGCGCATGTGTTTGGCGGGCCGATTGTGACGCAGGTTGTGCCGCTGAAGGGGTTCTATGATGCCGAATCGTATCACCAGCATTACGCGGACCACAATCCAGACAACCCTTACATCCTGGTGTGCGACCGGCCGAAGATCGCGGCTCTGAAGGAGCAGTTCCCCGAGTTGTTTGCGGATCGGCAGGGGAAGTGAAGCTTGTTCCTCCTTGGTGAGTGGGTCGGTTTTCGATAACTTCCGGATATCCCGACATTCGGCCGGAATCGCAGATTGCCGTTCCCCGCAGCCCTCGGTGAGTGCATTGGCGATGATGCCTCAATCTAGACGTGCCATTACAAAAACGGTCGCCAAATACCCTGTGATGACAACCGCGGCTGCAGATTGGGCGTCACAATAGATTTTGTTATGGCTGACTCGGTCCAGCAGCATCGACCGAATCAATGATGTGTCCGGTTCCTGTTTGGACTTCGTGGATGATACGGGCGTCAATGGTATCCCGGCCAGGGGCCGTTGCGCCGGCGTTTTCGAGCACATCTGCATAAGCAGCATCGGGCGATTCCATTGTGACCGGCGGCGCGGGGAAAGGAGTCGATGCCGCCAACTGCTCGCGGTCGTAGTAAAAGCCAGTGGCGCGCCAGTTGTCCTGCGTTGCGCGAGCATTTCCTTCGAGGATGTTGCTGGAGTAATAGAGCGAGCCGGGCGCGACAGACTCCGTGCCTTCAAGGAACAGTTGGGGCTTCTGAGTTGTGGAGGGGCCCGGCTTGAGATAGTTGCCGACGTAGTTCAGGCGATCGAATTCGCCATAGGCTGCGGCCTCACCCCAGTCGTAGACAACGTTGTTGCGAAAGTCAGCGTCGACCGCTCCCTGAAAGCGTGGGTTGCGGCTGTTGTTGTGCGCGAAGAGATTGTGGTGCCAACTAACGCGGTTTCCGCCCGCGATGGAGGCGTATCCGTGGCCGTCGAGGTTGAGACTCTCGCTGAGAATGCACCACTGCACGGTAATCAGGTCGGCCATCTTCGTGGTGGACAGGATTTTATTGGTCGACCAACTGAGCGAAAGATGGTCGGCGATGGCATTACTGGAGCCTTCGGTGAAGTAGAGTGCGTATTCGCCATCGCCAGCGGCGTAGCGGATGTTCTGGTCATTGCGATGTACATCCTGGTCGCCGATACGAATACGGAATTGGCGAAGTATGATGTCGTGCGTGTGGACCTCGATGCCATGCCGACGTAGCGTGATGCCAGGAGCGGGCGCGGAAGACGCATCGAGTGTGAGGAATGGATGCCTGACCACGAGGGCCGATTCGAGAGGGATAGTTCCACCGACCCGAAAGACCACGATGCGCGCGCCGGGTGCTTCTACTGCCGCGCGCAGGCTTCCCTGGCCCGAGTCGTTGAGGTTGTCTACATACAAGACGCGGCCACCGTGGCCTCCGGGTGTGAATGCGCCGTAGCCCTCGGCGCCGAGGAAGGCAGGCTGGCGCGTTGGGACGGCTAGTGGGAAGACTGGATGGTTCCACCACAGAGGGGGCGGCGGAGAGGAGAACGGGCGTGTGTGTGTGATAGGTGTGCCGGATGCGTAATCACTGCGGTTGTGTAGGACGAGATCATGTCCACTGGAACCGCCTCGATAGGTCAGTGTCCAGCGGTAGGTATGCCCGGCGTAGTCAGCGGTGATCTCGCCGCCCTCCGGCAAGCCATCAAATGTGCCGCGCGTTGCGACACGGCTGGAGACTAAGGTGACGTCATCACGCGGAGGTACCGCGCTGAGCGCAATGCGAAGACGGCAGTGGCTCGTGGCATCGTGTTGCAACCGCAGACCGGAATAGCGCGAAGAGATTGTGATCGGGGTAACGCCATGCTCGTCGAGGGTGAACGCGAGAGTGGCATTTCCGGGAGTACCGCTGGGGTCCGCCGCGGGCACCAATTGAACGAATTCCAGCGCGCTGATCGCGTTCGCACGTGAGCCTTCAATGGAGACGGTAGAATCGGAGCCGAGACCTTCGCCGATGGTTAATGTGAGGCCGACAAATGTACCTCCTCGAATCGTCAGGAAGCTGCGGTTCATGCGGCCCGTGCTTCCGGTTGCACCACCCACGAAGACGTCCATCGCGTCTTCGAGCGAACCGCTGTTGAGAACGAACGAGCCATCGCTGCCTGTGTGTTCACCAACAATCAGCGAGTCCTGGCGGATGAGGAGCTTACCTCCGTTGAGCTCCACGCGCGAATGATCGCCGCGATTCGTACCGACGTCAAGACGAGCGACGGCAAATGAGCCATGCGGAATGACGACGGAAGAAGTGCCGCGCACGGTGGCTTCCTGAAAGACCGTGGGGACGCCACCGGACCACCGTGCAGTGACGATCCAGCGGCCGGATTCTTTCGGCCAAGTAGTTTGACCTGGACTTTGCGCCTCTGTAATGGGATTCAGGAGGATCGAGGCAAGCAGAAAGAGTAGGAGCTTCACACCAAGTCCACCGAATGCAAGCTTCATACCATACGAGCATACGCTGCCTAAGAACAAACGGTTCTCAGCATAGATGAGGACTCATCCAGATTGCCTCCGTCGATTAAAAGAAGTCGCTTGGCGACATCAGGCCAATGCGCTCATTGACACCGTTCCGCTGCCCGGCTGGCAGAAGCGACCTACCGCCACTGATTGCAGCATAGTCACGCATGGTAGGATATTCCTACCGAGGTTCTTCGCCATGGCTAGCCCGCACGTTGTCCTGGAATACTTGACCACCACAAAGATTGGGGAGAAGGGGCAGCTGACGGTCCCGAAGCAGTTTCGCGAGGAATTGGGGCTGGGAAATGGCGCGCCATTCGCTGTTTTGCGGCTGGGAGATGGTCTGATCCTGCTGCCGGAGCAGAAGCGATTCGATCAGCTCTGCGAGAAGATCAGTACGACTCTGACTGGAGCGGGAATCATGCCTAAGGCCCTGCTGGCGACATTGCCCGAGGCACGAGAGCGCGTCTTTCAGCGGCGTTACGGCGGAGGTGGACTAGGCGAACCAGCGACGAATTCCTCCGGCCCGAAGGTTCAAGAGCGCCGCAGGAAGTGACACCCCGTCGAAGGCTGCGGCTGTTTTTGGATTCGAATGTGCTCACGTCCGGGATCGTTTCCGAATGGGGACTGGATAAAGCTGTTCTCTCGCTCTGCGCAGCAAGAATCTGCAGAATGGTTTTGGCAGAAGCTGTGCGTGATGAAGTGGAAGAGAATCTGCTGCTGCATGCGCAGCGTCTTTCACTGCTGGAAGCGGACGAACTGATTGAAAATTATCGCGGCCTGATCGAACTCACCAGGCCAGAGTTGATTGCATACCCGGATGCGGATTCGGTTCATGCGAATCGGCATCTGATTCGTCACGCTTCCGATGTGCCGGTATTGCTCTCGGCCATGGCGGCTAAGCCGGATTGGCTCTTGAGTCACAACACGAAGCACTTTACCCCAGCCGTTGCAAAGCGAACCGGACTGCGCATCGCCACGCCGGTGGAATTCTTCCAAACGCTGTCGTCACTGCTGCCATAAGAGGGTAATGCCAGAAGAACCTGAATGCGCTGCTGGTGATTTATCACGGAAAGTTTCTGACGCTGGGCGTGCAGAGAAAGATGACTCCGGACGTGAGGGCGGCGATGGTGCAGGTGATGCGTCAGGTTCTTTCGAGAATATAGATTACCGCCGCAAGCCGTATCGCTCACTTAGCCGCCGACGGTTCAGATTTGGAAGGGCAGCAAAATCTCATAAATTTCTCACACTCTCCTAATCCGTATGGTTTTCGAATCCCGTAAGCTTGGCTGGTTGGGTTAAGCCCAGCGGAGAGTGGAGGAAAAGGCCATGCCGTTAATTCAAGTCAAGCTGATTGAGGATGTGTTTACACCGGCGCAGAAGAAGGAAATGATTACGAAGCTCACGGATGCGATGGTCTCGATTGAAGGCGAGAACATGCGGTCGGTGACGTGGGTGGTGATTGAGGATGTTCGCAGCGGCGAATGGGGAATCGGCGGAAATGCGCTGACGACTGAAGCGGTTCGCGCGCTGGCTGCAGGAAAGAGCTGAGAATGACGTGCGTGGCGGCGAGGAGGTAACCTCCGCGTTCAGACAATCCACCTTCAACGAATCGGATGCTGGTATGATCTCGGAATCGCGAGGGCATGCGCATATGCCACGAGTTCGAGAATTGCTGGACCGCCGCATCGTCGGAAGTTTCGTTGGCCGAACGGAAGAACTGGGCTCGCTCCTAGAGGTTCTGGCCGATGAAGGGCCGGTTGTGGTGCATCTGCATGGAATTGCAGGAGTCGGGAAGTCGCGGCTTTTGGGTGCCTTTGCCGAGCGCGCGCGAGCCGAAGGTGCAAGTGTCATTCAGCTGGATTGCCGCGGAGTTGAGCCTACTGAAGCCGGTCTTCTGAACGAATTGGGAATGGCGAGCGGTGGCGAACCCGGCTCAGCCGAAGAGATTGCGTCACGGCTGGGCCATGTCGGGGCCAGGGTGGTGGTTACCCTGGACACATACGAGGTGTTCCGGCTGATGGACACGTGGCTGCGCCAGGTATTCCTTCCGCTGCTGCCTGACAATGTCCGGTTCGTTCTGTGCGGCCGCGAGGCGCCGGTTACCGCATGGCTGTCCGATGCCGGATGGCAGAGCCTGTTCAAAAGTGTTCGGTTGGAGTCGCTGACGCAGGGGGAAAGCGCAGAGTTGCTCTCCCGCGCTGGCGTGACGGCGGAGGATGCACGATTTCTGTTTGGCATCTGCCACGGCCATCCGCTGGCGCTGACGCTGGCCGCTTCAATGCAACGCACGCTGCCGACGACGCTGAAGTCAGGCGTAGAGCAAAGGGTGGTCGAGGAACTTTCCAGCCTGTTCCTAACCGACATTACCGACGCCCGCACGCGTGAGGCATTGGAAGCGGCGGTGGTGGTGCGCCGGGTGACACTGCCCATTCTGCGAGCGCTGTTGCCGGATGCCTCCCCGCAGGATGCGCAGGAGCGCCTTCGGACGCTTCCTTTCATACAGCCCGACCGGGACGGACTGCATATCCATGATGCCGTGCGGGAAGCCATTGCGGCGACCTTGCGCGCCAACCATCCGCAGCAGTATCACGCTTATCGGAAGTCGGCTTATCGCTACTTCATGAGTGAACTGCGAAGCATTCCGGCGTCCGAATTGTGGCGGTTCACGGCGGACCTGCTCTATCTGCTTGAGAATCCGGTAGTGCGGGAAGGGTTCTTCCCCACCAGTGCGCAGGAGTATGTTGTGGAGCCGGCGCGGCGAAGGGACGAAGCTGCGATTCTGGGCTGCATTGGACGCCATGAGAGTTTGAATACCGCGCGTTATCTGGAGCGATGGTGGAAAGGGGCTCCGGAAACATTCTCGGTGGCGCGGGATCAGACAGGGGCTGCAGCGGGTTTCTATTGCGTCTTCGACCCCGCGAATGTCCCGGCTCAACTTTGCCAGGAGGACCCGGTTACGCGCGCGTGGCTGGATCATATGAAGCGCCAGCCTATGCCGCGCCAGTGTACGTTATTCCTTCGGCGGTGGTTGTCGGCTGCAGATGGGGAGGCGCCGTCGCCGGTGCAGGCGGCCTGCTGGATTGACGTGAAGCGCAAATACCTGGAACTGCGCCCGAATCTGCGCCGTGTCTATCTAACGGTCAGCGACCTGACACCTTACGCCGCGGCAGCGCAGAGGCTTGGATTCAGCGTGATCGAAGAAGCCTGCGGCAAAAGCTATCAGTCAGCGATGCTTGATTTTGGGCCATCGTCCGTGGATGGCTGGCTGGCCCGGCTGCTGGCTGCTGAACTGGGGGTTGAAGAGTCAGGTCTGCTTGATTGCGCCGCGCATGAACTCGTTCTTAACGGCAGGCGCGTGGGCCTTAGCAGACTCGAGCTTGGAGTCATCGAGTTCCTCTACCGGCGGCCGGGTGAGGCCGTCTCGCGCAGCTCCCTGCTGGCGCATGTGTGGGAGCAGAGCTACGACGGAGGAGGCAATGTGGTGGACGTCGTGGTTCGTTCTTTGAGGAAAAAACTAGGCGAGCGGTCTTCGGTAATTGAGACCGTTCACGGCGTCGGATATCGCTTCCGGCGCGAGGATGCGCGGGAAGAGCGACGTAGCCTTTCATTTGAATAGACCATCTGTTAGCACGATGAAGCTGCGGGCAAGATGGCGCACCTTCGGTTGTGCGATGGGCATCTGAGTGCGCCGCAGGATTAGCCCAAGATAAAGGTTCGGTCGTATTCGATGTGGTGCTTTTTCAGGAAAGACAGGAATTCGGCCTGAAAATCTTGCTTCCGGTGGTGCTCATTCTGGTTTGCGATGTAGGAGACAGTGGTTTCGATTTGAGCCTGTCCAATTGAGAATGCGGCGTAGCTTTCTTGCCATGCAAACTGTGGAGGATTTGCGGTTTCGTCCATCCAGTGCGAGGAGCCGCTCTTGATCTCCCGCATGGCTGTGGAGATGGACATGGACGGGGGCAAAGATAAGAGAAGGTGTGTGTGGTCCTCCGTCCCGCCGACCGCGAGGCAGGCATTTTGTGCTCATTCGCGATTCCGCCCATGTAGGCCCACAAGCGCGATTGAATTTCCGGCGCGATGCAGCCTTGACGTTCCCAGGTAGAGAAGACGCAGTGGAACAGCAAGGAAGAATATGTGTGGGACATGGCGCAATGGTAATGGGTTTTGGGAGGGGGCGGGTAGGGAATCGTGGCGGCCCTACGGGACGCCTGGGCTGTCTCGTGGGTCTGCCCCGGGGTTCTCGTCCGCTGTGGCGGACTTCACCCCGGGCTACTCTCGTACCCTCCCTCCCGGGAGGGGGGAGGCAGTGCTGCGCTGGGTTAGTAGCGCTGGAGGAATTCGGGGTCGACGGGGTTCTCGAAGAGTGAGGCGTCTCTTGTGACGATGGTCAGGCCGCTGGGGGTGACGAAGTATCTCCGCTTGTCTTCGACCGCGTCGTAGCCGATGACCGTTCCCTCGGGAATGTGGACGTCGCGGTCGATGATGGCGCGGCGGATGCGGCAGTGGCGGCCGATGTTGACGTGGGAAAAAATGATGCTGGCGTCGACATCGGAGTAGGAATTGACGCGGACGTCTTGCGAGAGGACGGAGTTGGATACGGATGCGCCGGAGATGATGACGCCGGCGGTGATGACGGAGTTGATGGCGGCGCCGGTGCGGCCCGGTTCGCCGAAGACGAACTTGGCGGGTGGATACTGGCGGACGCGGGTGCGCATGGGCCAGTTCTTGTCGTAAAGGTTGAAGGTTGGCGAGACGGAGCAGAGGTCCATGTTGGCGTCGTAATAGGCGTCGAGGGTGCCGACGTCGCGCCAGTAGAGGGCCTGTTGCTTGTTTTCGTCGACGAAGCTATAGGCCACCATCTTCTTGTTGCCGAGCATGTTGGGCAGGATGTTGTGGCCGAAGTCGTGCTTGGAGTTGGGGTCTTCGGCGTCGGCGATGAGGGCTTTGAGGAGGATTTCAGTATTGAAGATGTAGATGCCCATGGAGGCGTCGACGGCGTTGGGATTGAAGGGCGAGCGGAAGCTGGTGGAGGCGGGTTTCTCCTGGAAGCCGAGGACTTCTCCGCTCTTGCCGACTTCAACTACGCCGAAGCGGGAGACTTCGTCGGGCGCGATGGGGAGGGTGGCGAGGGTGACTTCGGCCTTGGTCTCCTTGTGGTGTTCGAGCATGCGGCTGTAGTCCATTTTGTAGATGTGATCGCCGGAGAGGATGATCATGTAGGCTGGCTGCTCGCTGCCGATGGAGTAGATGTTCTGGTAGACGGCGTCGGCGGTTCCCATGTACCAGTTGGAACCGGTGCGCTGCATGGGCGGGAGGAGCTCAAAGAATTCGCCGAGCTCCTGGGCGACGATGCCGGTCCATCCTTCGCGGATGTGGCGGTTGAGGGACAGGGCTTTGTACTGGGTGAGGATGTAGACCTTGCGGAGGCCGGAGTTGATGCAGTTGGAGAGCGTGATGTCGATGATGCGGTAGTGGCCGCCGAAGGGGACTGCGGGTTTGGCACGATCGCGGGTCAGCGGAAAGAGGCGTTCTCCGGCTCCTCCGGCAAGCAGAACTCCAAGTGTGTCTCTCATGTCCATGGTCCCTGTCTCTGTTTCCTAGGATGAACAGTTTAGTTGCGATTGAGGAGGTGCCGCAATCCGGTATGGCGTACTTTCCGGCGGCACATTTCCGCAGGCGTCACTGAACGGTGGAGGATACCACACGGAGATGAAACTAGTAGACATCGAAATTATTTCGACGCTGTTGGATTGAATATGGTTAGCTGCGGGGAGGGCAAGCGGGCGCTTGAGGCTGTTGAGCCATATCGGTGTTGTCCGTAGAATCGGGAGACTAGGAGGCTCGCAGATGCCAGTCGTGATGCTTTCCGGGCCCGTTGGGGCAGGCAAAACCACCGTGGCGCGGGAGCTTGTGAAGATCTCTCCCGGCCCGCTCTGTTTCATCGAGGGGGATGCTCTCTGGCCGATTTTCGTGAAGCCGGATGCGCAGCCTATCCAGGCGCGATTTCGATTGCTGATGCGTTCGATGACGGCGGCTGCTATCCCGCTGGCGCGCGGCGGGTATGAGGTCCTTTTGGATTTCTCTTTTCCTGTGGACTTCCTTGAAACAGCCCGCAAGATCCTGAAGGAGGTCCCGCTCGATTTCGTCGTCTTGAGGCCGAGTCTCGCGATTTGCGAGCAGCGGGCTGCCGGCCGGGCTGAAGGGAAGATCGCGGACTACAAAGTGTATCGCGACTTTTACAGGATGTTCGAAGGCATGCCAACGAATGAGGTTGCCGACGATGACGCGGATAGTGAATCGCTTGCGCGGCGGATTCGCGCAGGCATCGACAACCGGATATTTCGAGTGCCCTAGCGTTTCTTCTTGAACTTGTACTCGATGCCTACGGAGATGGCGAAGTTCCAGTTGTTGATGCCTCCGGCGCTGGTGGTGGGAGTGGCGTATGGGGCGTTGTAGCGAGTCAGGATGGCGTCGGGAGTGATGCGGAAGACCCATTGTCCCGAGCGGTTCAGGTCCATGTGACCGCCGAAGACGGCGGCGGGTGCGACCTGGTTGGGATAGAAGTCGACTGCCGAGGGGGGCAGCCCGCGGAGATCCTTCTCGAATTCGCCATAGGCTCCGCCGACGAGCACATGGGCGATGAGCGCGCCGTGCTTGTTGTGCGGGCCGAGCCACTCAGGACCGGCGGCGAAGATGTATTGGGCGATGAACGGGCCCTTGATGAGCTGGGCGGAATTGTTGTCTCCGAGGCCGGCGCCGCTGGTGCCGAGATAGCCGCGGCCGCTGCCTTCAAGTCCCCAATGCTTCGAGAGCCAGTAGGAACCGGAGACATCGAGACCGCCGAGATTTGAACCCTGGTTGAGGGTGGGGCCGGCCATGACGCGGGCATAGGCCATGTCGACGGAAAGATCGTAGCGATTGTCGTAGCGGACATTCGCGAGGGGATCGGAGGAGATGTAGACGCCGTTGGCGGGACCGGCTGGGGCGTTCGGAGGTGCTGACTGAGCCTGGGCACGGTCTGCGGCGTGGAGAGCCAGAAAGGCAACGGCAACGAAAAGGGCAAAACTTCTAACTTGAAGACGCATCACCATCCAGCTTACAGGACCGCGCCGAGGGGGGACAACGCGGAACAGGGTTGAGGTTTCGGCTCACGTGTGGGGGTCGCAATGATCGGTCCAGCGAGCCCATAACAGGTAGCGCAGAGTTTTCAAGGTTTCGACGGATTCGTGAGAGGTTTCGTAAGCCGAGGAATCGGGGGAAACCGCAGGGGCGGCGTGCATGCGCCACTCGAGAGAAGTGCGGCCGAAGATGAGGGCTGCACGGGGAAGGTGGGATGGTTCGGATACGACTTCCGCGGAGTGCCAGCCGTGAGCTTCCATGATCTGTTGCGAGTAGCAGACGTTCTGGATCGTGTCCTGCGCGCGGGACTCGATGAAGAGGGCTGACTCCGGAATGCCCTGGGCGTGCGCGGTGCGGGCCATGACGGTGGCTTCGACAAACTGATTGTGTGCCGCACCGCCGGTGAGGATGAGGCGGGGGGCGACGCCGCGCTCGTATTCATGCACCGCCTCCGTAACGCGGGCCAACTGGAGCGGACTGGGATTGCCGTCGGAATCGGCGGGGGTGCCGAGCACGATGATGGCGTCAAAGCGGGTGAGGGAGGTGTTGGACTGGGGCGCGAGCCGGCGGGCGACAAAAGCCCAGCCAAGCAGCACAAGGCAGAGAGCGACGGTGTTGAGGGCGACGCGCAAAGGCCAGTTGGGGCGCCTGGGGGTGGGACGGCGGCGGCGCATAGGGGTAGGGCGATGAGGTTGCCGGCGCGGCGGGGTGGGGGGCAATTGGGGAGATTCCTCCAGCTTCCACTTTAACGCCGGGGGGTGGAGGGATGGCTATCAGGGTTAGAGTGCGGACGGGGACGCCCACACGACAGCTGATCAAGACAGGCTGTTACAAAACCGTCTGTTGGCGCAGAAATTATTCTCTTTCGCCCGCTAAAGCGGGCTGGGGACGTTTTGATATTCCTGCAAACCCCAGACTCGCGGCTGGGGTTACCCTATGCCGCCCGCTGACGCGGGCTAAAGCCGATTCGATGCCTTTCATACACACGCAGGCGCTGAACAGTTTCGTAAAGCCCGAAGAGACCGGCGCTATCCGGAACCAGCGTTACCGTCAGGCTAGTTTGGCGGGTGTGTCCCACGCGGAAAAGACGAACTGGCTCAAGGACTTGCGCTCGCGGGGAGCGACTTCACGATCGACCAGTTGCGGGTTGGAGAGGGCGGCGGGCTCGCCCTGATAGCCAAGGGCGATGACAGCGCCAATGTGGTAGTCTTCCGGGATTTCAAAGGCCTTGCGGACGGCATCGGAGTTGAATCCGGCCATCTGGTGGGTTGCAAGGCCGAGCGCCGCGGCCTGCAGGGTGAGGTAGGACGCGGCGGCTCCGAGGTCGTAAAGTGCCACGGGGTTGGGGCTGCCGTTGTGGCTGAATTTGGTTTTGGTCACTCCGAGGATAAGAACGGGAGCGGATTTGGCCCAGGACTGGTTGAAGGGCACGAGGGAGTCGTAGATTTTGGTGTAGGTTTCCGATCCGCGCACGCCGACGAGGAAACGCCATGGCTGTTCGTTGGAAGAGGAGGCGGCCCAGCGGGCGGCTTCAAAGACCTTGGCGAGGTCGGCGGGGTCAACGGGGCGATCGGTGAAAGAGCGCGGGCTCCAGCGAGTGTGGACGACGGGCAGAACGCCCTCGACGGCAGGGGCTTTCTTGAGTTCATTGACTTCGGTGGCGGACAAGGTCATTGCAGGGCTCCTGGATGCGTTAACAGCCAGTGTTTGATTTACGGGCGAGGGGGAAAGATTCTTGAATCGTCGGAATTAGTTGTTGGAACGGGGATTTATTGATTGGGAGTCTGTCGAATTCGGTGCCCCCGGGCAGTGCATCCCTCGGGCTAAAGCCCGGAGTTGCTTTTATTGGGTTTATGGCACAACTGAAGTTGTGCCCCTTCGCAAATCTGCGCGTGGCCCCGAGTTAATCAGCGCGCTGGGAGGTCGTGGTCCTTCACACATCTACGCTCAGCCGGAGTTTACGCGCGGGATGTTCGGGGGCAAAGGCTCATGCGGTGGGATCGGCGACGCTTGAGGCTTCGTCGTAGATGATGCGGTTTCTGCCGGTGTGCTTGGCCTGGTAGAGTGCGCGGTCGGCGCGGTCGAGCAATTGCTCTACGGATAATCTCTGATCGCAGAAAAGTGTGAAGACGCCAAAACTGCAGGTCAGGTTCACACGACCTCCGCTAAAGACGAAGGGCTGACGGCAGATGGCATCGTGGACGACGGTCAAACGTTCGCGCAGGCCCAGGACGTCCATTTGAGGCATGACAAGGAGAAACTCCTCGCCGCCGTAGCGGCTCACGGAGTCGTAGGGGCGGACGGAATCTGTGAGACGGGACGCCACTTCGCGGAGGACATCATCTCCGGCAATGTGGCCGTATGTGTCATTGACGGACTTGAAGTGATCGATGTCGATCATGACGGTGGTGAGGGAGCTACCGTCGCGGCGGATGCGGGCCATTTCGCCGGACAAGACGTCGAAGATGGCTCGGCGATTGAGCAGGCCGGTCATGGGGTCGCGGCTGGCCAACTCGCGCAGCGCCTCGCGGGCTTCAGTGAGCTGCTCCTTCTCCTTCTCGAGCTGCTCGGTTCTTTCACGCACGACGGCTTCCAACTTCGCCTGTTTGGCGCGCAGATCGCGATCGCGGTAGCTGATGAACGCATAGCCGAGGAACAGGAGCAAAGCGCCCATGCAGACGTAGAAGGGGAGACTCTTCCACCATGGCGGACGCATTGTGAAGGAGATGGCGACGAGGGGAGAACGAATGTCGCTTTCGGTGTCCTGGGCGTAAACCTCGAGTCTGTAAGTGCCGTCGGGCAGGGACGAATAGTTCAGATCGTGGGTGCGGGTGGTGTTCCACTGCTGTTCCAGGCCAACCAGGCGGTAGCGATAGACCGTGGAGGGCTGGTCTTCAAGCGGCGACGAGATGACATGGATACGGAGCGGTTCCTTTGCGTATTCCAGGGAGGGCGAGGCTTCCAGAGGGATACGAACACCGCCCAGGGTGGCACTCGTGATGAATACCTGCAAGGGCTTTTGCTCAAAGATGACTTCGGGATGAAGCAGATGGGACAGGCCGTTGGAGGTGCCGATCCAGATGGAGCCGTCAGTGTCCTCGAGGAACGAGTCTTCGTTCAAGTCGTTCCAGACCAGTCCGTCGTTCTTGGTGAGGTGGCGCCAACGAGCTCCGTTGAAGACGTAGACACCGGAGCCCGAGCCAATCCAGATCCAGCCGCGGCGGTCGTGGCGGACAAACATGGGCTCAATGGATTTGAACCCGGGCGGAGGTTGCGGGTCTGCTGGGCTGGCCACGTCGGCCTTGACCTGCAGGTGTTCTATTCCGGTGGAAGCGCCGCCGAGCCAAAGCGAGCCATCGGCGGCGCAGGCAATGCTGCCGAACCTGCCGGAAAGAGCGCTGCTGCTGACGTTGACCCTGGACCATTGATTGCCTGCCAGGTGGATGATGCCGGCATTGGAGGCGAACCAGAGCGCGTGATGGGCATCTTCGCAGACGTCGAAGAAGGGCTGCTCAGGGACGGCTGGATCATGGACCTTTTCGACATCGTCGGATGCGGGATTGAAGCTGTAGAGGCCGGCGTTCGTCATGCCCCAGATTCGGTCGGAGGTTGATCGCCAGAGCCAGCGCATTCCTGCGGGCATGTGCCAGGTGCGGAAGGCGTTGGTATCTGGCGAGTAGCGCAGGAGATGGCCTGCAGAGGTGGAGAACCAGAGGTTGCGGCCTGTTCCTTCAGTCACCGAGATGACCTGGCCGCGGGGGACATCGGGGTTGGGCGCCCAGGGAACGAAGCGGCGTCCGTCGCGATCGAATTTGACGATGCCATGCTCGGTGGCGCCCCACAGGGTTCCGAGGTGGTCGCGCACCGTGGACCACACGATGTTTCCGTCGAGTCCCTGGCCTGTTCCCCAGGTCTCCCAGTTCCCGTTGCCGAGCCAGCGCTCCACGCCCTTGCCATAAGTGCCGAGCCAGAGGGTGCCGTCGCGATCGACCATCAGGGCGAGGATGCCGGGGACGTCAAGTCCGTTGAGCGCGCCGAGAGTTTGCCAGTGACCCTGGCTCCAGATGGCGAGGCCGCGGTCAGTGCGGGTGATGATGCGGTGCTGGGCGTCTTCGACGATGGGGACGAGGGGGGTGGTGAAGGAGACGGGAGTGTCGGGGATATCCATGTTCATAAAAGCGGAAGCATGGGGACCGATCTCCAGAATGTGGTGGTAGCCGCGCGCCCAAAGCCGGCCTGAGGAGTCCTCAAGAAACTGCGCCCAGGTGTCTGAGTTGACTCCATTCGACGCGTCCCAGACTTTGATACTGCTGCCTGCAAACTGGCAGATGGAGTCGCCGCAGCCAGCCCAGATAGAGCCATCGCGGGCGGGATAGACGCTGTAGATATCGACGAATTGCGGGTGGGCGGCGACGAACGACTGGGGAATAAAGGGCGCGACGGTCCATGCGCCGCCAGGGCTTGACCTGGTGAGCTGGAAGAGGCGGCGATGACTGACCGCGAGGACCTGGCCTGAACCTGTGGAGGCGAGCTGCTGGCCGGAACTGCCGGCCAAGCCGCCGGGCAGGCTCCCTGTCGAGCTGCCGGCTTCCGAGGTGATTGCGGTGAAATGGCGGCCATCCCCGTGATAGAGGCCGGTGCTGGTTCCCACCCACATTTCGCCGCTAGTGTCCTGATGGAGGGAAAGGATATAGCTGTCGAGGATGCCTTCCTCGGCTCCGAGGCGGGTGTAGGTAGAACCGTCGAACTGGTAGAGGCCGTTCTCGGTGCAGGCCCAGACAATGCCCGTTCGGTCCTGCAACAGGCAGTTAATGGTGAGACTGTTCAGGCCCTGGTTGTCACTGTCTTCCTGGAAGGCATACTGCTGCGCGGCTCCTCGGAGAACGAGGAGCTGGCTCAACGCGAGCATCGCGCCAAGTAGCCTTAGCTTGAACATAAGGCAATCGTAAACGCATTCCAGAGAAGTTGTGAGGCAACTTTAGTGTCATTCGGTGACATTCATACTGTCCAAAAGCGAACAGATGGGTCATATGGGCCCGAATGGTGCTTATGGATAGATGCGGTGGAGGGTGCGGGCGAAGGGGATGGTTTCGCGCACATGATCGAGGCCGCAGATCCAGGCGACAGCACGCTCTATGCCCATACCGAATCCGCTGTGAGGGACGCTGCCGTAGCGGCGCAGGTCGAGGTACCACTCGAATGCTTGCTGCGGGAGCTGATGCTGCTGGATGCGGCTGAGGAGGAGGTCGTAGCTGGAGACGCGCTGGGAACCCCCGATGATTTCGCCGTAGCCCTCCGGGGCTAGCACGTCGACGCAGAGAGCGAGGTTGGGGCTGAGCGGGTCAGGCTCCATATAGAAAGCTTTGACGTCGGCGGGGTAGCGGTTGACCATGACGGGGCGGTCGAATTGCGAGCTGAGCCAGGTTTCGTCGGGGGAGCCAAAGTCATTGCCGTACTCGAAGGGGGCTTCGAGATGGCCGTCTTTGTGGGCCTGATTGAGCATGTCGGCGGCATCGTCGTAGCGGAGACGGGGGAATGGCGGGACGATGGACTGGAGTTTGGCGATGTCGCGGCCAATGACTGTGAGCTCGGGAGCGCGATTTTTGAGGACGGACTGGACGATGTGGGAGAGGAAGTTTTCGGCGAGTTCGAGAAGGCCGTCGAGATCGCAATAGGCAACTTCGGGCTCGATCATCCAGAATTCGGTGAGGTGACGGCGGGTCTTGGATTTCTCCGCACGGAAGGTGGGGCCGAAGCTGTAGACCTTGCCGAGGGCGAGAGCAGTGGCCTCGATGTAAAGCTGGCCGGACTGGGTAAGGAAGGCTGGGTCGCCGAAGTAGTCGACGGGGAAGAGGGTGGAGGTGCCTTCGCAGGCCGCGGGGGTGAGGATGGGGGGATCGGTGCGGATGAAGCCGTTGGTATCGAAGTACTCGGCGGCGGCGCGCATGATTTCGGCTCTGATGCGGAGGATAGCGGATTGGCGCGGGGAGCGGACCCAGAGATGGCGATGCTCCATGAGGAAATCGACGCCGTGCTCCTTGAGGGTGATGGGGTAGGGCGCGGACTCGGGAACGCGCTGGATGACCTGGATGTCTTCGACGTCTAGCTCAAAGCCGCCGGGGGCGCGCTTATCGGCACGGACTTTGCCGGTGACGATGACGGAGGATTCCTGGGTGAGGCCTTTCAGGGACTCGAAGACGGCGGGAGGGACGCTTTTGACGTGGGCGACGCCCTGGATGGTGCCGGTGCCGTCGCGAAAGATGGGAAAGAGGAGCTTGCCGCTTTCGCGCAGGTTGTAAAGCCAGCCGCGGAGGGTGACGGATTGGCCTTCATGCTGGCCGAGGGTCGCGATGGTGGCGACTGGCGGGGCGGTCACGGCAGATGCATCAGGGGCGATTGCAGCGAGTGTTTCGCTTTCGTCAGGCATAGACAACTCCTTCATGGCGGCAGGCTGCGACTGGCGCAAGCCCGACTATTCAGGATAAACCGCGGGAGCGATTCGGCTTCTTTTTGGGTAGGAGCCGATCCCAGTGAGCTTTAAGGCAATACTCAACAGGATGGTGAAAAAGTCGAACATCGAGCGCGGAATTGAAGATGCATTCCTCGGGCAAGAGCCCGGAGTAATTTATTGGTCGCATGGCACAACTGAAGTTGTGGCCCTTCATACGGTAAAGGAACCGCCAGGCTGTATGCTATGCGGCCGATCCTAAAGCGGAGTCGATGGCCTGGGCGATGGTGGGATGAGTGAACTGGAAGCCGGCGGAGGTGAGTTTGGATGGGTAGGCGCGGGCGCTGGCGAGGAGGGCTTCGTCGGCCATTTCGCCGAGGGCCAGGCGGAGGGCAAAGGCCGGCGCGGGAAGAATGGCCGGCCGATGGACGGCGTGGGCGAGAGCGCGGGTGAACAGTCTGTTGGTGATGGGGCTGGGAGCGGTGAGATTGACGGGGCCGTCGATGGACGGGGTTGCGAGCAGGAACAGGATGGCCGCGATTGCGTCCTGGAGGCTGATCCAGCTCATGCATTGCCGCCCGGAACCGAGCGGGCCGCCGAGGCCGAGGCGGAAGATGGGGAGCATTTTGGCAAGGGCGCCGGGCCCGGCACCGATGACGACGCCGAAACGGAGATGGACGACGCGGATGCCGGATTGGACGGCAGGCTGGGCCGCAGCCTCCCAGTCCTGGCAAAGATTGGCCAGGAAACCTGAACCGGGGGATGAAAACTCGTCGAGCAGCTGATCGTGGCGGTTGCCGTAGATGCCGGTGGCGGAGGCGACTAGAAGCGTCTGCGGCGGGTTGCGGAGCTGCGCAAGAACGCGGGCAAGTGCGTGGGTGGACTGGATTCGGCTTTCCGCGATTTCGCGCTTGAAATCGGCTGTCCAGCGATGGGCGGCGACGTTTGAGCCGGAGAGGTGAATCGCGGCGGAGATGTTTTCCAGGAGTTCCGGGTTGGGGATGGCGGGGTCAGCTGCCGGGTTCCATTGAATCTCGGCGGGGGTGGCGGGGGGGCGGCGAACGAGTTGGAGGAGGGTGTGGTGGTTTTTGACAAGGGCCTGCCGGAGAGCAGATCCAACCATTCCGGAGGCTCCCGAGAGGAGAATCTTTCTGTTCTCTTCCAATTTGTGTGGCCTTTCGCCCAGGTCGCGGGGACTTCCCAACGGGCTCTGGGTCAGGACTCTTAATGATTTCAGCTCCTGTCGCCAAAAAACAGGCAATCCGATACAAGGAGTAATCCGTACCTTCGACAGGATGGAGTTACTTTTTCTTCTGATGAACACGATACCGGGTTGGGTTGCAAGAAACTTTAATGGAATGGCAAAAATTTTTGACATGGACAACAAATTCGTCGCGGGCGCATTCTAAGTTTTTGACGAGGGAGGGACGGATGAGCGAGCTGGCTGTGGTAAGAAGCGACGAGACACAGAAGACCCAGGTTGATCCGGAGACCGCGGAACGGTTTATTGCGGAGAAGCGGATCGGGGAGCGGATCAAGCGGCTGCGGCTGAAGAAGTCGATGGGGCTGGTTGAACTGGGCAAGCATACGGGTCTTTCGGCCAGCTTTCTCTCCCAGCTTGAGACGGGGCGGGTGGTACCGACCTTGCGGAACCTGGCGCGGATTGCGATGGTGTTTTCGAAGGACCTGTCGTACTTCTTTGAGACGGAGCCGAATGCGTTGTTCCGCATTCACCGGCGGAAGGAACGGGTGCGGCTGCCGCAGACAGGGGTTGAGGTTCCCACGTATTTCTTTGAGAGCCTGGGGTACATGGTGCCGGACCGGCACATGGATCCCTACTTTGCCGAGTTCATCCCGCTGACTAAAGAGATGGAATCAAAGGGGCACATGCACCCGGGTTTTGAGTTTCTGTACCTGCTGGATGGCGAGCTTCAAATCCACCACGGCGACCAGGAATGCACGCTGGAGAGCGGCGATGCGGTGTATTTCGACGCGAGCACACCCCACTCCTACCAATGCGCGGGAAAGAAACCGGCAGGAGCGATTATTGTGACGATGCACCAGGCGATGCCAGCTCTGACGGGGACGCAGCGGACGGTGGTTGCGGGGCAGAAGACGCTGGCTCCTGTGCCTGTGAAGGTGGGTGGAGGGGAAACGCGCTGAAAGCTGGGTGTGCATCCAGAGGCGGCTACAATCTGGATGAAGGATTTGGAGCGACAGAATGACCCAGTTGAGCAGGACAGGCGTTTCGCTGGAAGAGGACCTGCTGAAGGAGTTCGACCGGCTGATTGCCAAGCGTGGGTACGCGAACCGATCGGAGGCGTTTCGGGATTTGATCCGCGAGGCGCTTTTGGAAGAGATGGTGGGATCGAATAAGCCGGTTGTGGGCACGCTGACGCTGGTGTACGACCATCATGTTCCGAACCTGGCGCAAAAGCTGACCGAGGTGCAACACGTGGCGGGAGCCATGATTCTGGCGGCTACGCATGTGCACCTGGACCACAATTACTGCCTGGAAGTGATCATCATGAAGGGCAAGGGGAAGGACCTGCAGGCGGTGGCCGATGGGATGCTGGCGCTGCGCGGGGTGGAACTGGGAAAGCTGGTGCTGACTAATTCCGGATCGAGCTTGAAGACGGCTACACATGCGCATCCGCATTAGGGCTCGATGGTCCGGGCCTGAAGGCCACAATTCTCAGGCCTGTTTTTCAGGGGGTTGAAACCCCCTGCTCCCTCCGAAAGAACCCCCTACTCCCTCCGCCAAAGGCCTGCAGGGCGGGACCATTTCGGAAGATTCCTAAAATCGTGTTACGCTAAGGGCTGGATTTTCCTGCCAGGGAACTCCAACGACTGATGTGATGAAGGGCATTGCCGCAACGGTTTTTGCCAGTCATATTCAGAGCAGCCCACCCCTGTGGGACCTTAAGGAACGCGATGCTCTCCCTCATGCGGAGTCTGGCCAACGACGAACCGGGCAGCACTAAAGCCAAGGTTGTGGCGCTGTATGGCCTGTTGCTGGGGTTCAACGTGGGAGCGTGGTGCTGGGCGTTCGCGGCGTTTCACCGGTTTCCTGTGCTGCTGGGAACGGCATTTCTGGCATACAGCTTTGGGCTGCGGCACGCGGTAGACGCGGATCACATCGCGGCCATCGACAACGTGACGCGCAAGCTGATGCAGCAGGGGAAGAAGCCGGTCGCGGTGGGATTGATGTTCTCGCTGGGGCATTCGACTGTGGTGATTGTGGGCGCCATTGCGATTGCGGCGACGGCGTTGGCGCTGCAGCATCGCATGGACGCGGTGCGGGAGATTGGCGGCGTGATCGGCACGCTGGTGTCGGCGCTGTTTTTGTTTGCGATTGCGATTGTGAACCTGGTTGTGCTGAAGTCGATTCTGCGCAGCTTTGTGCGGGTGCGGCAGGGCGAGCCGTATGTGGAAGAAGACTTCGATTTGCTGCTGGGGAATCGGGGTTTTCTGTCGCGGATGTTCCGGCCGATGTTCGATTTGATCCGGTCGAGCTGGCACATGTATCCGCTGGGGCTGCTGTTCGGGCTGGGATTCGATACGGCGACGGAGATCGGGCTGCTTGGGCTATCGGCCGCGGAAGCTTCGAAGGGATTGTCGCTCTCGTCGATTCTGGTTTTTCCGGTGCTGTTTGCGGCGGGCATGTCGCTGGTGGACTCGACGGACAATGTGCTGATGCTGGGCGCGTATGGGTGGGCGTTTGTGAAGCCGATACGGAAGCTCTACTACAACATCACCATTACTTCGGTTTCGGTGGTGGTGGCGCTGGCGGTGGGTGGGATTGAGGCGCTGGGGTTGTTGGCGGGGCAGTTTCACCTGACGGGCGGTTTGTGGAAGCTGGTGGGCAAGCTGAACGATCACTTCGGCATGCTTGGGTATTGCATTGTCGGTTTGTTTGCGGCGAGCTGGATTATTTCGATTGCTATTTATAAGTGGCGGCGGTTTGACGAGATGGAGCTTGGGGTGCGGGACGCAGCTTGAGGCTCCCTGCAACTCCGCTTATTGTGCAAAGGGCGCGGAAACGAAAGGGCAGCGCATAATCCCTTCCCTGTGATCGCCATCCTTGCTCAATTTTCATGCGATCTTTATCCTTGGCTTGCATGCTGGGGACCCGCATTTGATTCGTGGACTGGTTGACTTTGCGCTGAAAAGTCGTTGGCTCGTCCTCGGCGGGGTTCTCGTCCTCACTGTGTGGGGCATTATTGCGTTCCGGGGACTTCCCATCGAGGCGTATCCGGACGTCGCGAACAACTATGTGCAGATCATCACGCAGTGGCCGGGGCGCAGCGCTGAAGAGATTGAGCGCCAGGTTACAGTGCCGGTCGAAATTCAGATGGCTGGAATTCCCCACCTGACCCATTTGCGCTCGACCACCTTGGCCGGCCTTTCCAGCCTGATGTTGATCTTTGATGACAACTCCACGAGCGATGTGAATCGCGAACACGTGGTCGAGCGACTTGGCCAGGTCAGTCTGCCTGCCAATCTCGTGCCGCAGATGGGAACCGACTGGAGCCCGGTTGGCCAAATCTACTGGTACACGCTTGAGAGCACGAATCCCGCGTACGACGTGATGGAGAAAAAGTCGCTGGAAGACTGGCTGCTGGAGAAGTCGTTCAAGAGTGTCAAAGGCGTGGTGGATGTATCCAGCTTCGGGGGGCCGACCAAGGAATACCAGATCAAACTCGATCCCGAAAAGCTTGTCGCTTACGGACTGAGCATTGGCCAGGTTGAGCAGCAGGTGGCCAACAACAACACCAACGGCGGCGGCAGCTTTATTGAGCAGGGGCAGCAAGAGATAAACGTTCAATCCCTTGGCCTGTATAAGAGTGTGCAGGATATCGAGAATACCGTTGTCAAGAACTCGAACGGCACCCCGGTTACGGTAAAAGACATCGCGACGGTTTCGCAGGGGGCGAAGATTCGTCTGGGGCAAATCGGGCGAGCCACGCACCGGGCCGATGGAAAGATCATCGACAATCCCGACACGGTGGAAGGGATCGTTCTACTGCAAAAGGGCGATGACTCCGACCCCGTGTTGCAGGGCATCCACGAGGAAGTGAACAAGCTGAATCACGGGATTCTTCCCAAGGGAGTAACAGTCGTACCGTTTCTCGATCGCTCGAAACTGGTGGCCTACACAGTCGAGACGGTGGAGCACAACTTGACAGAAGGCATGGTCCTGGTGGCGATCATCCTGTTTCTTTTCCTGGGTAATATTCGCGGAGCAATTGTTGTTACGCTGACGATTCCGTTCGCGCTGATGTTCGCGTCGATCTGCCTGGACTTGAGCAAGATTCCCGCTAACCTTCTCTCGCTCGGCGCACTGGACTTCGGCATGTTAGTGGATGGCTCCGTGGTGATGATTGAGAACATGGTGCGTCATCTTGCGCGGAAGGACTCGACGCACACGCCTTCGCAGAAAATTCGGGAAGCGGCACATGAGGTTTTGCGGCCCGTCTTTTTTGCGCGCGGCATTATCATTACGTCGTACCTGCCCATCTTTACGCTGCAAGCAGTGGAGGGCCGACTCTTCAAGCCGATGGCATGGACCGTCACATTCGCGCTGCTTGGCGCTCTCGGTTTCGCTATCCTTGTTGCGCCGGTGATGGCTTCCTTCCTGTTCAGCAAGGGAGCAAATGAGTGGCAGAACCCGATCATGGGTTGGCTCATTGTTCGCTATCGCGAGTCGGTGCGGGCTGCGATCATGCATCGCTACATCACCGTGGGTATTGCGACTTTCCTTTTCGCGATCGCGATTTATCTCACGGTCGGCGGGCCTATCGGCTCGGAGTTTCTGCCGCATCTTGACGAGGGGTCGATATGGGTCCGAGGAACACTCTCTCCCAGTGAAGGGCCCACTGCCAGTATCGATTTCACCAACAAGGCTCGTATAGTTATGGCCTCGTTCCCGGAAGTGACGCAAGTGGTGAGCCAGACCGGCAGGCCGGATGACGGCACGGACACGGCCGGCTTCTTCAACACCGAGTATTTCGTCGACTTGAAGCGCAAAGAGGACTGGCGCCCTGTTTTCGGGCGGGACAAAGAGAAACTGATCGCCGCCATCGACGCCGAGTTATCGAAATTCCCCGGCGTGATCTGGAATTATTCGCAGCCGATATCGGACAACATGGAAGAAGCCGTCTCCGGCGTAAAGGGCGAACTCGCAGTGAAGCTCTATGGCGACGATCTGCGCACGCTGGAGCATGTTGCCGAAAAGATCCAGGCACAGATGGCGACGGTGCAGGGCGTTGCCGATCTGGGGATCTTTCGCATCGTCGGGCAGCCGAACATGAACCTGCAGGTCGATCGCAAAGCCGCGGCGCGGTGGGGAATCAACGTCGCCGATGTGCAGGATGCGATACAAACCGCGGTTGGCGCAAATGCGGTAACGCAGGTTCAACAAGGCGAGGCGCGTTTCGACGTGACGATTCGCTACCAGCAGCAATACCGCGATACACGCGAGGCAATCGAAAACGTGCGGTTGCTGGCTTCCTCCGGCGAGCGCGTTTCGCTGGCGCAATTGACCACCATTTCAACCGACGATGGCGCCGAACAAATCAATCGCGAAAGCGGTCAGCGCTACATCGCGATCAAGTATTCCGCCAAGGGGCGCGACCTGGGCTCGACGGTCGAAGAAGCTATCTCCAAGGTTGAACACAACGTGCAGTTGCCCACTGGCTATCATCTTGAGTGGGCCGGGGAATACGAGAGCCAGAAGCGCGCCAACAAGCGTATGGCGCTGATTGTCCCGATCACGGTGCTGGCGATTTTCCTGATCCTGTACACGATGTTTCGATCCGCAAAGTGGGCGGTGCTGATTCTTGTCAGCGTGGTGATGGCCTCGATCGGGGGGCCGCTTGCGCTGTTTATCACGCATACGAACTTTTCGGTTTCTTCGGCGGTTGGCTTCCTGGCTCTTTTCGGAGTTTCAGTGCAGGCCGGAGTCATCATGATTGAATTCATCAATCAGTTGCGCGCGCGCCGCAAAGGGATGGAAGCATCGTCGCAGGAACATATCGTGGATGCGGCTGTTGAAGGGGCGGTGCTGCGACTGCGCCCGATCATGATGACGATGCTGGTGGCCACACTCGGTCTGCTGCCGGCTGCGCTTTCGCACGCCATTGGGTCTGATTCGCAGCGCCCATTCGCGATTGTTATCGTTGGCGGCCTGCTCGCGAACCTCGTGATTGGCATCTTCTTGTTGCCCACTCTTTATGTATGGGTCGCGCGGGAGAATGACATATTGCCTGCGGTTGAGGATGGCGAGGAATTCTAAGGGCGTTTATCTGGCGACTGCCAGGTGGGTCTGTTAAGTGTGAGCGATCAATCAAGACCTGACCTATACTAATCGCATGAAAGCAAGCCTTCCATTGCTGATGATCATTGCTATGCATATGGGAACTTTCGGCCAGAATGTTTCACCGTTGCCGCCAGAATGCGACGCGCACGATCTGTCCGCTTATGGAACCCCGGTGATGACTCCTATAAGCAAGGACCTGTCTCTTGGATTCTCGCTTGCGCAACGGGCATTCAAGGCTGGCGATAAGATCGAAATTCATATTTGGGCCGTCAACAGTGGCGATGCCCCGGCTGGTGTATTAACTTGTGGAGATTTAGAGCGCTTCAAGGTATGGGGCTTAGACATCTTCGACCAGAATGGGCGCCGCGTTCTCCGCCAGGATGAAGTCAAATATCTGAGCGGGTGCTCGACGGATGCGGGAAGGATCAGGATCGCGAAGGTCTGGTCCTGCGCCAGGAATATGCTAATCCCCATCCCCCCTCACACCTGCGTGACGCGTAACGATTATGATCTCGCCACCGATTTAACGAATCAGTTTCAGTTTCCCCCGGGTGAATACACATTACGACTGAGGGCGGATTGGAGAAGCGGCAGACCCGATTTGTGCGATGCAAAAAGCGATGATCCCTTTCACGCGCAGCCAAATGATCTGAGCTTCAGCGTGACGAAGCCTTGAATTCGAAACTGACGCACGAAATGTTTCGAGATCGATCTCCGCTCGTGAAAATTCTGATGTTTGCAGGTTGGCGACCGAGCCGCGACTCCTTCGCTCGTTCAAGGTTTGCGGCGTAACTCATGGCGACAGAATTCTAGTTGCTCTCGATCTCTCTTACTTGGTTCAAATTGAACCGGAAAGCGCATGCATTGACCACCGAGCAGGAGCTGCGCGAGAAATTGCGAAAGATTGCGGCTCTCTTCGAAGGCGCCACGACTCCGGGAGAGCGAGAAGCCGCGGCAGCAGCCATTCAGAGGGTTCGTTCGGCACTTCGCGAAGCAGAGCGAACCGAGAAGACCCTCGAAACGATTTTTCGGCTTCCTGATCGCTGGAATCGGCGGCTCTTTACCGCCCTTTGCCGTCGATACGGGCTTAGGCCCTACCGGTATCCTCGGCAGCGGTACTCGACTGTGGTGCTACGGGCGCCGGCGTCGTTCATCAATGGCACTCTGTGGCCCGAGTTTCTGCAGATCAAGAGTGCGTTAGATGAGTATCTGAACGAGGCCACGGAACGCATCATCCGGGAAGAAGTGTTTGGAAATTCAGAGGAGGCCGAGGAGCGCGAAGGAACGCCTTCGGCCCCGGTGGACTCGACTGCACACGAACTGAGTTGATGGGGACGCCGGGGTGGCCCGTGAGATGAGTGCTTTGGCTTATTGAAATGGCGTGATATAGATCACGTACGAAGATACAAAAGACATGATCTTATGTTTGAGTTTCGCTGATGAATTGTCTTTGGATTTTCCCCTCTTCATGTGGCTGGCTGGTGGGACCAGTCGCAATCGACTGAACGTTGTGTCGAAAAGAGGCTAGTTATTTTTGAAAACCTAAAAGCTATTGAGGCAGTCACGCTTGAGCGGCGTATAAGCGGAGCATCGAGCTGTATTTTTGCTGAAGCTTGTGACGGCTTCAAGTACGTCGTGAAAGGTATGGAAGACGGGTCGCGCGCTCGCATTGCATTTCGCGAGGCTTTCGGCACCAGCGTTTTTGCGGCTCTTGGGATTCTGGTGCCTGCGTGGCGACCGATCTACTTTTCCAATGCGCTGATTGAGGCGCATGAACTTGATTGTCTCGATAAGTCCGGCACCGGCAAGAGAATCCTGCCAGGTATTCACTTCGCATCACGTTTTGTTGGCGAAGACCACCGACGCGCCTACGAGAGAATACCCGGTAGTTGGTACGGACGAATCAGGAATCGGACTGACTTCTGGGGCGGTTTCGTTATCGATCAATGGCTGAATTCGTCCCACCCTCGCCAATCATTATTCTTATCGGAAGAGGACGATTTGGAACTTTGGGCGCTGTTTGTAAGCCACAGTGGAATTTCAATTGAGCCAGAATCCCCAACGGTTCCTCTTCCCGACGCCTGCTTCTATCCCGACGGGCGCGTCTACCCTCGCACCAATGTGATCAGCTCAATCGATTTCTGGATCGATAAGATCAGGCGGAACGGTGAAGAGGTAGTGCAAGACGCCCTGACCGCCCTGCACCCCGCATGGAGGACTTCCTCAATACCAGAATTTGGCGAACGGGTTGTTGGTCGAATCTCGCAACTTGGTGAGCGGGTATATGGGGCTCTTTGTGCGGAGATGAAGGGCGACAGCATGGACGCTGTGCGATCTGTTCGGACTTCAAGGCTGCATCCGGTCGGAATCTCCGCTCTCATCCGGTAGATTCAGAAGCCTGCTCGAGAGATTCTGAACGCTTCAGGGGATCACTGAACGAGCAGGATGGGGGCGCGCCAGAAGTTCGCCTTGCCAGTGGCGGGGTCAACGATGGTTACCTGGCAGTTGTATTCGCCGGGTGGTAGTCCGTTGACACCGAGCGAGAAGGTCAGAGGCATGGTGCCGAGACGACTGGCGGGATTGGGAACGATGGCTGAGGGCGGTGTGTCGTAGACCTTGTTGTCGCCTTGATAGAGAGTGACGAAGGCGAAGAGTGGTTGGGGTGCTGCGCTCTGTGCGGGCGTGGAGCCGGGTGTGGCGCCGGGTGTGGCGCCGGGCGCTGCGCTGGGCGTTGGGCTTGCGGCAGGCACTGGGGTTGATGCGGCGGCTTGCTGTTGCTTGTAGGCCTGGAAGAAGACGTAGATTTCGCGGGTGGTGGAGAAGACGCGGTTGACGCTGGGGATGAGCTTCTTTCCGTTTTGGACGAGGGGATTGACCTGGTCGTCTTTCTGGCGATCTTTGGCTTTGGCGGTGTCATAGAGCGCTTGATTCAGCTCGACGCGCTGGCTGCTGAGGACGACGGAGCTGATGGGGACGCGTGCTGTTTCCTTATTGAGATTGGGAATGACGAAGGTGGTTTGATAGGTGCCGATGCGGCCGGTTTCGTCGTCGCGGGCGAGGAACTTGATCTGGTATTTGCCGGGGAGAAGGGTGAAGCCGGTGTCGTACTCGATAGGCCGGTGGGCGAGCTCGGCGGCGGTGGCGTCAGAGAGCTTGATGTTGACGTTGTCGCGGACGTTCGAGACGGTGGCTCCGCCGACCAGGTCCTTGATTTCGCCGACGAAGTCGATGAGGGTATGTTCGGCGCCTCCGCGCTTGGCGAGGGCGAGTTCGCGGCCTGGAATCTTGACGATCATGGGCACGAAGTACTCGGCGCGATTGAGCTGGAAGTGATCGATCTCCATGGCGATGGAGAGTTCAGTGACTGGGTCTTCGAGCATGAGCGCGTCTTCGAGCTGGCGCTCTTTATCGACCTCAGTGAACTTGGCGAATTCCTTGTCGGCGAAGTAGCCCTCACGGTAGTTCAGCTTGGCTTCGGTATTCGACGTGAGGGTGACCTTGATGCGGCGGAAGTGGCCGTTCTTGGTGGTGTTGGTGGCATAGTAGCCGATGAGGTAGTAGTCGGAGATGGCGTCCTGTGCCGCAACGATTCCGCTGTCGAGATCGTTGTTATCGAAGAGGGCTTTGCCGCCTGTGTCGCCGGCGAGGGCGTATAGGGTGTCCTGCGACTGCTGGAAGTTGCTGGTGTTGGCTTGGGCGGCGGTTCCGGTGTAAATGCCGGAGTTGCCGGGAGAACCCTGGGTTGCGTCGCCGAGCGGGGCTGAAGCAACGAGGCCACGCGCGTCGATGGGCCAAAAAGAGACGCCGGCTTTGATGGCGGAGTCGACGGTGGCGTGGAGCTGGGCCTGGTTGTCGATGCCGTTGAGGCGAAGGCCGCTGGCGAAGTAGATGAGGGATTTCTTCTCGTTCAACTGGCCGAGCATTTTAGCGGCGGTTTCGAGGGCGGAGAGCTGGCGGTCGGTATTGAAGATGTTGAACTCGCTGTCATCCTGTCCGAAGGCTGCGCCGGTGTCTGCGCTGCTGGCGTCGTCGGTGGTCTCGGTGTCTCCCTGGGATTCGCCTACGACGAGGGTTTGGAGGATGCTGAGCAGCTTGTTGCGGTCGTCGGTGAAGTCCTGGAGGATGTCGACGGAGGCGCCCTGGTAACGGAGGATGGAGACCAGGTCGGCTGAAGTCATTTGCGTGCGGAGGAATTTTTCGGCGGCGGCGAGGGCGCGGAGCTGATCGGCCGGATACATGGCGGACATGTCGAAGTAGAGGGCGAGGAGGCGGCGGTTCTTATAGCGTTGCGAAGTGGGAGAGGCGGGATCGACGGATTCAGGGGCGATTTGGGTGCGGCCCAGCTTCTTGTAGATGCGGATGTCTTCCGTGCCGGGTTTGGATGTGGGCAGGGGCGTAGATGCGGCGGTGAGGCCCTGGTATTCGCAGATGCGGACAGTCTGGGGGACGCCGTCTTCGGTGACGGCGAAGTCTTTGGCGGTGAGGCCGGGGATGGGATGGCCGTCCTTGTCTTTGACGACTACGGCTTCTGTGACGAGCTGGACTTTTACGGAAAGGGTGTAGCCCTGAGACTCGGCGGGCTTGTTGGTGCCGATTTGCTGGGCGGGGACGAGGGTGGGGGCGATAAGGAGGAGGGCGACGGTGGAGAGCAAGGTCCCGAAGTGCAACAGCAGGTTCTTCGACTCGCTACGCTCGCTCAGAATGACAGTCAAAATGGGGTCGCGCTCGATGACAGCGTTCATTTTGCAATCAACGTGACCACCGTTTGATTGGTGCTCGGGATGACGGCTGTTCTTTGATGTGGGCTTTTTGGTCGTCATGCTAGAACCTCAACCTGACTGTGGCTTGGAGGGCGCGCATGGAATTGGCGCTGGCCGGGGCACCGAATTGGGCGCTGTTGATGCTGGTGATCCAACTGGAGAACACGGCGTGATTCAGCAGGTTGGTAGCGTCGAAGCGGGTGATGAGATTGAACTTGGTGGTGGGGCGGAAGGTGCGCTCGAGCGATGAGTTGAGGCTGAACTGGCCGGGGCCGGTGATGGAGTCGCGGCCGGCGTTTCCCCACTGGCCAGCGGCGGGGGCAGAATAGGCGGCGACGTTGAGATGCTGACGGACGCTGGAGTTGTAGATGGGCGAGCCGGTGAGGCTGGGGCGAATGGAAAGAAAGGCTGTGCCCGGGACGGGTTCACTGTACCCAGGAGTTTCCGGCATGCCGGTGCCAGCGGTGATGTTGGTGACCAGGGTCCACTCCTTGTAGGCTCTGCCGCGCCAGCCGGTCATCAGTGTTCCACCTTCCTTGCCTTGGCCGGTGGTGTATTGAGCCTGGAGGCTGAGGAGATGGCGCTGATCGAAGGTGGAAAGGCCGCGCTCGGCATGAAGGTTGAGCCAGTTCTGCGCGATGGAAGTGTTGGGCGTGGAGGCGGTGGATTGCGTGGGGAGTTGGCCCTCGCCGGTAGCTGTAACGTGACCCTGGCCGCCGAGGAAGGCGTCGTCATCAATGGATTTGGAGTAGGTGTAGAGGGCCGACGCGGTGAGGCCGGCTTTGAGTCTTCGGCGTAACTGGAGCTGGCCGGATTCGCGCGTGGAGTTGCCGCCGGAGGTTCGGTATTCGAAACCAAGGGGGCAGGAGGGGCAGGGGTTGGTTGCACCGATGGGGTAGGTGTTGGGCAGGAACTCCTGCACGCCGCGGGTGCCTTTGACGCCGAGATAGGTTGCGGTCATTTGCATAGCGAAGGGGAGATCGCGCTGTATGGCAACCTGCCAGGTTTGAGCGTAGCCGACGCGGAAGTTGGGGTCGACGGCGTAGCTATCAGCGCTGGTGGAGGCGCACTGCATGAAGCCGTTGGCGAGGGTGAGCGGGCAGGCGGCGGAGTTTTGTACGTTGAGGCTGTTGGAGAGCGGCGCCTGCTGGGCGAGTTGCTGCGCGGAGGCGAGATAGACGGAAGTGTCGTGATAGATGCCGTAGCCGGCACGGACGACGACGGTGGAGGCGGGGATGGGACGCCAGGAGATGCCGATGCGGGGCTCGTATTCAAGCAGATCGGGACGGATGAGCGAACTGGGATAGTGCGCGCCGGTGAGGGGGCCGACGGGATCGCTGCCGAGGACTGGCTTGGCGGCGGTAAAGCCGGGAGCGATGTCGAGATTGACGAGGCGGCCATGCAGTTCGGTGATGGGGGCTTCGTAATTCCAGCGCATGCCGGCATTGATGGTGAGTACGGAGAGCACGCGCCAGTCGTCGGTGATGTAGGCATCGTAGACGGGCTGGCGGAAATACTTGTCGGCGTTGCCGAAGGCGAGGGAGCTGGTGTCTGGAATACCGATGAGGAAGTCGGCGAGGTCGGAGCCGCTAGTGGGCGAGGTTGTGGAGGTGGGTGGGGTCGTGCCTGCGGTTGCGGCACCGGTGAAGCCGAAACCCCCGCGCGGATTGGATTGGTAGAGGTCGTTGGACTGCTGATAGCGGAAGTCCGCGCCGGCGGTGACGTTGTGGCGGCCGCGATAAAGGCCGGCGGAGAGAGTGAATGCATCTGTGCGGTTGCGATTGAAGACGGGGTTGCCGTCGCCCAGGCCGGTGATGCCGCTGGAGAAGTTGAGCGAGGGTGGTCCCCAGTACGAGGGCTCCTGATCGTTACCGGCGATGCCTGCGTTGCCGGAGACGTTTTCACGATTCTCGAACTCTGGAGAGATGAGGGTGCGGAGGCGGCTGAAGTTGTATTTGGTGTAGAGGAACAGGTGGGGATTGAGGCGGTGGGACCAGTTGACGCTGGAGTTGATGCCGAGCGTATCGGTGGTATCGACGAAGCCGAAGAGGTTGACGCTGTCGGCACGGGTGCTTTGGAGATTGAATGTGCCGTAGAGCTGATCGCGGCGGCCGAGGGTCTTGTCGAGGCGGCTCTGCACTACGTCCTGATGGATGTTGGTGAGGACGGGAACCTGGTAGTTATAGAGCGGATTACCGGTGATGTTGGCGTGGGGATAGAGCGCTAACAGGGCCTGAGCCTGGGTGCTGATGGGGACTTGGTTATTTGGATAGGGCATCCCGGTGGTGGGATCGAAGACAGTGATCGGCTGGCCGGCCGAGTTGACGAGGCCGTTGAGATTGCCGGTGCGTTGGTCATCGGTAGGGACGAGGCCGGTTTGATTTTGCTGGGTCTGATTGCGGGTCCACTGATATCCGGCAAAGAAGTTGGGGCCGCGGGGGAGGATGCGACGAATTTTGATGGGACCGCCGATGCTGACTGCGCCGGTGACTGCGTTGTAGAAGGGCTTGGCTAATTCCTGGCCGGTGAGGGAGTAGGCGCGGGCGTCGAGGGCGGAGTTGCCAATGACGGCCATGACCCCGCCGTTGTAGAGGCTCTTGCTGTTGGGGCGGCGGTTGCCGAAGGCGCGGTCGAGCGAATACTGGCTGGTGGCCGCGTTGTTGACGCTGCCGTTGACGAGGAAGCCGTCGTTGGCTTTCTCGCTTTGTTCGTCGGGAGGCTTGGGGATCTCGGTGGGCGCGTTGGGGGTATCGGGCTTCTTGGCGGCGTCCGCTGTTATGAGGGCGGGCGGCAGGTTGGGTGGG
>JBEKRU010000067.1:0-32156 GCA_049518435.1 Occallatibacter sp. | reverse complement strand
TGCCACCCGAATTGCGGCATCGGCATGGCGCTGATGATCGACAAGGAAACGAAGGAAGCGGCGCCGGTTACGGCGTTCCTGGACATGGGCAAGGTTGCCAAGGACCTGGCGAAGGTGAACGACGCGGCCCGCGGCAAGTGGCTTTCAGTGATCGGCTTTGGGCTGGCGCTGCTGCGGAATTACGATCCGTTCCAGGCTCCGACGCACTTCAAGATCACGGACATGATGAAGAAGATGGACAAGACTTTCAACGCGACCGGCAAGGATTACGGCAGCGTGAAAGGCGACCGTACGCTGGCGGATATTGAAAAGCGGCGCGCGGATCGGTGGAACTTCCTGTTCATTGCAGGCATGTGGTTCCAGGACTTATTCAACTACGACTTCCGGCGCACGGAGCAGTGCATTATTCCGTACGCGACACAGGAGGGCGAGATCAGCTTCTGCGCGTACAACACGGGCGTGGGCTGGCGGAATATCATTGAAAAAATGCACATGACGGCTACGCTCACCAAGTGGTATGAGGAGCACGGGCGGCATGAGATTTTTGCCGGCGGCAAGAAGGTGGGCATGACCGAGGTTGGGCACACGCTGAACCTGAACATGGAGCATGTGAACTCGGAAGCCAACCACACGCTGGATAACCTGGGCATTGCCAAGAACGCACGCGAAGAGAAGCTGAGGGCCCGCGCAGTGACCACGGCGGACAAGGTGAAGGCCGACGCAGAGAATGCGAAGATGGCCAAGCTTTATCGCGAGCATGTGCTGGGCGAGAAGCCGGTAGATGGTCTGGTTCGGTTGGATGCGATTCGGCCGGCATCGAACAATGCGGCGAGTCCGATTAACCGGCATCAGGAAGAGAAGGATGTGGTTGCGGGCGACTAGTTCACCGAGACTGCTTTCAAGCCAGAGGCCGTTCCCGGTGGGAGCGGCCTTTTTTCGCGTCGAGTTAAGGTCGCTTACCAGACTTCGAGCTTGAAATCGCGGTAACTGCGAATCAATTCGAAGTCGGCGCGATTGGACGTAACCAGTAGTGCGCCATTCGATCGCGCCGTCAGCGCAATGAGTACATCGAAATGCAGGTCGCGCAGCTTGTGCGGTTCGTAACCCTTGTCCTTCTGCATCTTGGCAAGGATCTGGCCGGATTCAATCCAGTTATTCTGCGTCGGAGTAAGGACGGGGTAGTTACGTTGCAAGGCGAGCAATACATCTTCATCGCGGCCGAGTGAAGTACCACGTCAAAGCTCGGCCAGCACGACAGACAAATTGCGCACGAGTCCACTTATTGCGGACATCCGGCTGGCGAAGAGATTTGCCCTTAGGCGATGGATAAGGATCGATGAGTCGAAGACGACGATCTCATTCATCTGAACCGGCAAAAGAGCATTTTCCGGCGTATTTCGCTATCAGCGCCTTAAAGCTCTCCAGCCGTTTGGCTTCCAGCTTGGACAAGTGCGCTTTCTTGACGCCCGACTTCGTGCCAGTCGCGGAGGCGGATTTGCCGACGACATTGGCGGATACGCGAGCTGAAGCGACTCTGGCAGGCATGAGACAAACCCCTATATGGGAATCATGCGCCCATGCGCCACTATCGTCAAGGAAGGTAGCTTTGTTGATTTCGGGTACTTAACGCCATGGGCATTGAAGGCGGACAAAAGGTCTTTGTAGTCTTGGTACATCGGGCTTAATCTCCCAACCCTTCATCGCATAGGCTTCCTGGATCATCTCCTCGACCGCGTCCATGCGTTCATGCACCGGCCTGCTCTGCCAGTAGCGGTATTCGTCGGCCTTCATTTCATCGAAGCTCGTGTACTTGCGGAGGTTCGGCTCCATATATCGATTGTATCGCCCCGGAACGGCGACCGGGTTTATGATGGGTGGGCACGGGACACAGCTGAATTTTGTGGAGGATTTTATGGGCGAAGAGCTGGGGATGAACGCGCGGAAGTCGGGACGGCGTGAATTTTTGAAGGCTGGCGGAGCGGTGACGGCGGCGTTGCTGGCGCCTACGGCCATGATCGCCGATACACCGAAGACGATGCCGGGGTTGCCGGAGAATCCGCGGACGATGAAGGCGATGCCGACGCGGAACCTGGGCAAGACGGGATACAAGGTGGGCATCTTCTCGCTGGGCGGGCAGGCCGCTCTGGAGCACCCGAACAACTTCGACACAGCCGTGCCGATTATCGAACGGGCGCTGGACCTGGGTGTGAACTACATCGATACCTCGTCGATATATGGCGGCCCGGACCGTTGGAGCGAGCAGTACGTGGGCAAGGTGATGGCGAAGCGGCGCAACGAGGCCTTCCTGGCGACGAAGACCAAGGAACGGACGCGCGACGGATCGATGCGGATGATTGAGAAGTCGCTCGAATTGCTGCAGACGGATCACGTGGACCTTTGGCAGATACACGATATCGGGATCATGAGCAACGTGGATGCTGTGTTTGCCAAGGGCGGCGCGATGGAAGCCCTGATGGAGATGAAGGAACAGAGGGTAGTTCGGCACCTGGGCGTTACCGGGCATTACCGGCCGGACTCATTGGTTGAGAGCCTGAAGCGGTATCCGTTCGACACGATTTTGATGGCGATGAATGCGGCTGATCCGCACCACTATAGCTTTAACGAGGAGCTGTTGCCGCTGGCGGTGGAACGGCAAATGGGCATTATCGGGATGAAGATTCCGGGGCGCGGGCGCATTCTTTCCACGTGGACGCCGCCGCCGGTTGATAAGCAGAAACATTCGTGGGAAGGCATGACAATCCAGACGACTTCGCCGGGAACGCTGTCGATGCGGGAGGCGATGTACTACACGCTGTCGAGGCCGGTGAGCACGGTGATTATTGGCTGCGATACGGTTGCGCAGTTGGAGGAGAATGTGCAGTTAGCGCGGGAGTTTACGCCGCTGAACGACAAGCAGACTACGGAGTTGGTGGCGAGAGCAGAGCCTTGCGCGAAGCCGTCACTGTTCTTCCGCTTCTACGACCACGAATAGGCACCTGCGATATAAGCGGAGTTAGAAGCCTCACCTTTGGGTGAGGCTTCTGATTTTATGCGTCGACTTTGAGGTAGAGGCGATAGTGCTCGTCGTTGATTGCTGTGAAGGGCTTTAAGGCAAGTGGGCCTGCGGCGGTTTTGGCTTGCCAGTCGGTTGAGCCGGTGGAGGTTTGCGTTGCAGAGAGCAGTTCTCTGCTGGCGAGTTTGTCTGGAATTGGGCCGACGGCGAAGAGGGCCAATGGGCCGTGGACTACGGCCATGAGATCGGAGTGCCTGGTGTCGACAGGCTCGAGGATTGTGGGCATGTCGAACTCGACTTCGATGTGGTCGCCTTCGTCCCAGGCGCGGTCGAGGCGAGCGAACTGGCCAGGAGCGGGGCTGGCCATGACGTGCATGCCGTTGATGGCGATGACCGTTTTGGGTCCGGCCCAGGCGGGGATGCGCAGATAGATCGGGAACGGTGTTGGCTTGCGGGATGAGATAACGATTTCGGTGCTGGGATGGTGCGGATAACTGGTTTTCTGGGTGAGGGTGATGCGTTCTCCGCCGCGCGACCATGTTACCCGCGAAGGAACGTATAAGTTGACGTAGATGCCTTCCGCATCGTGGAAGTAAGAACTTATCCCGTAGTCCGCTGTGATTTGAGAGAAGGTCCCGCTGCAGCAGGTCCACTTATCGGGATGATAGAACTTGGAGCCGTCATTGTTGTAGTCGGAGTAATAGAAGCCGTGGCCGTCCTGCTTGATCGGCTTGGCTCCTAGCACCGTGTTATACAGGACCCTTTCCATGCTGTCGCCGTAGCGGCTGTCGCGAGTAACGCGGGTGAGATAGCGGGTGATTTTGAAATGGCCGTAGGAGCCGCAGGGAGTTTCAAAGCTGGAATGAGTCTTGGTGAGGCTTTCACCAATTTCGCCGCTTTTGGGGTCGCGCAGACCCTCATCCGGTCCCCAGCCGCCGGTGGCGAAACTCTGCGCGCGGATAAGATCGAAGCCGTTGCGCGCGGCACGGAGATGCTTCTCGCTGCCCAAGACGAGATATGCCTGCATGGCGCTGGACAATGCGTTCACATGACTGTAGGCGTGTTTGCCGGGAGTGACGTCCTGGCCGGCTGCGAGGGGATCGAAGTACCAATCGTCGGCAAGGAAGTGTACGGCGAGGTCGTGATAGCGCTGACCTGCGCCGCGCTGAAATGCGATGAACTGGTTCTCAGGCAGGGTGTAGGGCTCGTCCCAGCAGAAGGACTCGTCCTTGTGAGGGCGTGCGTATTGCTCGGCGCGCGAGATGCCTCCGGGCGGGAGATGCGGCTGGACGGAATCGAGCGCTCTCTCGAGCACCTTGAGAGCGTCGGGAGCTTGCGCGAACTGATGCGCGTCAAGCAGGCCGATGGAGATTTTGTCGTAGGTGTACGCGGGAAATCGATTGTCGTTCCAGAAGCCGGGCGTGATGGCAGGCGCGAAGTTGCGTACCATCCGATGGATCTTTTCCTGCGTGGCCTTTGCGCCCGTTGCGGCGTAGTCGCGCGAGAGACCGGAGAGGTATTGGCCAAAGGAGTGGCCGGGGGCGAAGCCGTTGTTCTCCCAGCTATACCATCCGCCCATATCTTCGCCGGGAGTGGGAAGGCCGGCGCGCTGACGGTAGGGCTTGAGGAGGCTGTCTTCGTCGAGCGCGGCATAGAAGGCGTGGTTGGTCTGGAATTGGTCGAGGAGCGGACCGGGGAGTAACTCGATGTCTCTGTAGTCGAACTGGCTGAGTGGGGCGGGGATTGCGGAGTCGGCGGCGAATGCATGGCGCGGGCGAGTTAGCGAGGCGGCTGCAAGAGCGGCGCTGGTTTTGAGGAAGTGTCGGCGTGAATGAGTCATGTGAGTTACTCCCGGTTCGGGTAAACGTTATCTGATTGCGAGACAAGAGTAGAGCTTGGAGGAACTCATCCCGCCGGGCTAAAGCCCGTCGTTCATCTTAACGCATTCATGGCACGACTGAAGTCGTGCCCCTTCACACGTTGTTGTTCACTTGGAGATGTTCGCCAGACTGTGAAGTCGTGTCCGTTCACACATCTTCGTCCAATTTGTTGTCATCGCGTCAATCATTCAGAGCCGGTTGATGAGCGAGGCGATGCAGGCTGCGCCGAAGCCGTTGTCGATGTTGACTACGGAGACGTTGGGCGAACAGGTGTTCAACATGCCGAGGAGAGCAGCAACGCCGCCGAAGGACGCGCCGTAGCCAACGCTGGTGGGCACGGCGAGGACTGGAGCGTTGACCAGGCCGCCAACGACGGTGGGCAACGCGCCCTCCATGCCGGCGCAGACGATGAGCACACGCGCGGATTGGAGCGACGATTTTTGCGCGAGCAGGCGGTGAATGCCGGCAACGCCGACGTCGGCGATGAGCTCAACTGTGTTGCCCATGAGGCGGGCGGTGACGACGGCTTCTTCAGCGACGGGCAGGTCGCTTGTGCCGGCGCAGACAACGGCGATAGTTCCCTTCCCTTGCGGGACGTCAGAGCTCTGCGTAAGGGTGATGGCGCGCGCGGTCTCGTGAAACTCGGCGCGGGGCTCGACGTCGAGTACGGCGAGGAACATTTCTTTTGTAGCGCGCGTGGCCAGGACGTTGCCGCCGTGCTGTGCCATGCGGGCAAAGATGGCAGCGACCTGAGCGGTGGTTTTGCCTTCGGCGAAGATGACTTCGGGCATGCCGGTGCGAAGGGCGCGATGATGATCGACCTTGGCAAAGCCGATGTCTTCGAAGGGCAGATCGCGGAGGCGGTCGAGCGCGTCGCTGACCGGGGTGCGGCCCTCGCGGACTTCATTGAGCAAGGTCTCAATGCTGCGGCTATCCATCAAAACCTTCCTTTTCCACGGTCAGCGCAGCGCCGTTTGCGGCGTAGATGCGCATGGATTCCTGCATGACTTGTTTGAGTGGGACGGCGTGCTCTAAGGCGAGGCGGCGGCAATCTTCATACTCCGGCGCGGCGTTGGCTACTTCGCCGTTGGGCCAGCGAGCGATCTTGATGCAGACCGGGCCCCAGGGGGTTTCAATGGTAGTGAATTCGCGTGCGAGGGAGGATTTGTTTTCAAGACGCCAACGGAGGCCGATGGTGGTGGTCTCGCGGAAGAGGATGTCACGCAGCGTTGGAACGAGACTGGGGCGGCAGAGGACGGTGACCTGCACGCCGGTGCGGCCCTTCTTCATTTGTACGGAGGCGCGATAGACGTCCCATGCGCCTGCGGCGAGAAGTTGTTCGCTGACAAACGCGAGAACCTGGGGAGTGGAGTCATCGATAACGGTCTCGATGACGGCGATGGATTCGTCGCTTGCGGACTGATTGGATTCTTCTCCGATTAGAATGCGCAGGAGGTTGGGCTGGCCTGGGGTTTCGCGGCCGCCGGCACCATAGCCCGAGGCTTTGATGCGCAGTGTGGGGAGTGGAGCATAGGTTACATCGAGCATGCGCAGGATGGCTGCACCGGTTGGCGTGACGCGCTCCATGGGCTCGCCTGCCGCATAGACTGGCGCATCGGCGAGTAGCGCGAGTGTAGCGGGCGCGGGCACGGGGATGGTGCCGTGCTGGCAGAGGACGGTTCCGGAGCCGACGTTGAGGGGCGAAGCTAGCCAGCGATTGACGCCAAGCAGCTCGGCACCGGCGGAGGCGCAAACAATGTCGACGATGGTGTCGACTGCGCCGACTTCGTGGAAGTGGACTTTCTCAATGGGGATGGAATGGATGGCGGCTTCGGCTTCGCCGAGGAGCTGAAAGGCACGGGTGGCGCGGGTTTTCACGGATTCAGAGAGAGAGGCGGCATTGATGATTTTGAGAATGGAGGAGAGATGGCGATGGGGGGCGTGTGTGTGTGTTGTTCCTGGTTGATCGTCGTGGGAATGCGCGGAGCCTGCGGCGTGCTGCTCGGGCGTGATGACATCGACTTTGGTTGCGGCGATGCCGCCGCGGCTTAGCTTGCGCATCTCAAGGCGAGCGCCGACGTTAAGCGCGGCGGCGGTATCCGCAAGACAGTCGAAGGGGACGCCGGCATCGACGAGAGCGCCGAGCATCATGTCGCCGCTTATGCCGGAAAAACATTCAAGATATGCAATTCGCATCGAGGTTGATTTTAAACTCTCCGCTAGGCGCCGCGGCGGGAGAGGACTTCTACGGGAAGAATCGCATTCATGGAACCGGAGCGGAAGCCGGTGCAATCGAGCGTGACGTATTCGAATCCAGCCTTCTTGAGAGCCGCGGAGATTGCGTCAAGCATATCGACTGCGAGGGCGCGGGGCAGCTCAGTGCGTGCGAGTTCGACGCGGGCCAACTGGCCGTGATGGCGAACGCGCAATTCGCGAAAGCCAAGCTGACGCAGGCTCTCTTCAGCTTGTTCAACCTGGCTGAGAACTTCGCGGGTGACGGTGCGGCCATACTCGACGCGGGATGAGAGGCAGGGTGCTGCGGGGCGATCCCAGAGCGGATAACCGGCGGCTTTGGCAAGTGCGCGGATTTCGAGCTTGGTAAGGCCGGCATCGGCGAGCGGGGCGAGGACGGCGTGGTCTTTCGCGGCGCGCTGGCCGGGGCGGAAGTCGCGCGTGTCATCGACGTTCATGCCATAGGCAATGGTGGTGTAGCCGAGGGTTCGGCCGAGAGAGCGCATGGATTGAAAGAGCTCGTCTTTGCAATGAAAGCAGCGGTCGGCATCGTTGCGGGCGTACTCGGGGCGCTCGAGTTCATCGGTGTTGACGATGTGCAGGGGCATACCGATGGAGAGCGCAAAGGCGCGGGCCTGTTCCAGGTCGCGGCGGGCAAGGCTGGGTGAGTCGGCCAGCACCGCAAGCATGCGGGAACCGAGAACACGATGCGCAGTGGCCGCGAGGAAAGCGGAGTCGACACCACCGGAATAGGCGACCATGAGGGTTTGCAGTTGAAGCAGGTTCTGCTGAAGCAGGAGCAGCTTTTCGGCAGTCTCGAGGGGGATGTCCGGGCTCGCGGCGTGGCTCGCGGCGTGGCTCGCGTCCGGACTTGCGTCTGGGCTCGCGTCCGGACTCGCGGCGAGCGAAATGCCTGGCTCGATTTTTGATTCCGCCGTGCCTGGGTTGGCGCTGACAGCCATAGGGCAGATTATAACTCGAATGGCTGTTCGGGCCTGCTAACACTGCCTCAGGCGGCTTTGCGCAGGATGGGTTCGGACTGCGTGGTTGCCGGAACCGCATCTATAACCGGGTACGGGCCCCAGATGGTTTTCAGAATGCGGAACCCATCGGTGGACGGAATGGGCAGGAGATTGAAAAGGCCCAGAGCGAGATTGCAAAGCATGAGTTCAAAGCCGATGCGGGGAAGGAAGAAGCATGGAATGAGAAGAGCGAAATTCATGAACGGGCCGGCGAGAGAGATGAGGACCTCATCGCGCCGCGAGTTGGCACGGGCTCTGCGGTTATAGGCGCCTAACAGGCAGACGCCGAATTCGCTGACCTTGACTCCGAGAGCAGTGGCCACAAGCATGTGACCCACTTCATGCAACAGCAGAGATCCTATCAGCAAAACTCCAGCAAGGAGCCCCCAGCGAGGTCCGTAATGAGGAATCTCAATCAGCGTGCATACGCCCAGCATTAACCAGCCAGTCATGTGCATTCGGAACGGGACCAGGAATTCGCGCATGGCCAGCTGCTTTCCGGGAGGCCGGAGACAAGGCACAAGATTCGTCAAGACGACAGCCCCCCTGGTTTCACTCCAGAGTTCACTCCAGAGTTCACTCCAGAGTTCACTCCAGACTTCACTCCACACCAGGGTCAGATGCATGGGTTGAGTAAGAAACATGTTCAATTTTGAACACACAATCGATTGCTTTCGACCTCGCGCATCCGAATGATTGCGATTGAATCAGACGAAAAGTGAGTTTGTAACTCATGCGCCGAAGATTGTTGAAATAAATTCTTGAGGCCATGCAAGCAACTCTTCAAAGTTATCCTGCCATCTACTCTAAAAGATGGGTGCGGCTGTAGCAGCGTGCCCACTACGCCGGCCGCGGGGAGCAGCATGTTTCTCGCATAACCTTCGTGTCCACAGATGCAAGGGCAAGAGAGCGTGATTCGAAAGCGATCGCGAACCGTGGATCGGATGACTGTTTGACGTGAGCTACTTTATACAGCTTGCACGTTCCTGCCCACTCGATACTCAACCTATGCTGGCCGCCAATGCGATCGCGGCAATTGGAATACACACCATTCCTTCCGTTGAACATGCGAAGCATTACACACCGCTGAGAGCGTGTTTGCGGAGGGACGCAGACTGGACGTGTCCGAGAATCTCGGAGTCTCGATCCGCATCAGGTTCGCAGCTTGCTTGAAATGGAATTGGTCTGAAATGGTCGGGGGTCGAAGCGTGTTCGCAAGCGAATGGTTTCGACCGTCACCTTAACTAATTTTGGAGGAAATACAAATGCAGCTTCAATTGATGAAATTCGTGGGGAAGGTCCTTGCCTTTTCGTTTGCAGGGTTTTTGCCTCTCGCTTTGGCAGCCCAGACAACACCGGCTGCGACTGGAATACCGAAGGATGCGGACGCGTCGAAGTGGGATATTTTTCTGGGGTACAGTTATCTGAAGCCCAAGGCAGTAACTGTCGGCGACGAAACCTACAACCCCGTCAACTACAGCGCGATCATGAGCGTGTCCCGCTATTTCAACCGGCATGTGGGACTGACGTTCGAGGGAGACGAACACATTCTTCTTCCTGAATACGGCTACAACACGTTTTCGCAACCGAACAACGATTTCAGCGGCGGGTCCGGCGGCATCATTTACCGGTGGCCAGGGAGAATCACCCCCTTTGTTCATGCGCTCGTGGGCGCAGAGCAAACGGGAACCTACCAATACCCCGAGGTGTGGGGTCCGGTGGTGACAGCGGGTGGTGGGTTGGATGCGAATGTTACACATCGTCTCGCGATTCGCTTTGTTCAAGCTGACTATCAATGGACGCGTGAGAATGTGGGCGGATTCGGAGACACCAATTTCAACATGCTGCGGTTGAGCGCGGGCCTGGTTCTGCATGCCGGGTCGATTGCACCGCCGACACCGGTGCAGCTCTCTTGCGTTGCCAGTCCGGTGAGCGTGTTTCCGGGCGACCCGGTCACGATTACCGGAACTGCCAGCTTTCTTGATCCGAAGCTGAATGCGATTTATTCATGGTCAGGCAGCGGGGCAACGGGAACGGGAACAACGGTGACCATCGATACCGGAGCATTGGCGCCTGGCAGCTACACGATATCGGGCGTGGTGAAGGAAGGCAAGCCTGGCAAGGAAGGTCTGAAACCATGGGAGACCGGAGCCTGCGCCGCTGTGTTTACGGTGAAGGCATTCGAGCCGCCCACGGTCAGTTGCTCTGCCAACCCGAGTTCGATCAATCCGGGAGACAAGAGCACGATTACGGCATCCGGCGTGAGCCCGCAGAACCGTCCGCTGACTTACAGCTACTCGGCAGGGTCGGGCAACATCCAGGGCACCAGCAGCACGGCCACATTCGATTCGACCGGTGCACCGACCGGTCCGGTCTCAATCACCTGCAACGTAGCGGATGACAAGGGCCAGACGGCAACCGCCAATACGTCTGTAACCATTGCAGCGCCTTATGTGGCACCCGTGCCGCATTCGCAGGCGTTGTGCTCCATCAGCTTCAATTTGCCGCATCAGCCACCGGCTCGTGTGGACAATGAAGCCAAGGCTTGCCTTGACCAGGTTGCTGTGAATCTGCAGAACCAGGCCGATGCCAAGGTAGTGGTTGTAGGCGAATCGACGGCCGACGAAAGGGCGCCGAAGACGGGCAGACACCACGAGCACGAGGTTGAGAACCTTGCAGCCCAGCGTGCCGTGAACACCAAAGAGTACCTGGTGACGGACAAGGGCATTGATGCGTCGCGCGTAGTTGTGGTAACCGGCAGCACGGATGGGCAGACGGTGGAAGATTACCTTGTGCCCGCAGGCGCTACGTTTACCAACGACGTGCAGGGCACCAACCAGGTTGACGAAAGCGCAGTGAAACCGCAAGTGCGCAAGCCCCTGGGCGCTGAGCATCACCACCACAAGGAAGCTGCTCCCGCACAGTAGGACAGAGGGACGGAGATTGGGGCCTGGCGATATCGCCAGGCCCTGATTTTTTGGTGGTATGGGATGAAGGCAGGATAGAGACCTTCCTCCAGCAACAGGTTGAGGCCGACCGGGAGTCCGGTTGGCCTTGTTTTTTGGCGCCTGGGGGTGGGTTTCGCGCCGCGTGAAATGATCGATGACCTATTCCGCTGGGAAGGCGGCTCCTGTTGCGTTCGATCCATTCTTTCCGAATTCATCTCCGCCGAACGCACGAGGGGGTCTTGATCAGCCAGCATCGTCCGGATTGATGGTGGTACACCCGGATTCAGTCTGCCCGAGTATAATCCGGCAAATGTGGAAGGGAGAAAATCGCCGCGCCCCCACGCTATTGGTTGCGACTGCGTTGATCTTGATTTCCGCTCGACTCGCTCCGTGCCAATGCGCGATCGGTCTTACCGGCGCTACGCCGGTCATGGCGTCGCCTTCTGAGCAGGTGCCAGCCTACGAAGTGGCGACCATCAAGCCCTGGGATGGGAAAGGCTTCGCCATGCCGCTGCGGTCCTACATTCAGCGCGCGTTCGGTATTTCGCCCAACATCGCCGGTCGGGTCATAGGGCCGGATTGGATCAAAACCGAAAGGTATGTGATCCAGGGGAAGTTGCCGGACACCATTGCCAGCGCCATGCAGAGCATGACCACCGAAGAGCGCACGAAAGAGACTCTCCTGATGATGCAGTCTCTGCTCGCAGACCGGTTCCAGTTGAAGGCGCATTTCGAGACACGGGAGATGCCGGTGTACGAGCTGGAGGTGGCCAAGGGCGGCTCGAAGCTTAAAGAAGACACCGATGCCACGAAACGCCGCTTCGCTGTGGGAGGGTCCACCATTCGGGCAACAGCCGCGCCAATCACTGTGATTTCCAACGCATTGGAGTGCGCGCCGGATGTCGACGGACGCGAGGTGGTGGACAGAACCGGACTGACTGGGACCTACGATTTCTCTCTAAGCTGGACGCCATTGCAGGCCGCGGCAGCTTCCGCCGACGGGAACGGGAATTTATTGCCGGCCGATGCGGGAGGGGCGTCGCTGTTTGCAGCGATTGTGGAGCAACTGGGGCTGAAGCTTGTACCGGCCAAAAGATCGGCACAAGTCCTGGTCATCGATCACATCGAGCAGCCGTCACCGAACTGACCCGTTGTTACCGGATCCCGCCAAGTTCCTCGAGTGTTGCAGTGATTGCGAGTCGTCGCCTATCCGGAATTAACGCCAATTTGGAACTCTAACAGGCAGCCGCAGATCCTTCGCGTGCGGCTCAGGATGACAGCGTTTTGGAGGAGAAGTACCTGTGGCAGGGCGGCGTGGTTGGTGAATTGTCGCCTGCCCGGAGTCGGGGGTCAGTCGGAGATGGCGTTGGAGGGCCAATCGGCGCCCCAGAGCGAACGCGCAATGCGGAGCCCGTCACTGGACGGAATGGGGAGAAGATTCAATACGCAGAGCGCCGCGTTGCAGCACGCGATTTGGATTCCGATGTGCGGCAGGTAGAGGGCCGGGAAAACAAGAAGCAGGTTCATGAGCGGGCCGGATAGGGAGATGAGGGCGTCGTCGCGGCCGCGAAGGGCGCGCGCACGGATGGTGTATGCGCCATAAACGCTGATGCCGAACTCGCGCACCGGAACATTGAGCGCGGCCGCTCCCACGATGTGGCCCCATTCATGAAGGAGAAGACAAAGGAACAATGCTGCTCCACCGAGCAAGCCCATCCTGATGCCCCAGACGGTGATTTCAAGCAGGAAGCACAAGGCGACGACCATCCAGCCTTTGCTTTGCATGCGAAATGGAACCAGCAGTCGGGACATGGGGGTTTACAACTTTCCGAGGTTGCAGGAAGAGGGTCCGCGCTTTGGGAAAGTGGCTCTCGACCTCACTGCAGAATATCCTAGCGTGATCCTATTAATCGGCCCAGACAGGAATCTGTTCAACTTCGACCTTTTGATGCCACAAAAGGAAAATTGGTCGCGCGGATTCGATTTGGGACCGCGAGCTCTCCGCGGGGACAGGCGTCCTGGACGGAACCTTGAGGGATTTGTCGGGAACCTTGAGGGATTTGTCGGGAACCTTGAGGGATTTGTCCGCGTCGAATGCATCAGGCTACCGAAAGCCGGCGGGATGGTTATGGTATTCCAGAGATTGAGGATTTGGGGATGATTACGCGGCGGGTGTTTGGACAACTCTCCGGGCTGGCGGCGGGGTCTGCGCTGCTGTCCCCGGCGATGCGAGCGGCAACGACGCCCGATATCGCTTTGGAGATTGCGCCGTACACGCTGGAGGCTTCGCCGAAACATCATTTCCGGACACTCGCCTACAACGGGCAGATTCCCGGACCGCTGTTCAGGATGCGCCAGGGACAAGAGCAGACCGTGGAAATTCGCAATATGAGCAGTGAGCCGGAGGTGGTGCACTGGCATGGGCTCTTTCTGCCGCCGGCGATTGACGGGGCGATGGAGGAAGGGACACCGATGATCGCGGCCGGTGGAACTGTGCGCTATAACTTGAACCCGGACCCGGTGGGGTTTCGCTGGTTTCATACGCACACCTTCGCCGGCAAAGATCTGACCAAGGCGCAGTATGGCGGGCTGCATGGGTTTGTTCTGATCGATCCGCTTGGTCCGCTTGATCCGCTTGGTCCGTTTGATCCGCTTGCTCCGCGGGATGCGCCGGCAGCCTACGACCGCGAAGTCTTCCTCGCGCTGCACGACTGGGGTGGACACTTTGAAGGCGGCGATGACGGATTCATGAATCCGGTATACGACGTTTCGACGATTAACGGAAAGATGCTGGGGTTCGGCGAACCGGTGCGCGTGAAACGGGGCGAGCGCGTAATGATGCATATGCTGAACTCCAGCCCGACCGAGGTGCACTGGATTGCGCTCGCGGGGCACCGGTTTCAGGTTGTGGCGCTGGACGGCAATGTGGTTCCGCAGCCGCAGACGGTGGAGATGCTTCGCATTGCACCGGCGGAACGAGTCTCCGCCGTGGTGGAGATGAAGGCCCCGGGCAAATGGGTGCTGGGGGAAGTAAGAAAGCACATTCAGAGCGCGGGGATGGGCATTGTGGTTGAATACGCGGGCGCAACAGGAAGCCCGGCGTGGACGCAGCCCGAAAAGCTGATTTGGAGTTATCGCCAGTTTGCAAGCGCAGATGAGATTCAGGCGAACGGAAACGAAGCGACGCGCATCGAGCTGAGGTTCGACTCCAAGTTCGAGGGACATGGGAGCGAAGAGAGCTGGAGGATCAATGGGAAGTCGTACCCCGACACTGAGGAGCCGCTTTTGAAAAATGGCGAGCGCTACAGGCTGGTGATGAAGAACGAAAGCATGGACGATCATCCGATGCATCTGCACCGGCATACGTTTGAGGTGCGGCAGGTGGATGGGAGCGCGGAGATGCGGGGACTGCGGAAGGACGTGGTGCTGGTGCCCGCGAAGAGCACCGCGGAGGTTGAGTTTGTTGCCGATCACCCGGGGAGAACGCTGTTTCATTGTCATCAGCAGGATCATATGGATCGGGGATTCATGATGGTGTTTCGGTATGCGTAACGGTTCCCTTCTGGCGATTTGTTGTGTGCTGATGCTGGCGCGCGTTGCGGGGGCGCAGGGCAATTACGAGATCCAGGTGTATGGCGCGGATACGGTGGCGCCGAAGAGCCTGATGGTGGAACTGCATTCGAACTACACGGTGACGGGACAAACGAAGGTGATCGATGGGGTGTATCCGACCAACCACCAGGAGCACGAGACGCTGGAATTGACGCAAGGGATTAACGACTGGGCGGAGGTGGGCTTTTACGTTTTTACCAGCGAGCAGGATGGGCACGGGGTGCAGTGGGTGGGAGACCACATTCGTCCGCGGGTGCGTGCGCCGGACAAGTGGCACCTGCCGGTGGGATTGAGCCTTTCAACGGAGATTGGATATCAGCGCGCGGTGTATTCGCCGGATACGTGGACGTGGGAGATTCGGCCGATTATCGACAAGACGATGGGGCGGTGGTACCTGGCATTCAACCCCGCGCTGGAACGGACGTTGCATGGGCCGGACGTGAACCAGGGGCTGGGCTTCTCACCGGGCGCGAAGGTGGGCTACGACTTTACGCCGAAGATCAACTGCGGGTTTGAATACTATGCGGATTACGGACGGCTGGGCGCGTTCGACAACCTGCATGAACAACAGCAACAGCTCTTTGCGGTGACGGATTTGAATGTTTCTCCCAAATGGGAGATTAATTTCGGAGTGGGGATTGGGCCGACGGCGGCGACCGATCACCTGATTGTGAAGGGGATTCTGGGGAGACACTTTGACTGGGGGAAGAAGTCGGCGGTGGATTAGAGCCGGTCTCGATTCCCAGGTCGCCGGGACAAGTCCAGGGTCTAAGACTCCTCCAGCTCAGGATCGCTGAGAATGGGCTGAGGCTTCGCAGCCGTTGAGCGCGCCGCGTTGCGCGACGGGACGGACGGCCAATGCACCTCGGGGACCCAATGGCCCTTTTCAAGACGCGCACCGACCATTTGCCCGCAACGCTGGCAGGCATGAAGGAGCCATTGGGCTCGACCGACGTTGGAAAGTAGAAGCTGATTTGTCTCCTCGCTGAAAGATCCATCGCAAGGTTTTACGGGTACCGGCATAAAGAACTTCTCCGTGAATTGGACCACTCAGCTCCGCATACAACTGAACTGAATGTTTTCGTCGAGAGACTCTCAGTGTAAAGAGGAACCTGAAAGACGCTCATATTTACTTTACGAGGCCGGGCTGCGGATTTATGTCCGCTAGCAGACATGGCTTCGCGGACCGGGCTGGGGAGCCGGCATTTTTTGCGCGAGATGAAAATTCGTTTGAAATACCTATTTCTAAAATAGGTATTTTGTGTTAATCTGTATGCATGGCGAAGAATCCTGAACATCGCGATCTTTTTCCGGGGGCGCTGGAGGTCATGATCCTGCAGTCGTTGCGGTTGCGGCCCATGCACGGCTATGCGCTGGTGAAACACATTAAACAAGTGTCGGACAACCTGCTGCAGGTGGAAGAGGGATCGCTGTACCCGGCGTTGCAGCGGATGCTGCGGGATGGGTTGCTGGAGTCGGAGACTGGCTTGTCGGCGAAGGGAAGGCCGACGCGGATTTACCGGCTGACCGATGCCGGGGTTCGGCGGGTTGAACAGGAAGTGGTGAGCTTCGAAAAGATGTTTGAGGGGATTACGCGGGTGCTGGCGGTGGCGAGAACGTAGGCAGCTGCGGCGCGGCAGCCGCTCGCGGAAGGCGCGCACGGGCTTCGTTGCTTCCACTTTGCACCAACGCATAGCGCGGGGGACCCCGGTTTGCTGCGGTTGTTAACGATGACCGGTCACTTTTGCACGGACTTTCAGGACGGGACAGCAGGAGATTAAATCATGCAGTTTCTGAATCGGCTCTTCAATCGTGGTCGGCGTTATGACGATCTTTCCGTGTCTATCCAGGAACATATTGACGAGCGTACCGAGGAACTGATGGAAGACGGCATGGCGCGCAAAGAAGCCGAGCAGGCGGCGCGGCGCGAGTTCGGCAACGTGACGCTGATGAAGGAACGCAGCCGCGAAGAGTGGCAGTGGGGCGCGCTTGAATCTCTGCTGGCCGATTTGCGGCTGACGCTGCGGCGGTTGCGGAAGTCGCCGGGGTTCGCCGTGACGGTACTGCTGACGCTGGCAATTGGCATTGGCGCCAATACGGCGGTGTTCACCGTGGTGAATAGCGTGCTGCTGAAGCCGCTGCCGTATCCGGATGCGGGCCGGCTGACGGCGCTGTGGCTGGATGCGCCGGGCGCGAATGGGCTGGCCAACTTTAACAGCGGCCTGCAGCTTTCGCCGTCGATGTTCTTGACGTTTGCGGAGAACAACCATTCGTTTGAGTCAATGGGCATTTGGACGATGCGCTACGCCAACGTGACCGGCATTGCGCAGCCGGACCAGGCGAATGCCGTATTGGTGAGTGGCGGGATGCTGGAGACGCTGGGCGTTCGGCCTGAGGCGGGACAATGGTTTACGACCGCAGACCAGGACCCGCGCGGCAGGAAGACGGTGATCTTGAGTTACGGCTACTGGCAGCGGCGATTTGGCAGCGACCGCGGGGTGGTTGGGCGGACTGTCAAGGTGGATGGGGTGACGCGGCAGATTGTGGGCGTGATGCCGCGGGGATTCCGGATGGTCGATCAGGATTTCGATCTGCTGCTTCCTCTGGCGCTGGATCGCGCAGAACTGAAGATGTACCCGTTTGGGTATGACGGCATTGGGCGGCTCAAGCCCGGAGTCACGCTGGCGCAGGCAGACGGGGACCTTGCGCGGCTGATTCCGCTGTGGATGGATTCGTGGTCGAACGGTCCCGGCACCAATTCACACTCCTACGCGAAGTGGAGGATCACGCCGAATTTTCGAACGTTAAAGCTGAAAGTGGTGGGCAACATAGGCAGCGTTCTGTGGGTGGTGATGGCAACGGTTGGACTGGTGATGCTGATTGCGTGCACGAACGTGGCGAATTTGCTGCTGGTGAGGGCGGAATCGCGGCAGCAGGAGCTTGCGGTGCGGGCCGCGCTGGGAGCGGGGCTGTGGCGGACGGCGCGGGAGTTGCTGGTGGAGAGCGTCGCGCTGGGCCTGATGGGCGGCGTGCTTTCGATTGGCGTGGCGTATGCGGGACTGCGGCTGCTGGTGGCGATTGGGCCGGCGGATCTGCCGCGCATGAGCGAGATAGGGCTCGATGGGAGCTCGCTGTTATTCACTCTGCTGCTGTCGGTTTTCTGCGGGTTGGTTTTCGGGTCGATTCCTTTACTGAAATACGCGCGGGCCGATGCATTCGCAGTGCTGACGGGCACGAACCGGACCACAAGCGCCAGCCGGGGGCGTCATCGCTCGCGCAATGTGCTGGTGGTGGCGCAGGTGGCGATGGCATTGGTGCTGCTGGTGAGCGCGCTGCTGATGATTCGCACGTTTGCGGCGTTGCGCAACGTTGAGCCGGGATTCAAGGATGCGGCGCATGTGCAGACGGTGAACATCTGGATACCGGAGTTACAGGCGCCCGATCCCCATACGGTGGCGCGCATGCAGAGCAGTATCGCCAATCGACTCGCGGCGATTCCGGGCGTGACTTCGGTTGGATTTGCCGCCGGCGTCCCGATGGATGGAAATGACCCGAACTGGGACTCGATGAGCGTTGAAGGCAAGACGTATGAAGGCGGTGACCCGCCGTTGCGGCTCTACAACTACGTTTCACCGGGTTACTTTCAGACGCTCGGCACGCACCTGGTGGCGGGGCGCGACTTTACATGGGACGACCTGAACAATGTGCTTCCCAGGGTGATGGTGTCAGAGAATTTTGCGCGCGAGTCGTGGGGTTCGGCATCCGCAGCTATCGGCAAACGCGTCAAGAAATACGACGGCTCGCCGTGGCAGCAGGTGATTGGGGTTGTGGAGGACGTGCGTGTCCACGGGGTGGATGAAAAGGCTCCGTCTATCATCTACTGGCCTGCGATGTTCTACGACCGTTTCGCAACGCCGCCGCAGATGGGTGGTCTGCGATTTGTTACCTTTGTGATGCACAGCGATCGCGCGGGCACAACAGCCTTCCTCAACGAAATGCAGCAGGCTGTGTGGTCAGTCAACGAAACCGTGCCGCTGGCAACGGTTAAGACGATGCAGAATCTGTATAGCCAGTCGCTGGAGCGGACTTCGTTCACGCTGGTGATGTTGGCGATCGCGGGTTCGATGGCGCTGGGGCTGGGCGTCATTGGAATCTACGGCGTGATCTCGTATACGGTTTCGCAGCGGACGCGGGAGATCGGGATTCGCCTGGCGCTGGGCGCGCAAAAGAGCGAGTTGAAGTGGATGTTTGTGCGGTCCGCTCTGATGCTGACGGGTGTCGGAGTGGTGATCGGCGTGGGCGTGGCGGCAGGGTTGATGCAGCTGATGAAGTCGCTACTGTTTGGCATCAGCCCGCTTGATCCCATCACCTACATCGCGGTTCCGTTGATCCTGGTGATGGCTGCGGCGCTGGCGAGTTATTTGCCGGCTTGCCGTGCGGCTACCATCGATCCGGTTGAGGCGCTGCGGGCCGAGTAAGCGCCTGCGGTGGGCGAACCGGGTTGGGACCGCTAGGAACCCAGCGCGCCGAGCTGCATCATGAGGCCGAAAATGTCCATGATGATGCGCGTGTCTTTGATTCTGCCGTCGACAAGGCGGTCGAGCACCATACCCCAGACTTTCACGGGACGTCCAGTGGCGGGGACACCGAGGAATTCGCTTTGGTGCGTGCCGGTCCACTCAAAGCGAGTGAGGACCTTGTCGCCCTCCGCAATCTGCTCTTCCACGGAGAAGTGGAGGTCGGGAAATGCGGTTCTCATGCCGCGGAGAACATCCTTGAGGCCTTCGATGCCGGGGCCCTGGCCGGGAAACGGAACCTGTTCGACCACATCCTCCCAGACATACTTTGCGATGGAGTCAAGGTGACCCCGGTTGATTCCTTCTTCAATGAAGCTGTTGACTTGCGCGCAGTTGTGTTGTGTCGACATGGAGCCTTTCAGGTTCCGCGGAATTCGATTTGTGAAGCGCGTTGCTGGGAATGTGCGTTGGGCGCAGTGCGTGCTTCCCACCCATCGCACGACAAATCTTTGCGATGGATGGGGCACGGGGCGGGTGTGGATGGTGCCGCACGTGTTCGTTTCGGGCATTAGTCGCCGAGGCTAACCTACGGTGATTGTGTGGGGGGTGCCTACCAGTACACCTCTTTTGGATTTGATTTTCGTTGTGTCATCGTCGAACGTCACTTCCCCGGCATTGACGGGAGTAAACGGCCCGAATGCGATGAAAGGCAGCCCGGGAGTGGCGGGACCGGGATAGTTGTATGGAGGGAGTAAATCGCCATTGAAACAGTTATATTTCTTATCCGAAGGTTGCCAATTGAAGGCGGCGGTGAAGATGATATACAGCTGATCCTTATCGGCAATGAGCAGTTTTTCGTCGGGGCGACCTTTCGGAGGGGGAAGTACCAAGGCTATGTCGGCCATTTTCAATTTCCTTTCTTTCAGGTTATGTGGCTGAGTGGCCCTGCGACTGGTGAAAGCAGGCTGGGGTTACGCGATGGCTATTTCGCTGGGGGTTTGAATCGGGGGTCCTTGATGAGCGATTGGAGATCGGGATTGCTGATGAGGTCATCGAGCGCGTAGCCCTTGCGCATGGCTTTCAGAATGGACTGCAAGGCGCGATCACGCTGTCCTAATGCTTCATAGGCAGCCCCGACATTGGAGAGCACATTTGGATCGTCGGGCGCGAGGGCAAGAGCGGTACGGATACGCTCCAGGGCCTTTTCGGTCATTTTGTCGCCGGCATAGTAGCCGGCCAGGGAGGACTGGGCTTCGGCGTCGCGGGGGTTGAGTGCGACGGCATGTTCGGCGAGCTGCTCGGCCTTATGGTCGGCTGTTGCAGCTTTCTCCGGCTGCCCGGATCCGCGATAGGCAATCGCCAGATTGTTCCAGACATCGTAGTCGTGGCCGTCGATCTGCAGGGCTTTTTCAGTGACGGCTGCGGCCTCCTGATAGCGCTTTTGCTGAAGGTAGAGGTTGCCGAGGTTGCCGTAGGCGGGGTAGGTGGGATTGAGAGCGATGGATTTCTCCAGAGCCTGCATGGCGTTGGCGAGCGATTCCTTGCCACCCTGGTCGATGTATGTTGCGCCGAGGTTGGAGTAGATTTCCGCATTGTCGGGAGTAATTTGCAGGGCCTTGCGATAGGCGGCTATGGCTTGCGGATATTTTCCCTGGCGGTGATAGAAAGCGCCGAGCGCGTTGTAGCCGTACCAGTCGTCGGGGCGGAGGTCGGCGGCCTGCTGGAAGGTTTTTTCGGCGTCGTCGATGCGGCCGGACTCCTCATAGGAGCGCGCCAGGCCGCCGAGGGCGAGGGCGTTTTTGGGGTCGAGATTGAGCGCCTGATGAAACTCCGCAAGAGCGAGGTCGTGCTTGCCGAGCGAGTCGTGGACGTGGGCGAGAGTGACGTAGACAGAGGGAGCGTGGTTGTCGAGTTGAGCGGCCTTCTGGCAGTTTGCGAGTGCCTCATCGAGCCAGTGGGTATTCTTTTCCACGCTGTACTTGAGTCGATAAACTTCGCCGAGCTGGGCGTAGCCAAGAGCGAAGTTGGGATCGGTCTGCAGAGCACGTTGGAGTGCAGCGATGGCGAGGTCGAGATTCCCGGCCTTGTCAAAGCGCTGAGTATATCCAAGCGCGGTGAGGTAATCCTCAAAAGCGGCCGGGTTGGCCGAACCGTCCGCAGTGTGCAACGCGGCTGCGGATACAGAGATCTTCATCATCCTCGCAAGGCTGGTGACGGCATCGTTTTCCAGCGTGGAGAGGTCACCGCTGCGAGTCTCGAGCTCATCAGAACCCAGCTGGCGGAGGTTGTTTGCATCGATGAGATTGACGGTGAGATGGATGTCGTTCCCATCGCGCTGGACGGAGCCTTTGACGACAAGGTTCGCGCCGAGTTCCTTGAGGGCGGTGTCGGGATCGACGACTTTGTATTTCCGCACCACACTGTCGGGGACTACCCAAAGGGACTTGTTGCCGGTGTCGAGATTGGAGAGGCGTCCAGTGAGCGAGTCCATGAGGCCATCAGCGAGGGCGGCGTTTTGAGGATTGCCGCCGATGTTGTCAAAAGGGAGAACGGCTACGTGCTTTTCAGACGGGGCGCCGAAGAAGATTGAGGCGGCGCGCTGTCGCAACCGGGGGATGAAAAAGACGGCGAGGGCGAGAGCAAGAATGACGGCGCCTGCGCTGAAGAGCACCTTGGTGAAGGGGGAGATTTCGCGGGTGCGGCGCGACCAGACGGGGCAGGATGCGTCGGCCTTGGCGCTGCGGACGATGGCGCTAAGGCTGCTGGACCGATTGGAGCGACTGGGCCGGCCGGAACCGGGCAGGAGGTGCAGGGTAGCTGTGCCGTCGGAGAGCGGCTGGGCGGCAGGGCGAATCTGGCTGGCGGCGAGTTCGAGGTCAGCGAGGAATTCACCGCAGGAGGGATAGCGGCGGGAGACGTCTTTGGCCAGGGCGCGATAAAGCACGGGCTGCAGCGCCGGCGGCAGGGTATCGATTTGTTGGGGTGGGTCGTTGATGATGGCGTAGAGCGTGGCGGGGACGGTTTCTCCCTGGAAGGGACTGCGCGCGAGAAGCATCTCGGCGAAGACGATGCCGAGAGCCCAGATGTCGCAGCGACTATCGAGGGAGCGGCCCATGACCTGCTCCGGGGACATGTAGAGGGCGGTGCCGGAGACGACGTTCTGTGAAGTGGTCATCTCGCCGACGACGCGGGCGAGGCCGAAGTCGACGATTTTGACCGCGCCGGTGGCGGTGATCATGACGTTGGAGGGCTTGATGTCCCGATGGACGATGCCGCGGGAGTGGGCTTCCGCAAGGCCGTTGGCCATTTGCGAGGCGATGCGGATGGCTTCGTGAACGGGGAGTGGGCCGCGGCGGATGTGTTCGGCGAGAGATGCGCCCTCGTAGTAGGCCATGACGATGAAGGTCTGGCCGAACGCGGTTTCTTCAATGCCATGAATGACGCCGATGTTGGGGTGGTCGAGCGAAGAAGCGGTGCGGGCCTCGCGGAGGAAACGCTCCTTGTCGCGGTTGCCGGCGTTGAGCTCAGGAGGAAGAAACTTGAGGGCGACAGTTCGCTCGAGGCGTAGATCGAGAGCGCGATAGACCACGCCCATCCCGCCGGAACCGGCGATGGAGAGAACCTGGTAGTTACCGGCGACGAGATCGCCCTGAGAGAAGCTCTGTTTCAACTCTGGCATGGTGCGCTTTCACAACGTCCGCGGAGCTTGCTGACTGATCAAAATACAGACGCAGATGGAAGGGAAGCGGGGAATGGTAAAGGACGCTGTGCTGCGATGGTACGACGGGAAATGTTGTGTGGCAAGAGGGTTTGGGGATGAAGGATGGCGCCGGCGGCAGGCGTGTGTATGAAGACGGCGTGAAGATACATGTTGACATTCTGCCTATCATGCGTGAGTCTATAGGTGGAATGTCAACAGGAGAGGAAGCATGCCGGAGAGCAAATCGGATGTTTTGCAGGGAACGCTGGACCTGATGGTGCTGAAGACGCTGGAGTCGATGGGGCCCCTGCATGGATATGGCATTGCGCGCCGGATCGAACAGGTGAGCAACAACGGATTGAGCATCAACCAGGGAACGATTTATCCGGCGCTGCTGCGGCTGGAGCAGCGGGCGTGGGTGAAGGCTGAATGGGGCACGTCGGAAACAGGGCGCCGGGCGAAGTTCTATTCGCTGACCCGTGGCGGCCGCAAGCAGATTGAGCAGGAAACCGAGAACTGGGAGCGCGTGGCCGCGACGATGGCGCGGTTCCTGGCGCCCACGAATTAGGGCCATTACGCACCCGGAGGCGGAGATGGATTTCATTCGAATTGTCTTCAGTCGTTGCAAGGCTTTATTTCGCGGCAGCACGCTCGACGCGGATCTGGACGAGGAGTTGCGTGCGCACATTGAGCTGGCTGTCGAAGAGAAGGTGAAGTGCGGCATGTCCGCGGAAGCGGCGCGGAGAGCGGCGATGAAGGAGTTTGGCGGCGTGACGCAGACGAAGGAAAGCTATCGCCTGCAGCGCGGATTGCCGCTGCTGGAAACGCTGGCGCGCGATTTGCGCTTTGGATTTCGGCAGTTGCGCAAGTCTCCTGGGTTCGCCATCACGGCCATCCTCACGCTGGCGCTGGGCGCGGGTTCGGTGACCGCGGTCTTCAGCGTGGTGAATGGCGTACTGCTGCGCCCGTATGCGTTTCTCGATTCGGGCAAGGTGGTTGTGTGGCGCGAGAGTATTCGGGAGATGGAGCATGTGGCGCCCCTGCTGCCGGATAATTACCGGCATTACCTGAATCTGAAGACGCATGCAAACACGATTCAGGATGCGGCGATTCTGCAGACGGCGGGCTTCAGTGTGTCTGGGGACGGCGGGCCTGGGGACGGCGTGTCTGGGGATATCGATCATCCGCAGATGACAGAGGGCCTGGCGATCTCGCCGAATTTCTTCTCGGTGCTGGGAGTGACGCCGGTGCTGGGCCGCGCGTTCGCACCACATGAAGCCGAGACCGGAAGGGATCAGGAAATCATTCTGACCTGGGGCGCATGGCAGCGTTTGTTTCATGGCAGCGAATCGGCTCTGGGAGCCAAACTGCGGGTGGACGGCACAGCGAAGACCGTGGTGGGAATTTTGCCGAGGTCGTTTCGCTTTCCAGTCATGTCGATCATGCCGGGGCAGGCGAGCCACGGGTCTACGGAGCGCTATGAGATTTTCAAGCCGCTGGTTCCGATGCCGAGTGAGTTAGTCGAGGAAGACGGGGACTTCAACTTTCTGGTTGTTGCGCGGCTCAAGCCCGGGGTCTCCGTTCGCCAGGCGCAGAGCGAACTGGATGGAATTGAGAAGGCCTCTGCGGCGGCGAACCATGTTGCGATTCATTTGAGCGTGATTGTTGAGCCGTTTGCCGAGGAGATTACGGGCGATGTTCGCAAGCCGCTTTGGCTGCTGCTGGCCGCGGTGATGGGCGTGCTGTTGATGGCCTGCGTGAATCTTGCCAATTTGCAAATCGCGAGGGGAATGGCGCGCGAGCATGAGATCGCGCTGCGCTCGGCTCTTGGCGCGGGGAGCGCGCGATTGCTGCAAGGGGTGCTGATTGAGAACCTGCTGCTTGGAGTGATTGGCGGCTTGGGAGGCGCTGTGTTTGCGATTGTTGCCGAGAAGCTGCTGGCGCTGACAGCAGCGAGCCTGCCGCGTATGAATGAGATTCACATGAGCGGGCCGATGCTGGGATTTGCGCTGGGCCTCTCTGTTTTGACATCGATGGGCTTTGGCATTTTCCCGGCGCTCCGGTCTTTGCGCGTGCAACCGCAGAGCGCACTGCAATCGGGATCCACGCGGGTTTCAGGTAACAAGCAGGCGGTTCGTTCGCGCAGGGTGCTGGTTGCAGTGGAAGTTGCATGCAGCGTGACGCTGCTGGTGGTGACCGCGCTGATCACCCGCAGCTTTGCGCATGTGTTGACGCAGGATCGGCAGTTCGACGCGCGGCGTGTTTCGATGGCCAAGGCCGACTTGAGCGCGCCGCGCTATTCAAGCGGGGCGGCGATGCCGGACAACCCTGGAGCCGATGAAGGCAGCCTGACCCGCGACGCGATGATCGATCGCACGCTCGACAGGTTGCGGACGTTGCCGGGCGTGCAGTCCGCGGCGATGACGAGCGTGATGCCGTTGACCGGAGACATGAGCGTGGATGGGCTGCATCGGCCGGATCATCCGGTTCCAGATGGCCAGGCGCCCCTTGCCAATCGGCGTTTTATCAGCCCGGGATATTTCGAAGCGATGGAGATTCCGCTGCTCGAAGGGCGCGACTTCGACCTGCGCGACCGCAAGAATCCGCGGGTGGTGATTCTTTCCGGGAAGGCTGCCCGGGCGGCATTCCCGGGCGAGGAAGCGCTGGGGCATACGATCCATCATTGGAACCGCGACTACACTGTGGTCGGCATCGCGGCGGACGCGCGCATCAACGACCTGAAGCGCAACGTCGCCATCTATTATTTGCCGCACTGGGATTTTCCGCCCGCCAGTCCAGTCTTTCTGGTGCGCAGTTCGCAGGGTATTCAAACGCTGGGTCCGGAGATGCGCAAGGCGATCTGGGCCATCGATCCGGATATCTCGATTCCGACCGTGGTCTCGCTCGATGCGCAGGTGGGTGAATCGGTGGCCATGGAAAGATTTCAGGCCATCATCCTTTCAAGCTTTGGCGGTGCCGCTTTGTTCCTCGCCGTGCTTGGCATTTACGGCGTGCTGGCTTATTCCGTTTCACTGCGGAAGCAGGAGTTCGGCATTCGCATCGCTCTTGGTTCAAATCGGTCTCAGCTCGCGCGGCTGGTGCTGATGGATGCGTTCTACCCCATGTTTGGCGGAATCGCTCTCGGCTTGCTGGGAGCGGCCGCGGCGGCGCGCTGGATAAGCAGCCTGCTGTTTGAAACAAGCGCAGCCGATCCGTGGGCGATCGGGCTGAGCCTGGCGGTGTTGCTTTTGGCTGCGCTGCTGGCATCGCTGCTGCCAGTACGAAGCGCGACTTCAGCGGATCCGATGCGCGCATTGAGAACAGAGTAGGAGGCGACGATGGATTGGATTCGAATTGTGTTGAGCCGTGGCACGGCGCTGTTCCGCAGAAGGAGGCTCGACGCGGATCTGGATGAGGAGTTGCGTGCGCATATCGAGCTGGCGATTGAAGAGAATCGCGGGCGGGGTATGAGTGAAGAACAGGCGCGCACCGCGGCTTTGCGCGCGTTTGGCGGCGTGACACAGACGCGCGAGAGTTATCGCGAACAGCGCGGATTTCCCGCACTGCAGCAGTTCGGTCGCGATCTACATTTTGCATTCCGCCAATTGCGTAAATCGCCTGGGTTCGCGCTCACCGCCATTCTGACGCTCGCACTCGGAATCGGCGCTACCGCGGCCATGTTCAGCGTGATTGATGCTGTTGTCCTGCGCCCGTTGCCGTACAGAGACGTCGAACGCATCGTCAGTATCCAGACCAGCTCTCCTTCGGGTTATGTTCAGCCGCCGTCCTGGGCCGGTTACCTTGATATGCGCCGGCTGAACACCACCTTCGACGCATTCGCTGGGTGGGTGGATTACTGGGGCATGACGTTGAAGGTGGGCGACAGAACACAATACCTGAATGTCGTTCAGGGTACCGATAATTTCTTCGATGTGTTTGGGGTGCGGCCGCTGTTGGGGAGAACGTACCTGCCAGGGGAAGATCGGCTCGGCAAGAACAATATCACAGTGCTGAGTTATGAAGTGTGGCGCACGTCTTTCAACGGAGATCGTAGCATCGTTGGCCAGGTTATTCATCTTGATGGAGCCCCATACGTCGTCATCGGCGTGATGCCCGCGGGATTTCGATTTCCATATGGAAAGGCGGATCTCGTTTATATTCCCATGCATGTGCGGCCCAATTTCGAAGGCGATTACCGCGCCCATTGGCTGCAAACCATTGGCCGGATGAAGCCCGGCGTCTCTCTTCAACAGGCCGGCGCGGACCTGGCTCATGTGATGAATGAGATCGGCAGGATGCAACCGAATTCGGACGCGGGCCGCACGTCAACGCTTGTTCCCATCACAACGGCGTTGCACAGCACGAGCGAACTCTCGGAGATAGGACTGCTGCTGTCTGCTGTGTCGGCCGTACTGCTGATTGCGTGCGCCAATGTTGCCGCTCTATTGCTGGCGCGGGGAATTGCACGGGAACGCGAGATGGCTTTGCGCATTGCCATTGGCGCAGCGCGGGGCAGGCTGGTGAATCAATTGCTGGTCGAGAATTCGATTCTTGGCGGGTTGGGCGCGGCGGTGGGTATTTTGTTTGCCGCGGGATTACTTGCCGCGATGAAGGTATTTCTAGCTCATGCATTCATGCGTGGAGCCAACATCCATCTTAACTTCGAGGTGATTGCAGTTGCATTGTCGGTAGGCGTGCTGTCCAGTGTCGGTGCGGGACTGGTTCCGGCATGGCGCGCGGCCAGGTCCGATCCGAATCGCGCATTGAAATCCGGTGTCGCGACCGGCGCATCGCGAAGCCAGAATCGATTGCGTTCCGGCTTCGTTGTTGCACAGGTCGCGCTGTCGCTCATTTTGCTGGTGTTCTCCGGCATCCTGCTGCGCACATTGCAGCGCATGTTACACGCCGATATGGGATTCGCAACCGACCATCGGTTGATGCTCAGCCTCAATATTCCGTCCGGTGATTACAAAGGGCGCGATTACGTAAAGGAACTGATGATGCCGCTGGAGGCGCGGGCACAGGCGATTCCGGGAGTGACCGCAGCCGGGTTCATTGACCAGGGCCCGTTGTTTGGCTATGGATCAGGATCGTCGATGCAGATCGTCGGTCATCCGCCTGACGCGCCCGATCGTGAACGGAATTCAGAGACCAGGATGGTCACGCCCGGTTACTATGCTGCGCTCGGACTTCCGATTCTGCGGGGCCGCAACTTCGGCACACAAGATACACCCGATGGGCAGCCCGTAGCGATCGTGAATGAAGCCTGGGTCAAGGAGTTTCTGACAGAGAAGGAAGACCCGCTGGCGCAAGCCTTCAAACAGCAGGATGGGCACAACCTTGCCATCGTCGGAGTGGTCGCCAATGCGCGGCAGAACGCGATGGAACCCGCGCGGCCGGAGATTGATTTCCCCGCATCGCGATTCACGGTGAAAGATCAGCAGAACGCCGGCTCATTGAGCGTGAGCATGTACGTGCGCACGGTGTTGCCACCGCTCAGCGTAGTTCCGCAACTTAGAGAAGCACTCCACGAAGTTGCTCCGGCGGTTGCTTTTCAGACGCCCGAAACAATGGACGAGATACTCAATGAAGCACTGGTGACCAATCGCATGGAGGGCTGGCTTTTTGGCCTCTTCGCCTGCATCGCGGTGCTTCTGGCCGCCGTGGGCATTCATGGATTGCTGATGCAGGAGATGGTGAGCCGGACCAGGGACATCGGCTTGCGGATGGCTCTCGGCTCAACCCGCATCGGTATTGCGCGCATGATGTTTGTCCGCATCGCGATTCTACTGGGCATCGGGTTGGGATCGGGTGTGGCGATGATGCTGTTGCTGCGCCGGGCTGTGGCCAGTGTGGTGTTGATGGAACCAGGCCGCGACGGCGCGGTGGTTGCTGCGCTGGTTGCATTGCTGGCGGCAATCGGACTTCTTGCGGCTCTTGGCCCGATACGGCGTGCTGCTTCGACAGATCCAATGCGCGCATTGAGAACAGAGTAGGAGGCGACAATGGATTGGATTCGAATTGTTTTGAGTCGTTGGGCTGGGTTATTTCGCAGCAAAAGACTTGACGCCGATCTGGACGACGAACTGCAGACCCACATCGAGTTGGCCATTCACGAAAACCTGCGCGCCGGTGCGGCCGCATTGCTATTGGCTTTGCTGGGCGTGTATGGCGTTCTTGCGTATTCGGTGACGCTGCGCCGACGGGAGTTCGGCATACGCATCGCGTTGGGCTTCGGGGGAAGAGCGCCTTGACTGGGCTGGTGCTGCGGCAGGCTGCGTTGCCGGTTTTGCTGGGCACGGGCGTTGGACTTGCAATGGCAATAATAGCGCTTCGCTGGGTACTCAGCCTTTTATATAACCGGCCGGTTATGGACCAGATGGCGGTTGGTGGAAGCGTGGTGTTGCTTCTGGTTGCGTCCGCGGTTGCTGCGATTGTGCCGGCACGGCGGGCGGCCTCCACTGACCCGATGCGGGCATTACGAATGGAGTAGCCGCCGAAGACCAACAGCAATCAGTAAAAGGCCTTCAGTCGAGAAGCCATACCTCGCCGCTGGCTCGCGCTAAGCGATGCGGTGCGCCTTCCACTTCGAGAAGAGGAAGACTCCTACGCCCATGCCGACTAACACCGCGGTTCCCCCTAAAACTTTGGCGATGGCCAGAGGCTTGTTGGTTTCGTCGGCGGAGGGGATAACGGAGAGCACGATGGTGATGGCGGTGGAGAGGAAGCCGATGGAGGCAAGCGCTATGGCTACCGGCTTGCCTCCTGGGACGCGGCGGATTTGCGGTGCGGCAGGGCTGAATTGCATGCGGATCATGGCCGCAAAGAGGAAGAGATAAGGGAGAAAGAGAGAGAGCACGCCCATACTGACCAGCATGTCGTAAGCACCGCGAACGGTGGTGCCGGCCTGGCCGAGAAGCGCGACGAGCATGCCTGCTGCTCCGTAGACGCCGATGGCAACCCAAGGCGTGCGGAAGCGCGGATGGATCGCGCCGAAGGCCGGCGGAAGATAACGGTCGACTCCCACCGCAAAGGGCAGACGCGCGGCGGCGGAGAGATTGCCGGCCGCCCCACCGATGGAATTGAGCGCGACGAGCAAGGCCATGGGGGCGAGTATCCACGCGAGGCCGAGGCCTGAAGCAAGCAATTCAATGCCGTGAACGAATCCGTCCGGCCCTGCGACGGCCTGCGGCGGAAGCATGAAGAGAAAGGCCGCGGTCCCGCCGATGTATCCAATGGTGAGGATGATGCCGGCGACGAGGAGCGCCCAGGGAATGGTGCGGCGGGGATTCTGGATTTCGTCGCCCATGGCCGAGGCGGACTCAATGGCGGAGAAGGCGAAGAAGACGCTGGACCAGAAGACGGCGTTGTCGAGCGACCAGTGAGGGACAAGGCTGGCGGGCGTAACGTGAAGAACAAGTCCGAAGCGGAAGTAGCTGACGATAGCGAGCAGAAGGAGCACGCTGAGCGGGAGAAGGCTGCCGAGTGCGCCGATGTTGTTGAGCCACTTTCCGGAGTCGATGCCGAGGATGTTGAGCACGGTGATGACTGCGAGCCAGAAGATGGCGAAGGCCATGTAGTACAGCGGATTCGACGCGAGGGAGTGAGCGCGGGGTCCGAAGGCGAAGAGCGCGGAGGCTGCGCCGAAGTAGAGGACGCTCGCGAAGAACGGGAGATTGCTCATCCAGTAAGCCCAGGCGCAAATGAATCCGGAGAAGTCGCCGAAGGCTTCGCGGGTCCAGATGTAGATGCCGCCTTCCTGGGGATAGCGTGAGGAGAGTTCCATGACGCTGGCAGCGAGAGGAATGAAAAAGAATAGAAGTGCGGCGACCCAGATGATGAGAATGCTGGGGCCGGCAGTCGCAGCGGAGGCGGCCCAGCGGATGCTGAGAACGATGACGACGTAGAGCAGCACGAGGTCGCGAAAACGGATGCCGCGTTTTAGGGATGGAGAGGTGGACATGTTTGGCGGAGGATAGCAGAGAGGCGGGCTGAGACGAAGCTAATTCTTGGGCGAAGAAGCCCGAAGAACAAATGCAGGTCCTTCGACTCGCCACGAGGGAATGCCTGCAAATATTCGATGCTCTTTATTTCCATGTAGCCTCGGAATAGGCGACGAACTGCAATGGGACATCCGATTGGGTTCAATCTAGCGCGTTAGCGGACATAATTTACTCATACTTGACGAACAGCGTGGCCCGGGCTGTCTTGTCGTCGTAGGCGGCGTCAACTACACCCCAAGGGAAGCGTCCCCGCCTTCCGAGCTGGCGCTCAATTTCGCCTTGGTAATCAACTGCCCGGGCGATTTCGCGCCCCTCAGACCATCCATTCCAGCCAAAAGTACTTTCCGAGCCATAGTCGAAGCGAACGCTCACGAGCCGGGCATTGCGGAAACCAAGGGAAACTGCTAGCTTTCGACCGTCTCCCAGATCATGCCCAAGGTGATAATGCTGCCACGCGCCGTTGTCGTCCCCGTTTTTTGCACTTGCTCCTGCGCCAGCTAAAAAAGCTGCAAGTGGCTCTTTCGGTCCAAGCGTCAGTTTAAGCTGCCCGAATGTCAGGACGCCGCTTGCCGGGTCGATTTTAAATGGCGCGTCCAAAGATGGAGATCATCCAGAAAGCGGGAATAAACTTCTGTTGGTGTAACAGTCTAATACGACTATCGCATTTACCGCGCCCGGTAGGCTGATCTTGGCGAATTACTGCGTTATGCAGTGGGCTACCGATTTCGCTAGGAATTGCCGGTGTCTTTGAGGATAGCCATGGCGGCGTTGCGGCCGTTGATGCCGATAACGCTGCCGCCGGGGTGAGTGCATGCTCCGCAAAGATAGAAGCCCTGCATCGGGGTGCGAGCCGAGAGACGATTCGACCACATTTGTGGCGGGAGGCATTCGCCCTGGAAGATGTGGCCGCCGGTCAGGCCGACCTTCTGTTCGATGTCCGGCGGGCCGAGCACCTGTGCATCGATGACTGCGTTGTTGAGGGCGTCTCCGCCTATGTTGCTGCAGAAACGGCCGATGGAATTGAGGGCCAGGTTGCGGACTTCGTCGCGGCGGGTGTCCCATGTGCCCTGCGCGAACTTGTAGGGCACGTATTGGGCGAAGACGGACATGGTGTGCTGGCCGGGCGGAGCTACGGAGTTATCGTGGGCACTTTGGAAATATAACTCGCACCATAAGTGCTCAGGTAACTCACCGCGACGGGCGGCGGCGAAAGCGGCATGCCATTCATC
>JBEKRU010000066.1:0-32397 GCA_049518435.1 Occallatibacter sp. | reverse complement strand
CCACAGCCATCGCACGAAACCACTCAGGATGCCAACCAGAACTTCTCTTACCCATTTGCAGTTCTCCCTTCCCTGCAAATGCGCTCATTTTAAGTTGTCTCACTTTTGGGGGTCACTTCAGGTTGTTTTCGGGGCCGAAATGGGCGATTTTGGCTTAAAAGTGACGATTTCAGGCCGAAAACAGGCGAAAATCGCGGTGTAATGTTTACCGATTAGTACATGGGTCCTATTTGCATCACGTTCATTTCATTGCGCTTATCAAAATCTCGGTGGCTCCCGGGGGCGGTTTTTAGGGGGGAGGGGGTGGGGTATTTAATTGGTACGGGGGTCGGTACGACCAATTTCCACTTGTATTTGAGGCCGGTTTTGGTGTTCGGGCGGCGGGTTGGAGATGTCTTGGTCACAGAATGATTGTGCATCTGAAGGCTCTAATCTTCTGCATACGCCAAGATTCTCAATTGAATTGGCATTGCTCAGGAGTGATTCAGGCAGAGATCGATCCATTTCCAAGAACCAAGAAAATGGGTCACACAAGGTCGGTGTTAGTTGCCTTTGGAGAAGAAGACAGTAGCGCTGGAGAAAGCGAAGAGTGAAAGAAGCAAGAACAAGACCGACGCCGAAATATCCGCAGCAATCTTCCCTTTTTCCTTTGTGGTAGCAGGCATCTCTCGCAGCCTCCGCCAAAAGCGCAGGTATTTCACCAAAGCAGCAATTAGAAAGCTCTGGAAGACTACGGCGGGCCAAATGTAGCCGGCCTGTGCGTGGACCTCGATCAGCTGAATAAGTCTGGAGATGAATTCAAATTCGATTCCCAAAAAGATGAGAGCGCTAAGGACCACCGTGATGGTATTGGAGTCTTGGTTGGTTTGCACTTGCCATCTTGATAATTTGCTTTCCATTGATATCCCACTTTCGTTGGTGTCGAACCGCCAGTGAGTTGTGGCTGAGGTATTCCGTTGTCGCCAGCCATGCTGCGCTCACGATGTTTCTGACTACGGGGTCGGCGAGGTGTCGCCAGACGTGATGTCTTCTTCGCTTTCGCGGACGATTAGGCCGCGCTGGCGGAAGAGTTTGGAATCGCGAATTTTAAAGAATTCGTAAAGTGGATCCTGTTTGTCGGCGGTGATCTCGCAGCGAAATTCTCCGGAGGCGGTTCCGATGGCTTTGGCGAGGATGCGCAGGAAGTCTACTACGAATTGGTTGGTGTCGCGGCCTTCAAATTCAAACTCGATGTAGTTGTTTCCGATGTCGAGAGTGAGGGCGCGGGAGTCTGCGGCTTTCTGGATGATTTCGAGGGTGTCGGGTGAGAGCAATGTGGTGGTGATGCTTCCGCTATAAGTGCAACGTGATCCCTGGGGACGCTGGAGGCGCGGGCCGGCGGACTCTTGTGGCGATGCGGGTTGCGCGGGGTCAGGCAGGTTGCGGGCGACGAGTTGCGCGATGTCGAGCAATTGCGGGGCGGATTCGCCAGTGGAGGCGAGTGCATCGCGAAACATGGTGTTGCAGAAGGGGCAGGCGGCGGCGATGGTTTGCGCGCCGGTAGCGACGAGTTCCTGGACGCGATTGTGGCTGACGCGCTCGCCGGTTTCTTCGCCGAGAAAGGCGAGGCCGCCGCCGGCGCCACAACAGAAGCTGCGTTCGCGATGGCGCGGGGCTTCGACGAGGGTGCCGGCCAGGGCAACAATGGCGCGGGGTGGATCGTAGACGTTGCGGTAACGGCCTAGATAGCAGGGGTCGTGGTAGACGATGTTCTCCGGGGCGTCCGGGATAAAGCCCGGACCTACCGCACGGGGGAGTTTGTTTGCGAAGCGGGCGAGGAACTCGCTGTGATGCTCGATTTCAGGAGGCTTGCCGTATTCCTTCCAGTCTTCCTGGATGGTGCGGACGCAGTGGGGACAGATGGAGACGATCTTCTTGACCTTGTTCTCGGCGAGGGCTTCGAGGTTGGCTTCGGTGAGCTGCTGGAAGAGGAGGTCGTTGCCGAGACGGCGGACGGGATCACCGGTGCACTTCTCCTTGCGCAGAACGCCGTAGCTGGTGCCGAGGTGGTTCATGACGCGGGCGAAGTCGGCTACGATTTCGCGGCCTTTGGGATCGTATCCGCCCATGCAGCCGAGCCATAAACAATATTCCTGAGTGCCGTCGAAGATGGGAAAGGCTTGCTTCTCGATGAACTTGTCGCGATCGGAGGAGGGCATGCCGAGGGCGTTCGAGCCACGTTCGAGGGCGAGGAAGAGCTTGCTGCCGTGGCTGTCTTCCCATGCGCCGGTGTTGACTGCGCCGCGCCGGAGGCCGGTGATGATGGGGACATGCTCGATGCCGACGGGGCATTGGAACTCGCATGCGCCGCAGGTGGTGCACTGGAATACGGCTTCCTGGGAGTTGTACTTGCCCAGTAGGGGCTGGTCGGAGGCGGGGCCGAGGTCGTTGAGATAGGCGCGGACGCCGAGGATGATTTCCTTGGGGTTGAGGAGCTTGCCGGTGTTGGCGGCGGGGCAGTGCTCGGTGCATCGGCCGCACTCGACGCAGGAATAGACCTGGAGGGAGACGAGCTGGGTGAGGTCGGCACCGGCGACCAGGCCGAAGTCTTCATCGCCTGAGAGCGGGGGGATTTGGGCGAAGCTGCCGCGGGAAAGAAAGATGGTAGCTGGGCTGAGGATGAGATGCAGGTGCTTGGTGTGGGGGATGAGGGGTAGGAAGATGAGCAGGGTGAGGGTGTGAATCCACCAGAGGATGCGGGCGGTGGGGCTGGAGTCGGTGACGGTGAAGGAGGCCAGGTAGGTGGCCATTAGCAGGAAGATCAGGCCGGCGATGATGCCGGATTCGTACGAGAGCTTTTCGCCGAGCCACTTGGGGCGGATGAGGAAGCGGCGAATGAAGAGACTTAGGATGCCGGCGGCGCAGGCGATGGCGAAGAGGCCGGCGATGTAAAAGTAGAAGCGGCCCAGAATGCCGTCGGGGGAGAGGAAGCTGAGGCCAAACGCGACGGCGCAGTGGTTAAGCGTGACGAGGGCGAAGGCGAGGAAGGCCCAGAAAACGAAGGCGTGGGCGATGCCGGGGAGTGGGCGTTCGCGGATGACTTTGGATTGGAAGAGAACTTCAGAAACGAAATCCCAGACGCGCTTGCCGATGGGGGCGATGTGGAAGCTGGGGTCTTTCTTGGATTCGAGGATTTTTTTGAGAATGGGGCCGAAGCGACGCCAGAAGGACGCGGCGGAGGCAATGACGAGGGCGGCGAAGAGCAGCTTCTCGATGAGGGAGAAGTGCTGGGGTTCGGCAAGGGTCGGGAGAGAGAGAAACATAAACAGAAGAGCAGGATAACAGGGTAAGGATACAGAGAGGATGGAGGAGTTGTCGGTCTGCTGTATGGGTCAGGCTGGACACTGGAGGCAGAGTTCGTAGTTGTCGGGGTCGCGGAAGAAGAGTTGCTTCATACCGAAGGGGCGGACCATGGGTCCCTTGACTGTTATGCCGGCGGCCTGGAGGGTTTGTGCGGCGGCATCGAGGTCCTGGCAGCCGATGTAGATCTGCGTGTCGCCATGGGCCGAGATGCGGATGGGATCGATCTGCGGCGGGCGGTGACTGCGCTCGAACATGGTGTTGAGCATGAGGTTGGCGTCGTTGCGGTGGAGCCAGATCCAGTCGATGTGCCCGTCGGGCTCGGGGTCGGAGTGCGAGTAGATTTCGAATCCGAGCAGGTCGCGGTAGAAACCTAAGGATGTGGGCATGTCGTAGACGGCGAGCAAGGGGCAGAGGCCTTGCATGTCAATGGGCATGTAGATCTCCGTAGAAAGTATATGCCGATTCCCCGGTCCCCAACTGCGAGGGACCGGGGGCACCTAGATTTCACGTCTTATTTAGCATTTAGCAGCGGACGATTTTGGGGGAGTCGATGCCTTTGGTGGCGTTGCGGGTGTCAACGACTAACTGCGACTGCTCGACGATGGTGCGGTAGTCGTAGGTGCTGTGGTCGGTGACGATGACAACGGCGTCGTATTGGGCGAGGTTGTCGAGCGGGGTGTTGGTCATGTTGAGGTCGTAGTGTCGGCCGTGGCCTACTTTGGGGAAATACGGGTCGTTGTAGAAGACGATGGCGCCCTGTTCGCGGAGGAGCTCAATGATGGTGAGGGACGGAGACTCGCGCAGATCGTCGATGTCGCGCTTGTAGGCGAGCCCGAGGACGAGCACTTTGGACCCGTTGACGGACTTGCGGTGATTGTTGAGGCCGCCGGCGATTTGGCCGAGAACGAAGTACGGCATCGCGGTGTTGATTTCGCCAGCCAACTCGATGAAGCGGGTGCGGAAGTCGAATTCGCGGGCTTTCCAGGAGAGATAGAAGGGATCGATGGGGATGCAGTGGCCGCCGAGGCCGGGGCCCGGGTAGAAAGCCTGGAAGCCGAACGGCTTGGTTTTGGCTGCGTCGATGACCTCGTGGATGTCAATGCCCATGCGCATGCAGAGTTGCTTGAGCTCATTGACGAGGGCGATGTTGACGCAGCGGTAGATGTTTTCAAGCAGCTTGGTCATCTCGGCAACGGCAGGACTGCTGACGACGACTACGCGGCGGAAGATGGCTGAGTACAGAGCTGTCGCGAGCTCGGAGGCGACGGGGTCGCAGCCTCCAACGACTTTGGGAATGTCTCGACGGTCAACGGTCTCGTTTCCGGGATCTTCGCGCTCGGGCGAGAAGGCTACGTGCACGGATGGATGGACGCCGTTTGCGGAACAGGCGACTTTGAGGCCGCTCCGATTTCCGGCTTCGAGCAGAGGGGAAACAATCTCCTGGGTGGTGCCGGGGTAGGTGGTGCTTTCAAGGACGATGAGCTGTCCGTCATGAATATAAGGAGCAATGGACTTGACGGTGCCGATGACGTAACTGAGGTCGGGCTCGTGATGGTCGTTGAGGGGGGTGGGGACGCAGATGATGACGGCGTCCATTTCGGCAATTTGGGAGTAGTCGGATGTGGCCTGGAAGCCTGCCTGCAGTGCTGACTGAATGGCGTCGGGGAGGATGCGGACAATGTACGAGTTACCGGCGTTGAGAATGCTTACCTTGTCCTCGGCGATATCGAAGCCTGTGACGCGGAATTTTTCGCTGCTGAAGAGGAGCGCGAGCGGCAGGCCTACATAGCCCATCCCGACGATGCCGATGCGAGCCACGCGGGTTTCCATTTTGAGCTGAAGCTGGGCCGCGAGATTAGGGGCGGTCGTGGTCATGCCCTTGATTGTAAGACCTGGGGGAGTGGCGTTTGTGCCGATTCGGTGGATCAGCGCCTGGGCCCTAGTATCCTGTTCTGTTGGGATTGACCTTGTTGGGTTGATATTTCAGGATCGGGAAGCAGGAGTTTTGGCAAAGTATCTTGTAACGGGAGTCGCGGGTTTCATTGGGCGCTCGATTGCCGCGGCGCTGTTGGCACGCGGCGAGACAGTGCGTGGAATTGATAGCTTCATCACTGGCCGAAGAGAGAACCTGATTGGGCTTGAGGGGATGGAGTTTATCGAGGGCGATCTGGCAGACCAGACTGCCTGCGCCAAGGCTTGCGAGGACATGGAGATCGTTTTCCACGAGGCGGCGCTGGCGTCGGTTCCGCGGTCGGTGGCCGATCCGATTGCCACGAACGTGAACTGCGTGGACGCGACACTGAAGCTGCTGGTTGCGGCACGGGATGCGGAAGTGCGGCGGGTCGTTTATGCCGGATCTTCTTCGGCATACGGGGATACGCCGACGCTGCCCAAGCATGAGGGGATGACGCCGAACCCGATTTCGCCCTACGCCGTTGCCAAGCTGGCGGGAGAGCAGTACATGCGGGTATTTGCCCGTGTTTATGGGATGGAGACCGTGGTTCTGCGGTACTTCAATGTTTTTGGGCCGTACCAGGATCCAAGCTCGCACTACTCGGGCGTTCTGGCAGTTTTTTGCAGGCGGATGCTGGCTGGCGAACAGCCGACGATCTATGGTGACGGAGAGCAGAGCCGCGACTTTACCTATATCGACAACGTTGTGCATGCCAACCTGCTGGCTGCAGCCGCACCGGCCGCCCAGGTTTCCGGGCAGGTGATGAACACGGCGACCGGTTCCCGCATCAGGCTGAACGAGACGTTCAGGATTCTGCGCGAGTTGACCGGCTACGAAGGCGAGCCGGCCTATGCGGAGGGGAGGGCCGGGGACATTCGCGACTCGCTTGCCGACATTGGGTTGGCAGGGGAACTGCTTGGATATGAGCCGGTTGTCGATTTCCGGGAAGGGCTGCGGCGAACGGTGGAGTGGTACCGCCATGGTGGGTGATTGCAGCGAAAATGACGGCGGTTTTCTGCGGCATTTCCGGTGTGATGCACCTCACTAACATTCCTGTCCAAATCTGGCACACTGCGAGGGATTTCCTCCGCGGAAGGTATTCGTCTTGAAGGCTTGGGATGGCCTGCGTGGGGTTCATGGGAATGAGGTTCTCAGCCCTTGCCAGACATCTCCGTTCACGAGATTGACATTCCGAAGAAACCAGAAACTTGGCTGAATGAAGGCGAAAGCCGGCGCGCCTCATCGACATCTCTGCGCGCACTGTGGGAGGTCCTGGTTCGCCGGCGCATGATGGTGGTTTTGCCGGTATTGGGGTTTCTGCTGGCGTGTTCGCTGTATTGCCTGTTTGCCCCCAAGGAGTATGAAGCGACGGCAAAAGTCGCGGTACGCACGTCGCCCGCTTCGTCGATCAACCTTGATGCTTCTGATCAGAATATCTCCGCCTCAATTCTCTCCGGACCGTTGCAGCAGGAGACACTTGCGAACGTTTTTCGAAGCGACCAGCTGGCATGGAGGGTGATCACGGAACTGCAGCTTTACCAGGCGGCAGGCTTTCGGGGAAGTTTTCCGTACCAATTTCCGAATTTCGTTCCGAGAGCGCTCGCATCAGACGATCCTGCATCGTCCAGTGCGCCAGCCGACACTGCTACTGGTGGATATGTCCAGGCCCAGGCGTGGCTGCTGGAGAGATTCCACAGACGGCTTAACGTGGAGTCTATGCCGCGCACCATGCTGATTCGGATTCGGTTTCGCAGCAGGGATGCGGCATTGTCGGCGCAGGTTGTGAACACGCTGATCAAGGCCTATGCCGAGCAGGAGAGCGAATCGCGGGTTCTGGCGACGGGCCAGGCATCGGACTGGCTTGGAGGTCAGCTTAAGGGGCTGAAGACCCAGGTAGATCAGGATGAGGAGCGTCTGGCGATATTCCAAAAGGAGCGCGGGATTATCAGTACCCCTGAGTTACTGGCTAACGGCCAGGCGACCGAAAGCCAGCACACGGCTGCTTTGCTGGAGATTGATGAATTGGGGCGGCAGTTGGTGGAAGCTACAGCCGATCGGGTGCTGCGCGAAGCGGAATACCGTACGGCTTCGCAGGGGGATCCGGAGCTGGTCATCTCCTCCGACGCGCGGATGCAAGGGGAAAGCGGTTTAGCCACCGCACTGCTTGAACAAATTCATGCGCGGCGGAGCACATTGGAGCAGGAGCAGGCGCAATTGGGGAAGGAACACGGTCCGAACTTCCCACGGATGGTGGAAATCCGCGAAGAGCTACTGGATCTTGACCGGCAGAGACAGGCCGAAGACGCCAAGCTTTTAAGGCGGTTCGAGAGTTTCCGACAAACAGCGATCGATCGCGAACAATCAATTCGCAAAAGCTTGGATGAACAGACCGAGGAAGGGATGAAGGTGAACCAGGCAGCCATACAGTACTCGGTTATGCGGGAAGAAGCCAATCGCAGCCACGAGTTGTACATGCAGGTGAGGGATAAAGTGGCGGAAGCGGGACTGTCGGCGGGGACACGCGGCTCCAGCATCTCGGTGGTGGACTATGCGCGGCAACCTGTGAAGCCGGTGAGTCCGGACTTTTTGCTCTACATGGCCGTTACTCTCTTTGCTGGTTTCTGGCTTTCGGTGGGGGGTGCGCTACTGCTGGAATCGCTCGAGAAGCCGGCGTCGCGTGTTGCTGTGACGATTCTGATTCTTGCGATGGCTGGTGGGTGGGCCCGAGGACAGGCACCGACGCCAAGCACATCGGGGTTGCCAACGGGAGTGACGAAGATTCCGCAAACGGTAGAGACACGGGAGGTGCCAAACGCCAAAAACGCACCGTCGGTGTGGAACAGCGCAAGCGACGCGAGCCTAGCTGGAGCGCACGCTGGAGATGCGCAGGCTGGAACTCCGATGCCGGCGGCTATCGCTCCGGGCGACATTCTGGAAATCTCGGAGTACCACACGCCGGAATTTCATTCGGTGGTGCGTGTGACCGCAACTGGCGTGGTCATGCTGCCGCTGGTGAACGAAGTGTCTCTGGGAGGGCTGGACGAGGAGAGCGCCGCGCTGGCGGTGGAGGCGGCGTTGGTGGCGAAGGGGATGTTGCTGCATCCGCTGGTCTCGGTTCTGGTGCGAGCGCAGGCCGGTCAGGACATGAGTGTTCTGGGCGAGGTGGTGCGGCCGGGCGTTTACGCGTATTCGGCGCACCATCGTTTGCTGGATGTGATCTCGCAGGCTTCGGGAGTCGCGCCAGGGGCTGGACGCGTGGTGAACATTCTTCATCGCAGCGATCCGAATACGCCGCATGGTGTAGCTCTGGATCCGGAAGGTGCGGATCCGGGCCATGACCACAATCCGGAACTGAGTCCTGGAGATACGGTTGTGGTGAGTCGCGCCGGCCTGGTGTACGTGGTTGGCGATGTGATTCGGCCGGGCGGCTTCCCCGTGGACTCTGCGCATGGACTCACCGTGCTGCAGGCGCTGAGCCTGGCTTGGGGCTCGACACAGAACGCCGCGAGCAGCAGGGCGCTGTTGATTCGGGAGCAAAAGGGCGGCAGGGCGCTCATCACCTTGAACCTGAAGCGCATGCTTCGAGGACAGGATCCCGATCAACCGATCCACGACCGCGACATTCTGTTTGTGCCCGATTCGATGGCGAAGAACCTGATCAATCGAACCTTGGAATCGGCAATTCAGTCGGCGATCGGGGTCAGCATCTACTCGGGGCTGGTTTATTCGCAGAGGTACTGAGTATTCCGAATCGGAGAAACTCTGCGGGCTTTTGACAGGGATAGAAAGGTCAGTTGATGCGTCGCGCTGCCTGGATTTTGTTGCTTCTATTCGCTTTCGCCATTCCGTGGGAGTACTCCATGGATTTCGGGATACCGCTGGGAAATATTGCACGGATTCTCGGTGTGCTGTTGCTTCTGGCAGCGGTTCCTGCTGTTCTGCAAGCTGGAAGGCTGCGCAATCCGGGCCTGGTGCAATGGCTGGTGCTGGCGCTTTACGTCTGGTTTTGCTGCTCGTATTTCTGGACGATTGACCCGGAGGCGACGATTGACGCGATGCGGGGCTACTTCCAGGTCATGATGATTGTCTGGCTTCTTTGGGAATTTGCGGAGAGCCCTTTTGATTTACGGGCGCTGTTGCGAGCCTACGTCGCTGGATCGTGGGTGTTGGCCATTTTGACCGTGGCAAGCGCCGCCTCGGCGATAGCCCCAGGTCAAATGCGGTATGCAGCGATGGGACAAGACCCGAACGATGTGGCCAGGTTTCTGGATCTTGGATTTCCTCTGGCAGCTCTTCTGCTGAGCAGCGAACGCCGCTGGCCCTGGCGGCTGTTGGCGATCGGGTATCTGCCGCTTGGCATGATTGCCGTGCTGCTGACGGCATCGCGAGGCGGGTTCCTTGGGGCAATGGCCGCGCTGGCAGGCTGCGGCATTCTGCTGATGCGCCATCACGCCAAAGTCGTGCTTGCCGGGGCCGTCGGTTTGCCGGCGATTGGCGCGATTCTTTGGTTCAGCGTCTCCCGTCAGCTGTTTGAGCGCCTGGCAACGATACCGGAACAGCTGCAAGGGGGTGATTTGAACCAGCGGCTAAATATTTGGAGTGTGGGCTGGGACGCTTTTGTACGGGCGCCCTTTTTCGGAACGGGGGCGGGGTCGTTTGCGGCCGCCGCCGGGTTGAATCCGCTGGACACCGCGCATAATACGGCGCTTTCGATTCTGGTGAGCGGGGGAATTTGGGCGTTTCTATTGGCAGTCTGCATCGTGATCGCTGTCGCAAGGGCGGCGATCGAGACGCGTGGAACTCTCCGCATGGCACTGATGACCGCTCTTCTGGTGTGGGGGATTACCTCGCTGGTTGCGGCGGTGGAGGAAAGCCGGACAACGTGGCTGCTGATGGGACTAATTGCGGTGGCAGGGCGGCTGGGCCGTGAGGATGGCGAGCGACTCGCTGTTTGTTTCCCGGAATCGGCTGCCAGGTCAGAATTCGACCTTGTCCGACCTGGTTTGCAACCTGTTGGTGGATGAATCCGGCACGATGGCTTCCATTTCCCAAATCGAACCGCTGGCACATGGGGTAAGCATCAATCGACGCATCTTCCGTGCTGCGGTGTCGGTGGCCGGGGCGGGAGTGGCGGTCAAGGCCGCGGCGATGCTCAAGGAGGTTGCGGTCGCGGGCATTTACGGTCGTTCCGACGCGATGGATGCCTTTCTGATGGCCATGCTCATCCCAGGGCTGCTTGTGAACCTGATTTCAGAGAGCATGAACCAGGCCCTGGTTCCTACTCTGATCCGGGTGAGAGAACGCCGTGGCGAAAGACAGGCACAGGAATTGCTGTCGAGCTCGATGCTGTGGGTCTGTGTGCTGCTGGCTGCGGCCTCGGTTGCGATGGCGCTCGGGGCACACGGCTTTTTTCCGCTGATCGCTTCGCATTTCCCTCCCGCGAAGCTGGATCTCGCGGTGCATCTGTTTTACGCATTGCTGCCGTTGGTACTGATTACAGGAGTGGCCACAAACTGCACTGCTGTTTTGAACACATTTGACCGTTTCGCATTGCCCGCACTTGCCCCGGTTTTGATTCCCGCAACCATCCTGGCTGGAACTTTGCTTTTTGGGGGAAGGCTGGGGATTTGGGCCGTGGTTTACTCCAGTGTGGCGGGAGCGCTGGTTCATGCGCTCGTGGTGGCGGGGATGATGGACGCCCATGGATACAGGTTCCGGCTGCGCTGGTATGGAATGACCGAGGGGACGCGCGAGGTGGCGCACCAATACGGACCAATCCTGCTTAGCAGCGTGGTGGCTTCGGGTGGGCTGCTTGTGGACCAGTTGATGGCGGCGCTGCTGCCGGCTGGAAGCGTGTCCGCGCTGGCTTATGCGAATCGATTTGTGAGCGTGGTGCTGTTGCTGCAGGCAGGGGCTATCTCGACGGCTGTCACACCTTATTTTTCCCGGATGATCGCGGTCGAAGATTGGGCAGGATGCCGAAGCTCTCTTCGCGTCTGGGTTGGCATTACCGCGCTGGTCTCCGTACCGTTGGCGGCGGTGCTCATTGGCGGTTCGCAGATGCTGATTCGGGTCACCTTCCAGCATGGTGTCTTCGGGACGCGCGATACAGGGGTGGTGGCCCCCGTGCTGGCTATGTATGCCATTCAAATACCCTTCTTTGTCTGCAGCCGAGTGTTCTATCGGTTTCTTGTGGCGATGCGGCGGACCGACCTGATTCTTTATTGCGGATTGATCAACCTGGGGCTGGATGTTGTTCTGAATCTGGTGCTGATGCGGTGGATGGGGGTGGCCGGCATAGCGTTGGCGACTTCACTGTGGGCGGTAAGCACGTTTTTCTTCTTGTGGTATTGGACTGCGAAGCTGCTTCCGCGTGTGGTGGCGCAATGATTGCGGAGCAGGCGCAGTACCTTCTTCGATTCGACGATCTCTGCCCGACCATGGCGTGGGAGCGGTTTCGGCGTTTTCTTCCGGTGATTGAGGAATTCGGGATCCAGCCCATTCTTGCCGTGGTTCCGGAGAACTGCGACCCCGAGTTGGAGGTTGCAGCACCTACCGCGGAGTTCTGGTCCCGGATGCGTGAGATGCAGGCCGCGGGAGCTACGATCGGGCTGCATGGCTATCGACATGTCTGCGACAGCACGGGCCGGGGCCTGGTGCCCTTGCATGGGATTTCAGAGTTTGCGGGCGTGCCTGAAGAAACCCAGCAGCAGTGGATTCGAGCGGGGCTTGTGATTCTGCGCGGTCATGGTTTGGATCCGCGGATTTGGGTTGCGCCGCGGCACGGGTTTGACGAGGGGACCTTGCTAGCCTTGAGGAATGAGGGGATCAGGGCAATTTCGGATGGGTTTACGCGGGTACCCTTCACGCGGGGCGGTCTGACCTGGATTCCGCAACAGCTTTGGGCGCCTATCGAGAAACGGCGCGGAATGTGGACGATTTGTGTGCACAGTAATACCGCCCCCGACGACCTGGTGGAGCAGATTGATTGGTTCATCTCTCAACAGGCCGGGCAATTCACCTCTGTGGATAGGGTTCTGAAGGAATCTCAGCTGAAGGAACTCGAGTTGGCTGAGCGGCTCTATGGCGTATATTTGCTTGGGCGCGTACGGATTTCAAAGCTCAAAAGAGACTGGTTGCGCCGCGATTGCGTGTCACGCGCCTCCGAGGAGGCTCAAACCGATTTGCCATGACTTCTTGGTTTTGGACGGTGTAGGAGGAGTTGCCGATAGAGCGCTTCCCAACGGTCCAGCACAGCCTCAAGGCTGAAACGCTCCAACACTTGTTGTCGCGCATGCCGGCCCATGGTTTTCCGCGCATCAACCGATGTACGCATGACGCTCTCCATGCCCTCGGCCAGAACGGCCGGTTGGCCAGGGGGAGCAAGCCAGCCGGTGTGCCCTGCGACAACCACCTCGCGCGTGCCGGGAACATCGGTAGCAACAGTGGGTAGCTCGCAGGCTGCGGCTTCCAGTAACGCCATAGGCAGGCCTTCCCAGCGGGACGAGAGTACGAATCCGTCGGCGGCTTGCATCCAGCGACGGAGATCGGATTCAAAGCCTAAAAAGCGGATTCGGGATTCGAGTCCGAGAACTGCTGACTGTTGGCGGAGTTCGCGTTCGCACGGGCCGCCGCCGGCAATCACCAGGTGGGCCGCAGGCTGAAGTTGCGCCATGGCCGAAAGGAGCGTGGGATAGTCCTTGACGGGGTCGAGACGTCCCGCGGCGAACCAAAGGAATTTGTCGTGGAGCGAGAGGTCGCGACGAAGCGATGCACGGACCGCTGAATCAGGTTGCCATGCATCGGTATCGACGCCATTCGGCAGCACGGTAATTTGTTGAGCCATCTTGCAAGCCATATGAGAATCAGCAACAGCGTGGCTGACCGCGGTAACTTCATCCGGAAGCCAGCCGCTTAGGCGATAACCGATGCCTCGGCCAAAAGTGCCGGTGTGAGAACTATGGAGAGTGTCGATGACGACGCGCACCGGCGCGGCCAATCTCGACCAGCGCGCCAACCAGGCGGCGTGGGGCAGGTGTGCATGGACGACATCCGGCGCTTGTTGCCTGAGCCAATGGTGGAAGCGAATCCAGCCGCGCGCGTCGGCGAGGCCCTTGCGCATTTGCAGAGTTAGAAAAGTGATGCCGACGGCGGTGAGGTCTGCAGCGGCATCGCCGCCAGTGCCCGAGAGAGCGACGACGCTGACGCGCCAACCGCGCTTCTCAAGGCCCTTGGCGAGCAGGATGACCTGGCGCTCGGCGCCGCCAATCCGGTCGAGGCCGGGAATAACGAAGGCGATGTGGTTCACAGCTTACCCTCGTCAAGAGTGGCATCGATCAGGTCTTCGTATGCGTCGATGGCGTGTTGAAGCTTGAATTGATCGATGAAAGGATGTGGGAACCTTTGGCCGGGGCTCAGTGTGCCGAGGGCGCGAAGCAAAGCGCCGGACAGCGCAAGCTCGTTGACCGTATCAGCCAACCAAACACCTGGTTGATTCCGCAGCAGGTCGACCAGGCCCTGCGATGCGGGCGTGGCCACAACGGGCAAACCGCAGGCGGCGGCTTCGAGCAGTGCATTCGGCATTGCATCGTGCCGCGAAGGGAGCACGAACAGTGTCGCCTGGGGAAACCATGTGCATGGGCGGTCGACATGTCCCAGAAAAAAGACAGCTGACCCTAGCCCCAAATCGGAACACAGAACCTTCAACGCGGATTTTTCAGGGCCGTCTCCCGCGATCAGGAGCTGGACTCCCGGCTGCGCTTCCCGCACGGTGACAAGGGCATGCAAAAGAAGGTCAAAGCCCTTCTCGTGTGCGAGTCTCCCCACCGCGAGCAAACGGATGGGTGCGGAAACAGCCTCTGATTGCGAAGACCTCTGAGACATTGCGCGCAAGCCATCCACGTTCACGGGATTCGCCAATACAGTTAGTTGCTTCTCCGGAAGCCTGACTTCGTCCCTTAGATCCTTGGCCATCGCGGGAGTCTGGCAGATGACTCGATCGGCTCTGCGATAGAGGAAGCGATAAAGCAAGCGGGTCAAGCAGCGATGCGGATCGGAGGCCAACGCAGCGGAGGCGGTTGCATTCTGGCGCACGCAAATACGGGTCTTTAGAGAAATGAAAGGGCGCAAAAACAGGACCATAAAATTCAGGTGCGCCATGGAGGAAAGCACCAGGTCTGGTTTGAGCCGGTGAACCAGCCGCAGTAGCTTGAAGGTTGCCCAACGAACCCGGCGTGCGCCCAACGCGTGGATTCTTACCCCCGCGGGCAAGCCTTTCGTCCCCTGAATGTCTTGTGTGACCAGCGCCAGGTGAAGCTCATATTTTTTGCGAGAGAGACCTCCCGCGAGCAGAGCTGTGACTTGTTCCGCGCCACCGCCTCCAAGATGCGGGATCAACAACAGAATCCTGGGACGTTCGGTCATAGGTTTACCGCGAGTTCAAAGGATAAGGGGAAAGTATCCAAATGGAGCGTGTTTCGGCTCACACCGTATTGTGTCCTGGGATGGTACAGTTCCTTTAATTCCCTTAATTGAATTCGAGTAAGCCAAGGATTCAGATCCCGCCATGCTTGTTACGGAAGAAGTTCAAATAGCTGCTCCGCTCCCTGTGCGGAGGCCGACGCTCAAGATCGTTGTCGGCATCTCGCATCCGCAGACCTGCCTGACACTTACGGGGCATCTGCGATCGCTGCGGGAGGAGGGCTTCCAGGTCACGCTGGTTTCGAGTCCAGGGGAGTTGTCAAATCGCATCGCGAAGATGGAAGGTGTCGAAGCGATTTCAATCCCAATAAGCCGCGGGATAGCCGTTATGGCGGATGTTGTGACTCTGGTGCGACTTTGGATGCTTCTTCGTCGAGTCAAGCCGGACATGACCGAATTCAGCACGCCGAAAGCAGGGCTCCTGGGCACGCTTGCTGCCAGGACTGCTGGCGTACCGCGGCGGGTTTATATGTTGAGGGGGCTCAAACTGGAAAGAAGCAGGGGATGGAAACGGCAGCTGCTGTTGATGTCGGAGCGACTGGCTGCGGCCTGTGCGGATGTGGTCTTGTGTAATAGCGTGAGCTTGCGTGCGGAGGCGCTCGCGCTAGGTGTTTCGTCGGATGCCAAGCTGCGCCTGCTGGGATCGGGTAGCAGCAACGGTGTCGACGTTCAGCGGTTCAAACCGGGGCCCAATGAGTTGGGGCCGAGTCTGGGGCTATCACCTGAGGCGGTGGTGGTGGGTTTCGTTGGGCGATTGACACGCGACAAGGGAGTGCCGGAACTGATCGAGGCGTTTGAGGCTATTGTTGCAGCAAAGCCAAACGCCCGGTTGCTGCTTGTTGGATGGTTTGATGAATCAGAAGATGCGTTGAGCGAAGATTTGAAAGAGCGGATCAAGGCGCATCCGCGGATTCACATGACTGGTTTTGTGAACGATACGGCTCCGTATTACCGGGCCATGGATGTGATGGTATTGCCCACGTGGCGGGAGGGGTTCCCGAACGTGGTTCTGGAGGCTGCGGCGACGGGTATTCCTGTAGTCACGACGACCGCAACCGGGTCGCGGGACTCGGTGGTGCCGGAGGTTACCGGCCTGCTGATTCCGCCTGGATATCCGGAAGCGATCAGCGAGGCAGTGGTGCGGTTGCTGCGGGATGGGGATCTGCGGTGGCGGATGGGGCGTGCGGCGCGTGCCTGGGTTCTTGAGCACTTTGTGGATGAGCGGGTGCTCGGACGGACGGCTAACTTCTATAGAACCCTGATGGAATCGTAAAGAGCTGAAAAATACCTGCACAACATCATCAGCGCATTGGAGGAGTCGTGGCGTCATCGAGAGGCGCGATGGTTTGCGCGGGTGGAGCTTGCAGGGTGTGCGCTCCGGCTTCGGCAGCGCGGAGTACCTCTCCGGGGACAATTCCCAGGATCAGCGTGACTACAACAGCGAAGACAAGGGCCGCGAATACCGCAGCCCCGACATGGGGCTTGGAAGCGGCTGGTTCGCCATCCCGGTTTTCTGGACGCTGCACGGCGACCAAGGCGAGGCGGAGGTAGTAGGCCGCTGCCAAGCCGGAGTTAAGCAGACCGATGATGGCCAGCCAAACAGCGCCGCCTTCAATCGCTACCGAGAACGAATAGAACTTGCCGAAGAAGCCGCCGGTGAATGGAATGCCGGTTAGCGAGATGAGGAAGAATATCAACACGCTTCCGAGAATCGGCGCGCGGTAAATGAGACCGCGAAAGTCCTGAATGAAGGGAAGTTCTTCGTCGTATCCGCTGACCAGGGTGATGACGGCGAAGATGCCAACATTCATGGCTGCGTAAGCCGCGATGTAAAAGCTGGCGGCGGCAATGCCGCTGGTCCCGAACCCGGCGAAGGCTGCGAGCAGATATCCGGCGTGGGCGATCGACGAGTAAGCCAGCATGCGCTTGACGTTTTGTTGCCGCAGAGCCGCCAGGTTACCGACGGTCATGGAGAGGACGGCGACCGCCCACAGGAGCGGGGTCCAGATAGAGTGCAAGGACGGGAAAAGCTCAAAGACCAGGCGCAACAGTACGGCGAAAGCAGCGGCCTTGGGAGCGGTGGACATGAGCGCGACGACGGGCCCGGGTGCGCCCTCGTAGACGTCAGGCGTCCAGACGTGGAATGGGGCTGCGGAGACTTTAAAGAGAATGCCGACCAGCATGAGAGCCGCAGCGGCCAGAACCAGCGAGTGGTTGGTGGCGGAGGGGGCGAGGCGGGCGATCTCGTAAATCTGGGTGGTTCCGGTGGCGCCGAAGATCAGCGCTATGCCGTAGAGCAGAAAAGCGGTGGCAAAGGAGCCGAGGAGGAAGTACTTGATGGCGGCTTCAGGGCCGCGACCGGTGGCCTTGCGATATCCCGCGAGGACGTAGGTGGCGATGGATGAAATTTCAAGGGCGACGAAGACGAGAAGCAGTTCGACAGCGGCGGTGAGGAGGCACATGCCGACCGCACCGAAGGCAATGAGAGCGTAATACTCGCCCTGATGATGGCTGTCCTCGGGCAGGGTGTCGAGCGAAAGCAACAGGGCGACCAGCACGATGCCGCAGATGAGGACGTGGAAGAAGATGGTGAAGGCGCTGGTTTCAATCGTGGTGTAAAAGCCGGTTCCCTGGGGTAGTGAAAGCTGCAAGAGACTCGACCAAAGAGCGAGAGTGGTGCCAATGGCAGCCACCCAGCCGAGAGGACGGCGCGGGACGCCGAACGGGAGCGTAGCATCGATCAGCATGACGGCGACGCCGGTAAGCGTAAGAATGACTTCGGGGAGGATGCGGAAAAGATCCTTGTGATCGAGGAGGAGGGCTAAGAGAAGATTCACCGCTGCACCTCCACGGACGAGATGCTCACGGCGAACGTGGAGCGGATGGTCCCTGGAGGCAAGCCAGTGGTGGCCCTTGTCTGCGGGGGGTGCGCGGCCTGTTCGATGGCATGAAGCCAGAGCGACGGAGCGACGCCCATGACGAGCATCAGCAAGGCTAGCGGACACAATACGGCGAGTTCGCCAATGCGAAGATCGGGCGCTGGCTTCGATGTGGCCATTTCGCTCTTAGGGCCGTAGAAGATCCGCTGAACCAGCCAGAGCATGTAGGTTGCGCCGAGAATGACTCCGAGAGAAGCCCAGACAGCCCAACTGCGGCTGACGCCGATAAAGGTGCTGGAGAGGACCAGGAACTCGCCCACAAAGCTATTCAGCAGGGGCAACCCGACCATGGCCAGAGAGGTGATAACGAAGAGCGTTGCCGTCCGCGGGAGATTGCTTGCCAGGCCGCCGTATGCGCTGATCTGACTGGTTGCGTAACGATCGTAGAGTGCGCCGAGGAGAACAAACAGCGCTGCGTCAATCACTGAGTGATTGAGGATCTGATAGATGGCCCCTGCGGAGCCGGTGAAGGTGAGTCCGTAGATGCCGAGGACGATCAAGCTGAGATGGCTGAGCGCGGCAAATGCGAGGAGTCGCCAGAAGTCGCGTTGCGCGAGGGCCAGACAGGCGCCATAGAGAATGCCGATGACGGCGAGGGCGATCAGGTAAGGAGCGAGTTTGCCGGCCTGGACAGGGAAGAGACCGATGTGGAAGCGCAGCATGGAATACAGGCCGAGCTTGCCGGCGACGACCATGGCGAGGGCGACTGGGGCTTCCGAGTAAGTATCGGCGAGCCAGCCGTGCAGTGGGAAGACGGGGACTTTGACGGCGAAGGCGAAGAGGAATGCGAAGGCGGCCCAGCACATAGGGCCGGCGGGGAAAGATCCCTGGGCGAGAAGTATCTGGAGGGTGTGGAAGTCGAACGTACCGGTCCGGGCGTAGAGCCAGAGGATGGCAACCAGCAGCGGAGCCGAGGGGATGAAAGTGAAGAGGAAGAATTTGAGGGCGGCTTTGGGGCCGTCTTTGCGGCCATACATGGCGATGAGGATGGCCATGGGGACCAGCGAAAGCTCCCAGAACCCGTAATAGAGCATCAGGTCTAGGGAGATGAAGACGCCGAACATGGCGGTCTGCTGAACCAGGAAGAGCGCGAAGTAGATTTTGCGGCGCTCGGTGATGGCGTTCCAACTGGCGAGTACGCCGATGGGCGCGAGCAGGCCGGTGAGGACCACGAGCCAAAGGCTGAGGCCATCGATGCCGACGTGGTAGAAGATGGCTGGATTGTCAATCCAGGGGAGGTTGGTCTGAAATTGGAAGCCGTTCTGGCCATACGCAAAATGAGCCGGGAGATGGAGGGTAAGGCCGAATACGACAAGCGACGTCAGGAGGGCAATCCAGTTGGGGAGTTTGGCGCGGTCGGGGACAAGCGCGACGAGGCCTGCACCGGCTAGAGGTGCTAGAAGGATCCACGTGAGAATCGATTGGTTGATCGCGTCCATATTCTCAGTGCCCCGCTGCTTTCCAGATGAAGTCGAATGAAGACGGCAACACCGTCTGCCAGGGCAGCACGATGAAAAGCAGGACGGCCGCTGCGCCGGCTGCGAGCCACGCGGCGTACGAGCGAAGATTGCCGGATTGCCAGCGCTGCAGGAGTGCTCCTGCAAAGGTGGCTGTACCACCGATAAGCCAGGCCGCGCCGCCGAGGATTGCTTTATCCACGAACCAGCCAAGCAGGTAGGTGGAGATGGCCATCAGCGGCTTGATGACTGTCGCGCCGTAGAACTCGTCCACGTAGTACTTGTTGGTGAGGAGCTTGTAGGGGCCGGGCATATCTGCGGCGATTTGTTCAGTGTGCTCCGACTTTTGTCCGTAGAGCCATTCAGCGATAAACCAGCCAAGAAAGGCCACCATGATTGCAACGACGGCGAGAATCACTTCGAGAGTAGCGCCGGCTGGATCTGTCGCAGTTTCGCCGACCACGGGAGCGAGGAAAGCGCCGAAGCGCCCCACGCCTGTCCATGTGCCGCTGATCCAGCCGCCACATATGGAGAGTACGGCGAGGATGACGAGTGGGCCGAGCATCGACCAGGGGCTCTCATGTGGGTGCGCGTGAGAATCGCGGCTTTCACCCGTAAAGGTGAGATACCAGAGACGGAACATGTAGAAAGCGGTGAGCCCGGCGGTGACGAGACCGACGAAATAAAGCACCTTGCCCAGCGAGCCCTGCTGAAAGGCGGCGAAGAGGATTGCGTCCTTGGAGAAGAAACCTGCAAAGGGCCAGAACCCGGAGATGGCGATGACGCCCATGGTCATGGTCCAGAATGTGATGGGCATCTTTTTGCGCAGGCCGCCCATTTTGCGCATGTCCTGCTCGCCGCCGAGGCCGTGGATCACCGAGCCTGCCGCGAGGAAGAGCAGGGCTTTGAAAAACGCATGGGTCATTAGGTGGAAGATGGCGGCGGAGTAAGCTGCGACGCCGCAGCCGAGGAACATGTAGCCGAGTTGCGAGATGGTGGAGTAGGCGAGGACGCGCTTGATGTCGGTCTGGACCAGGGCGATGGTGGCGGCGAAGAACGCCGTGGCTGCGCCGATGACGGCGACCGTGCTGAGCGCGAAGGGGGCGTGATCGAAGAGGACATGCGTGCGGGCGATCATGTAGACGCCGGCGGTGACCATGGTGGCGGCGTGGATGAGCGCGGAGACGGGCGTGGGGCCTTCCATGGCGTCGGGCAGCCAGATGTAGAGGGGTAGCTGCGCGGATTTGCCGGTGGCGCCGAGGAGCAGGCAGAGGGCGGTTGCGGTGAGTACGCCGCCGGTCCATGCGGGATTGGCGGCGAGTTTGGCGGAGATTTCAGTGAAGGTGAGGGTGCCGAAGTTGGCCAGCAGCAGAAACATGCCGATTAGGAAGCCAACGTCGCCGATTCTGTTGACGATGAAAGCTTTTTTCCCGGCTTCGACGGCTGAATGCTTGGTGAACCAGAAACCGATCAGCAAGTACGAGGCGAGACCGACGCCTTCCCAGCCGACGAACATGACGAGGGCGTTGCCGGCGAGGACCAGGGTGGTCATGAAGAAGAGGAAGAGATTGAGATAACTGAAGTAGCGCGCGTAGCCTGCGTCTTCCTTCATGTAGCCGACGGAGTAGATGTGGATGAGGAAGCCTACGCCGGTGACGACGAGGAGCATGACCATCGATAGCTGGTCGAGGACGAAGCTGAAGTCGATGTGAAGGGTGCCGATGTTGAGCCAGGTGCCGAAGGTTTCGACGTAGGGCAGGAAATAAGGCCAGGTTTGAACCGAGCAGCCGCGGCACGGATCCATCATCGGACGCGCCAGGGTTACTGAAACCGCGCTCAACAAAATGAGAAACGCGCCCAATGGAGCCAGCAATGCAACCGTCGTCACAAGGAACCTCGGCAGGCGCCTGCCGAGCAGCCCGTTGATCAGAAATCCCGCGAGAGGCAGCAGCGGAATCAGCCAGAGATGGAGAGGTCCGTTCATAGTTTCATCATGTCGTTGCGGTCGACGGCCAGGGTTGCGAGCGCGCGGAAAACAGCAATGATGATGGCGAGACCCACGGCTGCTTCGGCTGCGGCCACCATCATCACAAAGAAGACAAATATCTGGCCCTTCACCGCGTGCCACTGGTGGGCGAAGGTGACGAAGGACAGGTTGACGCCGTTGAGCATGAGCTCAATTGACATGAACATGGTGATTAGATTGCGCTTGATTAGAAAGCCGATAATGCCTAGCGTGAACAGCAGCGCGCTCAGCAGCAGATACCAGGATAGGGGGATTTCCTGAGAAAAGGAACTCACTTGGCCGCCGTCCTTTCCCGGTTCTGCTGGTCCCGGTTCTGCTGGGGGACTTCGATTCCGTGCGGATCGCCGCTGCCGTGGCGGGCGAGCGCGACTGCTCCGAGGATCGCAATCAGGATGAGGACTGAAGTGACTTCGAAGGGCAAAAGCAGTTCAGTGAAAAGCACCTTGCTTAGATCTTCGGTAGAGGTGATGCCCTGGTTCAAATTAGCTGTGCCCAGACCTTGCGCCTTAAGGATGATTGTGGCGAGAACTCCGAGGATGACTGCTGAAGAAGGGAAGCCGACGGCGCGCCAGGTGCGGCTGCCCATGGTGCGCTCTTCGCGGCCGGCATTCAGCAGCATGACCACGAAGGTGAAGAGCACCATGATTGCCCCGGCATAGACAATGACCTGCGCGGCGGCAAGGAACTCAGCGCCCAGCAACAGGTAGAGGACCGCCAGCGAAACCATCACAACAATCAGTGAGAGGGCACTGTTGATGGGATGGCTCTGGAGCAGGAGATTAACGGCTCCGGCCAGGCAAAGTCCGGCGAACACGAAAAAAATGATCAGGTGCATTACGCTGCTCGGAATAGGTTCAGAAACTTAAGGTGTTCAATGCCGGCCTTGCCTGAAAACTGCAAAAACCTTGTTTTCTCCCGCATGAGCATTCTCCGCGATCTTGCTACATCCACATCCGAATTTCGCCCAGTGCAAGGAGCCCAAAACTCCATGCGCGAGTCCGCGAGGCGGAGCCCGATGAGGCTGCCAAGAAAGCCAAGAATATCACGCGGACGGGGTGAAAGGCCGGTGACGGATAGCCTTGCAATCGCAGGCAGTCAAAAATTCAATTTTCGGAGAGGATCCGGAGCGGATTGCAAACGAAACGGCCGGCTCGAAGGCCGGCCGTCGCTTACCTGTTCCAGTGAAACTATTGTTTCTTGCGGTTCCGTCCCAGCGTGATGACCTCAAGTGCAACTGGGGCGAGACCGGCCTTGGTGATGTTCAGTTCTTTTGCGGCAGCGTACGAGAGGTCGATGATCCGCCCCTCAGAAAGGATGCCGCGATCGTTGATGCGCACCACAACGGACTTCTTTGTATTGAGGTCAGTCACCCGCACCTGCGAGCCGAATGGCAAGGTGGGGTGGCAAGCCGTCATGGCATACATGTCAAAGCGCTCTCCGCTGGCGGTCCGATGCCCATTGAGCACGGTGCCGTACCAGGAGGCGATGCCGCGAAGAAAATTAATCTTCACGCCTCCTGCAGCTTTCCTGGGCGCAAGCTGAGCGGGAGTTCCGCTCAAGACTGGCGCGCTGGGAGGAGCGGTGAATGCGGGTCCGGGAAGCCGCGCATCCGCTTGCACTGCCGGAGTGGCGAGAGTTACCACCACTGCGGCCAGCACAACCGATGAAGCTCCCGCCATGAGACAAATCCCAAGCGGAGTCTTCAGGCTTGTGTTGCGTGTTTTCCTTCGAATCACCATCCGGCCATTTTACCAACTCGACACTGTTTTCCCAAGGGGTTGGCGAGAAACAAACGGGTATTTCCGCCGAGTTCTTGGGTGCAGATTTTCGAGCCTTTCTGGTAACCGATTCATTTTCTGAGAGATAGAGGATGAATCCGGAAGAAGGCAAACGAGGAGAATCGGGTTGGAGGGACCAATTCGAAAGGCTGGAATCCCAAGAAAAGACCGGATCAGCAAGGGGTGGTCGAGGAGATCCGCCTGAGCCTCGAATGCTAGTCTGAGCGCGTATCGTCCGTCAAGGATTCTGTCGGCGACGTTTTGCCGAATTCCCGATTTCGGGAACTTCGTTCGGGAATTGCGGCCGTTAATCAATTGTGTTCGCGGTCTCATATTCTTGCCTCCCAACCGATTTAGCATTGGATGCAAGGCTTCACGATGAAGTCATCACCGGTGGCGCCTGGCAGGTTGTGACCGGGCCTCGGAATAGTCTGGAATTCTCCATGCTGGTCAGCACAGCTCCTTTTTTTGTCTTTTTGGGCGCGGTTTGCCTGCTTTATTGGGTTGCAGCCGGATCGCGCCGGCTGCAGTTGGCGGTGCTGCTGCTGGCAAACCTGTTCTTCCTGGCTCACTTCAGTCTGGCCTACCTTGCGCTGCCGCTCGCAGCCTCGGCGGATTTTCTTGTGGGGCTTGGACTCGGTAAGTGGAGCCGGGTCGGCACCCGCCGTCTTTTGCTCGGGATATCGCTGGCGGTCAACCTGGGGCTTATGGTGGGACTCAAACTGGTCCCGCTGCTGGCGGCAAACCACTTCGCATGGCTTTTCACGCTGAGCCTCTCTTTCTATTGCTTTCAATCGCTTAGCTATACCATCGATCTCTATTTTGGGGAGATGGAGCCAACGAGGAGTTATCTGGCTTACCTGGGGGCGGCGTTGTTTTTTCCCTCCATGACAGCAGGTCCAATTCCGAGGCAGGAGAGGCTGTTGGAGCAGCTTTTTCGTCCGTTTGCCTTGACGACTGAGGATGGCGGGCGCGCTCTGCTGCTGATCGGGATGGGTTTGGTAAAAAAGCTGCTGATTGCTGATTACCTGGCCAATAACCTGGTGGGTCGCGTTTTCGATACGCCGGCGCTTTACTCGAGCGTGGAGACGCTGGTGGGTGTTTACGGCTATGCGATGCAGTTATTTTTCGACTTTTCTGGCTACACAGACATTGCGATGGGGGCGGCGCTGTTGCTTGGGATTCAACTTCCGGAGAACTTCCGCCAGCCTTATCTTTCGGTAAACCTGGCTGATTTCTGGCGGCGTTGGCACATCACCTTTTCCAATTGGCTGCGCGATTACGTGTTTGATGTGCTTCCCAAGCGCCGGAAGCATCCACTGCTCTCGTACAGTTACGCGTTTCTGATCACGTTCACGCTAGGCGGGTTGTGGCACGGAATCTCCTGGAACTTTCTGATTTGGGGCGTATTGCATGGATTGGGACTGGGCGTGGTGTTTGCGTGGAAGATGTTCCGCAAGCTGCCTTCCCCGCACTGGTGGGCGAAGTTGCTCGGGGGCCTGCTGACCTTCCACTTTGTTTGCTTTACGTGGATATTCTTCCGCGCCAGTTCGCTTGAAAACGCGCTGAGCGTTCTGCGCAGCCTGGGGGCGATGACTTGGGGGGCGGACAATTTGACGCCGCTGGTGCTGGGTGTGCTTTTGATTGCGGCGATTATTCATTGCTTCCCGCTGCGCTGGTTTGAACTTTCGGCTGGAGTGGCCGGTCGGACCCCGTTCTGGGTCCAGGGGCTGGCGATGGCCGGGTTGATTTTACTGATTCAAACGCTGGCAGGGCGTGGGTCGGCCCCCTTTGTCTATGGCAATTTTTGACCTCTCCGAACACGCTGCCGAACCGCCGAGTCTCGCGCCGACGGATGGAGGGCCGCGCTTTCCGTTCAAAATGGCGCTGGCGGTGGTTGTGATGATCGGAGCGCTGGCGGGGTGGCGTTATGTGGTCGATCATGGCAAAGGGTTTTCCCTGGCGATCTTCGCTGAGACTTTCAGGCTCCGTTGGCCACAGCCGCCTGCGCCCGCGGTTGCGAGAAAGGCAGCGCCGCAATCAAACGGAAATGGGAAACTACCGCAGATTTCGGCTGTTTTCGCAGACGATTCCAATAGCCTTGACCCCTTTTTCGCGGCGCTGTGGAAGCTGGAGCAGGGCAAGGAGAACGGCGTGGTCACAATCCTGCATTATGGGGATTCGCCGACGACCGCCGATTTGATTACCGGCGATGTGCGGGCCCAGCTCCAGCGCCGGTTTGGCGACGCGGGGCGGGGGTACACACTGGTTGCCAAGCCGTGGGCGTGGTATGGACACCGCGGGGTGGAGATCAGCGACCATGGCTGGAAGATGCGAACCGGCGTAGGACTGATGCGCGAGGGAATCTACGGGCTTGGCGGAGCGGCCTTCGAAGGACAGGCGGGTGCGTGGAGTAGATTCCGCCTGACCGAATCGCAACAGACGGTCGTGGATGTGGAGTACCTGGCTAAACCCGGTGGGGGCACGTTTGCTGTGGAGGCGGACGACCAAAAGCTTGTGGAACAGCCGACCAGCTCCGAGACGCAGGAGGCCCGCTCGGTCCAGGTAGAGCTGCCTCCCGGTACCAAGACGGTCTCCATCCGCCCCACTTTGGGAACGGTGACGCTATTTGGGGCGGACTTTCGCCGCGGAACGAGCGGGCTGCTCTACGATAGCCTTGGGCTGAACGGCGCAACCACTTCCGTATTGGCGCGGGTGCTGCAACCCGGTTTGTGGAAGCAGGAGCTCGACCGCGCGGCGCCGGCGCTGGTGGTGGTCAACTACGGCTCCAACGAGAGCAGCTTTGCCACCTTTGTGCATAAGGGCTATGCGGCAGAGTTGCGGTTGGCGATTCAGCGCATTCGCGCCGCTGCTCCGGGTGTGCCAATTTTGGTGATGAGCCCCATGGATCGCGGAGAGCGCGCCGGAATGAATGAGATTGAGACGATGTCCACCATTCCTGAGATTGTTGCCATTCAGCGCGAAGTGGCGGCAGAAACGCACTGTGCTTTTTTTGACACGTACGATGCGATGGGAGGCGATGGCACCATGGCGCGCTGGTATGTGGCCAGCCCGCGGCTTGTTACTGCGGATTTTCTGCATCCCACGCCGCAGGGAGCCGGCATCGTAGCGGGGCTGTTCGTTGAACAACTGGGGCTGGGATACAATCGATGGAAGATGCAACACGGAATTGGCGTGCCGGCCGTAAATCCCGCAGACTCACTCAAGGCCGAGGCAACCAAGTCCATCCCAGAATCCAAACATGCCACAAAGCACGCCGGCAAGAAGGCCAGGATGTAATGATGTCGCGTCCTTCGCTGCGCATGGTGTGCTTTCTAGTGACAAGTCTGATGCTGATGGTGTCGGCCGCTAGACTGCCTGGAACGACTTCCACTAAGAAGAAGCATCACGCGGCCTCGTCAGCTTCAACGGGCGCGAAGGGTTACAGGAAGGCGCCGGCCCAAAAAGGAAAGGCTGCGACAGGAAAGTCGATCCGTTCCCGTGCACACGCTCGGGTTCGCTACCTTGCGGGAGCGCGCCTTGATTCTGCACACAAGGCAGCATTAATCGAAGAGATTGGAACGCGTCTGAAGGAGCCGGCAGAGAAGCCAATTGCCTACAGTTCGGCCCTTGATGGGTTTTATGCGCAGCTAGCCTCCCACGAAGCCGCGCTGAAGGATGGAGGGGCGCACACAGACACCGTGCGGGTGCTGCAGTTTGGCGACTCGCATACCGCGGCAGACATGTTTACGGGCGAGGCGCGGCGTGTCTTCCAGGAACAATTTGGCAATGGGGGAATCGGGTATTCGTATGCCGGGCATCCGTTTGCGGGTTACAGGATTCTGGGCTCGAACCGGTCGCAGTCGACGGGATGGAAGACGCAGGGGAACAAGTTCCTTCAGCTCGGCAACGGGCAGACTGGTCTGGGTGGTATCAGCATTTCAACGGAGCGTGCGGGGGAATGGGTGACTCTGGATGCACCGTGCACCACGCTTGAGCTCGAGTATTTGCAACAGCCTGGAGGGGGCCGGCTGCAGTTTACGGACAATGGCGGATTGCCTGTCGAAATTGAAACAGATGCGCCGGAAGCGGGACCGGGCACGTTCAGTTATCTCTGCCCGGAAGGCGACCATCATTTTGAAGTTACGACGGAAGAGAGCGCGCCTGTCAGCCTGCTGGGCTGGGTTGCTACGCAGCCGGGAGTTACGTGGGAATCGATTGGCATTAACGGAGCCGAAGCGCCTCTCATTCTGAAGTGGGATCAGACGCTTTTCTCGCGCTATCTGAAGGACAATTCTCCGGCTCTTATCGTGCTGGCCTACGGAACCAATGAGGCGGCGAGCTCTGCATGGGACGAGGAGAGCTATCAGCAGGCGTTTGCTTCGATCATAGACACGATCCATGGGTATGTGCCGGAGTCGTCGATCCTGGTGGTGGGCCCATCGGACAGGTCGATTGCCCAGCATCGCGCGTGGCATCCTTTTGCGGGAACAGACAAGATTGTTCGAGCGCAACGCTCGGTTTGCAGGACGCATGGATGCGCGTACTGGGACCAGCGCGAGCGGATGGGTGGCCTCGGCGCCATGCAGGAATTTGTTTATGCGGGCTGGGCGCAGCCAGACCACACGCATTTTACCGGCGAGGGTTACCGGGCATTGGCAGATGCGCTAGTGGCCGACTTAATGACCGGCTATCAAGCGTACAAGGGAAAAGACCGGAGCGGCGCAGAAACGGCACAAGGAGTGGTCAATGGACCAACAGGCACGAATCCTTAAAGTTCTTCGACAAGTCACCGGCAAAGAGATCAGTCCTGGTGTGGACGAGTCGCTGTTCGTCTCGGGGCTGCTGGACTCATTCGCTCTCACCGATTTTGTTGCGGGGCTGGAAGAGGAGTTTGGCGTGAGCATTCCGGATTCAGACTTGTCTGCGCGCAAGTTTGACACGATTAGCAAGGTCAGCGCTTACCTCGCGTCCAAGGCATAGCGGATGGCTTATCTGCGGGCCTTTGGATCGTGGCTACCCGAGCGCCGCGTGAGTAATGAAGAGATAGCTCCGCTGGTGAATGCGCTTCCAGAGTGGATTCTGGAAGTTTCCGGAATTGCGGAGCGGCGCTATGCGGACAATTCAGATACGGTGGCCGGAATCGGACTGCTGGCGGCGCGCGATTGCCTGGAAAAGGCTGGAGCAACAGCAGCGGATCTGGGCATGATCCTGGTGGCAAGCGGGTCGAGCGACCGCTTTTGCCCGGGACCGGCCTGCGAGGTTGCGTCCGGGCTAGGTCTTTCGTCCACACCGGCTCTCGATATTCCCGTCTCATCCGCAGGCTCTTTGATCGGTTTGATTCTGGCCGCGCAACTCGCGCCGAATGCAGGACCGGTGTTGGTAGTGGGCGCGGAAATCATGTCTCGGCGAATTACGCTCGATCCTGAGAACAAGAATTCGGCGATCCTGTTTGGGGACGGCGCGGGTGCGGCGCTGGTGGATGCCGAGAGCGGCTTCGCGCGCATTGCGGACTCATGCCTGTTTACGGATGGAGCTTCGGCGGAGACGCTGTTTGTTCAGGACGGGAAGTTTTCAATGGATGGACAGGCGGTGATCATGCAGGCTTCGCGCAAGATGCCGAGGGCCATTCATGAATTGCTTGCGCGCAACCAGATTTCTGTTTCGGATGTTGAGGTGTTCCTGCTGCATCAGGCAAACCTGAACCTGATTACGCGCGTCGCATCAACACTCAAGGCGCCGCGGGAACGCTTCTATACGAACATCGACCGCTATGGAAATACTTCATCGGCATCATTGTTGATCGCTGCCGATGAGTGGTACGCCAAGCAGACTGCGACGATCAGCGGTCCGCTGGTCTTCTCCGCGTTTGGCTCCGGGCTGAACTGGGGCGCGCTGCTGGCGTCTCCTATCCGCGATAAGCAAGCCACAAGCTAGTTGCCACGATGTTCAAGATCGCGAGAGGCATGAGGACGCGCCAGCCGAAGTTCATCAACTGGTCATAGCGGAAGCGGGGCAGCGTTCCGCGCACCCATACATAAAGAAAAAGGAAACTGAAGACCTTGAGCACGAACCAGAAGATGGGGAAGAGTGCGTGGGCGAAGACATTTTGGGGCGTGGGCATTAGTTCGCCAAGCGGACTCGTCCAACCGCCCAGGAACAGCAGCGTGGCCACGCAGCCAACCGTGATCATGTTGGCGTATTCGGCCATAAAGAACATGGCAAACTTCATTGAACTGTACTCGGTGTGATAACCGGCGGTGAGCTCGCTTTCGGCTTCGGGTAGATCGAACGGCGAGCGGTTTGTTTCGGCGTAGGCTGCCATGAGGTAGATGAAAAAGGCGAGAAACTGGAAGCCGCCAAAGATGTTCCAAGTGGCGATGCCTTTGGCTGCCTGGCTCTCGACGATGACACGCAGATTTAGCGAGCCGGCGCGCATAACAACGCCCACCAGCGAGAGGCCGAGAGCCAACTCATAGCTGATTAACTGGGCGGAAGATCGAAGAGAACCGAGCAGCGAATACTTATTGTTGGACGACCAGCCGGCCAGCGCAATGCCATAGACGCCGATGGATGTAATGCCGAGGATGACGAGCAAGCCGATGTTGACATCGGCAATTTCAAACAGGTGCATGCCTTTGGGGCCGACGTTTGGCTCGCCGAATGGAACCACGCCGATGGAGATAAGCGCGCAACCCAACGCGATGATCGGCGCGAGGAGATAAAGGGGCCGGTAAACTGCGGTGGGGATGAGGTCTTCTTTGATGAAGAGCTTCGCACCGTCGACCAAAGGCTGCAGCAATCCGAAGGGACCAACGCGGCTGGGTCCCCAGCGGTTCTGAATGCGGCCTACAAGCTTTCGTTCAAGGAGCACGGTGTAGGCGACGCTAATCAGGAGCACCACCGTAACTACGGCTACTTTGAGCAGGCTCCACAGAAAGAATTCTAAGATCGTCACTTGCCTTTTGCCTCGATTACGTTTCTGAAGTGTATTGTGTTCTGACTGCTAGTCAGCCGCGGATTCTTGCAACTCCGCCGCCTGGTGCAGTTCCAATTCTTTGAGTGCCGGGCTATAGCGACCCAGCGTTCCTGAGGTAAACAGACCGTCGTGCGCAGGTTCCACGAAACCGGGACGGGCTTCGGCAACTTCTGAAACAGGCACGAAGCCGGGCTCGGTTCGCACATCGTTACCGCCAAAAAGATTGAGCCGGTCGAGTGTGTAGCCGGGCACCAGCCGTTCGATTTCGTCGAGTACTGCAAGTGGATCGAAGGGGCTTAGCTTGGGCTCAAGATTGTTGGCCGCGAGCCAGACGGAATGGCGGTCTGCTTCGCCGGATTGCGCGCCGCGCGATTGGCCCAGATCGGCGGTCAGGCCGGCCTTGCCAAACGGCACGAGTGTCTTCACGTCGACACCCATGCTGCCGGCGAGGCGCACCAGGATTTCGAAGTCGGGTTTGACGCCGGCACGGTCTGCTGCTTTCTTCGCCAGTTGCACATCGCCGAAAGTGTTAGTGATTGTGCCGGTTTTCTCGTAGAGACTGGCCGAAGGAAAGACGACGTCGGCAAGGGCTGCAGTCTCGGTGAGGAAGATATCCTGAACGATGATGAAAGTGTTCTTGAACGGATTGGAATTGATCAAACCCAGATTGTGTACCGGATTGGCACCGACCACGAGTAATGCGCCGAGGTGGCCTTGGCCAGCCGCATCGCACATCTCGCGAACATCCATGCCGGGTGTCGCGGGCAGGCCGGGATACTCCGCGAATGCGCCGGGGGTTGAGACGGGCAGATAACCGGGCAGCAGGTCTGGGAAGAGGCCCATATCGGCTGCGCCACGGGAGTTGGAGTGGTCACCGAGGTAGGCGAAGCGGACATTGGCGCGCTTGATGCCCCAGGCGACGAGCGATTCGACTGCCTTGCCTCGATATTCCTGGCCAAAAATGACGACGAGCGATTCTTCCGCGAGGATTGCTTTGCTGAATTCAGATTCGCCTGCTTCGAGAAGCGCCGGGAGTGTCTCATAGCCATCGGACGCGAGGAGATGGGAGGCCTTCGCCTGACGCTCCAGCTTGATGGACTTGGTGTTGGCAATGTAAAGGCGCGCGCGGTTGAGGCGAACGTTGGTGCGCAGCTCCCACGCAAGCAGCGGATGCTCGTCAGTTGGATTGCCGCCAATCAGCAGGATGGCGGACGCCGCTGCAATGTCGCGGAGGCCCGCGGTCTTGTCCTTGTGTCCGGCGAGGGCGCGAGCAAAGGCCACATAGTCCGTGTTCCGCTCGTGATCAATGTTGTTGGCATGGAGGACCGTTCGGGCAAACTTTTGCAGCAGGTAGTTCTCTTCGTTGGTGGTCTGATTGGAGCCGATGACGCCGATCGACGCGCCGCCTTTTGTATCGCGAATCTCTTTCAGGCGCGTGGCTGCGACGCGGAAGGCCTGTTCCCAGGTGGCGGGTTCAAGCTTGCCCTGGGCATTGCGGATCAGAGGCTTAGAAAGGCGCTCGGGACTCTCAACGAAGTCGAAGCCGAAGCGGCCCTTGGCGCAGAGGAAGTCGCCGTTGATGCCGCTCTTGTCGCGATTGTCGGCACGGACGATGGCGGAGCCGTCGTTTACCTGGCGAACGCCGAGTGTGACTTTGCAACCGTCCGCACAATGCGTGCAGACGGTGGAGACGTGGTTCATTTCCCAGGGGCGCGTTTTGTAGCGATAGCTGCCGCTGGTGAGCGCGCCGACAGGGCAGACATCGATGCACATGCCGCATTGCTCGCAGTCGAGATGGTCGCCCTCATTGGGTGCGATGACGGAACTGACGCCGCGATTCTGCACGCCGAGAGCCCATACATCCATGCCTTCGCCGCACATGCGCACGCACCGGTAACAAAGAATGCAGCGCGGACGGTCGTAGAAGACGGCCGGGGACCATTGCTGCTCTTCGCGGTGCTGCTTGGCTTCGGCATAGAGGCTCTCGCCAGCCCCGTACTTGAATGTCATATCCTGCAGTTCGCACTCGCCCCCTGCATCGCAGACGGGGCAGTCGAGAGGGTGATTGCCGAGGAGCAATTCAATGGTGGCTTTGCGGGCTTGCGCAATTTCCGCCGACTCGGTTACGAAGACCTGGCCCTCGGCGACGGTGGTGGTGCAGGCGGTTTGCAGCTTGGGCACTTTCTCCTGGCGCACAACACACATGCGGCAGGCTGCCTGCAGGCTGAGACCGGGGTAGTAGCAGAAGGCTGGGATCTCGATGCCGGACTTGCGGCAGGCTTCGATGAGCAGCGTCCCCGCGGGAGCCGTCAGCTTCTTTCCATCGACTGTGAAGGTTACGTCTGGCATTTATTTGGACCCGGTCATTTCTTGAATTGCCGAAGCAGCTTTCTTAGAGACGGGAACTTCGATTTCCAATCGCTCAACGATCCAGTGTTGCAC